>JAWVYS010000012.1:0-72484 GCA_033722555.1 Brumimicrobium sp.
CAAAGGCTGATTGCTAATTGAAAATGACAACTCCTCATACCGGTAATACACTTTCCGACCATGACGGACTCTGCCAAGGGGAATTGACCACCCTTGTTCACTTTCCATAAACCGAATGTCATCAAAAAGCTGCCTTCGCTGTATCCCTTCACTGTTAGGATCAAAATCGATCAATGCTCTATTGCATTCTTCCAACAGGTCTTCCCAAAAATACATTCTGCCTGTGTTGCGGAAACAACGGTCTAAAACCTGATAGCGAATGAGTGCATTTTTATTTACAGACATAATATAAAAGTATTTAGTGCAGCATCAATGCACAATACAAAGATACTTTTATTCCATGAAGCTACAAGGTAACAAAAGGAATTAGAAAGTATACTTTTATAACTAATATTCATTCGTATCTTAGCCGTGCAGATTGAGTGCACAGAAGCGTGCTACTATTGCAGAAGTTCTTTGAAATACCTGCCCAAAGATATTGATTCGTGGGTGCTGGCTTTAGGTTTCGACCTAAAGCAATGATCGGCTACCTTCTCCCGGCCTCTGGTCGGGATGAATGTCACTTAGGCATTATTGACAGTTCTGTTATTGATCTTAGTATTAATAATAATATGAAGTTGTCATTGATGTATTTATAAGTGATGAATAGGTATTGAATTTCAGTTGTAATGATTGAAATGTTCATACAAAAAGAGTATCCGGGCAGGTGTTTTCAAAGTGCTTCAATAATTGAAACATGAAAATTGAACAGACACATATCGACCATATTAGGAAGCAATTTGCTGACCTGCAAAGCAAGGAGGATTTAGTGATACTATTGAGTGAAGCTAAGAACCTGCTTTATGGTGAGGAGTGCAAGCCTGTTCAATTGAAATCGTTGACCTACTATGCCAATCCCGAAATTTGCAAGAAGCGTTACCAGACCTTTACCATCAAGAAGAAATCCGGTGCAGACCGCACTATCAATGCACCTGTAAAAGGGTTGAAATCAATTTTGCGCTCACTGAATTTTGTGTTGCAGTGTATTTACGAACCCCATGAAGCAGCAACGGGATTCATTCAGGAAAAGTCTATCGTAGATAATGCCAAAAAACATGTAGGCCATCATTACGTACTCAACCTGGACTTGAAAGACTTCTTTCATTCGTTTGACCGCAACAGGGTGAAGATGGGTTTTATATACGAGCCTTTCAACCTTGGCGGTGACAAGGAGCCACTGGCATTCTTATTGGCAAGTTTATGTACCCACCCTTTTGAAATTGATGGAGAAGTAAAAACCGTGCTGCCACAAGGCAGTCCTACATCACCCACTTTGACAAATATTCTATGCAAGAAACTTGATCGTAGATTAAACGGCCTTGCCAACAGGTTTGGCGCAACATTTACACGTTACGCAGATGACATTACTTTTTCGTCTCCGCACAACATCTATAATGATGGAGCATTTAACAAGGAATTGAAGCGAATCATTGAGGAAGATCAGGATCTTGCTATCAATCCGAAAAAGACTCGTTTACAAAAAGCAGGTTACCGACAAGAAGCCACCGGATTGATTGTAAATGAGAAGGTAAATGTCCGCAGGAGATATGTGAAGCAAATCCGCATGTGGCTATACTATTGGGAAAAGTACGGCTATGAAAAAGCGAAGCAGATTTTTAAACGGGATTACATAGCCGACAAAGGGCATGTGAAAAATATGAATGCGCACTTAGTGCATGTGTTGGGTGGGAAATTGGAGTTTTTGAAAATGGTGAAGGGATCCAAGGATTCAACCTATCAAGGGTTGAAAAATAGGTTTGATAAATTGACTGGAATTAAAGAGCGAGAAGATATTAAAAAGGTTGATTTGGAGAGTGTGGTAAACACCATATTGAATAAAGGGCTGGACGAAGGCATCAGCCTTTATGATAGATTTAAAAACAGCAAAAATGAAGGATAAGGAGAAACTAAAAAAGCTTGTTCAAATCATTGGTGATCTTTTAAAGGAAGAAGGAAACGAATGGTTAATAGATGAAATATTACAGACCATTGGTGAAGTTTCTCCAGTCGAAGAAATAGCTAAACACTCCCTTATCCAAAACATCCACGAATATTGTGTTGAACAAAAAATTGATAAACAGGCAAAAGAATTTTATCACTCATTCCCACTAGTTGAAATTAAAGATCAACTGATATTGGATTACAGCAAGATGGAACACGAAAGAAGGCGAGATGATTTTGAAAACTTTTGTCTATGTATGTACCAGCAGATTGAAAATATAAGCAATTTTCTTTTCGATAAGAAAATTGAAAGTGTTTGGAATTCAGAGAAAAATCAAATTGCCGTTAAATCTTTTTTTGACAGAACTCAAAGGAAGTATGTACTACCAAGTACAGGAGGAACTTCATTAGAGCAACTCGTTTTTCAAGGAACTGACACCTCAAAATGGTACGCAAATAGAAAATTTCGAGCCGTATTGTATTTCTTTTATTTCAAAAAGAACGTGACCAGAGATGACTATGAATTTAATTCAATCTATTTCACACATGAAGAGATCTACCAAATGAGAAATCAAAATCATAGAGGTAGCACGCCAACACCATATCAACAAAAGACATTAAACAAAATAAAGGGGAATGAATCCAGATACTTTTTTAAATTCTATGGATTTCTTCAAGACTTTGTGAATCAAATAGAATCATCATATTCCATTACATCAAATAGTGGAAATAAAAACAAGAAATCCAGCAAATCCAAAACTCAGAAAAACACCATCGGAGCGAATAATCCTGAATTAGAAAAATTGAAGCAACAGATGAAGAAAAATGAATAGTGCAGAAACACTGCATAGGTTATAATATCCTTTGTATCAAAAAAATAAAGCCATGAAAATCTTTGACCATTTCCAACATATCACCCTCACCAATGACCAGCGCAATGCGTTGAAAAAGCTTCATGCTTTTTTAGAGAGTAATGAGCGGGTGTTCATCCTACAGGGATATGCGGGAAGTGGTAAAACTACACTATTGAAGGGGTTAATTGACTACTTAAAGTCAATCAGCAAACAATTTGATGTTATGGCTCCAACCGGACGGGCTGCCAAAATATTGAGAGATAAAACCGGATACGGACAGACCATTCATAAGACAATCTACAACTTTGAAGAACTCAAAACCATTCAAAGTAAAGACAATGAGGATGACCATTCATTTCACTATATATTTCCTATTCGAAACGACGACACTGATAACAAAATACTGATCATTGATGAAGCTTCCATGGTTTCAAGCAGGGAGGCTAAAAATGAACTTTTTACATTCGGAACAAATGTTCTCCTGAATGATTTACTTACATATAGTGGCATACCTAATTCAGCAAACAAGATTATTTTCGTTGGAGACCCGGCTCAACTTCCACCAGTTGGCGATAACTCCTCAAAGGCATTGATGACTGAATATTTCGAGGGGCTTAATATAACCACAAACACTAGTTCACTTAAAGAAGTGGTTCGTCAGCAAGACAATACCATTCTTGAGAATGCAACCAAGATAAGGTCATTAATTGGATCTGAAGTCAGAAGTGAATTAACGTTAACCTATGATGAAACTTGTTTTATCAAAACCCTGAGTGAAGACATAGCCCATAAATATGCTAAAAAATTCCCCTTACCAGAAATTGGTCAGGGAGTAATCATCGCCTTTAGCAATGCACAATGCCTGCAATACAACAGATCGGTACGAAGAAAAAATTTTCCTGAATGTGAAACTGTTACGCAGGGAGACTTACTGATCATTAACCACAACAATTACCATACTTATGATGTGGAATTAATGAATGGGGAAATGGCTAAAGTGATGGATGTTGCTGAAGACATCATTCCAAGAAAGAACATTCCTGTTTATGAAACTATCAATGGTAAGCGGATAAAGAAGCACATCACCCTGAATTTCCGAAAAGTAACTATTAGGGTGGAGCATTATTCCGATGAGATTGAGTGCCTGATCATTGATTCATTGCTCAACTCCCCGGGACGAGATCTGACAATCCCTGAAATGAAAGCCCTGTACATTGATTTTGTCATGCGTTTTCAGGATGAGCAAAAAACAAAAAAGGAAAAGGGCTTGCCGACATTTAAGGTAGGGTCGGAAGAATTCAAGGAGCAACTTAAATCTGATCCATATTTTAATGTATTGCGTGTAAAATATGGATATGCCATCACTTGTCACAAATCGCAGGGAGGTGAATGGCAAACTACATTTGTTGATTATTACGGAAGAACAAGCCTTAAAGATGACCCTTTACGATGGTCATACACGGCCACAACTCGTGCTGTAAAAAAATGTTATGCGGCTAATGCTCCAAATGTTTCAACCTTTGCTCAGTTTAATATCGGGGAGGTTCAGCCTTTAACAAATGTCCCTGTTAATGCGCTTGCACTTGAAAATATACCGGTCTCACCTTTTCATGTTGAAAATCAGCACAGGGCAAAAAGTTTAAAATACTGGGAAGTCCGTGAAAAATTGGAAAATAGTCCTTTCCAGCTTGTTTCTGTTCAGAGCCTCGGGGGATTCCAGGAACGATACACCATCTCTTTTGAGGATGAGAATGATCACTTTGATGCTCATCACAATAATGCCGGAATATTCAATGGATTTCAAGCTGCTCATCGCGACCAGTATACTTGGCATCAAGAATTATTGGATCTGCTAAACCAACCTTATCAAATTACCTATAACATTGATTACGCTCCTTCCATCCCGGTTTTAGAAAAACTCCATGGACTAATGCAATCTGTTTGTACTGAGACGGATGTTACCATTACGAACATTATAGAGCAAACTGATAACTACCATGCGATTTACTTTCTGAAAACGGACGCTAAATGCGCATTAATTCAGTTCTACTTTAATAGTAACGAACAATTGACTCGTGCCATGCCGAAATCCACAGATAATGGTGAGGATGAAAAATTAAATAAACTCATTTCAAAACTCCGCGCCCATGTCATTTAAAGAAATCAAAGAACTTAG
Organism: Brumimicrobium sp.; assembly: GCA_033722555.1. Taxonomy (GTDB): domain Bacteria; phylum Bacteroidota; class Bacteroidia; order Flavobacteriales_D; family Crocinitomicaceae; genus Brumimicrobium. The sequence goes on from JAWVYS010000012.1 coordinate 5,011, forward strand.
GAAAGCCGGAAAACTTGATGAAGCTTTAGAAATGGCAAATCAAGCTTTGGCAGCAGAACCCGAAAACATTTGGAACAAAAGAGCTGCTGCATGGGTGTATTACCATTATCTCAAAATGTACTCTCAACCTGATTCATTTAATGCCTTCAAGGAAAATCTAATCAAGATTAAAGACTTGCAATTGCCGGAAGATGAAAAAATGGTATTTGACAATTCTGCCTGGCAGATCGGAAGCATGTTATTTGGCTTACAAAAGGAGGAGTTCGTTGATCATGGAAAAATCAATGAACTCTTAGAAATTATTAAGGAATTCCACTTTACTAAGCCATCAGAAGCATATACCTTTATTTACAAAGCTTTTCATAAGGGATACCAAAACTGGTCAAAATATCTGGAGTTTGCGGACTGGTGGAATTTTGAAAACTTCCGTTCGGAGGATTACTTAAAGGAGGAATTCAAAGACAAGAAGATAATGTCAATTGTAGAACAGGCATACATCGCTTATTCAAAAAAACTATTGGAAGGCGAGCCAGTTGGCTCTTTTGGTCAGGAAAGAGCCATTGATAAAGACAAAATCAGGGAATTTCTACCCAAATTAGACAAAATTGTTGATGAACATCCCGAATATCAATACCCGCCTTACTTCAAAGCAAAGCTACTGTTGGCATTAGGTGATGATGAAAACATCCTTTCCTCCTTTTTACCCTTCGCAAAGCAGAAAAGAAATAACTTTTGGGTTTGGCAAGTTATGGCTGAGATTTTTCCTGATGATAAAGAAATACAGTTTGCTTGCTACTGCAAGGCATTAAGCCTGAAAACACCCGAAGACTTTCTGGTTAAGCTTCGACAGACATTTGCAGGAATGCTTGTGGAGAGGCAAATGTACAATGAGGCAAAAACTGAAATCCAAAAGGTGATATCCACCAGAGAAAACCATGAATGGAAGTTATCAAACCAAGTAACCCAATGGACAGAACAGGATTGGTATAAATCTGCCACGCCAAATAAGGATAATAAAGACCTATACGCTCAACACGTAAAGAAAGCTGAAGAAATACTCTTCCAAGACATCCCGGAAGAAGTCATCGCAGTAGAATTCGTGAATGAGAATAAGAACATACTGAATTTTGTGAAGGACAAGCAGAAATTCGGATTCTTAAACTATTCCGGTCAATTGGATAAACCACAAATAGGTGACATACTAAAGGTACGATTCAATGGAGATGGACAAGACGGTTTTTACAAAATACTATCAGCTAAGAAAGCAGAACCAAATTTAACATCAGATGCCATTAGGGATTATGAAGGCACACTAAAAGTAATTTCTCCACAGAACTTTGGATTTGCAGATGACGTCTTTATTGAGCCAAAACTCATACAGGACAACAATCTGACAGATGGACAGACTTTGACTGGAAAAGCAATATTATCATTTAACAAAAAGAAAAATGAATGGGGTTGGAAAGCATTAGAAATAGAATAGCCAACGCTTCACAGCCACACACATTGCCAAGCCCCACGAGCCAACGCTCAAACCAAAGCTTGTCAAAGAGTGTGTCTGCCCCAACGCACGGACGAAAAAGAAAGCACGGGCACACAACACGGTATATAAAAAATTGGGCGGACAGTGCTAAATTTCAAGTGTGTAGCTCGCATTTAAGTTTTGTGTCCGGGGACAGGTATTCGCTCCGAAATGCCCAACTTTTCATATACCAGAACCGTTATAGCCAATAAACCAGACCCAATGATATTCGGTAAGAAAAGGAAATTAATTAAAAACTGTGCTTTGTACATTTCTGACAAACATAACCATTTGGTAATTGCCGCTAGAATGGAAAATAAGGATGGTTTGAATATGGAACAAGAAAATTCCAATGGATTTGATTTACCTATTTCTGAAGAAGACTTAGGACAAGAAATTATTGATGCAATGAATAAATATGAATTTGCTGATATTAGACTTGAAGGAAAGAAAATGTCAGATTGGCCAGCATACAAAGCTTCAAAAAGCAAATCAATTAGAGCATTCGAAAATGATTATATGTACATCAGCATTTCAAACCAAAATGAAGGAAATATTATCATGGATATTGAAGGAAGACCGCATCAAAATAGTTTGTTTTGGGTGAAATCTACCATTTCTTACTTTGCAGATAAATCAGAAATAGGCAAGCAATTAATGCAAACATTTGAAATTTGTAAAACAGGACAGTTAAATTAAGCTGAAACGAAATTATAATGAAAAAACAAGTCCAAAGATATTCAGTGCTTGATAAATTAATATTGCTTGTTTATATAATAACCTCCTTAATAACTTTTATTTACTGGGTTTATTTTGAGTTCATAGTTGAAAAAGTTATTTCAAGTTCTCATTTTAAATTTAGGCAATTTATTTTTTGGAATTACATTCGAGAAATTGTAGTTTTATTTATCATACTTGGCGTTTTATATTCGACTTTTATTGCGGTTAAGTATAAAAAATATACCTTATTGCTTATTTCAATTGGGATACTGATTATTGAAATATTATTGTTTAACCAATTACAAATTTACAAAGGACCATAGATGTACTGGCTATAACACAGGTCTAGCATTCAAGTCTTAGTAAACGGCGTTTAAGGAAGTTTATGTAAAATTGGAAATAAAGAGCGCTTAAGGAAAGTCAGTGGGTTATTTCGGCTCGACTGCCAGCCCTGAGAAACGTAACGTAAATCCTCCCAATAAAACCTTCCTTTCCGGTCTTTATGCTTCCTATTACTTTTTCTTCTGACATTTTGGACAGAAATACGTGCTCCTGCCGGATATTTTGATCTGTTTGACCTCGCCGTTGCAAGTCGGACAATCGGTGCCGTCCTTGCGATGGGGCGTGAGATAATTATCAGGAAATTCGGAGCGCTCCGCATCCTTTTCGATAACGGTTTTCAGTACTTCATTGGTTTGTTGGTACAAATTAGCAATGTCTTCAGCGCTGAGCATTGAAACATCACTCTTTGGATGCATTCTGCACTGAAATGCAATCTCATCGGCATAGACATTTCCAATGCCGGAGATTGATTGCTGGTCGGTGAGTGCACCTTTCAGCGAACCTCTTTTATTTTCCAGATATTTTTTGAATTGATCCTGAGAAAAATCCAACGCGTCTCTACCAATTTCATGGTCTTCACAGAAATTATCTTTGTCTTCAGCCAAGTAAATTTTACCCAGTTTACGAGGAAAGATGTAGGCCAATTTATAGTCATTTTCAAAGTGAAGAAGCATTTTGGTGTAATCGGGGGTGTCTTGGTTCTGATAGTATTTCAACTCACCTGTCATACCGAAATGGAGTACCAGCCATTTGCCGCTTTTTAACTCAATGAACAGGTATTTTCCGCGTCTATAGGTGGAGGTTAGCTCATTTCCCTTGAGTTCTTTGCCAATGTCTTTTTTGGGATGCTGTAAGAGACTATCCTCGATAAATTCAACCTTTCCAATCTTTTGATGCAGGGCAGTGGAGTCCACGTATTTTTTGTAAAGCGCTATTTCAGGTAATTCCGGCATGTCATTTTTCTTTTGTAATCGATGAATAAAATAATAAAATTTTGGAGGAATACCCAATTCATTGAACTTCAGATTCCACGGATCAAACAGTGCAGATGTACATGAATGCATGATCAACCGATTTTTTATCACATTTTCTTACCGATAAAGTCAAGGGGATAGGTATTCCATACAGTCTGTTTCTTCTCTTAGAATAATCAACTAGTAATAAAAAATATTTATCGTTTAATTACGCTGACATTCAAATTATTGCGTAATTTTAAAATGTCATTGTTAGTGGGTTAGCACCACGGTTTACCTTCCGGAAAAGGACGTTTTGGATACAAAAATATAGGCGATGAAAATAATGAATAAGCTTTTAAGCAGTACGCTGATCTTTTTTATGGCGATTACCTGCCGTGCACAGACCAATCCGAATCCAAGTTCGACCCTGGATGCCTTTATCACCAATGAAATGGGTCTCGAATACCTTCCGGGCCTTTCAGCAGTCATAGTAAAAGGTGGAAAGATAGTCTGGATAGAATCCTATGGTTTCGCGGATGTAGATAATTCGGTTCCCGTAAATGATACCACGGTATTCTTACTTGCTTCTGTTTCAAAGCTCTTTACAGGAACGGCAGCCATGCAACTGGCAGAGAATGGTACGATAAACCTCGATCAGGATATCAATGATTTCCTGCCCTGGAGTTTTGCCGTTCCATCTTCGCCTTCGGCACCGGTTACCTTTCGGCAGTTAATGACGCATACCGGATCTGTTCGGGACAATAACGTGGTAATGGATAATTATTACAGCTATCCCGATCCCGTGATTACTCTCCCGGACGTGATGGAGCGTTATTTTTCGGTCGGTGGAAGCGATTACAATGCCTCGGCAAACTTTGTGGCAGGGGCACCCGGATCAATGCATGAATACAGTAACATGGGTACGGCACTAAACGGCTATCTCGTTGAATTAGCGGGGCAAATGCCCTTTGATCAGTATTGCAATGCATCCATTTTCGAACCCCTTTGTATGCATAAAACTTCCTGGTTCTTTGCCGATTTCGATTCTGCGCATGTCGCGAGGCCTTATCAACATGTCAATGGTAGTTATGTCGCTTATCCGCATTATGGTTTTGCCGATTATCCCGATGGTCAACTCAGAAGCACAGCCGAAGACATGGCTAATTTCATGATAGCCTATCTCAACGGTGGAAATTTTAACGGTAGTTCATTGCTGAGTTCAACGTCCATCAATGAAATGTGGACTTCACAAGTACCTACGTTAGCCCCGGAACAAGGATTGAACTGGTATCAGGAAGAACTTTTTTATGACGGTGGTTCCTCCATGCTTTGGGGGCATAATGGGGGTGAAATGGGAGCTTCTACGGATCTGTATGTTGATCCTGCTAATGACATTGGGATCTGCGTGCTGACAAATGGGGAAGGTAATGCCTTGTTCATTTGCGACGAGCTTTATAATTACGCATTGACGCTTGATCCTTCAACAGGATATAGTCCTTCCTGCGGGGCGGTTGGTATTACTGAGTCTGTTCAGGTTTCCGACAGAAAACTGCTTAAAGTGGTTGATTTCCTGGGGCGAGAAACGGAGCTTAAACCAAACACTCCTTTGATCAAATGGTATAGCGATGGATCCACTGAAAGGGTTTTTATTGCAGAGTAGGAACTTTTAAATTTATTGGCACAGAACAATGATTGTGCTACCGTATTTAGCGGGAATGACCTACACCGTTGTTAGATAAAGAAGCTTGTTGGGTGAAACAAATGGTTTAGAGAAGGTTCTGTAAAACATACGTGGCGATATCTGCTGATAGATTTGTTGACCGGGCATGAAGCATAGAAAATGGTTTAGTGTAAGCCATAAACGATGGTAATGCGGTATGCAGCGCGAAATTATTAAGCTAACCGGTTTTTTTGTAATTTCACTGTAAAGTATTTGAAACACAGTAAATAGTTATTGTAAAACTGTTTAGTAACCAAAAGATATGAGTCAGGAACGAAGAAAATATAGATTGATACTCATTTTTCTGGTTGCTCTGTGTTTTATTTCATGCAGCAGAAAAATTGGTCCAAGAATCAAACACTATAAAAAAGACGGGGTAGATTGGTACACCTCAAAAATATATGGTTATCCGGAAGGGAAAAGAAAACTGGCAAAGGTTAATACGTATAAAGGAGACTGGCTATATGAATCGGTTATTTATTATGAGTTATGGCCGGTAGGTGGATGGAAACTTGTCAGCGAAGAAGGTTTCACCGTGGTTAAAGAGGGAAAGTATTTACTCAATGACGATGATACGTTAGATGTTCCTGATAACATTATTTACACGTATTATGATGAAAACCACAATGAAGTAATTGAAGTATATAAGGGTGGTGAAAGAATACCGTATACCTTGGGTAAGCCTGACGGATTCACGACCATGAAATTTACGGTTGACACTCCGGGTGTATATAAATGGAGGGACGGTAAGGAATATTATGACAGGCCATTTACTTCGGAAGAAACAGAAAGATTTAAAACCAGGGAAGAAAAGTGGCATGATCAGGCAATGCAAGATAAGCGACTTCTTCCAAAATACGGAAATATACCAAAGTCCGAAGAGGAAAAGAAGGAAGACAGTGAATTCATTAGAAAGGTTCTGAAGGAGGACTCTTCAAACAGAAAAGCTTCAGATCATCTGATCCGGCTTGGATTTGAATATATGAAAACCGATTTGAAAACGGCCATGTACAGATTCAATCAGGCCTATTTGCTCGATTCGACAAATACTGATATTTATTGGGGATATGGTGCTGTTTACATGACAATTGGTGATTTTTCGAAGGCCAAGGAACAGTACCTCGAAGGTCTTTCTCTCGATCCTCAGAATACACATCTCTGGACGGATTACGGGACTTGTTTTTTGGCGCAATATTACAGGCTCGAGCGGTTTCATGAAGACCGTGCTTTAATCTATCTGGACTCCGCCTTAACATATATCAATAAGTCATATGAAATTGACTCCGTTGATCAGAATACTGTATTTAAACTTTCGGTTTGTTACTGGAACAGAGGAGACTGTGAGAATGCATGGAAATATTATAATCTATGTAAATCACTTGGAGGAGAAATAATTACTGAGGAATATGCACAGGATCTGAAAAGAAAATGTAAACCTGAGAAATGAAAACATTTGAAAAAATATTGGTGCTATTGTTTTTATTTGCAGGGGTTGTTTCCTGTGGTGTAAATTTTTCGAAAACCGATGGGATCAAAGAATGGAGTATAGATGAATACAAGATACTTTATTCCAGGTATATCGGTCCTGTTGGTCCACATTATTACCAGTACGACGTTTATAAAAATGGAAGATATCTTTCCTATACGTATTCGATCCTGGACAATGATTCCTGTCTGCTGCAGTTTGAGAAAGAAGCGGACTATTATATTCATTTCAACCTCTGTAAGCAAACAAAGAAAATTCTGGAACCGAATAAAACAGAACTTGTTATGAAGAACATTGATTCAATAACAATAAGGCCTTATGATTCCATAGACTTGGTTGTCGGAGCGAATAAATTTACCCGGCCCTATTATGATACGCTCGTACGTCAGAACTTTGACCCTTCCGCGACAGAGAAGTTAAATCCACAAGAGATAAAAATGTTTGTCCGGAAGTGGAACAAATCAGAAGCAGAAGCATATAATAGGCTTGGAAAAAGTTATGACTACTTGCTCACTGTGTACACAAAAGATACTGTAAGAAGGATAAAGACGCTTAATCATTTCCTGACCGAAGACGGTAAATGGTCATACAGGACAAAGGAGGACAACTTCTTTGATGAGCTTTGGAAGAAGGAAGAATAAAGAAATACATTATAATAAATTCAGTATTCCTGTGATTCACCGTGTAAAGGAAAAACCTTCAAATTTGAATTCTCAAATCCTGATCTATTATTATTCTGATGGCTATATCTAAAAGAGATACGCCGGGAAATTTTCGTTTTAACAGCCTTAGTCGTGAAGTAAGCCTGTTCTTCCTTTAATTTTTTTAGCTTTAAAGCTTAAAAGATCCGAAAATGATACCAAATAAAGTGTTGAAGGCCCTTGTATACGCTGGACTGATCCTGTTATTTTCTTTCTGTACGACTCAAAACAAGGTACCTGATTACCTGCTTGGAAAATTTGAGGATGATTATGAAATTCGTTATACCGTTACAGAAGATCGCTGGATACAACATCCGGGTGACCGCTATCACATAATAGAATGGAATACTGAAGAGGGGTATATACTTACAAAAAATGATTCTGCCAACTTTTCTGATGGTAAGTTATTCACGCGTATCGACTATGTCAAATTGGAGAACATGGACCCGTATCAGTGGGGTTTCTGTTATACAACATATAACGCTCCCGATGAAGCTGAAGCCCGATCTAATGCAAGTGCTGATAAATTGCATCCCAAAACAGGATGTAATGGCTATCCTTTCTCACGGATGAAACCGGCGTCTGGTAAGGAGGAATAATTTGAAAATGACTAAGAAGACATGAAATACAAAATTTACCGATAAAAAAATGACAATAAAAGCAACCCTTCTTGGTGCGACGGGCCTGATAGGTTCTCACATCCTCCAGACCCTGACAGAAGATCCCGCCTTCGATGAAGTCAAAGTGATTGTGAGACGTCCGTTGGAAATGAAGCATCCGAAAGTAAAGGTGGAAGTGATAGACTTTAATGACGAAAAACAGTTTGCAGCAGCAATGGCAGGCAGTGAACTGATTTTTTGTGCCATAGGAACGACGCAGAAAAAAGTGAAGGGAGACAAGGACGCCTATCGAAAAATAGACTACGACATTCCGGTAAACGCGGCAAAGTTTTGTTTGAAGGGAGGCTGCAAGCAATTCCTGATCGTTTCCTCCATAGGAGCGGACAGTGGTAAGAGCAACTTTTATTTGAAACTCAAAGGTGAAGTCGAGGATACTCTCACGGAACTTGCGGAGAAAGAAGACGGGATTGAATCCTTATCTATTTTCAGGCCTTCGCTCTTGCTGGGAGACCGCTCCGAGACCAGAATCGCAGAAAGCATAGGCCAGTTCATAGCCAAAGGACTTTCTTTCTTATTTCCGAATGATTATAAACCCATCAAAGGAAAGCACGTAGCTCAAGCGATGGTGGAAGCGGCCAAACGTGAGCATAAAGGCGTGGAGGTGTATAAGTATAAGGATATGAAGGAGTTGATGGGGGAGGGATAGTTTTTGTCTAAGAATTCCCCCTGGATTGCATTAATCAGTTACATCCGTTTTGAAGCGATTAATATCTATTAATTTCATTGGATCCGTTTATAGTTATTTTGCTTTCATTTTATTGATAGTCAACGTTTTAAAATCATAATTTGTTTGTAAATTTTTGACTATTTTTATAGTGCGGATATATGCCATGGCGTATAGCCGGAAGTTAGGCACAACAGTAGATAACCAGCACATTCGTCAGTGGTTATTATGTGAATTATCTTTTTTGTATCTTTGGAATGATGATTAAACTAATCGAAGATAATATTGATGAACTTCAGGAAATCTGCAGAAAGAATTCTGTAGCTGAGTTGTATATCTTCGGGTCAGCATTGACTAAAGATTTTTCTGATCAAAGTGATTTAGATTTTGCCTATGTGCTCAAGGAGAATCTTAATCCTATCGAATATGGTGATGCGTTTTTCGGACTAATGGAAGATTTAGAAAGCTTATTCGGAAGAAAGATCGATTTAGTTTCTTATCGGGTAGTTAAAAATCCGATCTTCAAACAGGAGCTCGATAAAACGAAGAAATCTCTATATGCAGCAGCATAGGAAGATACAGAAATATTTACTCGATATTGATTCGATAATCGAAGAACTTGATAAAATTATTGATCACCATCAAAGAGATTTTAATGATTTTCAGCAGAACTTCATCTCCGTTCGTGCAGTTGAGAGGGATTTAATGATTATAGGAGAAGTTATTAACAAGATAATTCAAATCAGCCCAGAGATCCATATTTCAGGAACACGACAGATTATAGGATTAAGAAACCTTATAGTACATGCTTATGATTCGATTGAACCTTCTGTTCTTTGGAGAATATTAGTCAAAGACATTCCAGTTTTAAAGAAAGAAGTTGAAGATCTAAAAAGTTAAATGTGCCTAACACCAAATAAACAAAATAGCGCCGATAGGGCTCAAGGTTTGCGCTACTTTGCTTATTTTAGACCGTTATAGAGCATTGAAAACAAACTTAATCATATCCATAGTGATATTTTCTTTTTTCGCTTGTGAAAGCGGAACTTCAGAAGGGTGTTTTCTCGAGACTGGCGTGTATTATCGCAGTAACGAATCTCGAGGGGACACATTAGAACTAACTAAAAGCAAACCAATAGCCCCTGGATGGAACTTAACCACCTGGGAGATAAAAGAAAGTACTATTGAGATATCAGACGATAAAGGTTTGGCTGAGCGTTTAGGAAGAAATGTGGCTGAATACTCCGTTAAGGGTGATAGTTTGAAAATAATATTTCGAAATATGTCACTTCCGTCTAACGGAGAAGTAATTAATTATGATGAGATTGTTACATATGGTATAGTTTCAAGCAGCTCAGAAAGTATAGAGATTGTTGAATTGAGCAGAAATATTATACAGAAATGACATGAGAAGCTCTATAACACTACCTACACCTCGCGCCTTTTATGTACATTCGTGGTAGCGGCGCGAAGGCTTAGCTAAAACCGTTGAGATACAGTGCTGCACCAAGTCATCACCTTTTCATTTGCTTCAATGAATCATCCTTTGAAAGGTCTGCCGGTAAATTATACCGTTTATTTCTTTGTTATTCGCGTTGTATTTTTTAATTTATTAGGAAAACAAACGAAAAAACAATGAGCAAACACGAAATTCAGATAAAATCAATTGAAAAAGTCACACACGACGTAAATAGATATAGAACCGAGAAACCCGACGGTTATGAATTTACACCCGGTCAGGCAACGGAGGTTTCCATCGATGAGGTTGGTTTGAAAGAGAAAGGGAGACCGTTTACTTTTACTTCGCTTCCCAAGGATGACCACCTGGAATTTACGATCAAAAGCTATACGGATCATAACGGTGTGACCAAGGAATTGCTCGGCCTCGATAAGCGGGATAAATTCATTATTGAGGATGCTTTTGGTGCGATCAAATATGACGGAGAAGGAACATTTATTGCCGGTGGGGCAGGAGTGACGCCGTTCATAGCCATATTCAGAAAACTGGAAAAGGAAGGGGAAATTGGGGACAATCAGCTCCTTTTTGCCAACAAAACCAAAAAAGACATTATCCTGCGTGAAGAATTCCGCAATATGTTGGGCAGTAATTTCGTGAATATCCTTTCACAGGAAAGAACGAATGAATACGCCTACGGTCATATATCGAAAGATTTTCTGAAAGAGCACGTCAAGGATTTCGACAAGAAGTTTTACGTATGCGGTCCGCCTGAAATGATGGAAAGTGTGCTTAATCAACTGAAAGAACTTGGCGTAAAGGGCGAACAGATAGTTACCGAGGATATGTAAACTGATAGCCGGTAAAAAAAAAGAACTGAACAGGCTTTTTTGGTTTGTTCAGTTCTTTCAATACTATAATAATCAGTTAATCAATTTCTTACCCTTTCTCCACGATTGTTCCATCGCTGAATTTGGCAAATCTTCCTCGATCACGGTCGTGCACCTGTTCAATTTTGGGCCAGGGCCATCCACCAAACTGGGTGCGCTGATAGTCTGCAAAGGCCTCCTGTATTTCCTGTCGGGAATTCATTACGAAAGGCCCGTGTTGAACGACGGGTTCACTGATTGGCCTGCCTTGTAAAACTAAAAATTTGATTTTATCCTTTCCTGTTTGCAAATGAAGTTCAGCCGTTGGTTCGACATCTACGGCATGATATTCCGGAATTGATTCTCCGTTAATCGATAGCTCGCTGCCTTCATAAAAATAAATACTTCTGTTTACACCTTCGGCTGTTGCAGGCAGCTTGAATTCAGAATCAGCTTCGAGTTGAATGTTATAAACGCCTACGTGATTGTCAGGGTCGAATGCCCACGAAGGTTTGGGAGGAGTAGGGGATTTCTTTTCAAACAATTCGCCCGCCAAAACTTCAATGAAGGCATTCCCTTGTTTAAAATTTGGAATGTCCTCGCTCCAAAACATTTTGTAATCCGGTTTTTCCATTTTACTCTTTTTTGGGAGATTTAACCAGATCTGAAACAGTTCCAACGGATTTTCTTCCTCCTTTTTAAGAAGCGGAAACATTTCGGAATGCATCAGTCCGGAGCCTGCAGTCATCCATTGTAAATCTCCGTCCCCATACCTTCCTGCTCCTCCTGCAGAATCTGAATGATCTACCATTCCTTTCCGAACAACTGTTAAGGTTTCAAACCCCCGGTGCGGGTGACCGGGAAAACCCGGTACCTCTTTTCCGTGATACATTCTCCATCCGTCTTTTATATTAAAATCCTGTCCCAGTTGCCTTCCTTCTAACGAAGATGCAGGTCCCATCTTTTCGTTGCCTTTCGGAAATTTATCTTCGTGATGCACACAGAACAAAAATGGATCAAGCGTTTGCCATTGAAATCCTAATGCTCTGATCTTTTTTATTGCCTTCATTTCTTCTTCTTTTTTAGCATTGTCCGATTGAGTAATTCCTCCTATAACCGGTGCAGAAACCAGTGCCGTTGCACCCAGGGCTAGCTTGCCCAGAAAGTTTCTTCTGTTATTACTTTTATCTTTCATGTTGATTTAATTACCATGGTAAATATATGGATAAAATTTATCTGTAGAAGCTATTTTTTAAAAAAAATGTATTCCTTTTCGTATTTTAGCATTCCTTAAATTCAATTGAACCATGAGATACATACTGATTTTTATTAACTCCTTATTACTGACATTTCCCTTTTCAGCACAGCTGGATGTATCTTATAAAAAGCCTCCCCGGGAAATACTGGAACTGGTTGATATAGATCCCACTCCTTTTCTTTACATGGATTCAAAAGGTGACCGTGGCGTTTTTATTTCAAGAGACGCCTTTAAATCGCTGGAAGACCTTGCCCAGGATGAAGTTCGACTCGGTGGTTTACGAATTGATCCGGCTACAAACGGGAGATCAAGACAAACCTACTATAAAGACATCGCTGTTCAGAACCTAAGAACAGGAGAGAAAATTCAGGCCAAAAATTTACCGGATAATCCGCGTTTATCAGATTTTCGCTGGTCGCCCAGTCAGGCGTATTTTACTTTTACCAACACAAATTCAGAAGGCATTTCATTATGGTATATGGACGCTAAAACGGCAGTGTGTAAGCAGCTCACCCCCTATAATCTGAACGGTGTTTTCGGTGCTCCCTACGACTGGTGTCCGGACAATGCTTCCCTGCTGGTATTTACTGTTCCGGAAAATCGAATAAAGATAGACGAAAACAGTATTCCTAAAGGACCTATCGTGCAGGAAACGAGTGGAAGCAAGGCACCTGTAAGAACCTATCAGGATCTTTTATCCAGTAAAAAGGATGAAGCGCTTTTTGAATATTATGCCAACTCAGAAGTTTTTAAAGTCGACCTTGAAGGAAATTTAAAACCTTTTTTGCCAAAAGCTATTTATTATTCTGTTAACTATTCTCCTAACGGTAAACTGATACTGGTTAATACCATTGAAAAACCATTTTCCTACATTGTCCCGTATTATCGTTTTCCTGAAAATTTTGCGATCCATGATGAGTTAGGAGTAAAGCAGCAGGATTTTTATAAAAAGCCGTTGATAGAAGAGTTGCCCAAGGGATTTGATGCCGTGCAAACCGGTAAGCGTTATATTTACTGGCGTGCGGATCAAGATGCAACGCTTTACTGGGCAGAAGCGCAGGATGGAGGTGAGCCGGAAAATGAAGTTCCCTTCCGTGATTACGTTTATCAGCAGGATTTAACCAAGAAAAGTAAGCCCGTTTTACTTGTTCCTGTAAAATACCGTTTCCGTGGTATTATGTGGGGGAATAATGAACTGGCTATTCTAAATGAAGGGTACTGGAAAACCAGACGGACAGGAATGTATTTGTTCAATCCTTCGAAAAAGCCGATGGAAAGAACGGAGATCGTGGAACGCTCTTCGCAGGATCTCTACAGCGATCCGGGCAGTTTCGAAACAGAATTAACGGGTTCAGGAAGGTATCAGACCTTAAAATTCTCAAAGGACGGGAAATCACTTTACCTGACCGGTCAAGGTTATTCACCAGAAGGAAATAAACCTTTTCTAGATAAATTCAATATTAAAACGAGAAAGACGGAACGGTTATGGCAAGCCGCGGGTGATTCAACTTACGAGCAGATCATGCGCATCACAAACTGGGAAGATCTGACTTTGATTACGAGGATCGAAAGCAAAAATACTTTTCCGAATTATTTTTTCCGGCATGTAGGAACAGGAACGCTTGATAAGATTACTGATTTTAAAAATCCCTATGAATCGTTCAATAAGGTTCACAAAGAAGAGATCGAATATAAGCGACAAGATGGTGTAAACCTGACAGGGACACTTTATTTACCACCCGGGTATGATCCTGATAAGGAAGGCAGGCTTCCGGTTTTCATCTGGGCTTACCCAAGGGAGTATAAGGATGCATCAGAAGCCGGACAAATTAAAGATTCTCCTCATAAATTTACACGCCTGTTTTATGGTTCTCCTGTTTACTGGGCTGTACGTGGTTACGCTGTTCTGGACGACGCAAGTTTTCCAATCATAGGAGAAGGAGATGAGGAGCCCAACGACCGATTCATAGAACAACTTGTGGCCAACGGAAAAGCAGCCATTGATGCTCTCACTGAAAGAAAAATTGCAGACCCCGAAAGAGTTGCGATTGGCGGGCACTCTTACGGGGCTTTTATGACCGCCAATTTGCTTGCGCATTCAGATCTTTTCGCAGCGGGAATAGCACGAAGCGGAGCGTACAACAGAACCTTAACCCCTTTCGGATTTCAATCAGAAGAAAGGACTTTCTGGGACAATCCTGAACTTTATATGAGGATGTCTCCTTTTACTAACGCTGATCAGATCAACGAACCATTGCTTCTTATTCACGGTAATGCAGATAATAATCCGGGAACCTTTACTTTACAAAGTGAAAGGCTTTACGGAGCAATCAAGGGTCTGGGAGGAATTTCCCGTTTGGTTCTTCTTCCCTATGAGAGTCATGGATATGCTGCGAAAGAAAACATCCTACACATGCTTTGGGAGATGGATGAATGGCTAGAAACACACGTTAAGAATAAAGAAAAATTATAAATACTTCGTCAGGCTTCCTTTCTGGAAAATTCTGAAAGGAATATTCCCGTAGCCATTGCTACATTTAATGATTCGCCATGACCCAGCCGGGGTATGGTGAGAGGGTGAGAAATGATACCGAGCAATTCCTCCCGGATTCCGTTCCCTTCATTGCCCATTAAGAGAATTCCTTTCCTGTGCAAGGGCTTGTTATAAATGTTTTCGCCCTTCAAGAGAGCACCATAAACGGGAAGTTTATTTTTTGAAAAATATTGCCGGAGGTCGGTATAACGGATGTTAACATTGAACAGTGCGCCCATTGTTGCCTGTACCACCTTGGGATTGTAGCAGTCTACTGTGTCCTCCGATGCGATTATCTCCTGGATACCAAACCATGCAGCAAGGCGGATGATAGTACCCATGTTTCCCGGATCCTGAATTTTATCAAGTGCCAATATAAAATCAGCCGTGTTTTCTTTAGTCTTAAGATATGTGCATATCGCAAGGACACCCCGCGGTTGTTTCAGTGTGGAAATGCGTTGCAATTCCTGTTCGGAAACAGAGATAATCTGCGCGTTTTCCGGATTGAAGGAGAGATTTTTTGAAGTATAAATCGTTTGAATACTGTCAGGTCTGTATGCGAAGGCTTCTTTTAGAATTTTCTCTCCTTCAATAATAAAGAGTCCTTGCTCATCCCTGGCCTTCTTTTTATGCAGGGATTTGACTCGTTTGATATTTTCCTTGGAGAGCACTATTTTTTCGTTAAATATACCAATAAGCAAGATTCCTGAATTTCAGGCAGGCATGCTGAGATCTTTTTTAGTGAGTAGTCTTGCAAACTGTAGATTTTAAACAAAATTAAGATTATTCCGAATCAATCCTCTCAATCTTCTCAGAACCTTTGTATTTTTGTTTATCATGGTAAATATTTATTCGTTCAGGATAGTTTGTGTGCTCATCGCGATTTTTGCAATTGCTTCGTGCAACCTTACAAAGCATGTTCCTGAAGATAAATATTTGCTTGTTTCGAATGAACTGATCATACCGGATGGAACGGAGATCAAGGAATCCAAGGCTCGGAGTGTAATTAGGCAGAAACCCAACCACAGAACCCTGGGACTGCGGTTACGCCTTCGAGCATACAATATGGTTGATTCTACCGCTGCTGCAAAGGCGGAAAAGAGACGTTTCAAACGGTATAAAAAAATCAATCGACGACGATTAAAGAGGCAGGAGAAAATAAATGAGCGTCGTATTCAGCGTGCTTTGGAAAGAGGTGATTCCACCTACAGGAAAAAGGAGATTGATTTGAAGGATACGATTAATCCTAAACCTACTCCCAGGGAAAAATTAAAGTATGATTACGGTGAACCACCAAAACTTTTTGACTCCTCCGCAATGGAAACTTCTCGTGAACAGTTGCAGCTTTTCCTTCAAAAAAACGGATATTTTGACGGCACCGTAGAAGCACATGTAAATCTGGATAAAGAAGAACAAACTGCTGTGGTTGAATATGTTTTTCATCCTAAAGAACCTTATATTGTTGATTCGATGCGGCTTGAAACCTCAAACGAGGTAATTAGAAGCAAATATGAAAAATATAGGGAGGAAGGAAAGAATGTTCTTGAAACCCCTTTCCGTTTTGATACGGATGCCTTAGGTGATATGCGCAGATCCATGGCTGAATTCATGCGCAATGAAGCCATTTACGGATTTAAGGATTCTTACGTGAGTTATTTGGTCGATACACTGAGTGGGGGACACAAAATTAATATTGTGATAAATATTGCAGAAAGAAAGGTTGAGAAAGAGGACGGAATGAAAAGCAAGCCCTTTGCGCCTTTCAAAATCAACAAGGTATATTTTCATCTGCGTGACACAATGACTTATGATGGTAATTTTTATGAGGAGGAAATTTTATCGCGGAATATGACACTTACTCCCTTCGATCCTATTCCAACTTTTGACACTATGCGTTACGACGATTATGAAGGTCGCAACAGCGAAATAAGAACTGCTACGATCCTGTATAACGGCAAACCGATGGTTCGGCCGGAGCTGCTTGAATTCCAAAATTACCTTGAAGAGACCAACTTTTACAAGGAAGATTTTGCAAAACAATCATACAGTAGATTGCTTCAAACCGATCTTTTTGAAAGTGTTCAGTATGAAATTGTAGAGAATAAGGATAATACCCTTGATGTTCATTATTATCTGAAACCACAGAAAAAACAGCGTTTTTCTTTCGAACCCAAAGGAACTCATTCCCTTGGATTTCTCGGAATTCAGGCTTCTGTTAATTATATCAATAAAAACCTGTTCAGAACCGGGAGCCGATTGAAGATAAGTTTTAGCGGTGGGGTAGAGTCTCAGCCGGATGTTTTTCGGGATGATAATGAGTCAAACACGCTTAATCAGGATATAAGCAGTTTTAATACGCTTGAATTCGGTCCTTCGGTTCAGCTCGATATTCCTGGGTTATTTCCGATTCCATTAACGAAACTTTCGAAAAGGCAAAATCCAAGAACTACTTTTTCGGCCGCTTATAACCGACAGGATAGGCCTGAATTTCAACGAAGAACTTTTCAGTTAAACTATTTATGGAAATTTTACGATGTTTATCGGACGCAGGTATTCACGGTGGGAATTCCGATCATTGGAGGAGTTCAATTTGTGAATATCGAGAAAAGCACCCCCTTTGAACAACGCCTGGAGGCACAGAATGATTTATTTCTCATCAACGCATATAGTAATCAGTCCATTTGGAAAGACTTGAAGGTCTCTTATCAGTGGTCGAATCAGGAGCGTAAGAAGGGCAATGTGGTTTTATCTTATGCGGCCAATCTGGATGTTGCAGGATTAACGATAGCCTTGCTAACGAAGGATCAACCGGTAAACGACGAAGGATTCCGGGAATTTCTGGGAATTCGGTATTCTGAGTTTGTTAGGCTCGACAATGAATTTCGTTTGCACCACAATTACAGTGAAAAGCAGTCCATGAATTACAGAATTCAGGTAGGCGGGGGTGTTCCTTTGGAGAACAACGGACCTAACCTGCCTTTCGATTATAGCTTTTCTGCCGGTGGTTCGGTGGATAATAGGGGATACTTGGCTCGTTCTCTGGGTCCCGGTGTTTATAAGTATTACCTTGATACAGGACGTACGGTTACCGAAATCGGTGATATGCGTCTCGGGGGGTCGGTTGAGTACAGATTTAAGATAACTGACCTGTTTGAAGGGACGATTTTTTCGGATGTAGGGAATATCTGGACATATAACAAAGATAAAAACAGACCGGGCGGTCAGATTTCAAATGATTTTTATAAGCAGTTAAGTGTATCGGGAGGAATAGGGCTTCGCGTGGACCTTTCTTTCCTGATTTTAAGAATTGACGCAGGAATACCCTTAAGAAATCCTGCTTTGCCACAGGGTGCCCGATGGATTTGGCAGGACGACGATCCTTATATTCAGGAAGGAATCGAACAATGGGGGTATAACAGCGCGGGAGAACCTCGTTATAAGGAGCTAATGCCCAATGTATTTCAACCCCGTTTACACATCGCCATCGGATATCCTTTTTAGAATGGCTTTTCGGGGTGGAACAAATTGGAAGGGGAAATTCAGTACTGTGTTTGTGTATACTATTTACCCTTCGTTCATTTGTTAAACTTTATTTTGTATTATCTTTGCAAGTCCCGATTTCGGAATGGCAAGGATTACTTAAAACGCTTTTTAAAAGTGAGCAATTCCGGGTTTATAAAGGAGTAAATATATAATCAGCAAATTATGAATAGTTGGTATACGATTAAAGTAAAATATACAAAACAGCTTGAAGACGGCAGGCTTAAAAGAGTGACTGAACCATATCTTGTGGACGCTGTTTCATTTACGGATGCAGAGGCAAGAATTTATGAGGAGGTAGGTTCGACAATCAAGGGAGAATTTTTAATCACCGGTATTTCTAAAACGGATTTTGGTGACATTTTTTATTATGAGGATTCAGACGACTGGTATAAATGTAAATTGACCTACATAGCTGCTGCAGGAGATGATGAAAAAGAAAAGAAGATTACCAATAATTTTTTGGTAACTGCCGGCAATGTTAAGGAGGCTTATGACAGAATTCAGGAAAGTTTGAGTGATATGACAGTCACTTTCGAAATTCCTTCAATTATGCTTACGCCTATAGTAGAGGTTCTTCCTTATAATCCGGATCTTGACGTAGAACTTGATCGTCGTCCACTTTCAGAAAATGAAAGCACGCGGCAAGAAGACGAATTTGAACAAGACGAAATTTTGGATGAGGAGGAGAGTGAAGAAGAAGATTTCGGAGATGAGGATGAAGAAAACGCATCCACGCTGGAAGATGACATGAATAAGTAAACCGTACAATGGAGGAATTTATTGACAAACTGCGTAACGACCATTCGGATTTCGATAAAGGCAGACTGGAAGATGAGATCAAGTCCGTCGACCCTATGCTTTTATTCAAAAAGTGGTACAAAGAAGCGTTTGAAAATAATTGTGCTGAACCCCATGCAATGGTATTAAGTACAGTGGGAAAAGATTTACAGCCCTCTTCCCGGACAGTATATTTGAAGGAATTGCTGGAGGAAGGTATTATCTTTTACACCAATTACGAGAGCCATAAAGCACAGGAAATGGAGGAGAACCCTAAAGTTTCAATTCTTTTTTATTGGGACTGTTTGGAAAGGCAGATCAGGATTCAGGGAAGAGCAGAAAGGGCTCCAAAAGAATTGTCTGACGACTACTTTGCTTCCAGACCACGAGAGAGTCAACTAGGAGCCTGGGCCTCTGCGCAAAGCCGTTCCATCAAAAACAGGGAGGAACTTGAAAATAATCTGAAAACTGTCACAGAAAAATTCGAAGGGAAAAATGTCCCAAGACCTCCATTTTGGGGTGGGTATCTCATTCGGCCTGATTACATTGAGTTTTGGCAGGGAAGACCTAAGCGACTGCACGACAGAATTTGTTTTGTCCTCAACAACAATGGAAAGTGGGACGTTCATAGAAAAAATCCTTAAATGATAAATGTAGAACCGACGATCTATCGTCTCGATAATGGATTGAGAGTAGTCTATTTACATGACCCCTCAATGGTTGCTCATTTAGGAGTAACTGTCCTGGCCGGTTCACGGTTTGAGAGGGAAGATGAAAATGGCCTGGCTCATTTTCTGGAACACTGTATTTTTAAAGGAACCTATAAAAGAAAAGCATTTCATGTCCTTTCAAGACTTGATTCTGTGGGTGGAGAACTAAATGCTTATACCACCAAGGAAGAGATCTGTATTTATGGCGCTTTTTCAAGAGAACATTTGAATCGCACCTCTGAACTTCTTGCTGATATTACGTTTAATTCCAATTTTCCTGTAAAAGAGATAGAAAAAGAAAAAGAGGTAATACTCGATGAGATCAATGCTTATCTCGACAGTCCTGCGGATAAGATATTCGATGACTTTGAAGCCTATTTATTTGAAGGAAATGCGCTGGGGAATAACATACTCGGAACGGAAGAGTCTGTTCGTTCATTTACCCGGGAGCATCTGCTCAATTATGTAGAGCGTTTTTTCTATCCCGAAAACATGGTTTTGTCGTTTGTAGGAGATCTTCCTGCCAAAAAGGTGATTTCCAGACTGAATAAAGATTTTGGTCAGATTGCAGCGAACGGAATTAAGCAAACCCCGGTAACTCCAAAGCAGCGGGCTCCTTTTTCGATTGAAACGGATGAAGCTAATTATCAGACCCACATAATGATTGGTGGTACCGCTCCGGGATATGATGATCTTCGGAGAAGGGTAATGATCCTGCTTATTAATATTTTGGGAGGCCCTGCTCTCAATTCTCGTTTAATTCTTTCAATTCGAGAAAAATACGGTTATTCTTATAACATTGAGGCGAGTTATACACCTTACCAGGAAACGGGTTATTGGTTTGTTTATGCAGGAACTGACCCGAAGAACAAAAAGAAAATTCTACACCTGATCCGAAAGGAAATCAGTCGTTTTATTCAAGAGCCTTTGACCAGCAATCAGCTGCAGAGAGCCAAGCTTCAACTAAAGGGGCATATGGCACTGAGTATGGACAGCAACAGCGGTTTAATGCTTAATTTTGGTAAGAGCCTTCTCGTATTTGACCAGATCGACACCCTGCAGGAAATTTATGAGCATATTGACAGCATTACTGCTGATGAAATCAGAACGGTTGCGGCAGAGTATTTTTCCCCCGAGAATCTTTCTACCCTAATTTTCGATGTTAAGTAGCTGTTTATCAAAATAAAGACAGGTTTATCAACAAAAAATAGTAGAGTTATTAACAATTTTTGTAACCAATGTTGATATCTACCGTATCACTATTCAAAAAACCAGGTGATGCGTATTTATTGTTCCGTTATTTTTCTTTTAACTTATTTTATCGGTTGGTCATTCCAGTCGAAGATGACGATCGAGACCTATATCGAGACCTATAAGCACCACGCTGTAAAACAGATGAAACAACATGGGATTCCAGCCAGTATCACAATGGCGCAGGGTCTTTTGGAAAGCGGTTACGGAAATTCGATGCTTGCCGTTAAAGGGAATAATCATTTTGGAATAAAATGTCACGACTGGGAAGGGGCAAGAATCTATAAAGATGATGACAAAAGAAATGAATGCTTTAGGAAATATGATGATCCGATTGAATCTTATGAAGATCACAGTAGGTTTTTAACCGGGCGTTCACGGTATGCCTTTTTGTTCGAACTGGATAAAAGAGATTATAAGGCGTGGGCTGAAGGTTTAAAAAAAGCCGGATATGCTACCAATCCCAAGTACGATAAATTACTCATTGATCTTATTGAGAAGTATGAACTCTATAAACTTGATGAAGAAGGAGATATTGAGCTTATAGAACCGGAAAAGAAGAATATCAAGTCGTCTGAACCCTTAGTTCAGCAAAAGAAGGAAAAGAAACAGGAAGAGATAAGTACGGTAAATACTCACAAGGTTCACGTAAACGAGGATAGAACGAAATACGTGATCGCTAAAAAAGGGGATACCTTTTATCAGATTTCTAAAGAATTCGGTTTCAGTTTACGTCAATTAAACAGGTGGAATGATTTTCCTAGAAACAAAGATATTCTGGAAGAAGGGGATATAATTTATCTCATGCCCAAGAGAAAAAGAAGCAAATCAAACGTTTCTCAGGTGCGGCTTGAGGAAAATAAAGAATTATGGATGTTGTCACAACAGTATGGGATAAAATTAAAATCCCTGATGGAATTGAATGGTATTTCTTCTCCTGATCTCGAACTGAGTAAAGGAGATATCGTTTTCCTCAGATAGAAGCATGGCTTTTGAGGTTTTTAGTTTGTTGTTGTTTTTGAAGGGGTTGTCTTTAATTAGGCAGCCCCTTTTTAAATTATTTACTTATTAATATTATCTTTGTTAAAATCTAACAGGGGATCACTTAATATGGATTTCTAAAATAATTTTGAAGTGAAACCGAGTACAGAATTATTTGTTTTAATCAAGTCCCTGACAAAGTCGGAAAAAAGATTTTTCAAGCTCTCATCCTCTATTCAGACAGGTGATAAAAACTATCTCAAGATTTTTGATTTTATCGATGATCAAGAGGTTTATGACGAAGAAGCTTTAAAAAATCATTTCAAGGATGAGAATTTCATCAAGCATCTCCCTTCTGAGAAAAACCACTTGTATAAACTTATTTTGAAAAGTTTGCGCTCTTTTTACAGTGAGCAGTCGGTTTCAAGTATCCTGAAGGAGGAATTGAAAAACATAGAGATTCTTTACAACAAAGCACTTTTCAAGGAATGTAGGAAATTTCTTAAGCGAGCAAAAAGAATTGCAGAGGAAAATGAGAAGTTCTATTATTTATTTGAGCTGATTTCGTGGGAAAAACGTCTGACCGAAGAATCTTATGAAGCAGGTGACTTTGATGTAGATCTCAACAAGATCATAGAAGAGGAATCGATCGTACTTGATAAGCTTAGAAATCTCGCTGAATATCATGTATTGTATTCACGGATCAACGCTATATTTCGAAGTGGAGGCTTTACGAGAAATGAACAGGAACGGGAAACGGTGCGAGAGATTTCCGACAATTATTTAATAAAGGGAAAGAATACGGCAATTTCTACCCGTGCAGCCTCGATATGTTATTATATTAAAGGGCTATGCGCTGCAGCCAACCGTGATTTTTCCGATAGTTATGTTTTTTTCAACAGAACAAAAGAAATACTGGATAACAATGAAAAACTGAGACAGGATCTCGGTAAGCGTTATGTACTCACCTTATATCATTTGATGCGTTGTTATATGGATGAAAGAAATTTTGATATGGCGCATAAGATGATTGAAAACATTGGAAGTCTAAAAGGGGAAAAGGGATTTGGTTCCACGGATCTTACGCTAAAGATAATGAGTATATCCCTTGTGGATCAGATGAATATCTATAACCTCAGGGGTGATTTTGAGAAGGCTTTCGAACTGTATGAATCCAATGAAGCCTATACAAAGAATGTGTTGGAGCAGGCGAGTAAGGAACAGCGCGTGAAACTATCCTATACCTTGGCTTATACTTATTTCGGAATGCAGGAATATCGTCAGGCCCTAAACGTGATAAACGAAATTTTGAATGACAATGAACAAAACCTGCGTCAGGATCTCTATTCTTTCGCACGTATTCTAAATCTAATGGTTCATTTTGAGCTTGAGAATTTTGACCTGATTGAGTATTCTTCCGGAGCAACGCTGAGGTATTTAAACAAGACAGAAAGAGATTACCAGATTGAAATATTCTTTGTCAAAGAACTGAAAAGACTTGCTAAAAATCCTGACAAGGTCAGAAATCCGAAATCCTATCGCTCAATGGAAGAATCACTTAGGAAACTCCTCGACAATCCGAATGAGCGGGTTATCCTGGATTATATCGATGTTCTTTCGTGGACAAAGTCTAAAAAAGATCAACTGAATTTTGATGGGGCAATCAGGATAGGGGAAAGCAATTCAAAAACCGATCTTTGCTGAAAAAACGAAGTGGTGAAGATCAGACTGGAATTCTG
Organism: Brumimicrobium sp.; assembly: GCA_033722555.1. Lineage (GTDB taxonomy): Bacteria > Bacteroidota > Bacteroidia > Flavobacteriales_D > Crocinitomicaceae > Brumimicrobium. The sequence goes on from JAWVYS010000012.1 coordinate 28,919, forward strand.
TTCTGTTTTCCGGCTTTGATGGATCAAAAGCATAATAATCAGAATATAGCCTTAATAATCTATAGCTTATATCAAAAGTAAATTTCCTGAATTTATAGCCCAGGCCTCCGGCGAAGGTTTGATTTGCTTTACGCACATTGCCCACCTCCGTTTTATATGGTTGAGGCAGGTAAGCATATCCTGCCCTAAAATACACATCGCGCAGAAACATATATTCAAAACCGATGCGGCTGTTTAAAACACCCCGGAATTGCTCATTGACCTGTTCGTTTTCTGCCTCAAAATTGTAGCTGTCAAACGCTGAAGGATTTATCGAATTAAGTCGGCCTCCGGGGAAATTTGCGTATTCAAGGTCAAGGTTGATGGCGCCACGAAAATTCAAAATATAAGCAAAGGATCCCCGTAGTTTCATCGGTGTTTTCATCCGGTATTCAAAACGACCTTCAGGAACAAAAGTAGGATCAATTGTCTCCGTGCCGTAATCGTGTTCTGCGGTCATATTGGCTCGCCAGTTATCTTCGAACCGTGTAACAGTGGGTGATTCAAAAGCCAGGCCGAAACGGATCTGATCGGTGGGCAGATATAGAAAGCCCAGTTTCAAATTAAAGCCTGTTCCCTCGGTAACCTGATCATATATGTAATCAAATGACCGTAAGGTTGTTCCAACAGTGTCAAGCAATGATTCGCTGTGGACGTAACTTTCCTCGTAATTATAGGTTCTGATACCTATGCTTCCGCCGTAATACCACTGATTTAAATAGTTTTCGGAATAACCAATGTGAAACTCTCCTATACCTCCTTTTGTCCTGATATCCTGTCTGTGATACATGTCTCCCATGGTTAAACGGGAATAGTATTGCTGTGTGGTAGGATCGAAATCGATTGCATAAACGTCATACGCCAAACCGGTTGTGAAAGGGCGGAGATCATATATTTCCGGCGGGGGTATCCCTGCACCGATACTGGTGAATACGTCCAGGCGTGAATTGAAGTTTTGACCTTCATACACCTTGTGGAAATCGAAATTCTTCAAGCGTGTATAACCTACCGAAATTTGGCTGTACAATCTTCCGTCGTTTTCGACACTTATGTCGTTCGTTAGCACCAGGCCTGCGTTACTTACCTTAAAATTACTCGTTGAAGCTTGGGTGCTAACTCCGTTATAAATTCCGGTCGTGTTTATAAATGCAGTATTGAAACTTAGGGCAACTTCAGTGGACGAAAATCTACCCATACCTGCAGGGTTGATCTGAATGGCACTGAAATCAGCACCCAGCGCACCAAATGATCCTGCCATGCCTTCAAACCGAGCGGAACCATATAGATCCGTTTGACTAAATTTTAAAACATCATCTTCGTTTTGACCGATCGATTTGAAATAAATGAATATACATGAAAGAATGAATAATTTTCTCAGCATCAGAGTTTTGTTGTTTTATCTTCTTCCTGAATTTCCGCTTCCACCTGTTGGTCTCGTGGTACCTCCTGATCTGGTTACACCTCCACCAGTATTCGCCGGCTGTGAAAAAGTATTTCCTCGGGAATTATAATTTGTATTATACTCTGCACCCCCTCTTCTGTTTACAGTTCCTCCGGAATTACCATAACTCGGAGAGGTCGATCGGGTTACAGTTCCGCTTCTGCGCGCTGTCTGACTGGGTGTGTAGGTTGTTCTCCTGTTACTGGAACTATAATTCGTATTTCTGTTTACGGAAATATCCTGACGTCCGGTCGTACCGATTTCTCTTCTGTTCACATTGGGATAATTGTTGACACGTACTCCGGATGTGCGGTTATTAATATACTCGTTGTTACTTACCTCTCTTCTGTTCACGACTTGTTGAGAGCCAATATCAGTTCTTCGAGCATTCACAGGTGTTTTATTTACCTGAGAATCGTTCGGTAAGTTCATAGATTTGGTTGTCGAAGGGTAAGAACTTGATCTTCTTGATGATGATCCGACAGATCCACGGTGACCATAAATTTGATTGATCGAAGAGGATCCGAAAAAACTGTTATTCGGCTGAATAGGATTAGGATAACCGGGATAATTTGCGGCCGGTCCTATGAAATATACGCCCTGGAAACTGTTGGCATAATGGGAATTGTAGGTGTAAGGTCCGAATCCCATGCCATATCCATAACCCCAGTAAGGATTGGTCCCGTACCACGAGTTATGTCCGAAGCCTAAAGTATACATATTGAAGGGGTCGTAAAAGTAGGAGTTGTAGAAAGGATAATAGCCTCCATACATTCTTGCCGACCAGAAAGGATCACCATAACCGTGATAGGGGTGAAAGAACATCGGAGATCCCATACCCATGATGAAAATATTGTTGTTAACCGTTCTGCGGTCTGCAGTTTGATACAATCCCTGTTTTTCCGCTTTGAAATAGTTGTAGGATGTTACGCCTTCACCACCTTCCGCAAGGTCAACCAAAGGAGGCTTTTGAAGATAAACATCATTGTCTGAAATCGCAGAGTAATTTGCGCAAGAGCTTACCAATGCTCCCACTGTGAGGGTAAGAATTATTTTTTTGATCGTTTTCATAACTGCATTTTTTTAAAGTTATTATAAATCTGGAGTTTTTCCAAATGGAGTATTACTTTTGTCTCTTAAGAATAGAGTAAGGACAAGGTAAACTCTTAATCTTTACAAAAAATTAACAAATACTATACCAAAATGAGCGTGAAGTATGCAAAAAGATCAGAAGACTATTCAAAATGGTACAATGAAGTTATCGAAAGAGCTGATTTAGCTGAGCATTCGGAGGTGCGAGGATGTATGGTGATTAAACCGTATGGATACGCAATCTGGGAAAATATGAAGCAAATTCTGGATGCTAAGTTTAAAGAAACAGGTCATTCCAATGCATATTTCCCGCTGTTTATACCTAAATCTTACCTAAGTAAAGAAGCCAAGCACGTTGAAGGATTTGCCAAGGAATGTGCTGTTGTAACTCACTACCGTTTGAAAAATGACGCTGATGGGGGAATAATCGTGGATCCCGATGCGAAACTTGAAGAGGAACTCATTGTTCGTCCTACTTCTGAGACCATCATTTGGAACTCTTTTAAGAACTGGATTCAGTCGTACAGAGATCTGCCCCTGAAAATAAATCAGTGGGCCAATGTGGTTCGTTGGGAAATGCGCACACGTCTTTTCCTGAGGACTTCCGAATTTTTATGGCAGGAAGGGCACACGGCTCATGCTTCAAGAACAGAGGCCATTGAGGAAGCAGAATTGATGCTTAATGTTTATGCTGATTTTGCAGAAAAATATATGGCTATCCCGGTAGTGAAGGGAGTAAAAACAGAAACCGAACGTTTTGCCGGGGCAGAGGAGACCTATTGTATAGAAGCTCTCATGCAGGATGGTAAAGCCTTGCAGGCAGGAACATCTCATTTTCTTGCTCAAAATTTCGCCAAAGCCTTTGATGTGAAATTTGCCGATAAGGAAGGGAAGTTAGAGCATGTCTGGGCTACTTCATGGGGCGTTTCTACCCGATTAATCGGCGGACTCATTATGGTGCATTCGGACGATGAGGGACTTGTTCTTCCACCTGCACTCGCTCCAATTCAGGTGGCTATTGTACCTATTTATAAAGGAGAAGATCAGTTGAAGGCCATATCCGAAAAAGTACAGGATCTGATTATTAAGCTTCGTCAAAAAAATATTTCGGTAAAATATGACGATGACGACAATAGAAGGCCGGGATGGAAATTTGCCGAATATGAAACAAAAGGGGTTCCTGTTCGTGTGGCCGTTGGTCCGAGAGACTTGGAAAACAACAAAGCAGAAATAGCCCGTCGTGATACACGCGAGAAAAAAGTGGTTGATTGGGAAGGTCTTGAAAATTATATTGAAGATCTGCTGAACGAAATACAGTCAGGTTTGTTTGATAAAGCAAGAAAATTTCAGGAAAATAACATTACCAAAGTGGAGACTTTTGAAGAATTCAAGCAGGTTCTTGAGAATAAAGGAGGATTTATTTCTGCACATTGGGACGGAACTCCTGAAACTGAACAAAAAATAAAAGAAGAAACTAAAGCAACAATCCGTTGTATTCCGCTGGATGTTCAAATGGAAAATGGAGCGTGCGTTTATACTGGGAAACCATCAAAACACAGAGTTCTGTTTGCTAAAGCCTATTAAGCATGGAAAAAGAAAAAGAAATCACCCAACTGCTGGAGGAAAAAGCCTTAATGAAACAAGATGTTTACTCAAGGACTTTTGAGACTTTTAATACCTTTAAGGAAGTTATTCAGGAAGCACTTGAAGAATTCAGGGAAAAAATACCAAATGAAAGAGTCCGCCTCAAATATGAGGAAAACGGTGATTTTGAATCTTTGGCTTATGTAGGAAGCGATGTATTGGTTTTCAATATGCATACCAATATATTTAGTTTTCCCAAGGAGAATGCAGTTTGGAAGACTTCTTATATTCAAAACGATGATAGCCGGGTATACTGTGGGATTATCAATATTTATAATTTCCTGGCAGATTCATTTCTTCATAATAGACTAAACGATGCTGGATATCTGATAGGAAGGATTTTTGTCAACAAAGAAAACCACTTCATCGTGGAGGGCAAAGGCCAGCTCGGATTCCTTTTCAGAGATTTCTTAAACGGTCAACTTACGAAAGAGGAGATGCATAAAATTTTGTGCGTGGCAATTCGGCACTCCGTGGAGTTTGACCTTCTGACTCCTCCTTACGAAAAGGTAAATATTGTCAATGTAATGCAGATTAAAGCAGTGAGCAGTGCTCAACAGATGAAAACCGGTAAAAGATTGGGATTCAGATTTGAGTATGAGGACTGAAAAATATTTCAAAAATAATTTCATTTTCCTTTGCTATAACTGAAATTCACTTTATATTTGCACTCCGATTTTTGAAATAATAAAAACAAGGCCCATTCGTCTAGTGGTTAGGACATCAGGTTTTCATCCTGGAAACAGGAGTTCGATTCTCCTATGGGCTACAGTTGGAATATTAAAAAAGTAAAAAAAAGATGGCGAATCATAAGTCCGCATTAAAAAGAGTTAGATCCGACGAAGCAAAAGCACTTCGCAACAAGTACCAGCATAAAACAACGCGTAACGCAATTCGTGATTTACGTGCTACGACCGATAAGAAAGAAGCTGAGAAGCTTTTTCCTCGTGTTTCATCGATGTTGGATAAATTAGCGAAGAAAAACGTTATTCATCATAAAAAAGCTGCTAACCTGAAATCAGGTCTGGCTGCTCACATTGCTAAGTTGTAAGAAGATTATTATCGAATATAATGAGGGAATCCGCATGGATTCCCTTTTTTCATTTATCCCTGTTTTTATAATTATCTAATTTTTATTTCCTGACCGTTTTGGTATGGATTGAATATTTATCTTTGCTTTCATGGATTTAAAGAATGATTTGGTGCTTAGAGCTGCAAGAGGTGAGAATATCGAAAGATATCCCGTATGGCTCATGAGACAGGCCGGAAGGATACTTCCAGAATACAGAGAGGTTAGGAGTTCCCTGAGCGGATTTAAAGAACTAGTTGAAACCCCGGAACGAGCTGCTGAAGTTACTATCCAGCCAGTAGATATCCTTGGCGTTGATGCTGCCATCATTTTTTCGGATATTCTTGTAATACCTGAAGCTATGGGGCTTGAATATCAGATGATAGAAAAGAAAGGTCCATTTTTTCCGAAAACAATTAAATCCGAGAGTGACCTTGAAAATCACGCCCGAATGGATATTGATGTGGAAGATAGACTTGGATATGTAACTGAAGCCATTCGAATCACGAAAAAAGAACTGAACGGAAGAGTTCCACTGATCGGATTTGCAGGTGCTCCCTGGACTATTTTTTGTTACATGATAGAGGGAAAGGGATCCAAAACATTCTCCAAATCAAGAAAAGTATTATATACAAAACCTTCTTTGGCACATGACTTGTTGAACAGGATCACAGAAGTTACAATACGTTATTTGAAAGCACAGATTAATGCAGGGGCTGACATGGTTCAGGTTTTTGACTCGTGGGCAGGGATTTTAGGGAATGATCAGTACCGTGAATTCGGACTGAATTACATCGATAGAATTTGCAATGCCATAAACGAAGTGCCGGTGACTGTTTTCGCAAAAGGGGCATACGCAGCACTTCCTGATATCGCGGAACTCAACTGCAACACCATAGGTCTTGACTGGAACATGGATGTTGAATCGGCCCGTGATTTGGTTAAGGAAAATAAGACCCTGCAGGGGAATCTTGATCCTTGTGCGCTATATGCCAGCCATGAAGAGATCGAAATTATTACAAAAAATATGTTGAATAGCTTTCAAAGTAGAAGACATATTGTAAATTTGGGACACGGTGTTTATCCGGATATTGATCCGAATAAAGTGAAAACGTTCATAGAAACCGTGAAAAATTATAAAATTAATCTTTAAGAAAGCATTTGCCGAATCGAATGCCTGTTAATGAAATATAAAATGAGAATTATGAGAACTTTTAAATGGAATGCAAGCCAATTTATTCTGACGCTGCCGCTTTGGTTACTTTCGTTTACCATGACTGCGCAGGAAGGTGAGAACATGGTTGTTAACGGTAGTTTCGAGGATGCCAAAAACAGTAAGCTTAGACGTACGGGTGATATTTCCCGCGCTGAAGGCTGGGTGTCTCCAACAGGAAGCAGCGCCGACCTCTTTTCAGCCGAATCAAAGATGCCGGATGTAATGACTCCGAATAATGTATACGGTATGGAAGAACCTAAGGATGGTATCAACTATGCGGGTATCATAACTTTCTCCTACCGAGAAAAAGAAAACAGAACCTATTTGACAGCTCAATTAAGTTCTCCAATGAAAAAGGGAATGCGCTATAAAGTTCAGTTTTATGCATCGCTTGCAGAACTTTCGAAATATTCGGCCAACAAATTAGGAGTACATTTTTCCAAAAAAGCTCCCGGAACGGATTCAAAGGTTCCAGCCCTTATTATGGAAACCCACGTTATGCATCCGAAAGAAGAGGTTTTTGACGGAATGTACGGTTGGGACCTTATCTGTGGTGAATATACTGCTGAAGGAGGTGAAAAATATATTACCATAGGTAATTTCACCTCGGATAACGAAGTGAAAAGTGACAGAGTGAAAAAACCAAGAGATGTCAAAGGTAAACAGATCATAGCAGCTTATTACTATATAGACGATGTTTCTGTGCAATTGCTTGGACCTAATGAACAGGCAGACTGTAATTACGCAGACGAAGCCAAAACTGAAGCTGCGACCGTTTATCAAAGAACCCCGGAGATCAAAAAAGAGATGACTCCTGAGCAAAAAATAGATCAACTGGCAATTTATTACGCAGGAGGGAGGTATGATGTGAAGATGGCGGGTGATCAAAATCTTGATAAACTTGCAGAAATCATGAAGGAAAATCCCGATCTGAAAGTGGAAATAATCGGTCATTCGGATGCTGAAGAAGCTGAGGATCCGGAGAATAAAGAGATTGGATACAAAAGAGCAGATTACGTAAGGTCACTTCTTCTTGAAAGAGATCTGGATGCTAGTCGCTTCAAAGTTAAAGACGTAGGAAGTGAAATGCCGTCTAAATATCTCGAGGATACCGACGATGATAAATTGAGAGCTGCCAAGAATCGAAGAGTTACTTTCAAAGTAGTGAATTAATTTGATGATAAGAAATGAAGATGAAAATGCGCTTATAAAAGCGCATTTTCTATTTAAAATCTTTTTGTTCCCACTCATCGAAAAAGGCCTCCAGATAGTTGGTCAGATACACTGTACGCTTTTCGGCAATAGCCCTTCCAGTAGGTGTATTCATAAGTCTTTCAAGAAGCAGAAGCTTCTCATAGAAATGATTAATGGTACTTTTATTCGCAGCTGGTTCTCCAACCTGAATTTTGTCCAAGCTCTCTGATAGAAGGGGATCAAAAATCGGCTGTCCGACATGAGCACCATAAGCAAAAGTTCTAGCAATGCCAATGGCGCCGAGTGCATCAAGTCTGTCAGCGTCCTGGACAATCTGAGCCTCCTTGCTGAGTAAGGACGACTTTGTTCTGTTTTTACTAAAGGAACACTGATCCACAATTTCTGCAATATGATTTATTTCATCCTCCGGTAAATTGTAGGCAGAAAGGATGTCGTATGTTTGTTTCCGGCCCAGTTCATAATTTCCACCATTAAACTTATGGTCTGAAACATCGTGTAATAGCGCTGCTAATTCTATAATTCTTCGGTTGCCTCCTTCTTTTTCGTGGATTAGCAATGCCATTTTTCTAACCCTATCGATGTGATGCCAGTCATGACCAGTCGCTTCCGCCTGAAATTTAGTTTGAAGCATTTTTTCAATATCGGGAATAATTTCGGACACTGGTTTCATCATGCCCGAAATTAAGATTATTTCAATATTCCGAAGATATTTTTCCTATTTTTGATAGAGGTGCATAAGTTGGGACACAAAATAATAAAATGGAAAAAAACATGAAATATATAGTCAAAGACCTAAAATCTTACTGTGAAATTCGTGACAAAGCGATAAAAAAACCGAAAAAATTTTGGGAGAAGATTGCGAAATCTTTTCACTGGCAGACAGCATGGGAGAAGGAACTTGAGTACGATATGACGACTGCACGAATACGATGGTTTGACGGAGGAGAGCTGAATATCACTGAAAACTGCATAGATCGCCATTTAGAAAAAAGGGGAGATAAAACGGCGATTATTTTTGAACCGAATGATCCGGCTGAAAATACGCAGTTTATTTCCTATAAACAGCTTCATATTGAAGTTTCGAAGATGGCCAATGTACTGAAACAGCAAGGGATTCAGAAGGGAGATCGTGTTTGTATTTATCTGCCGATGATCCCGGAACTTGCGTATGCTGTCCTTGCTTGTGCCCGGATAGGCGCGATTCATTCAGTTGTCTTTGCGGGATTTTCTGCCAGTGCTTTGGCTTCCCGGATTATTGACTCTTCCTGCCAGCTTGTGATAACTGCAGATGGCTCTTACAGGGGATCAAAGCAATTAGATTTAAAATCCATCGTAGATGATGCACTGTTAAAATGTGAAAGTGTTCGTGCTGTACTCGTTGCCAAAAGGGTAGGGAATTCTGTGAATATGAAAGAAAACAGAGATTTCTGGTTAAATGATCTCCTGTTTGAAGCTTCAGAGGTGTGTGCTCCAACAACTATGCAGTCAGAAGATCCTTTATTCATCCTCTATACATCGGGATCTACCGGTAAACCGAAGGGTATGGTGCACACCACCGGCGGATATATGGTATATACCGCTTATTCTTTCAAGAATGTTTTTCAGTATGAAGAGAATGACATTTACTGGTGCACGGCTGATATAGGCTGGATTACCGGACATTCTTACATTCTTTACGGACCGCTTCTCAACGGGGCAACAACGTTGATGTTTGAAGGAATTCCATCCTATCCTGATTATAACAGATTTTGGCAGATTATAGAGAAACACAAAGTCAATCAGTTCTACACCGCGCCAACGGCTATTCGTTCCCTGGCTAAACAAGACTTGAAACATGTTGAAAATCATGACCTGTCATCTTTGAAGGTGCTCGGAACTGTAGGAGAACCAATCAATGAAGAGGCCTGGAACTGGTATTATCATCACGTTGGAGGAGGAAAATGTCCCATCGTTGACACGTGGTGGCAGACAGAGACAGGAGGAATTCTTATTTCACCGATACCTTATACGACACCTGTTAAACCTACTTTCGCAACGTTTCCGCTACCGGGAATTCAGCCGGTTTTGATGGATTCGCAGGGTGAAGAGATTAAAGGAAAGTCTGTACAGGGAGATCTTTGCATAGATTTTCCCTGGCCGTCAATGGCTCGCACTATCTGGGGAGACCATGAGCGTTTCGTTGAGACCTATTTTAAGAAATATCCCGGAAAATATTTTACGGGAGACGGTGCCTTTCGGGATGATGCAGGTTACTACCGTATTACCGGACGGGTCGATGATGTAATCATTGTATCAGGACATAATCTTGGTACTGCTCCCATTGAAAACGCAATCAATGAACACCCCGGAATTGCAGAATCAGCTGTGGTTGGGTTTCCTCACGATGTAAAAGGTAATGCTTTATATGGTTTCATCACCCTTAAGAGTGACTTCGAGGATAAGGAGAAGGAACTTCTTAAAAAGGAGATAAATGCACTTATTTCCGAAAATATAGGACCCATTGCCAAACTTGATAAAATGCAGTTCACTGAGGGATTACCCAAGACAAGATCGGGTAAGATAATGCGTAGAATATTGAGGAAAATCGCTTCGGGCGAACTGAATGAATTAGGGGATACTTCAACACTTCTGAATCCGGATGTTGTTGATTCTATAATTGAAAACAGAGAAAAATAATGAAGAAAAACAGCGGATTATTTGTTACGATCTTAACCATATTTTTCGTTTCTCTTCTCGTTTGGAACTTATTCATCATGAATAATTTAAAAGAGGAGGAGCTTCAAAAGAATGAACTTGAAGAGCAGATATACACCCTCAGGGGAACGATTGATGTGCTGAATTACGATCTTATTACGAGTAGGGACAGTGTTAGAATCCTTAACAATGAACTTGATCAATGCATTCAAAAGGTTAATCAGTAATGTACCGGATCTCTCCGTTGCCGAATTTCTTAATTTGATTATCCACTTCCACTAGCAGACGACCCCTTGGATCGGTGCGGATGATTTTTCCTTTGAACTCGGCCGAGCTGCTGACCTCAATAAAGCGCTGAATTTGTCCTTTTTTCCAAAGTACGGCGTCGAAACGTTCATGAATATTTTCAGCTCCCTCTTTGAGAAATATGTGCATTAAAGCGTTAAATTCCCTGATGAATTCGTAGATAAGAAGTTTGGGCTGATTTCTTTTACCTGATTCTAAGAACAATGATGTAGCCTTAAGGTTGTCGAATTGATCCTGGTTGATATTTATTCCTATTCCGATGACCGTCTGAAGCGTTTCGGCAGACCACTGACTTTCAATCAGGAGACCGGCTATTTTTCGGTTGTGTACCATTAAATCATTCGGCCATTTGATATTAATGTCCTTGATGTAATGTCTGAGAAAGTGATAAGTTGCAAGAGCCGTGATGTGATTCAGGCTGATCAAATTGTTAATTTTCCATAATTTCGGATCAAACGCAATGCTCATCGTTATGTTTTCAAAAGCGCCAGATTGCCACATATTTTGGCGCTGTCCTCTGCCATTTAACTGGCGGTCTGCCATAATTACCGTTCCGCTCTCAATAAGGCCTTCCTTAAACAGGTTGGCAGCATAATTGTTAGTACTGTCGACGCTTTCGAGATGAATGATTTTATGTCCTATAAATGCTTCAGGCATGGGCGAATCCGCTTCAAATTTTGGAGGTGTAAATTTAAAATTTAATTAGCTTTGCAGGCAACTAAAAATGGAATGACAAAAATATTAAAGGAAATTGATTCTAAAGTCCTTTGCGATGTCATCGTGGAAGGCATGAAAGATAATAAAGCGGATGATATTGTAGTACTCGATTTAAGAGAGGTTGAAAATGCAGTGACCGATTTCTTCGTAATCTGCAGCGGCGATTCCGCAACACAGGTGGAAGGTATTGCAAATTCCGTAGTACGATTGACTAGAAAAGAATTAAAAGAGAAGCCTTGGCACCAGGAAGGTAAAGGAAACAATCAGTGGATACTTTTGGATTATGTCAATGTGGTTGCTCACGTATTTTACAAGGAATTACGTGAGTATTACGAACTGGAAGATCTGTGGGCAGATGCAAAACGTACAGATATTCAGAATAATTAGATATAAAAATGGCAAAGAACAATAAAAATAATAAAGATAAAAAGAACCCGTATTCGATATACTGGATCTATGCGGCTATTGGTATTGCAATCATAGGCGTTCAGCTATTTATGAGTTCTGGTTCAACCAAGGAACTGCAATCAAAAGAATCATTTAAAATCCTGATGTCTGAAGGATATGTAAAAGATGTTATCCTTTGGAGAAATGTGGGAAGAGTTGATTTTAAGGTTAATGATTCAGGAATTCAGGCAATCAAACAGGGAGATTTCTCCGGATCTGATTTTAAAACCATGGAAAGAGCCTTGTCAGGTTCTGGTACAGCCATTGGTTCTGCATCCCCGAAATTTAGCTTTGATATAGCTTCCACGGAGGCTTTTATTAAGGAGTTTGAAGAGATCAACGACAGGCGTAAACAAGAAGGCTTTGAAAAGATCGATTACAAGGTCGACGAGGAACATAACTACGTGGGCCAGATTTTTAGTTTCCTTCTGCCGATAATAATTATTATCGCGATCTGGATGTTCATCATGAGACGTATGTCCGGTGGTTCTGGTGGTGGACCCGGTGGTCAGATATTTAACATCGGTAAATCAAAGGCTAAAATTTTTGAAAAGGGAAAACAAACCGATGTTTCTTTCAAGGATGTAGCCGGTTTGGAAGGAGCCAAGGAAGAAGTAGAAGAAATCGTTGCTTTCCTTAAAAATCCCAAAAAGTATACAGATATAGGAGCCAAAATCCCGAAGGGGGCAATACTTGTGGGACCTCCGGGAACAGGTAAAACCTTACTTGCCAAAGCGGTTGCCGGTGAAGCAGATGTACCTTTCTTTTCACTTTCCGGGTCCGATTTCGTTGAAATGTTTGTAGGTGTTGGTGCATCAAGGGTGCGCGATCTCTTTAAACAGGCAAAGGAAAAAGCACCGTGCATTATTTTTATTGATGAGATTGATGCCATTGGCCGTGCCAGAGGAAAGAACAATAACATGGGGTCCAACGATGAAAGGGAAAACACCCTCAACCAGTTATTGACTGAAATGGATGGTTTCGGAACAAATTCAGGGGTGATCATTCTTGCGGCAACCAACCGTGCTGATATCCTGGATAAAGCTCTTATGCGAGCAGGTCGATTCGATCGTCAGATCTATGTGGATATGCCTGATATTGTTGAAAGAAAAGAGATTTTCAAAGTTCACCTGAAACCTTTAAAACTGGCTAAGGAAATGGATATCGATTTTCTGGCTAAACAAACTCCCGGCTTCTCCGGTGCAGATATCGCAAACTTATGTAACGAAGCAGCACTGATCGCAGCAAGAAAGGATAAAAAGGTAGTGGAAAAACAGGATTTTCTTGATGCGGTGGATCGAATCATCGGAGGACTTGAAAAGAAGAATAAGATCATTACAAAAGAAGAGAAAAGATCGATTGCTTTCCACGAGGCGGGTCACGCTACCATTTCCTGGCTGGCTCAGTACGCGCATCCACTTGTGAAAGTAACTATCGTTCCGCGGGGAAGATCACTGGGCGCTGCCTGGTATTTGCCTGAAGAAAGAAGTATTACAACTACCGAACAACTGCTGGATGAAATGTGTTCGGCGCTGGGAGGTCGTGCTGCAGAAGAAGTGATCTTCGGTAAAGTGTCTACCGGTGCTCTGAGCGATCTTGAGAAAGTGACTAAACAGGCCTATGCGATGATCTCTATTTACGGATTAAATAAAAAGGTGGGTAACGTCTCTTATTACGATCCGAATGGACAGTATCAGTTTACCAAACCATATTCTGAGGAAACTGCAAAACTGATCGATGAAGAGGTTAACAAATTGATAGAGGAACAATATCAACGAGCAATTCGGATTTTACAAGATAACAAGGAGGGCTTAACCAAGCTTGCTGAGAAACTTCTTGAAAAAGAGGTTATCTTCAAAGAGGATCTCGTTGAAATATTCGGTGAAAGACCCTGGGACCATAAAACGACTTCAGAAAAAATTCAGGAGGCCGGAGAAAAGGAATTCAAAGAGGGGAAACCAACGGGTACAACTTCTTCGGATAATTCAGGATCGACTGAGGAAAATTCAGATGATTCAGATGATTTGAATGATACGAAAAATTCCTCTACCGAAAATCCGGAAGCTGATGTGGACGAAGATAAAAACATGGATAAATAAAAATCTGCTTCCTAAAACAGAATTTAATCAGCATCGAATGGTTTTTCGTACTTCGGAAAACCATTTGGCGCTTTTAATGAAACTTAAACTGGAGGAGGAAGGTATAAAAGTCATTTTGATCAATAAAAGAGATTCTTCATACAACAATTTTGGTTATATAGAACTTTACGTGCGTGCAGAAAACGTTATTCGCGCAAAGTATATTATAGAAAAAACAAATGAATAATATTCTCGTCAGATCTTTGTCAGGTGTTCTCTTTGTAGCTGTTGTGATCGGTGCATTTTTCATTGGTGAGCTGGCTACAGGAGTAATTCTTGGGCTATTCATGGTACTTGGACTAGGAGAATTTTACCGTCTTTTCATCGATGTTGAGGATATCAATCCCCACGTTGTTCCTGCCTTATTCACCGCATTGATGGGATATTCTCTTTTACTTGGTAATCAGATGGGTTGGTGGTACCTAAATCCGATGCTCGTATTTATTCCGATATCCTTTCTGTTTTATGTCAATATATTAAGGGAAAAGAGTCGTTTTCCTGTTAAAAACCTCGCTGTTACCGGCATGGGCTTTCTCTATGTATTCCTTCCGTTTTCAGTAATGCTTTTCCTTTACGGACTGAACTCGTCTAACGACGATTGGTATTTTTTACTCGGTCTTTTTCTTATTGTTTGGAGCAATGACACCTTTGCATACCTTACAGGTAGATTTTTAGGTAAACACAAACTTTTCGAAAGAGTTTCACCGAAAAAGACATGGGAGGGCACAATCGGCGGTTTCATATTTGCCGTTTTAGCGGGTGGCGCCTATGCCTATTTTACAGATCACGATTATTTATTCTGGGTTGTCGGAGCGGTTATTATTTCTCCTGCAGCGGTGGTTGGAGATCTTATTGAGTCTCAGTTGAAAAGAACGGTAGGGGTTAAGGACTCCGGAAACATAATGCCCGGACACGGAGGAATACTCGATCGTTTTGATGCAGTGATGTTCGCTGCTCCTTTCTTTTATGTCTGGTGTCAGATTTATTAGAAATCATCATCTTTTAACACTTTCATAACTTTTCAAAAGTAGCTTAATCACATATATTTGGTTTATTTTTGCTCGCACAAGGTGTTTACACGAAATTTGTATCGATGAAATTGCACAGAGAGGGTTTTTTAATTATAACGGTTGGTTTATTGATTCTGGCCGGCTTTCAGGTGCTCAATTTCTGGATATGGACAGTGACCGGATGGTGGTGGCTATTCATCATTCTTACTTTAGCCGTTCTGGTTATGGCTTATCTCATTATTCAGTTCTTTAGAGTTCCGAAGAGAACCTTTGCAGGACTCGAAAACGACATCATTTCGCCGGCAGATGGAAAGGTGGTGGTCATTGAAGAGGTTGAAGAAAACGAATATTTTAAAGACAGAAGAATTCAGATTTCCATTTTCATGTCTCCACTGAATGTACATGCGAATTACAATCCTATTTCCGGTATTGTTAAATATGTGAAATATCATCCCGGCCTTTTCCTCGTTGCCTGGCACCCTAAGAGTTCCACGGATAACGAAAGAACCACTTTCGTGGTGGAACATCCTTCAGGAAAGGAGGTTCTTTTCCGACAGATTGCAGGGGCTGTTGCCAGAAGAATTTGTTATTACATAGAACCCGGTGAACAGGTAAGGGCAGGGGAAGAATACGGATTCATTAAATTTGGCTCGAGAATTGATCTATTCCTTCCGCTCGGAACCGAGATAAATGTGAAAATTGGTGATAAAGTGAAAGGACAGCTCACCAAAATTGGAGAATTAAAGTAATTATTTTAAATTTGAAACGTTTTACTAAAAAATAAAAAAAGATGAAAAAGACAATAATGATACTTACGATGGGACTTTTCCTTGGAACTGTTGGATATACTTCAACGGCAATGGCAAATGGTACTCAAATTGAAAAGCACGACGGTAAAAAGAAAAAGTGTAAGAAAAAAGATTGCAAGAAAGAGTGCTGCAAAGGTGAAGCAAAAGAAGAATCTGCAAAAACTTGCGGAGCAAAAGAAGGTGAAAAGAAAGCTTGTTGCGCTAAAAAAACAGAGCAGAAATAAGCATTAACATATCTTGAAAAAGAAACCGGTTGGGAATGTCCACCGGTTTTTTTATTTCATAAAATGAGGGTTTCGGTTTTAAAGGCTTGAAGGCTGCGGTTAATTTCTCAACCAGAATCAACCGACCAATTCATTGATCAGTTCCTCTTTGGTCATTTCTGAGCGGCCATCAATGTCTTCCTCTTTCGCCATGTCATAGAGTTCGTCTTTGTTTTTTTTCTTCAAAACCTCTTTGTTTCGGCTGATGCCCAGGCTTTTGAATACCTTTTCTTTGGGTAATTCCTCATCCACACGTACTAACTTTTTTTGCTTGTCTTCTGCAGTAGGGAAACCATTGGGTAACAGAATTTCCCTGAAATGATCGTTATGCTCCATGAAGAAATGAGGCATGGCATTGAAGTTTTCATCATCCTCAAAATCGACATAATAAAATTTTCCCTGTGCGATCATATTCTCTTTCTTATCGCTGTAATCAGTATCCGAATAAACGATGATGTCTCCTTTTTTCCCTTCGATAAAAGCATAGTTGTTTCCGTCGTAGCTCAGTATTTCATTATCCTCGTTGGTTTTAAATAGTTCGAATTTTCCCTCATTCTTTATCTCTGCACTCATTGCTTAAGTATTTTGGTTCCTATCTCTTTAAAATATATAAAAAATCCTACAGCTTGCAAAGATTCGGGGTATCGAATCTTGAACGCCTTCAACCAGGCTGACAAAAAAAAGTCCGGACTGTTGATCCGGACCTTTTAATTTAAAATTTAAATACGTTATTCACCGAGATATTCCATGATCTCATCGAGGTTTGGTGAAAGAATGATTTCTGTCCTTCTGTTTTTAGCGCGTCCCTCGGGGGTATCATTGCTCGCTTTTGGTTCGTATTGCCCACGTCCGGACGCTGTTAACCTGTTTGGATCCAGTCCGTGTGTCTCAGTTAAAATACGAACCATAGCGGTGGCACGTGCAACACTAAGATCCCAATTGTCTTTGTATTTATCTGTGCTAATAGGAACATTGTCCGTATGGCCTTCCACGAGGATCTCAAATTCAGGATTTTTCTTAAGTACCTTCGCGAGCTGTGCAAGGGCTTCTTTACCTTTATCTTGAACAGTTGCTTTACCGGAGGCAAACATCAATTTATCGGACATGGAGACATAAACCTTACCGTCTTTGATCTCTATAGAAAGTTCATCAGCATCAAATCCTAAAAGAGCTTCTCTCAATAATCTGTTTAAGCGCTTTGCAATTGAATCTTGCTCAGCAATAATTCTCTCCAGTTCTCTTATTCGTTTTTCGCGCTCTTCAAGTTCCTTCTCTTTAATGGCTAGCCTACGCTCCTTTTCTTTTAAACGCTCGTCAAAAAGGTAACCCTGATTCAGCTTATCCGTCATCATATCCGAAAAACGTTCACCGAGGTCTACATGATCCTTTTTTAGCTGCTCGTGCTTTTCGTCAAGTTCCTGATAATCTTCTTTGAGTTCAGCATAGTCATTTTTAAGCGCGGTATTTTCCTGTACAAGACTATCATTCTCAAAGGCAAGTTGCTGGTTCTTTTTAACGAGAAATTCATTCTCCTCTTCCTTGATCTTTACCGTTTCACAAAGTTCATCACGTTCTTCAACTACCGCGATTAAACGATTGCTTCCTGCGATATTCCCGGCGGGCTTTTCTTCCCCGCATTTGTAAACGGGTGCGCAGGAGTATAATACGGTCATTCCTATCAGTGGAATTAAATAGCTTACTTTCATGGTCATGCTTAAATATTTTCCTATTCGATACCAAATATAAACAGATTTTCAGTCATTGTGTTTAAACGATATCATTATTTAGATCTCCTTCTCTCGTTTACAACTATTTACCGGGATTATGATCCAAAAACCGTAAATTTGATTCATCCCAATAAATTATATTCGGTCTATTCTACGACAATGCTAAAAAAAATGTATTTTTGAACCACATTCAATTATTTAAACCTATGATGAATAAACTTATCGTCGCATCCTGTATAGGATTTTTGATGTTCTCTTGTAAATCAGAAGAAACCGACGCGAAAAAGACCGTTGATATCCAAACTGAAAAGGACACTGTTCCCAGTGAACCTATGCACGAAATTGTATATGCAGTGCCTTCACCCAGTGAGCAGCATGACCTACTTTATATGCTGGGCGGTGAGGTAAATCCGGCGTATACCAATCCACTTTCCAGAATGTCTGAATATACAACGCCTGAGGCAAAAGCATTGAATTTTGGAGTGTATCTTTCAGATGCGGCTTATATGATGCGTTTTAAACAAGGAAAAAAGGTTTTTCTGGATTACGTTTCGTCCCTCGATAAAATGGGGAATGAACTTGACATCTCTCAAGTGTATGGTAAAGATCTGATTAAAGAGGTTGAAGAAGCAGGAGGAGATGCTGAAAAATTATTCGAGCTTTCTTCTCGCAATTACCTGGAGGTATTCGACCAGATGATAGAAAAGGACAAGGGAAAGGAACTCTCTCTTATTTTGAGCGGTGCATGGATTGAAACCATGTATATTCTTTTTGAATCTTCCGGAAAGTTTAACGAACACTTGGAAATTCAGACTTCTATTACGGAGCAAAGAGCTGTTCTCGAAAATCTGATTGCGTTTGTTTCTGAGTTCAATGAGCATGAATCCGTGAAGGAAATCCAAGGGAAACTTGAGAAAATCCTTGCGAAATATGATGATCTGGACTGCGAGGAAACTCAAGCCAGGCTGGAAGATAAAGGAGATAATTCTTTCGTTTTACATGGCGGAACGAGCTGTGTGTTTACAAAAGAGAGTTATAAGGAAATGAAGGATTTGATCCGTGAAACAAGAAAATCGATCGTACTTTAAACTGAAATATTATGCTTAAGATCAATCAATTATTTATCGCTACGCTAATTGTTTTTACTGCTTCCCTGAGTATGGCCCAGTGTCCTCAGCCCGGTCAGGTATTGAGAGCGGATTATAAAGACGGCTGGGGTGAAAATTCACAGTCTAAAACGGGAACTTTAAGACCCGGAGATACCTATGAAATGAATTTCATAGCACAACGAGGTTTAAAGTACAGAATTACCATTTTGTCAGGAACAGGTCCTTTTACAGACCAAAATGTCGAGTTTCAGCTCGTTGGATCAGAAGTGAAGAAGGTTGAACAAAACGGGAAAATGGTGTACAAACGTCAGGAAGTTGTTCTTTATGACAGTGCAAACAAACAGGGGGATGAGAAAATGTCATTTTCTTCACCGAAAACACAGAAATTAACCTTAAGAATAAAACTGAACGGTGCGGAAGATTCCAAGGCCGTGCAGTGCGTAGTTGTTTTTGTAGAAACGAAAAGAGAACTGGAGGTAGGATTCTAATTGAGTAGCGCAAAACAATTTATGCAGACATTCACGGATGAGAAAATTTCTCAACTTAAAAATTACATACAACAATCGTCGCAAATCATTATCGTAGCTCATAAATCTCCTGACGGTGATTCTGTCGGGAGTTCATTGGGTTTATACAATTACCTGAAGAAGAAGGGTAAATCATGCACTGTTTGCCATCCCGACCCCGCACCGGAATTTCTTAACTGGATGCCCGGTTTTGAGGATATTCTCAACTTTGAAGAACACGAATCAGAAGTAAAAAAGAAATTTGAAAAGACCGACCTCGTCTTTTGTTTGGATTTTAATGAACTTGGGAGACTCGGTTCGGGAATGAAAAACGTCGTTGAAAGCTCCTCCGCTCCGAGAGTTATGATCGATCATCACCTGGATCCCGCTAATGATTTCAGCCTGACATTTTCTGAAACCTCTTCCTGTTCAACTGCGCAACTAATCTATGATTGCATTGATGCCCTCGGAGATAAAAAAATGCTTGATACGAATATCGGTGAACCCTTGTACTGTGGGATAATGACCGATAGTGGATCTTTTCGTTTTCCAAGTACATCCCCGCACACGCATGAGGTGATTGCAGAACTCATGAAAGCCGGGGTGAAAAACTATAAAATCCATGAAGCGGTATACGACAATAATACCCTGGACAGACTAAAGCTCAGGGCGTATGCTATTAATGAAAAAATGGAGATTATTCAGGAATACGACACGGCTATTATTAGCTTGTCAAAAGAGGAACAAGATCGATTCAATTACATCAAGGGGGACACCGAAGGACTGGTGAATGTAGGGCTTTCAATCAATGGTATTCGCAAATCTATCTTTTGTATGGATGGTGACGGAATAATAAAAATATCTTTCCGTTCTAAAGGTGATGATAATCCCGTGAACCAGATGGCATCCAAATATTTTGGGGGCGGAGGTCATGCAAATGCCTCGGGTGGTAAATGGGATGGAAGCATGGAGGACGCGATCAAAAAATTGAAAGAAGTTTTACCCGAATTCAGCTGATGAAATTTGTTTTTTTAATATTGATTTTTTGTGGATTATTCATTTCCTGTGAAGAGGAGCATAAACCTGAAGACATTCAGGCACCTGACTGGACAACAGAAAAATCAACCGAACTGAATAAACGTTTTGCGCAGGAGGAGGAAATTGGAATTCGCCTGTATTTGAAACAGCGTCCTCAGTGGAAAATGACGGAAACGGGCTCGGGGTTACGGTACTGGATATATGAAGATTACGAGGGACCTGTTGCCGAATTGGATGATTTTGTTGATGTGGCTTTTGAGGTTCGTCTGCTCGACGATTCTTTGGTTTATGAATCCGGTCGGAATGAGGTGAGTACATTTAAGGTGGATAAAAGCGATGTTGAAACCGGTGTTCAGGAAGGAATCAAGTATCTATCCGAGGGTGACAAAGCAAAATTCATAATTCCAAGCCATCTCGCCCACGGATTACTCGGAGATCAGCATAAGATCCCACCACTTCAGGTACTCGTAGTGGATATTGAACTCAAAAAAATTAAAAAGCAATGAGATATTTATTCGTCCTGTTAACATTAGTATTGCTCGAATCATGTGAAGTTGAGGGTGTTAGGGAAACTACGGATAATACAGCAGATTCTCTCCTAAACGTTTCGAAGGAAGCAAAGGATAATGTTCTACCACAAAAAGATACTTCATTGATTGAAGAAAAGGAGATAGAAGCATTAACACTCGATAATGGCATCAAGATCACTTGGTATAAAAAGGGGAAAGGTCGCCCGGTAAAAAAGAATGATCTCATAAAGATAGATTATAGAAATAAACTTGAAGACGGAACCGTTTACGACGGAAATCATTTAATACGCCGCCCGTACATTCCCTTTTTCGTGGGTTGGAATCAACAAACACCCGGCTGGGATCTCGCTTTGAATCATTTAAGAGTCGGTGATGATGTAGATATCTTTATACCTGCAAATCTTGCTAGAGGTGAAAAAGGGATCAAGGGATTGGTTCCACCGAATGCAAATAATATCCTTTCGATGCGTGTTTTGGAGATTATGGAACCGACAAAGGTGGTGGATGGGATAAAAATCTGGAAGGTAGCAGAGCGAAAAAATCCTGGCGATTCTGTTGATTTTAAGGACAAGGTATTCATTGATTATTGGGTGAGTTCAGAGTCCATGCCGCGATATGATAACAGTTATCAGCGAAACCAGCCTTTCGAACTAGTCATGGGTGACGGAAACATTGTACCGGGTCTGTATAAAGCACTCCATTTTGCCCGGGAGGGGGATAAGTTGATGATCCACATTCCGTCGGCCGAGGCATACGGGAAAAAGGGCCTGCCTTCAAAGGTCAAACCGGGGGAAGATATTCTTTACGATCTTTTGGTAACGAAAGTCATTAAAAACGAATGATTTCGTAGCGTTCTTTAGAATTTCAGTCGAGCACTTGGACTAACTTCCTGCGAGGAGAAATTACCTTTTAAATAATTGTATCTTCCTGCCATCGCTATCATAGCCGCGTTGTCAGTACAATATTCAAATTTAGGAATATGGATGGTCCAGTTTCGTTTCATTCCCTCTGCTTTCAATCGTGTTCTTAAGCCGGAATTGGCCGATACACCACCTGCAATAGCGATTTCCTGAATGTTATGCTCTTCGGTGGCAGCAATCAGTTTGTCCATTAAAATCTCGATGATCGTGTGTTGCAGACTTGCGCAGATATTGATCAGGTTTTTTTCGACAAACGCTTCATCCTTCTTGGTTTCTCGCTGCAAGAATTGCAATACATTTGTTTTCAGTCCGCTGAAACTAAAGTCAAGTCCGGGAACAGATGGTTTACTAAAAGTAAATGCATTCGGATCTCCGTCTTGCGCATACTTATCGATCAAAGGCCCACCGGGATAAGGGAGTCCCAGTAATTTCGCGGATTTATCAAACGCCTCTCCCGCTGCATCATCCTTGGTAGTTCCTATGACTTTCATATCCAGATAATCCTTAACAACCACCAGTTGGGTGTGTCCTCCTGAAACAGTGAGACAAAGAAAAGGAAAGTTGGGTTTTTTCTTCGTTTCGTCATCTATGAAATGAGCGAGGATATGTCCCTGCATATGGTTTACTTCTATGAGAGGAATGCCAAGTCCCAGAGCGAGACCTTTGGCAAAAGAGGTTCCTACAATCAGACTTCCCAAAAGACCCGGACCGCGCGTGAATGCAATCGCATCCAAATCGGACTTTGAGATATTAGCTTTTTTTAACGCAGTATCAACTACGGGCACAATGTTCTGCTGATGAGCCCTTGAGGCAAGCTCAGGAACCACGCCACCATAGATGCGGTGAACATTTTGGCCCGCTATTTCGTTGGAAAGTATGGACTCATTTTTTAGAACAGCCGCAGAAGTATCATCGCATGACGACTCAATACCTAATATGATGATGTCATTTTTATTCAACTTTCGATATCTTTGTTAATGTTGATGACAAAAGTACTTAAAATACTAGGGAAATTTATTCTCACGATCGTTGAGTACAGTTTGATTCTCGTCATTTTTCTGGCTTTTGCCATCCGAACCACCCAGTTTCAGACTTTTTTGGGAAAACAGGGAGCTAAATATCTTTCTAATCGTATCGGAGCGAAGGTGGAGATTGATGAGATTGGAATCATCTTTTTTGATCGGGTCTATCTTAGTGATCTTTACATTGAAGACCATCATGCCGACACGCTTGCCTTTATTGATGAACTCTATGTCAATGTCAGTGATTTCAACCTCGATTATCTGAAATTTGATATAGATAAGGTAGGCCTTGAAAACAGTGTGGTTCGGTTAAGAAAATACAAGGGAGAAGAAGACCTGAATTTTCAGTTCATCATCGATGCATTCGAAACAGAAAAAAAGGATGAAGAAACACCCCCTTTTGAAGTTAATCTCAGTGAATTGGAACTAACCGATATTGATTTCAGTTATACGGATCAAAACAGCAGAAAATCAGATTACGGAGTGGATTTTACAGACCTTAATCTTCGTTCTATTGATTTATTGGCCAATGAAATTAAGATTTTACCGGATAATTATAAAGCACTGATAAATAATCTGGCCTTCGAAGAAAAGAGCGGATTGAAGCTTAAAGGATTTAAAACCGCTGCCCTTTTCAATGACGAAGGATTGCGATTGGGAGCAACGAAACTACGGACGGAAAATTCCAAACTGAATTTCGAATCTTTCAGGCTGATTACTAATAACCTTTCTGATTTCAGCCATTTTGTTGATTCTGTTTTACTTGAGTCAGATATATCCGAATCTCAGGTTGCTCTTGATGATATAGCACTGTTTGCCCCACAATTGAAAGGAATGACGGATATCATACGATTGAAAGGTAAAACAAGGAATTCGGTAGCGGATTTAAAAATAGAAGACCTGAATCTGGCATTTGGAAGTGATTCGCACATTTCCGGAACTTTTTATCTTCCCGATTTTGAGCGGTTGGAAAAAGAAGATATCCGACAGTCTATTAAATCCTATAAGATCCTTACAAGCGATCTTGAAAGTATCAGAATGCCTGACTCGATGGAAGAAAGATTTATCAGGCTGCCCGAGGCTGTTCGTAATCTTGGATATGTGAGTGGATATGATCTGAGGGTAAATGGAAAGGTTCATGACCTCTGGGTGGATCTTCATACCATGAACACAGGGATGGGGGATGTTAATTTCACAGAGCCTTTCAGGATGGTTAGCGATACAACATTTGCTTCTTTTGAAATTACTCCACAGGGCTCGACGGGCAGATCAATACTTATCACTGAACTTGAGGTGGGAAGAATCATAGGGTCCTCCGAGGTCGGTGTCGTAAACGGATCGGTTGGATTGAAGTCAGTACGCTTTGATGAAAAGGGAATACGTGCCCAAAAATTAAACGGTGTATTTGATAATACCGCGCTCTCCGGATATAAATACAAATATATTTTTGTTAAAGATCTTGATTATACGCTGAGTCAGAAACGGAATTCTCAGGAGAATAACATTAATGGACTGGTTTACGTGAGGGACGAAAACCTGGATTTGACGTTCAACGGTTCAGCATCCTTCGGAAATGAGATTCTTATCAATGCTTTACTGGATATCGAATGTGCTCATTTGTATAAGATTCATCCTTCCCTTAAGGAGAGAGGTGAACTTTACGCATCTCTAAAACTATTTGGATCCGGACGTAATTTCAAAACGTTTAGCGGAAGCCTGGAAGTAGACACATTGTTTTATTCTGAGAACGGAGAAAATTTTGCAATTGATCATCTGTTGGCCGATCTAAAACGCACCAAAGAAAAAGATCTTTTTAGCATAAATTCCAACCTGATAGATGCCAGAATGGAAGGAAAGGTGGATTTTATGGCCGTAAAGGATAATATTTTGTATCAGATCGCCAGTATTTTCCCTGCCTTTTTGCCTGATCAACGGGAAGCGAAGGATCCCGACAGTAGTTTTGATTATGAGGTTCACGTTAAACGGATCAATCCGGTTCTCGATGTATTAGTGCCGAAACTTCAGATTGCGGATAATACTGATATCGTTGGGTCTTATAACGGCGCAAAGAATACCTTCAACCTGAATATTAACTCAAAATACATCGCTTATGCAGAAGGTAAATTTCAGGAAATCAGTATGACTCAGGAATTTTATAACGACGAACTTCTTGCGCTTTATAAAATAGATTCCATTTATATAAGTGATTCTCTGGCCTTTCAGGAAATACATTTTACAGGACTGGCAGCAGACGGTTTTATGGATTCTCAGCTGATTTTCCATGATACCAAGCACTCCCGATCGAATTTACAGTGGTACACGCATTTTTATGATAAAACAGGATTTGAGGTAGATATTCGACCTTCCTATTTTACCATCCGGGATTACAAATGGAACCTGAATCAGGATGCCTACCTTAAATATTCAGACGAATGTATTTTGGTGGAGGATTTTAAGCTACAAAAGGAAAATCAGTATATAGCCGTGAACGGCCAGGTTTCAGAATATCCATCAGATCACCTTAACCTCGATATCATGAATCTGAACCTGGCAGATGTAAGTGCTTTTATGGGGACAGATATGGATCTGTCCGGAAAAGCAAATATCGTAGGTTATATTTCGGAACCTTTTGACGATTTCAAATTCTCCGGTGAAGCCATTGTGGAAAATCTTTTCATCAACAAAACAGAAGTGGGAGATATAAGCTTTGCTGCTGATTACCTTTCGGAACAGGAACGTATTAAGATGTTCGGTGATATTTTCTTCAAAGGGGAAAAGACTTTCGCTTTTGACGGGCATTATAATCTCGCTAAAAAGGTTGAAAATAAACTCGATTTTTCCATGATATTTAGAAATACAGATATATCTGTGGTCAACGAATTTCTGGATCCTGATGTAGTTTCCGGTATCGAAGGAAAGCTCAAAGGTTCTTTTGATCTAAAAGGAACGATCGAAAAACCCGAACTTACAGGAAAGGTCGATTTCAATAACGGTAAGGCGAATCTGACTATTCTGGGAGCGGATTTCTTCTTCGATGGTAAGATTGAATCCGTAGTAGATGGGTTTTATATCAACCAGATGCCTCTGACGGATGAAGAAGGAAATACAGGGTTTGTTAACGGATCTTTATTCCACGATAACTTCGACAATTTCTTTTTCGAATTGTTCTTCAACCTGAGAGACCATCCGACCCGAAGAGATCCCAAAGACCGCTCCAAACCTGAAAAGATTGAACGTTTTCTTGTCATGAAAACCGAATATTCCGAAGATAGCCCCTATTACGGAACAGCTTATGTAACAGGGACTTCTACGGTCAGCGGTTATACGGATAACCTGACTATCGAGGTGGATGCCAAGACCCAGCGGGGAACCAAGATTAATTTCCCGATGTATGGACCTACCACTATAGAGGAAGAAGAATATATAACATTTAAAAAACCGGAAAGTGATCTTGATGATCTCGAGAAGGAAATTGATTTCACAGGAGTAGATCTTTCACTGAACTTCGACGTTACCCCCGATGCAAAAGTACGACTCATATTTGACGAAACAATCGGTGACGAACTGAATGCGAGCGGTGAAGGAAATATAAGAATGACCCTGGATCAATACAATGATTTAGCTATTAACGGTACGTATACCGTTGCGGATGGTGTCTATAATTTTGTGATGGGTCCTTATAAACAGAACTTTAATATTGCCAAAGGAGGA
Source organism: Brumimicrobium sp. (assembly GCA_033722555.1). Taxonomy (GTDB): domain Bacteria; phylum Bacteroidota; class Bacteroidia; order Flavobacteriales_D; family Crocinitomicaceae; genus Brumimicrobium. The sequence goes on from JAWVYS010000012.1 coordinate 55,582, forward strand.
ACTGTTAGATGGTCGGGAGATCCTTACAGTGCTTATCTTGATATTCAAAGTTATTACAAAACCAGCGCTGATTTGTCTGTTGTAATGCCCAATGTACTTGAGGGTCGTGGGTCAGAAAATGAGGAGATACTTGCTTATTTAAAGTTGGAAGGGGAGATCATGAATCCTGAGATCTCTTTTGATATTGAAGCCCCTAAAGCTACCGAAACGGAAAAGGCGGTAATCTCACGGATTAAGAGCGATCAGGATGAACTGAACCGTCAGTTTTTTGCTCTGATAATTACGAAAGGATTTTTACCGCTCTCCGGACAAGGGGGAGGAGGAGGAGGAAGTCCTATTCTGGATCTTGCTGAAACCCAAATAAACTCTGTACTGGGAAAAGTTTCGGAGGACTACAAAATGAACGTAAACCTTCAAAGTGATCAGCAATCCGGCCAGGTAACCGGTGAATTTGGAATTTCTAAGGGCTTTCTAAATGATCGACTGCTTGTTTCCGGGTCATTTGGTGTTTCCGGTTCATCGCCACAGGGCGGACCAAATGCAGGCGCGGCTCAGAATAATGTGATCGGTGACGTTGAGGTTGAATATTTACTGAATGAACCCGGTACCTTCAGGGTTAGCGCGTTTAATGAATCAAATGCTAACCAGGTGATACAGGTGAATAACAGAGGACAATTTACTCAGGGCATCGGGGTCAGTTATAAAGAAGATTTTCATACTTTAGAGGACTTCAAACTGTTTCAGTTCATTGCGAATTTATTCAGGAAAAAAGAAAATCGCGTAAAACTGGTTGATAAACAGAATAAAAAAGTACCTATTCCTAAGGAATATTTAGATAAAAACGGAATAAAAGAAGAGGAATGAAGAAAGTATTAGTTGCCAATAGGGGAGAAATAGCAAGAAGAATTATCAGGACGCTTCGATCGATGAATATTCGTTCGGTAGCGGTATATTCAGAAGCCGACAGAAATGCTCCGTTCGTTCATGAAGCGGATGAAGCTGTTTTCATAGGACCTTCTCCCTCCTCCGAAAGTTACCTCGTACAGGAAAAGATACTTAAAGCAGCCAAAGATCTTAATGTAGATGGAATACATCCCGGATACGGTTTTCTTTCCGAAAACGCCGATTTTGCGCAAAACGTGCGTAAAGCAGGAATCAAACTTATCGGACCGAGTGCGGAAGCCATGAAGATCATGGGGGACAAGCTCAGTGCAAAACAAGCTGTGAAGAAATATAACGTTCCACTCGTTCCGGGAATAGATGAAGCCGTTTCAGATTTTAATGAGGCAAAGAAAATTGCAGAACAGATTGGTTTCCCCGTTTTGATTAAAGCATCTGCCGGAGGAGGTGGAAAAGGAATGCGCCTTGTCGAAAAAGGGGAAGATATGCAGGAGCAAATGAAACTTGCGCAGTCTGAAGCGCGTTCTTCTTTTGGCGATGACGCTGTTTTTGTTGAGAAATTTGTAACGAAACCACGTCACATCGAAATTCAGGTATTTGCTGATGATCATGGTAACGTAATACACCTTTTTGAAAGGGAATGCAGCATTCAACGACGTCATCAGAAGGTAATTGAGGAAGCACCCAGTTCTGTATTAACGCCTGAATTACGAGAAGAAATGGGTAAGGCGGCTTGTGATGTTGCTCGTGCTTGTAATTATTCAGGTGCAGGTACAGTTGAATTTCTCCTCGATGCAAACCATGATTTTTTCTTCCTTGAAATGAATACTCGTCTTCAGGTGGAACACCCTGTTACTGAGGAAATAACTGGACTCGATTTGGTTGAATGGCAGATCCGAGTGGCCAACGGGGAGAAATTACCGAAAAGACAGGAAGAAATATCCATCAACGGACATGCAATGGAGGTGCGGGTATATGCCGAAGATGCACTGAATAATTTTACCCCTGACATCGGAACACTCCGAAGATATCGTAAACCGAAAGCCGATTATATCCGTATCGATGACGCGTTCGAAGAAGGCATGGAGATCCCGATTTTCTATGATCCTATGATCGCCAAACTTGTGACATGGGGCAAAGACAGAACAGAATCCATTGAAAGAATGATCAAAGCAATTGATGCTTACGAAATTTCAGGATTAAGGACTACGCTTGATTTCGGGAAATATGTCATGAAGCATCCTGCCTTCAGAAGCGGAGATTTCGACACGAATTTTGTGAAACATTATTTTTCAGATCCCCAGGTGTTGCATGAGGCGCAGGAAGAAGAGAAACGGGCGCTGGTTGCCTCTGTCGATGATATTTGGGATAAACTTCTCGAAAATAACAAGAGAGAATTTGCTTCCAAGCAGTTGGATTAATCCTGAAAGTAAATCGGGTAACTGTTTTGGGTAACTGAAATTTTTGGGCAAATAACTTGTCGAAGGCCTTAAAGTGGCAAGAATTATCCTATTTTATAATTTTGTCAACCGGAAATTCTCAAGCAAAGGTTATCTTTGCACTCAAAATAAAGAAACATGGCGCTTAAATGTGGAATCGTAGGTTTACCGAATGTTGGAAAATCTACTCTTTTTAATTGTTTATCCAATGCTAAAGCACAATCGGCAAATTTTCCTTTTTGTACTATTGAGCCAAACGTAGGAACGATCTCTGTTCCGGATCCCAGACTCGAAGCACTGGAAAAACTGGTTAAACCACAAAAAGTTGTTCCAACCACCATCGAGATCGTTGATATTGCAGGACTTGTAAAAGGGGCATCAAAAGGTGAGGGGTTAGGGAATCAGTTTCTCGCTAATATTCGTGAGACGGATGCTATAATACATGTGTTGAGATGCTTTGATTATGGAAATATAGTTCACGTCGACGGCTCTGTAAATCCGATGAGGGATAAAGAGGTTATAGATTACGAACTTCAGCTCAAGGATCTCGAAACAATTGATAAGAAAATAAACAGCTTGCTTCGCACGGTTAAATCAGGTGATAAGGATGCAGTTAAGCAGTTTGAACTAGCCGAAAAGATTAAGCGTCACCTCGAAACCGGTAATTCGGTTCGGTCCATGGAATTTACGGATGCTGAGAAATCGATTGTTAAAGATTTTCAGTTGATTACCTCAAAGCCTGTTTTGTATTTGTGTAATGTAGATGAAGGATCGGTTAAGACAGGGAATAAATATGTCGATGAAGTAAAGGAAGGAGTGAAGAATGAAAACGCAGAGGTACTTGTGATTGGTGCAAAGATTGAAGCGGATATCACAGAACTAGATACTTACGAAGAAAGACAGATGTTTCTTGAAGAACTTGGACTTGAAGAGCCTGGTGTAAATCGTTTGATTAGAGCAGCCTATAAGTTACTGAATCTTGATACATATTTCACAGCTGGAGAAAAAGAGGTAAGAGCTTGGACGGTAAGAAAAGGCTCTACAGGCCCTCAGGCGGCCGGAGTTATCCATTCCGATTTCGAAAAAGGTTTTATTCGGGCAGAAGTAATGAAATATGATGATTTTGTATCATTGGGTTCTGAGCATGCCGTTAAGGAAGCCGGGAAATTTAAGATAGAGGGTAAGGAATACATTGTTCAGGACGGGGATATCATGCATTTCAGATTCAATGTTTAAAAAGAGATTTATTCAAATTTGCAAATAAAAAAAACCGGGAAGTGAACCCGGTTTTTTTGTTGAAGTACATCCTATTAATTTACAATCTCGTCGTAGTACTGATTCCATTTCTCATATTCCTCGAAATGTTCTGCACCCCAGTTCATGATTTCCTTGGCCTGATCCTCTTGTCTCCCTTCTACAAGGCATTTAGCTGATTCATACAACCCAAACATGATCATTTGTTTGTCTGCTTCAGACCAAGTAGAAGCATCCGCAGCTTTTATAAGTTCTTCCGCTTCTCTCCATTTGGATCTTGCTGTGGCCTTATCGCTGTTTCTGTATCGGCAAACGGCCTCCAGAAGTTTACCACTGATATTGTCTCTGTCGAACTTATATATTCTCATCACCCATCCAAATGCACGACGGTGTTCTCCTGCTTCAAAATCGTTTTGAATAATTTCTAAAAGTGATAATTTTAATTCATTGAAAAAATCGGCGTATTTTTCTCTAACCTCTCCGGTTTCATCCTTTCTTCCTAATTTTCCTACTGTCGAAAGTGCGTCCTTATAAGCATTTTTATAAGCTTCATCCCTGTCTCCTACAAATGAAATTTTGTACTGACCGTAGGCAAGGTAATAATAGGGGAGTGCATCGTTTTCCGTTTTACTCTTTAAAGTATATTTTTCAGCTTCTTTGATCAACTTTTCCCAGTCACCATCAGCTTTAAGAATTAATAGATCCTGATAATCCTGTGCTATAGTGAAAGTAGAAATTATTAAACCGACAAAAAGTGTAAATAAATTTTTCATTTTAAAATTTTTAATTTATCGAAGTTCAATTTTTATGCCTAAAAGACCTATTAACATCTCTTTAACAGTTAACGGTATTTTGAGTTAATAATACGTAAATTTATACAAATTGTGACGGAAAAGGATGAAATTATTCCGGTTTTCTATCTTCTAAAAGGTATGTCCAAGGTTTGAGATGCGGATAGAATTCAACAATAACTTTGATGGTCGCCAATAAAGGAACCGTAAGTATAACTCCTAAAATTCCCGCCAAAGTTCCCAGGATGACAAGAGATAGCAAAATAATGAGGGGATTTACGTTCACGCTGCTTCCCATTACCCGTGGTGTGATGAAATTCCCTTCCAGAAACTGCACGACCGCGAATATCCCAATCACCCCTAATGCGTACCATCCAGAATCTTTGGTGATTAAAGCAAATACTACAGGGAATAATGCACTGATAACAACTCCGATATATGGTATAGGAGCCAGAACGGCAGCAATGATGCCGAAAAACAGTGCATGGTCGATACCGAGTAACAGCAATCCAACATAAGTCAACACTCCAATAATCAACGAAATAAAGATCAGGCCTCGCAAATACATATAAAGGCTTTTTCTAACCTTTTTAATAATGACTCGTCCCCGACTTCGGTTATTATCTTTTTGCTGGTAGGCTTCAATAAATTTGAAAACATTGTCTCTGTATAATAGCATGAAAAAAATGTAAATCGGACAGGTAATCAGAAAAAGCAGGGTATTTTTAAAACCTACAAAACTGTCTCTTACCAAAGAAAGCAGTGTGCCTTTAAGTTCAGTCAGGTTTTCCCTGATTGTCTGCATATGATTATTTATATATGACTGAAAAGCATCCGAAATCAAGGGCAGATCATTCACGTCGAGGTATTCCTCATCCTCTATCATAGGGGTCAGGTCTTTAATTATTTCCTGACTTTGAATAACTATTACAAAAACCACAGCTATAACCACTATGGATAATGAGAGAACTGTGATAAAGGCAGACAATCCTTTCGGGATTCCTTTATCTTCCAGAAATGAAACTATAGGCAATAAAATGACAGAGGCAAGACCGGCGAATAAAATAGGCATTACCGTTTTACCGAAAAAATAGATGACAGTCAGGACTACGAATGTGATAAACAGACTTTTAGCAGATCTGTCTAAGGAGGATTTCTTTTGTTTTGAGCCTGAAGTCACTGAATTGTTATTTATTGCTTTCTATAAGAAGATCGAGAATTTGTATGGCGGCTTTTGAGATTTTGGTCCCCGGGCCAAAAATCCCAAAAACTCCTGCTTTATAAAGAAAATCATAATCCTGCTGCGGTATCACGCCTCCGGCTACCACCATAATATCTCCTCTTCCAAGATTCTCAAGTTCACGTATAATTCCCGGAACCAGCGTTTTATGCCCGGCGGCGAGCGATGAAACACCAACTATATGAACGTCATTTTCGACCGCTTGTTTGGCCGCTTCTTTTGGAGTTTGGAATAAAGGTCCAATATCAACGTCGAAACCAATATCTGCGAAAGACGTAGCGATAACCTTCGCTCCGCGATCATGGCCGTCCTGTCCCATTTTTGCAACCATAATTCTTGGTCTCCGGCCTTCAGATTCAGCGAACTGATCTGCCTTTTTTCTTGCAAGTTCAAAATCTTTATCTTTCATTGATTCAGAGGAATAAATACCGCTAATTGAACGAACGGTAGCTTGATAACGGCCGAAACTTTTTTCCATCGCTTGAGAGATTTCTCCCAGACTGGCTCTTTCACGGGCACATTCAACTGCTGCGGCGAGTAAATTGCCTTCGCCCGTAGCAGCGGTTTTTTCCAAAATTTCAAGTGCTTTTCTTACCTTCTCCTCGTTCCTGTTTGCCCTTAATTCTTCGAGTCTTTTTATCTGAGCTCGTCTTACCCTCGAATTATCCACTTCTAAAATTTCGAGGGGTTCTTCTTTATCGGGTTCGTAGCGATTAACACCTACAAGAATTTCCTTACCCGAATCCAGCCTGGCCTGTTTGCGAGCTGCTGCTTCTTCTATTCTCATTTTTGGAACCCCTGTTTCTATGGCCTTGGCCATTCCTCCGAGTTCTTCTACTTCCTCGATGAGATCCCAGGCTTTTTTTACAAGCTCTTCAGTTAATTTTTCCACATAATAACTACCACCCCAGGGATCAATGAAACGGGTGATTCCGGTTTCTTCCTGTAGATATATCTGAGTATTTCTTGCAATTCTCGCTGAAAAATCGGTCGGTAACGCAATCGCTTCATCCAATGCGTTCGTATGCAAGGATTGTGTTCCCCCGAAGACCGCAGCAAGCGCTTCGATGCAGGTTCGAGCTACATTGTTGAAAGGGTCTTGCTCGGTTAAACTCCAGCCCGAGGTTTGACAATGCGTTCTGAGTGCCAGGGATTTTTCATTTTCGGGATTGAATTTCTTTACAATTTTAGCCCACAAAAGCCTTCCTGCTCTCAGTTTAGCAATTTCCATGAAATGATTCATTCCAATTCCCCAGAAGAAGCTTAAGCGTGGTGCAAATTCATCTATTTTAAGGCCTGCTTTAACACCTGCTCTTAAATATTCAAGTCCGTCGGCAAGGGTATACGCCAACTCAATCGCTGCTGTGGCACCTGCTTCCTGCATGTGATAACCCGAGATCGAGATAGAATTGAATTTCGGCATGTGCTGCGATGTGTACTCAAAAATATCCGAAATGATCTTCATCGAAGGAAGAGGAGGATAGATATACGTATTTCTCACCATGAATTCCTTGAGAATATCGTTTTGAATGGTTCCGGAGAGTTGTTCTTTTTTTACACCTTGTTCTTCTGCTGCAACAATATAAAACGCCATAATCGGTATTACAGCTCCGTTCATTGTCATCGAAACAGACATTTTATCCAACGGTATATCGTCGAAGAGAATTTTCATGTCGAGAATCGAGTCTATGGCAACTCCTGCTTTACCAACATCGCCGATCACTCGCTCGTGATCTGAGTCATAACCTCTGTGAGTAGCAAGATCAAAGGCAACGGAAAGGCCTTTTTGCCCGGCTTTTAGGTTACGTTTGTAAAAAGCATTTGACTCTTCTGCTGTTGAAAATCCGGCATATTGTCGTATTGTCCATGGCCGCGATACATACATGGTTGTATAAGGACCTCTCAGGTATGGAGGTATTCCTGAAACGAACTTTTGATGTTTGAGTTCTTTAATGTCGTCAGAAGAATAATAGGAATTCAGAGAAATCTTTTCTGCCGTTTCAAATACTTTTTCTGCTTTCTGACCTGTAGCTTCAGACGTTTTTTCTTGTCCTTCAAAAGTGCTGAAATCTATTTTTTTCATACCGTTTCCTTTTTAAATTCAGCTTCAAGAAATAGCTCTTCTCCGAAAGCAGTTTCCGAAGGATTTAACCATTCTGAATCTGAGGCTTTAGGATCGGGAAATTTATTGACACCGATCAGAATATTTTCGTTGTTTTTCAATAGGTTAACCCTTTTTTTAGCTGTGTCACGAACAGATTTACCCAGAAAGTCAAGGCCCTCTTTTTCTGTTCTTAAAAAGATTTCCCAGCTCTTTTGTTCAATTGCTGTTATAAGGTTTTCCACGACATAAGCACCACCTGCAGGATCGATAACCTTATTCAGGTAAGATTCCTCTTTCAGCATTAATGCAATGTTTGTTGCCTGACGCTGTGTTTTGGATAATTCCGGATTTGTCGATTTCCAGTCGTAAGGAATTATTGTAAGTTCATTAACCCCTCCTATAACTGCTGATAAAGCCTCAGTAGTCTGTCGGAGCAAATTCGTATGAGGATCTTTCAGGGACTTGTTGAGTAAACCGGTTTCAGCCTCAATATAAGCCACTTTTGAGCAATCGTGTTCGGGTTGGTAAGCATCAACTATTTTACTCCATAATTTTCTTATAACCTTTATTTTAGCGATTTCGAAGAAGTAATTCCCACCAATCCCCGTTCTGAACTTTATCCTTGCAATCGCATCATCTATTTTTTCACCATCCTTCAAAAGTTGAAAAAGTGTTTTGTGTCCTTCATGAAGAACATAAGCGATTTCCTGAGATACGTTGCCGCCGCTTCTTTGAACTTCGGTTCCATCGACTAAGAAATCTCTGAACCCTTCAATTTTTTCATAATCACCCTTTCCCTTCCATATCAAGGTGCCTTTCATTGAAGGATTTTCCTTCTGAATCGATACGAGTTTATCTATCTGGGTTTTGTTTCTGCATATAAAGGTTGTAGTTATATAGTTAAACTGAATGTCTCTGAAAAGGATTTCCAGGTCGTTGTTTTCAAATTCCATCAGATCTATCCTCAGTCCGGCAGCACCACTCATGAGTCGCTTCAGTATTATTTTATTCATTTCCTGAGAAGTGCCGGAGGGAATAATGTTGATAATATCCCACTCGTTGTCTGATATTTTACCTCCCCGTGTGTAAGGTGCTTTTCCGGGGATTTCACGTATATGATCTTTGCTGGGAAACCCACACGAATCGAAACTGATCTCTTCGATCGGGTCTGTCTGATTGAGGATTTCTTCCGGTTCGGATCCCTTCAAATCGCGGGCGACCTGTTCTTTCCATTCTTCTTCCGAAACAAGCGGGAATTCTTTAAAAAAATCATTCATATTCTCCCTGTCAAATGTGTTTTGTCAAAGATAGAAAAAATATACTCAGGAGAATGGGCCTTCTTTAAACTTGAAAGTCCCACTATGGTTTAAATAGAGAAATAAAAGTTCGAAATTAACTTCTATCACGGATTCTTGAATACCTGGTTAAGCGCTTCTTTTTCCTCGGAAAATTATGTTGATTAATGCCTTGAAGAAAAGTTTGGTATCGGTAAAATAAGGATTCTTGATCTTCATTTCCAGGTATTCCTTTTCGCAATCAAGAACACTGTCGAGATTATTATTTTTATTGAAAGCAACGTAAGGTGGTATGCATCCCGGCTTGAACCTAAGTCTTTTTTCTTTGAGGTCTTCCGGGAGTTCGTCAAAATATACCTGAGAAACTGGCCGAACACCAACAAGTTTCATTTCCCCTTTCAAAACATTCAATAATTGTGGAATTTCATCGAGCCAGTATTTTCGCATGATCCGTGACCATTTTGACATGCGGTAATCATTCAGGATTTTGCCATTGGGTCCGTATCCGTTCGTTTTGATCATGTAGGACTGAATAAACTCGGAGTAGGGGTGCATGGTCCTGAACTTGTAAACGCCAATGATTTTCCCGTTCCTTCCGACACGTTGCATTTTAAATAATGGTCCATAACTGGGCTTCACTTTCAGAGGATCCCCCGACTTTTTAACCACGAAAATATGCAATTTACCGGTGTCTCGGATGCTCTCAATTTCAAACCCTGTGCTCACCAATCTACCTAATATTTCAGCCTTTGATACCAGCCTTCCCCGTCCTCCCGTGATGCCGAAATAGATTTTTCGAAGTCCCCAAACTTTCGGAAAGATTCTTAAAAAGAGGAAGTCCCAACCCCGCACAAAGGTACCGATTACGGGAATCCGCCGTGCAGTGCGTAGTGTACGATAATTTTCAAGTGTTTGAAGATAGCCTACATAATAATCACCGATATTCAGTGAATGATTTATTTTTTCGAGATATTTGTTGATAAACCGAACGTCATTTATCTTGTTGATATCGAGATGAATTCCGTTGCCTGATTCGATGTCAAGCGCCTTGAGAATTGTTTGTTTGAGTTCAAAACGTGAATCAGAATCCTTTGATAACAAAGCTTTAATGATTTCCGAATCGAAATCATTGTTACTTATTTTTACCGGTTTTTCCGAAAGTTTCATATTTAGCGCCTAAAAATCAGAAAGATAGATGTTAAAAAACATGTTTAACAAAGGTTTAAAAATCGTAAAACCCCTATCATTCCTGACATACATACGAAACAAAACACCAAAAAGTTGCCTTTTTGATTAAGAAATTTAGGTTTTGGAAAGTTTTGGTTGAAGGAATTTACCTGTCTCGCTTTCATCTTGCATGGTCAATTCCTCAGGAGTACCCTGGAAAATGAGATAACCTCCTTTATCCCCTCCTTCAGGACCTAAATCTATCACCCAATCGGCATTCTTTACAACATCCATGTCGTGCTCAATGATTATCACAGAGTGTCCGATATCGATCAACCTGTTCAGCGAAATGAGAAGCTTATTGATATCATCAAAATGAAGTCCTGTAGTTGGTTCATCGAAAATGAAAAGAATCGGAGACGGGTTTTTCGATTTACCCAGAAATGATGCCAGCTTTATTCGCTGTGCTTCACCTCCTGATAAAGTAGAGGATGGTTGTCCCATGGTGAGATAACCGAGTCCTACGTCTACCAGAGGCTGTATTTTTTCGGCTGCTTTTTCCTCTAACCGTGATTTTCCTTCATTAAAAAAATTGAGTGCTTCCTCAATATCCATTTCGAGCACGTCAGCGATGGACTTATTTCGGTATTTCACCTCAAGAGCTTCTTCCTTGTATCTGCGACCGTTACAGCTTTCGCACTTCAGGTGTACGTCAGCCATGAACTGCATTGAAACGGTGATTGTGCCTTCACCTTCACACATTTCGCATCTCCCACCCGGAACGTTAAAACTGAAATAACCGGGTTTATAGCCCCGCGCTTTGGATAATGCTTGTTTGGAGAAAAGATCCCTGATTTCATCGAAAGCTTTAACGTAGGTTACGGGATTGCTTCGCGATGAACGTCCTATCGGATTTTGATCCACGAATTCGATCTGATGAATTCTGTGTATGTCTCCGGTAATCTCTTCATGCAAGCCTATCTTATTTCCATGCACTCCCAGCAGCTTATTAAGACCGGGATATAAAATATCAGTTACGAGTGTAGATTTGCCTGAGCCACTTACTCCTGTAACGCAAACCATTGCATTTAACGGAAATTTGACGCTGATGCCTTTGAGATTATTTTCTCTGGCTCCAATAACATGTATTGCGTCTTTAATTTTTCTCCTGGTCTTGGGTAAGGGTACTTCCTTCTTTCCTGTCAGGTATTCAGCAGTAATACTGTTCTTTGCTTTTTTAAGCGCTTTATGATCACCCTGAAAAACCAGCGTACCGCCATTAATTCCTGCTCTAGGTCCGATATCCAGAATTTCATCTGCTGCTTGCATTATGGCCTCCTCATGTTCAACGATGATAACCGTATTACCGAGGTCCCTCAATTCTTCAAGTACCTTGATCAGAAGGTCGGTGTCTTTAGGATGAAGACCTATGCTGGGTTCATCCAGAATATACATGGATCCTACAAGACTACTGCCCAGTGAGGTTGCCAAATTAATTCGCTGAGATTCTCCTCCGGAAAGACTGTTTGCCTGCCGATTCAACGTTAAATATCCCAAACCTACCTGATTGAGCCATTTCAATCGATTCCTTATTTCCATAAGGATTCTTTTTGCAACTTCCTGCTGATATTTGTCCAGTTGAATCTGTTCGAAAAACCGATAATTTTCTTCGACACTTGAAAGGACAATATCAGAAATTGATTTACCGTCAATTTTTACATAATTGGCATCTTTTCTGAGCCTTGTACCTCGACAGTCGGGACATTCTGTTTTGCCTCTGTAGCGGGCAAGCATTACCCTGTGATAAATTTTATAGGTTTTACTGGCCAGAAAATCGAAAAAATGAACAATGCCTTTTATCTTACCCTTTCCGTTCCATAGCAGATCCATTTCCTCTTTGGAAAGTTTCTCTACGGGACGATGTATAGGAAAGCCGATATCAGCAGTCGCAGAGATGAATTTGTCGAGGTATTTCCCCATTTTCTCGCCTTTCCACGGTGAAACAGCACCTTCATAGATACTGAGTTTTTTATTGGGGATGACCAGGTCTTTATCAATTCCTATCACAGAACCAAAGCCCTCGCAGGTATCGCATGCCCCGAAGGGATTGTTGAAAGTGAAAAAATGAACCGAGGGTTCAATGAAAGTAATGTCGTCGAGTTCAAAACGATTCGAGAAATGTTTTGTTTCGGCCTCATCAGGATAATGAACGATGCATTCTCCGTTTCCTTCCGCAAAAGCGAGTTGGATTGAATCAGCGATGCGCGATGTGAAGTCTTCATCTTCTTTTTTTACTGATATTCTGTCAATGACCAAATTCAATGATTCCACTTCGGATTCCTTAATTCCCTCTGCGTCGTTTATCGAAATTGTTTCTCCGTTAATCCGTACCCTTGAAAATCCCTGTTCTCTGAATATTTCAAGTTGTCTTTTCAAACCATAAACGCTGTATGAGTTAACTGGAGCAATAATCATTGCCCGGGTTCCCTCTTTTCGGTCCATCATTTCATCGACAACATCCGTTACCGTATGTTTTTTAACTTCCTTACCCGATATAGGAGAATAGGTTTTACCTATCCGGGCATACAATACTTTCAAATAATCATAAATCTCGGTAACTGTTCCGACCGTGGATCTTGGATTTGTAGAACTCACTTTCTGCTGAATCGCCACAGCCGGTGAAACGCCTTTAATGAAATCTACTTCCGGTTTGTCAAGTTTGCCTAAAAACTGTCTGGCATACGCCGAAAGACTTTCAATGTATCGTCTCTGACCCTCGGCATAAAGGGTATCGAAGGCAAGCGTTGATTTCCCTGATCCTGAAAGCCCCGTGATAACTGTCATTTTACCATGAGCGATCTTTACCTCAAGATCTTTCAGGTTGTGCATTCGAGCACCTTTTATATGTATGTGCTTTTCACTCATTCGACGGTTTCCTCATTTTTATCTTCCTCGAGAAGCTGTTTAGCGTACATATCCGCATAAATTCCCTTGGCTTTGATAAGTTCTTCGTGCGTTCCTTCTTCGATTTTTGAGCCGTCATCTAGAACAAGAATCCGGTCTGCATTTCGTATAGAAGACACTCTATGACTTACAATCAGCGTAGTATTTTGTTCTATTCTTTTTTTAAGATTATCGAGAATAATTTCTTCGGTTTCTGTATCAACGGCGGAAAGGCAGTCGTCGAAAATAAGCAGTTTAGGATCCCGGATGAGTGCACGAGCTATACTTATTCTTTGTTTCTGGCCTCCGCTGAGATTAACACCGCGCTCTCCGAGGGATGTGTCAAGTCCTTTTTTGAAATCCTTGATATTGTGCCAAACGTGGGCTGTTTTCAGCACCTCAATAACCTGTTCATCATCCGCATCTTGATCCGATGATAGACCGAATTTAACGTTATTCCGGATGGTATCAGAAAACAAAAATACTTCTTGTGGTACAACCCCTGACTGCTTTCTGAAAGCTTCTACGTTAATTTCCGGAAGAGGAACCCCATCAATCAGAATCTTGCCTTCAACCGGATCAAACTGGCGCATTAGCAAATTAATAATCGTGCTCTTCCCGGATCCTGTTCTACCAACAATTGCCAGTGTTTCTCCCTTTTTTATTTTGAAAGAGAGATTCTTGACCGCCTGAATCCCGGAAGAGGGGAACGTATAGGAAACATTTTCGAAAACAATTTCACCTTTAAATTCCAACGGTGCTTCTACCTGATTTTTAATTTCAGGCTCTTCGTTCAGGAATTCATTTATACGCTCCTGACTCGCAGCCGCTCTCTGCACCAGAGATGTTACCCAGCCAACACTAGCAAAGGGCCATGTCAGCATATTTACGTAAAAAATAAATGCTACGATATCACCGTTCGAAATGTCATTCTGAGCTTCGTAGGATAATAAACCACCGAGATATATGATCAGTACGGTACTCAATCCGATCAGGAAGGTGATCGTTGGCATGAAAAAAGCATTGGTCTTCACGAGATCCATTTGCTTATCAAGATAGGTGTCAGCCGAGCGATCAAATTTTTCTTGATACTTGCTTTCCCCACTGTAAACTTTTAAAACAGTAATCCCTGAAAAAGACTCCTGAACGATTGTTGAGATATAAGACTGTTGGCGCTGAACCTGTTCGCTTTGGCGATTCATCCTGCTTGAAACCTTGTAAACAAGGTAAGACATTACCGGAAGGGGGGCAAGTGTATATAATGTGAGTTCTACACTTATACTCAACATATAGTAAAATACAAAAGCGAAAAGCACAGCAAGGTTCACGGTATACATTACGCCCGGACCTAAATACATGCGCACTTTGGATACGTCTTCAGAAATGCGGTTCATGAGATCGCCCGTATTGTTGCGTTTGTAAAAATTATAATTCAGACGCTGATACTGCTGATAAATCTCATTTTTCAGATCGAATTCTATGTGTCGGGATACTTTGATGATCGTTTGGCGTGTAAAGAAGAGAAGAATCCCTTTTCCGAGTGAAAGAAGGATATAGGTGCCTCCCAAAGTAAGAGCAACTTTAAACCAGTTTTCAGGATCAAAATTCGATTTAAACTGATTCACTGCATCCTTGACTATCAAGGGCATATTGACGTATAAGAAATTGGTTCCAACAATGAATAGGACACCGAGAAGAAGCTGCCATTTGTATTTAATGAAATATTTGTTGAGATAGCTTAAAGACTTCATCTATTAATTTTCTATTTTTGCACTCAAATCAGAGGTATTTTTGTGGTAGACAAAGGTAGCTATAAGATTTTAAAGTTTGTTTAAAAACACACCTTATTGCAATGATAGAAACAAAAGAAATAAAACCCGCTGATCTAAAGGATAATCCGGTGATAGCCGCTATGAGTCGGTACAATCATGAGCAGTTATTATTCTGTAATGATAACGCTACGGGACTTAAAGCCATTATTGCGGTTCATAATACTATTTTAGGACCTGCCCTGGGTGGAACGAGAATGTGGATGTACAACAATGAGCTCGAAGCGTTGAACGATGTGTTGAGACTATCCAGAGGAATGACCTACAAAAATTCGATTTCAGGGTTGAATCTCGGTGGAGGAAAAGCCGTAATAATCGGTGATGCTCGTTCAATGAAATCCGAAGCATTGTTCCGCAGATTTGGTAAATTCGTGAACAGTCTTGCAGGAAAATATATCACAGCAGAAGACGTAGGAATAACGCCACAGGATATGACCTGGGTGAATATGGAAACCAATCACGTTGCCGGATTACCGGGAAAAAGCGGGGATCCTTCGCCAGTTACTGCTTTCGGAACCTATATGGGAATGAAAGCTTGTGCGAAAAAACACTTTGGTAATGACAGCCTTGCAGGCAAAAAGATAGCTGTGCAGGGTGTAGGACATGTGGGTGAATACCTTGTTAAGCACCTGGTAAAGGAAAATGCTGATGTATATGTTTCCGATATTCATAATGACACACTTCAAAGAGTTTCAAAAGATTACGGTGTAAAGGTCGTAGGACTTGATGAGATCTATGATATTGACATGGATATTTATGCTCCTTGTGCTTTAGGGGCCACAATCAATGACAATACCCTTTCCAGACTTAAATGTCCGATAATAGCCGGAGCAGCAAATAATCAGCTTTCTGATGAGAAAATCCACGGTGAACAGGTTCTTGAAAAGAAGATCATTTATGCACCCGATTTTACTATCAATGCAGGAGGTGTTATCAACTGCTATGCGGAGGTAGCAGGAAAGTCAGCCGAATGGGCGATGCAGAAAGCTGCGGATATATACGATACTATAGAAAAGATTATTAACCGTTCATCGGAAGAAAATATTCCGACGTATGCCATCGCCAACAAAATGGCGGAGGAAAGAATAAATGCAATAGGTAACGTAAAATTACCGCTATAATCAGAAATGCTAAACAGACGACATCTTAGAATTAAAGTACTTCAGGCTCTTTATGCCTTTTTTCAAAGTGATAGAAAGGATTTGCTGAGTTCCGAAAAAGAACTTTTTGGAGCCATTGAGAAAATCTATGATCTTTATATTTCTCTTTTACTTACGTTTTCAGAGCTCAAAACGAAAGGCGAGCACCGAATAGAAGAGAATAAGAAGAAAATGCTCCCCACCGATGAAGACCTCAATCCAAATCGGAAGTTTGTCGATAATGCGATCAGTGAAATTCTTGAAAACCACAATGAACTGCGAAGAATTTCCGAAGAACGCAAGGTGAATTGGATTGGCGCTGCAGAACAGGAAATTTTCCGTAAAATGTACTTTCATATCCGTGAATCTGAAACTTATTTCGAATTCATGAATAATGAACAGACCGGATTCGAAGAGGATAAAGCGTTTTTAATCGAGTTGTTTAAAACGGAAATAGCCAATTTTCAGCCGCTTTATGACTACTATGAAGAAAAAAGCATTCACTGGCTCGATGATATAGACCTTGCATGTGCCATGGTGATTAAAACCTTAAAAACATTCACTCCCGAAGGCCCAAATGTTATTTTGCCTTTATATAAACCGGATGACGACGAGAAGGAGTTTGTCCGCGATTTGTTCAGGCAAACTATAAAAATGAAAGAAGACAACTTGATTTTGATCGATGATTTAACTCAGAACTGGGAACTCGACAGGATCGCTAAAATGGATATGATTCTTATGGAGATGGCTATTACAGAACTTCAGACATTCAGCAATATTCCGAAGAAAGTTACCCTCAACG
>JAWVYS010000013.1:0-68024 GCA_033722555.1 Brumimicrobium sp.
CACGACTCGAACGTGCGTCAGCCGCGGGCTGATAAAGGCCCTAACCGACCATTTCGTTAACATAGGCTTAATGCCTAAAAATTTCACGGATTTCTCTTCGTCCTTGACCACCTTTGAGAGACTTTTCTCTTTTGAGTGCACTTGCTTTGTTATCAAAGAATTCAGTATGAACCACCACCCATGGTCGAAACTTGACAGTAAAACCTTTATGGGCGAGCTGGTTATGAGATCGAAACCGCTGAATAATTGAAGCAGTCATACCGATATAAATTTTATCGTGATCGGGTGAATAAAGCACATAAACAAGAAACTCTTGATTCATAATGTTAGGTTAAATGGTATAAAAAAAGGTAACCGCTTTAAACGATTACCTTTGTAGGTAGCGGGGACACGACTCGAACGTGCGACCTTCGGGTTATGAGCCCGACGAGCTACCAACTGCTCCACCCCGCACTGTGTTGTTTTGGATAATTGCTTATCCGTTTTACCCTTTCGGGGTTGCAAATATAGGTATTTTATTTAAATAAACAATGTTCGAAGTTTTTATTCAGCCTCAAAAAGATTGATATTTATTGTACTGTTAATCAATTGATGGATCGAACAAATGAATCAAGGTGTTGGTTGAACGCTTTGGGCTTCTCGCCCGGCAAGGCATGTCCTGCCTTTTCAATAACTATTAATTTGGCATTTAATTGCTCCTGAAGTTTCTTAGCGAGTTGAACATCGAAGACTTTATCCTCTTTACCCCAAAGTATGAGCGTAGGAATTGAAACAGTGTTGTCCATTGTGTTTCTGTTTTCAGGCAATTCGTCCAAAAGTTGAGCCTGTTTTTCGGGATGTCGGCTAAAATATGAACCAAGGGTTTGTTTTCGGACAAAACCCGGAAGTGCAGGTGGATTATAAAAAGAGAAATTTAATAAGCGCTTCACTTCTTCTTTGTTCTCAGGAATGAAGGCATCTTTTATGCTCTCTGCTCCAACAGAACGACAGAACTCTTCCATGTCTTGGTCGGATACGGTGGTACCGGGAGAGTCTACTATTGTTAGAGAATTGAACTTTTCAGGATGACGCTGAGCGAGTCCAAGAGAAACAAAGCCACCGTAAGAGATCCCTACCAAATGAACCTTTTCTAAATTCAAGGAATCGATTAGCAAGGAAAGTGCTTTTATTTGACTAGCCAGCGACGGTTCTTTCTCTGACTTACTTTTGCCGAACCACAACAAGTCGGGAATGACTATACGATAATCCTTATGGAGGTCAAAAGCTTGTTTAAACCAACTTACTTTCCCATCGCCTCCGAAACCGTGAACAAACAGAAGTGTCGGAGCATCTTCTTTATGATTATCCCAGTAATGAACGTTGAATCCGCGTGTTTCAAGTGTATCGGAGGAAAATCCTTTGCGTTGATACTTTTTTTTCAGATAGGCATCGAAGGTAGAAACGGAATTACTACAACCTGCCCCGAAAAACAAAGTAAAAAGAGCGACAATGATTGCCAGAGTAAGATAGTCGCTACTATTCATCACAAAAGAAGAAAATTTTTGGTTGGAAGACTTAAGGTAAAAAGGGGTTTTATTTTCCTCCTCCCCTGCGCATTTGCCGCATTTCTTCAGCTGTTCTAAGAATATATCCCTTAGGAATTTCTAAACTAAACAGTTCCTCAGGTTTTTTAAGCTTCTTGGAATATTCAAAAGCAACCATTTTCATGTCCATATTCCCCCAGGAAGAAGTCATTTCCAAAGGAACTCCCGGGATTTCTTCATACAGATACATTCCGCCGCGAAATTCAGGCACTAATTCAGTCGTATACCACACTATAGCCTCTTTATCATCAGCACCGGTAACCACTGCTTTTTTGCAGACGTAGCCCATAATTTCTTTTGTTTCATCCACCAACTCTACTTTTCTCTCGGTATATGCCAACCTCTGTTCATCATCCAAATCATCCAGAGTCATTTTCATGGCTATTTTACCCATAGGACCGTCGAGCAAGGTCAATGAAGTGTCATTGTCTGATCGTGAAATATTAGTCGTTGTCATAAATTCCCCGAGGAACATTTCAGTTTTTACGCTGTTTTCTCCGAAATAGAGTTCCAGTATACTGCCCTGCATATTTTCAACATAGGCCGCTGCCTGCGGATCGTCGGTAGAAACAAAAACGTCATAAGAGACCCTTCCTTTCGTTTTCTGACTCCAGCTAGAAGATAGAGACAGTATAATAATTGATAATGATAATATTATTTTCATTGTTTGATATTTTAAGATTAAGAACCGCCCATCATGCCTTGAATTTCCTCAAGCGGTTTTTCGGTATATCCTTCAGGAACCTTCATGGAAAATTTTTCTTTGGGTTTATCCACCTTTTTTTCAAACTTCGTGGCTGTGAAGGTCATGGTGATACCCTGTTGATTAACGGTAAACTCAATAGGCATTCCGGGTACTTTTTCATTCATGTATTTTCCGCCCTCTTTTGGTGGAGCAATTTCTTCGGTATACCAGTAAACAGATTCATTTCCATCCTGATCGTAGACGATGGCTTTTTTACATGTATAGCCAAGGATCTTTTTGGTTTCATCGACCAGCTCAATTTCAAAATCGACGGCCGAATCATTTTCAGAGATAGTGTCTTCTTTATCAGGACTTATTTTGGCGGCATAATTTCCCATCATTCCGTCGATTAATGAAAGACCCTCCTGTGTTTCTGAATTCATAATCACTGTAGTTTTAATCATTCCTCCAAAAGAAAACTCCTGCCGGGACATTTGGTCCTTGATATACAACTGAAGCGAGGAATTTTGGAACATACTGAGCTGTGCCTCCATTTCGGGATCATCCGAACTCATTTCAACCTTGTAATTTAGGGATAATTCGGTCTGAGAAACCAGGGTATGACTTAAGAATACCACTGCAAAAATGAGAGAAAAATATTTCATTGGAATCATATAATATAAAGTTCCACTAAAAGTATAAAACATTCCTTGATTTCAGGTGATGAAATACACGGAAAGTTATTTTAAAGTATCAGTACCAACTATGAATTATGAGCGGTTATTCGAAGAAATACCTGTAAACGTCGTTTCCGTTAGCGTAAAGAAATAACCCGATTATTATAATAAACCCTACTAATTGAGCATACTCCAACACTTTTTGTGGGGCTTCTTTGCCGGTTATCATTTCATAAATAAGGAATACGATATGTCCACCGTCCAGAGCTGGAATAGGTAAAATATTCATGATAGCTAATACAAGGGAAATAAATGCCGTATTCAACCAGAATACCTGCCAGTCCCAGGAGGAGGGAAAAAGGTTTCCAATAGCTCCGAATCCACCTACGTTCTGAGCTCCTTTTGAAGTAAATATAAGCGGAAGCTGCGCAGCATAATCGTGCATGGTCCATCCGGCTTTTTCTATTCCACGTGAAATAGCTTCTCCAAAGCTGTAATCAACATGAGTTGACTGCAGGAATTCAGGCACTTTATTTCCGAAACCAAGCGTATAAGTTTTTGTTTTCGAATCTTTTCTGGCCCATGCTTCCAGTGTTTTATGTTCACCGTTTCTATAATATCCAACTGAAACCAGGGAAGAATCACCTTCCAATTTATTTAGTTGTTCCTGCACTCTGTGAAAATAAGGTGTTTCTGTGCCATTAATGCTAACAATACTATCTCCTTTTCGCAGACCTTTTTCATAAACATCCCGATCACGCATTACGGTGTCAACGACCGTTGGAATCCGGGGATTAAAGGCCATTACGGCATCGTTTTCCCACATATAGTCATCGATGTCTGCCGGAAGATTTATCTCTTTGGTTTCACCCGAAGGTTTCTCAACAGTTAAAGAGCGGTAATCACGAAGAAAAACTTGAATGTTTAGGAGGTTGACATTCTCTACAGGTTCTCCGCCAATAGAAATAATTTTATCTCCATCTTGGATTCCGAGATTGAGTTCTCGTATTTCTTCATTAATGGCTAAGCCATATTTAAGGGAATCATTGGTCAGACGAGAGTCACCCCAAGCAGCCGTGATGAGTATGTACAAAAAGAATCCAAGTATTACATTTACAGTAACCCCCGCAATCATCACGATAAATCGCTGCCATGCGGGTTTAGAGCGGAACTCGTCCTCTTTGGGTGGTTCAGCCAGTTGTTTTTTATCCATGGATTCATCCACCATTCCGGCGATTTTTACATAACCACCCAAAGGCAGCCAGCCGATCCCCCATTCGGTATCTCCAATCTTCTTTTTCAACAATGAAAACCAGGGGTCGAAGAACAGATAAAACTTTTCCACCCGAATTTTAAAGGCGCGTGCAGCGAGATAATGACCAAACTCATGCAGAGTGATCAGAATCGCCAAAGAAAGAATGAGCTGAGCCGCTTTTATCCAAAAATCCATAATATCCAAATTTTGAGGTGCAAAGATGGGGAAAAAAAGACAAATCAAGCCTAATTATTACCACCCATATTCGGCCTTGCCTTATTAGCTAATGAGGGAATTAAGTATATTATCAGATACTTTGCACTTTTTCTATAAACGCGCAATCTAAAGAAATCAATGAGAAGCTGATAGGCTAACTTTCTGTTGAAACCTTTTTTTAGACGACGATCCTTAATGAGATCATGTCTGTTTACCTCAAGAAAAAATGTTTCTTGCATGCCGATAAGTGCAGGGTTTTTATTGTTTGATAAGCTTTTTTCAGTAACCCTGTATTTCAGTAATCCTTCCGTTACCAGACATCCTTTCAGACAGGGTGCCGCCTGAAGGAGGAAAAACCTGTCCTCGGGACTTTTAAGCACCTCGTTGAACGAGATTCCATGAGTTATTAAGGACTGCCGGCGATAGATATATGCTGAAGGACAAGCGCTTATGTTCGAATAAAACAAAGCAATTTCTTCAGCCATATTGGAGTATGTCCCTCTAAACAGAGGTTCATTATCAAGAGGCCTGTTATTCTCATCTATTCGCAGAATGGGGAAGGTGCAAAAGTCAATGGCATTACTTTGAAATTTTTGAGATGCGCTTTCAAAATAATTTTCGGAGATGAGATCATCCGAGTCTAAAAAAAGCACAAAATCTCCGGTGGACTTTTGAAGCCCTGTATTTCTTGCAGCCGAAACACCCCGGTTCTCTGTGTTAATGATCTGTAAACGTTCATCTTTGATGTTTTCAACAATTCTTCTACTCGAATCGGAAGAACCATCATTGACGACTATCAACTCAACATTTTTTAGAGAATTATTGAGTGCAGAATTTATTGTTTGTTCAATATATTTTTCAGCATTAAAACAAGGAATAACAACGCTGAATCTCGGAATTTCTTTCATCAGAATGTATAAATTGTCAAAGGATATAATAATATCACCTAAAAGCAAAGATAAAGAACTTTATTGCCGAAATCATACGAGACACCTCCAGCCTGATTATTTCTTAATAAACCAGGCTTTTAAACTGTCTCCGACTCCGAAAAAAGTAAGCAAACTATTCGCCGTTGATTTTCCAAGGCGTAAATACCATTTGGCTTCAGTCAGACTTCGTAGACGTTCATCCGAGGATGTTTCAGCTACAAAGCCCTCATCGGTCGTACCTAAGCTGGTTCGTAGTCTGGTGAGACTGATGCCGGTTGTCTGAATCTCTTGGGTTTTAAAACCGTTATTTTTAAATAGCCGTTTAATGGTCTTAGGGGTATAATAACTCAAATGTTCCGGATAGGTTATGACATTATATTTTTCTTTGAGTCTATACCTTAGTAAAGAATCAAAGTTGGGAGTAGTGATATATACAAGCCCTCCTGGGCGCAGCATTTCCTTGAAACGAATCACCTCCTCCAAAGGATTATTAATGTGCTCAATAACTTCAAAAGAAGTTATGATGTCAAACGACTCGGGCGAATAGTTGGCAGTGTTTAAAGGACCTTTATGCATAAGAATACCTTTCTGTTCACAAATATCTACTGCTTCTTGGGTATATTCCGTTCCATAAACTTCCCATCCCCTTTTTTTCGCTTCATCCAAAAAATAACCGATTCCACATCCCACATCAATAATCCGGTTCGTTTTCCTGAAAACCTCCATCTTATCTAAAATCTCGTGATATCGCTTCACGGTAATCGGCGATAAATAATCATTTCTGTGGTATCCGGAGTAATGCTTTTCAAGTTCTTCTGTGTCAGGTATTTTTTTTGAAAAAACAAAACCACAAGCAAGACATTTAACAAGAAACGTTTTGCTATATCTCGGCAAAGGTTTTAACCGTGAACTTTGACACACCAGACATTCCGAATGTTGTTTCATTTGCTCAAGAATTTTGTAATAAACGTATTTTTAACATGAAATCGGGATTTTTTATAATTCGGAATATAGCTTCTCAAGTTCGAGAATTTTTTTCGAAATGGTAAAGCTTGAGGCAACTTTCTTTCCTTCTACTGCAAGTTGTTTTTTGCGTTCAGAACTTTCTAGAAGATTACAGATTGCTTGACAGATCTCCTGAGAATTCTCATAATCTACCACCATTGCATTTTCACCATTTATGATGATTTCATTAGCCACACCGGAGAGAGTAAAAACACACGGAAGTCCTGATAAAAGCGCTTCAATATATATCTGACCAAAGGCCTCCGACTCTTTATCAACCGGCGTATGAACAAAAATATCGAAGCATTTAAAAAGAGCTGCATTATCCGGTTCAAATGTGATCTCCGTATAACTTTTTTCCGGCAGATTACTCAGTATATGTTTAATTTCCTTTGAGTAATCGCCGTTTGCATTTGCTAAAACCAAATGAGTATTCGGATTTTCAGCGTTAATTTTTTGAAATGCGGGAATGATGTCTTGGACCCCTTTCCAGTAAGTATAGCGGGCAATTACGCCGATAATCACTTTGTTCTCAGGAATCCCATGCCTTTCCCGAACAGATGCTGTACGCTCCGGAGCGACATCTCCGAAAAGCTCCACCGGAAAACCATGATGGATAAGAACGATTTTTTCTTCAGGAACATTTTCTTTATTAACCAAAATGGAAGACACTACTTTGCTGATTGAAACAATCTTTGTAGACCGTTTATTTATCCATCGGTCATATTTCAGTCCGTTAGGAAAGTATTTGTGGTGGTAATTGGAGTAATGACGAGTATATAAACGGTGTCTAATTCTTGCCAGCCATGCTGCTGTAATCCCGATAAAACCACCTTCAAAAAGGTGTGCATGTACTGCGTCGGGTTGAATTTTTTTCAGAATGCGGAATGTTTTTAAAATGGCCGAAAACAGGGATTTTTTGTTCAAATAACGGACGTGATAAAAAGGAACCGATTTTTTTTCACAATAGGAAGCCAGTGAAGTTGAATCTTTTTCATGGATGGAAATAAAGCTAATTTCGAATCGACGACGATCGATTCGATCAATGAGCCACTCAAATTCATTGGCTTTATCAATGTGAGAAACAATATAAACGATTTTTGTCATCAAGATTTTTTTTCTGGGTTTTTCAATTCGTTGACAGAATTATACCCTTCATAAATGGCTGTACCAAGCATAATTTTGATCAATTGAAAATAAAGTTTATCCGCATATTTATGGTTTGGGATTAATTTGAGGAGTCCATAATAAACCGGAAAAATTTTAGATGAAATGGTATAGAAGACTTTTTTGAGAACGGAATATTTTATCTCAAGATTTTTTCGGCCTTTTAATACTGCAATTTTCCGCGTTAATCCACCCCGCTTTTTTCGAGCCATCCAGCTTTGAACTGACATTCGGTCGGCTTCGTTATGCCTAACTGTATTCGTTGGATCCAACAGAACTTTCAGTTTTTGAGTAAGCCTGAAGGAAAATTCTTCATCCTCAAAACCTGCATGAGGAAAACCTTCATCATAACCTCCAATATTATTGAAGTTTTCCCTTGTAATAAAAAAAAATTGACTCGTAAGACCCGCTTGAACGAATGGTTCAGAATGACCCCATTTTGAGACCCCATTCCACCCTTTGAGATCAGTAAAACCGTAATGAATAAGAAATCGTCCGAATTGTGTTTTTTTAATTTTATCAATAAGCTCAGCTGGATATTCCCAGTCGACATTAATGCAAACGCGACTAACATCGATTTTAGCAACCAGATTCATAAGTTTTTCAAGATTTTCAGGAGATATAATCATATCATCATCCACGAAAAGTAAAAAAGGGCTTCCAGCCAATTTTGCGCCATAATTCCTTGCGGAAGCAACGCCTTGTCCCGGATTATTATAAATTTTCACCCGATCTGAATCCGACAGTGATGTCGTTAATTTTTCTCTTTTCGAATCATTGACAATTATGAATTCATAATTTTTTCCTTCAATAGCACCGATCAGATGTTTTTTCGATAATTCAAACACCTCGCCTCGCTCGAAAGTGGGCATTATTATGCTTAATTCAGGATGAGAATCATTCATCATTTAAATTTTTCTGATCGCGATTTTTAAGAAGAGCTGACTTGGGCCAAAGATAGTTTCTATTCAGGAAATCATTAAAATTCTCACGGATTAGGCGCTTTGCATTGGCTCCACTCCCTCCCAGGTGATGAAGAACCCTTATTTCCGGAATATAAACGATATCGAATCCTTTCTTTCTTATTTCATAACACCATTCCATATCTTCAAGATACATGAAATATGTTTCTGGGAGTTTATTATTTTCAAACGTACTGAGTAAGTCTTTTCTGAACATAAAGAAAGTTCCCCAAACCCAATCAGGTTTTCCGGGCGTCGAATAATCGAAATAATGCCCTTTTAAATACCGAGATTTTAAAGCAACGGGCATAATTTTTTGCAAACGAAAATTTTCAACCAATTTTTTTGTCAATGAAGGGAATGACTGACAATTGTTTTGTATACTTCCATCAGGAGAAACCAGCTGCCCGGTAACGACCCCTATTTTCTGATTCCGGTTCAGGGTCTCAAAACCAAGAGTTATAGAGTCGCTCACTAATTCAGTGTCACTGTTGAGAAGAAGTATTGTATGACCCGAGGCATATTTTATTCCGAGATTGTTGCCTTTTGAAAAACCTAAATTTTTGTCGCTCTTTATGAGCTTGACCGAGGGAAATAATTCCGTGAATTTATCCGGATCTTGTTCTGTTGAGGCATTATCGACAAGTATGATCTCATAATCAACAGCAACCTGTTGTTTTAATATCGATTTAATACAGTCACAAGTAAGACGGAATGTATTATAATTAATTATGACGATCGATACATCTTTCACCTTCGAATCTTTTTACGAAAAAAACTGTAAACCAACGGATAAAAAATGTAATTAAAGGATAAAAACCGCCTAATTCCGTATTGATTTCTTATTAGCGCTCGATATTTCTGATAAGTAGGTTTTCCATAACCGTTCATTGCGACCAGATCAGCCAACATGTAAAAAGCTGAGTTTATGTACTTTTTGTGTTTGATCTGCAGGTAATTATTTAGTTGAATACGTGTTAAGGCCTGTTCATACCTGAATTTTTTTCCTGCATCTGAACTCCAAACTCCTGCTGAATGTAATCGGTATACAGACATGGTTTTATCAATAAAATGAGCGTATGCACCATTTTTTAATAAAAGACATTGCAAAGTATGATCTCCCGGCATAGAGGAAGAAAAAAAATCAGGCAAAGGAAAGAGCGCTGATTTTCTTAATACAATTGAAGAAGTGTGAGCATAATTGCGCAGAAGGATATCTTCGAGGTGAAAATCTTCAGTCTTGCCTGGGTTTAGCTGATCAATAGTGAACAATCCGTCATGTAACTCGTAAGCTGGATGAAAACAAAAGGCACAGTTTTGATTCTTTTCAAGATATTCTACCTGGATTTTTAACTTTTCCTCATCGGTCCAATAGTCGTCCCCCTCACAGAGAGCGATGTAGGTCCCCTTTGCCTTATTTAGGGCGCTTATAAAATTGGGCATCATGCCTAAATTACTAGGGTTTCTTATATACCTTATTTGAACTGGCCCGGAATAATCTTCGATTATTTCTCGAATTATTGACTCAGAATTGTCCGGTGAGAAGTCTTCCGAAATGATTAATTCAACTGAAAACTCTGATTTTTGTGCCAATACTCCATGGATCGCTTCTTTTATAAACCGTTCATGCTGATATGTTATCATCACCACACTGAGCAATGGTGTCGGCAAATTTTCATTCATGGGTATTATGATGGAGTATCTTGATTCGTGCCCGTATCAATGGAAAATGTTTTCAGTGAATATTCGCTATATACACGTGTTTGGTGAAAAATACTTAAATTAATCGTAGGTTCAAAATTACGGTTTTTAAGTAAAAAGAAGGAATTATCTTTTTGAATGTTAATTTAGATAAAATTAGCATAAGGTTCTTGTCTGCATGAAGATTATGATTTGAATGGTGAGAAAATTAATATCTGGAGCATATCCATTTATTTTGTGAATATTTATTAAATTCAGAAAACAGCGTGTCTGATTTTGGTTTAAAACCAACTTAAATGTACCTTTAATCGTTTAAATTAAACAGGAGGTTCTATTTCTTTGTAAAGATGAATTTAAAATCACTCATATTATTGACGGTATTATTCTGTCAGTCGGCGTTTTCTCAGTCATTTACAGGTGTAAATCCAAAAAACAACGAGTACCGCGCTCCAGGGAATATCAGCTTTGAATGGAACACCACCGGATCAGCTTCATATACATTACAAATAGCGGATGCCCCTTCTTTTAATAATATAATTGTTACAGAAACAAGTGTTACAAATCAGGTTACTACAACATCACCCCTTGCTTCAGGGATTTACTATTGGAGAGTTGACGATGGAACACAGTTTAGTCAAAGCTACCGATTAAATATTTTTGAACCTTCTGCTGATCCGAATATTGAATTATGGTTAGACCCTTCTGTGGGCATTGCCCAGGACGGATTTGGAAATATTTCTTCATGGTCCGACGTGAATTCAGGAAGTGGTTTAAGCTTCAGTCAAAGCAACGGAGTAAATCAACCTTTTTATCAGCCAAATGGATTTTCCGGATTACCCCACCTTGAATTTAATGGATCACAGTTCTTGAACGGTGGTGACGTATTAGATATTCAGCTGGAAAGTCGGGCTTTTTATATAATTGGAAGTGCATCAGGTAATGATCAGGCCTTTATTGCGAAGTCCATAGCGGATGGTCAGCCAAGTCGATATTCTTTGTTAAATCTGGCGGGATTTTCAACGGTTCTTTATCAAGATAATACAATAAGAAATGTCTCTCAATCTGGCGTTATTACGGGGAATACCTTGTATAATTTCAATGTGAACAGGTCTGCAGCGGAAATTAGTTATTATGTAAACAACAACACCCCTGTTACTAACACGATTAATAGCTCATTCAATATGGATTCACCGTTTCGATTCCTTATAGGAGCTTATAACGCAAATCCGGATAATAGTGAGATTTTGCATTTGAATGGCTCCATTAGTGAAATTATCATCATTGATGATGTTTCTAGCACTTCCAGAGACAATACTATTGGATATTTAAGGTATAAATATATTCCTACGCTTGACCTTGGTTTTGACATAAATGCTTATGGATTTTGTCAAAAGGTTCTGCACGGAGGCTCTGGGTACTCTTCCTACCTCTGGTCGAACGGCTCAACAGCGGATAGTCTGGTGGTTTCGGAATCAGGCACTTACTGGGTAGAGGTTGTTGACATTTTTGGATTTACATCAAGAGATTCTATAGAAGTGGAATTCCCTCAACTTAATTACCCCCAAAACCAACTTTTCTGCCCCGGAGATTCCCTAACCTGGTACACCAACCTGGGACCAAACTACAACTACCTCTGGTCCGACGGCTCTACCGCAGATAGTTTATCTATTGATACTCCCGGAAATTATCACGTCCAAATCACAGACACCAATGGTTGTATTTTTCAGTCAGACACTTTAACATTTAACGAAGATCCTTTCGAGACTATAGTAGATCTTGGACCGGATAAAAACCTATGTACAGGAAATGAGTTGGGACTTATTTCAGGAGACAGCCTGGTAGAGGATTATCTTTGGAGTACAGGTTCAACGGATTCGGTTATACCCATGAATGTTTCTGGAACGTATTATCTGGATGTAATTAATAGCAATGGCTGTGAGGCTTCCGACACAATTGAAATCACAATTATAGGTGATGCACCGGTTGTAAATATTCTTTCAGACAATGAAGCCTGTCAGAATCACCCTTTTATTTATGACGCCGAAGCTGTGACAACAGACGGGTCAACCATTGACACATGGCAGTGGAGTTTCGATACAGGTGATTCTTCACCACTCGACAGCGGGTCGTATGTTTATGTATCGCCCGGCAATTATACCCTTTCCTTAACTGTTCAAACCTCTGTGGGTTGTTTTAAAAACGAAGAGATTTCTATTCAGGTCCATCAGCAACCCGAACTCTCTTTTTCCAATATTAATGACTGTCAATCTTCTTTGATCCAGTTTAATGGAAGCCAGTTAACCCCTACAATAATAAATTCATGGGACTGGAATTTTGGTGATCCTTCAAGTGGAGTTAACAATCAGGCTGTGGGTCAGAATACAACCCATGTATTTAATGATGCGGGAAGCTATTACATAACCTTAATCGGTGAGGACATCAACGGCTGCTATGATACTGTTATTCAACCCATCGTAATCAAACCTTCCCCGGAAATAGAATTTACCTTCGATGAAATATGCGCAGGTGATGTTGTCGAGTTCGAAAACCAAACTTCAATTGCGCCTCCGGGGATAATAACTGGATATAACTGGTCTTTTGGAGACGGAGGTTTTTCAAATCAGACAAACCCTCAAAGACTTTATAACACCCCCGGAAATTATTCTGTTTCCTTGAGTGCAAGTTCAAACAACGGCTGTACAGCCAACCTTACCAAGCCGTTAAAAATACACGCTTACCCCATTGTTGATGCATCTTACGGAGACTTATGTGCAGGAATACCTATAGAATTTACCGATGAATCTTCGGTTCCCAACGGGAGTGTAGCGGATGTAAACTGGTCATTCAACGATGGTCCTTCCTTAAACGGATTCAACGTATATCAGTTGTTTTCCGAGATCGGAACGCATACCATTGAACAAGTTGTTTCATCAGCTTTTGGCTGTACTTCATCCGAAAATTTCACAGTCACCCTAAACGATTTCCTTTCAGCAGATTTTGAAATACAGCCGAATGCATTTTTGGCCGAATATCCTACTGAATTCATCAATTTAAGTGTGGGTGGAGACAACCATTCATGGACATTCGGTACTTACGGTTCCTCCACGGATGAAAACCCTACCTTTATCTTCCCTCAGTCTGCTATAGGTAATTCTGTCAACGTGTTTCTTCAAACATCCAATGCTGCAGGATGCACCGATACGGTTAGCATGACACTTGAAGTGCTGGAAAGGAAAACAGACCTCGCCCTTGAACAACTATTTATACAAACTCAGAACGGGTTCTATGTTGTGGGGGTTAAACTCAAGAATCGCGGCAGTACACCGATAAATTCAGTAGATCTCTTTCTTAGAATCCCCGGAAACAATGTTATTAAAGAAACCTGGAACGGAGAGCTTCAGGCGGGAGAGGAAGAGATTTATGTTTTCAGTTCTTCAGTTTCTTCAAGTGTACACAGTGGTAGTAAATATGTTTGTGTTGACGGAGAGATTGAAAGTCCCGCCGAATTTTCAGATGAGAACCTGAATAATAATTCAATATGTTCCATGATATCCGGAGAGTCAGGAATCATTATTATGCCTTATCCGAATCCCGTAAACGATGAATTGACCGTTAGCCTCATTATTCCATCGGAAGAAACAGGTTCTTTAAAAATTTACGATGCTTACGGAAAGTTAGTCTACGATTTCTTCGAAGAAAAAACGCTGGAGGGGGGATTAAATAGTTTTGTGGTAAATACGACCGACTGGAGAAGTGGCGTTTATTCTATCATTTATCTTTCGAACGGAGAAAAACGATCTGCAAAACTCGTGAAGCTTTAAAAAGAGGAATTTCCGGCCATGTTTCTAAACCTATAATTATCAGGATCAAAAAATATATGTTTAAGGATTCACTCAGATTATTATCTTTATCCTTAATAAATCACGATGCTGGAAATAGACGGAATATCAAAATCCTTTTTTCGGAAAAAAGCCCTTTCCGATGTGAGCTTCAAAGTTAAGGAAGGAGAAATTCTCGGATTATTAGGACCTAACGGGGCCGGTAAGACAACCCTCATAAGGGTGATTAACAGAATTATTCCTGCCGATAAAGGATATGTTACCTTTCGGGGTAAATTAATTCAGCAGGAGGGCCTAAAGAACATCGGTTATCTTCCGGAGGAGAGAGGACTATATCGTTCGATGACGGTGGAAGGGCAAATTATTTTTTTAGCCAGATTAAGAGGTCTTAAGCTGAATGAAGCCAAAGAACAAATGAATTTCTGGCTCGAAAAGTTTGAAATTTCAGGGTGGAAAAAAAAGCGTATTGAGGAATTATCGAAAGGGATGGCCCAGAAAATTCAGTTTATATGTGCTATTATTCATGACCCGGACTTAATAATTCTCGACGAACCTTTCAGCGGTTTTGATCCCCTAAACATCGGATTGATAAGAAATGAGATTAAAACTTTTCGGGAGAAAGGGAAAACTGTTATACTTTCCACGCACAGTATGAGAAGTGTGGAGGAAATATGCGACAGCGTTGTTTTAATTAATAACGGTGAAAAAATTTTGGAAGGGAAGGTGAGGGAACTCCGAGATACATATAAAAAAGGCCTGTACGCAATTTCATTTCACGGAAACATGATAGCCTTTGCAACTGCACTATGGGCGGGTTATGAGATCGTGGATAAACAGACACATTCCGATGAACACTTTACTGTTTATTTGAAAATGCGTCGCGATAACGAAATAAACGACCTGTTAAACGCAGTTATGCATCAGGTCAAAATCACAGCCGTGGAGGAAGTTTTACCAGGGATGGAAGACATCTTTCTTGAAGAAGTAAATAAAACCTTAAATCCGAAAAATGAATAAAACCTGGCTTATAGCTAAGCGCGAGATACGGGACAGGATTACAAGCCGGTCCTTCCTAGGTGTACTTATTATAGGGCCTCTTATTGTTCTGGGTTTAATTTATATCTTCCTTTCCTACGACAGTAAAGAAAAGCAGAATTGGGAAGTGCTTCTAATGGATGAAACAAATCTTTTTGAAGGAAAATTGAGCCCGAAAAAAGACCCCTATTTGGATTTTCATTTTATTAATGATTTTGTGGATTACGATGAATTTGCGAATAATCAAACGTTCAGCAAATTTGATCTGGCAGTCTGGATCAACGAAAAAGTCGTGTCGAATAAACATGTAATTATCTTTTATCGTGAAAAGCCTTCTGAAGCAATACAACGAAGGCTTGTTTATCATGTGGAACGCAGATTAGAAGAGGTTATGGTTGAAGAATTTACAGGTCTTTCGGTTTCAAAATTTAGAGAAATCAAACAGCCGCTATCTTTCTCTCTCCGCGACACTTATGATCCAAGAAATGAATACTCGGAAAAGGCGGCATGGGTTGGTTTTACTTTCGGAGCCTTTATCGTTTTGTTTTTGTTGCTTTTTGGAATGACTATTTTGAGGAGCGTGTCCAGAGAGAAATCAAACCGGATTGTTGAAATAATGTTGGCTTCCGTGTCAAGCAATTCACTGCTCTCGGGCAAAATACTGGGAATTGGCATTTCGGCAGTTATTCAGGTTTTGAGTTGGATAATATTGCTTTCGACAGGTTTGATTCTGTTCAGAATGTTTATGTTTCCTGACATGTTTTCTCCTGAGATTGTGGCAGAACAACTTAACAATCCGGGAGC
Source organism: Brumimicrobium sp. (assembly GCA_033722555.1). Classification (GTDB taxonomy): domain Bacteria; phylum Bacteroidota; class Bacteroidia; order Flavobacteriales_D; family Crocinitomicaceae; genus Brumimicrobium. The sequence continues at coordinate 15,859 of JAWVYS010000013.1, forward strand.
AAACCTTACTTCCGGCCATAGTCCTTTTGTTTCTTTAATTTTCGAACAGATTCGTTTTGGAAATATGGTGGTCTTTTTTTTACTCTTTTTCTTTGGGGGATATTTGTTTTACGGAGCCTTATTCGCAGCAGTAGGATCTTCTATGGGGTCAGAGTCCGATGGGCAGCAGTTTATTATCCCATTAAACCTATTGTTGCTTTTTTCCCTGGTTGCCGGGTATTTTGCTATAGTTTACCCTGACAGTTCACTGACTGCTTTTTTCGGTTTTCTGCCTTTTACTTCTCCTGTAATAATGATGATAGAACTGGCCAATGGATTTGAGGTCGGAGAATCCTGGCGACTTTATTTAGCACTTTTTATTCTTTTTGTTTCAGGGTTTATTACCCTGTACATGGCCGGAAGAATTTTTCATAACGGCATCCTTCGCTTTGGACATCGGTTAAAGCTGGGTTTATTGCTAAAATGGGTAAAGAAGTCATAATGAGAGGAGCCATAATCGATCTCGGTACAAACACCTTTAATCTAATTGTTTTTGAAAAGAACGTTTCAGGATTACGAAAAACCCTGACGTCGTATAAGCACCCGGTAAATTTGGGTATGGGAGGAATCAATGAGAAAATAATTAGCCCCGATGCTGAGCACAGGGCATTCTTGGCTCTGGAAGACTTTCTTAATACGTGCCGAAAGTTTAAGGTTGAGAAAATCGCCGCCTTTGGCACGTCTGCTTTGCGAGACGCCAGAAATACCCCTGAATTTGTTGAGAAAGCGAAAGAGTTATTCGGGATTGATATTCAGGTAATCAGTGGAATGGAAGAAGCCCGCTTGATTTTTGAGGGCGTAAGGTCTGTGCATAAATTCAGCGCTCCTTCCTGCATTATGGATATTGGCGGAGGGAGTACAGAGTTCATTTTTGTCGACCAGAAGGGAATTACTGGTCAGGGAAGTTTTGATATTGGGGTATCTCGTGTGATACAGCAGTACGATCTGACTGACCCTTTAAGCGACGAGGACATTACCGTTATTACGACCTTTTTTGATAGGGTTTCTCAGGACTATTTTAAGGACAAACAGGCCACCGAACTCATTGGAGCTTCAGGAAGTTTTGAAACATTCTACGAAATGGTTACCGGCAATGAAGCAAGCACGACCAGGAGCTTGAAAATTCCTTTTAAGGAATTGCACCAAGCCTTAGATTATCTCATTTTTTCTTCAACTGATCAACGGAAAGAAAACAACAGAATCCCCGAATTCAGAGTACCGATGATTCATGTTGCGGCGTTGAAAACAAAATGGATAATGGAAAAATTAAAGATAAAACAGTGTTCCATTTCTCCGGCCTCTCTTAAAGAGGGAGCCATGGAAACACTGTTTTAATTTTATTATCTCTCAAGGTGAAGGAACTGATGCCCTTCAAATTCTTCATCATTTAATCCCACAATCTTGTAGGTGTAAAAATAAACGCCCTCAGTCACAGGTTCTCCGGATTTGTGATCTGTTCCGTCCCAGCCTTTGGAAGGATCTAAAGAGTCAACCACACCCACGAGGTTACCCCACCTGTTAAACACTTCAATGTATACTGATTTAGCATTGACAATGTTCATCTGTAAAACATCGTTCGATTCGTCTCCGTTCGGGGTAATTATATTTGGAATTGTATAACTGAGCGGAAGATTCTCTACCACAATGTTGAGAGTTGAAATATCAGAACAATTACCGTTTGTGACCATGAGAGTTACCTCATAAACGCCCGGGCTTGTATATACGTTATTTTGGTTTGTAGGACTCACGGATGATGCCGTTTCACCGTTTCCGAAATCCCAAACGTAAGAATTACCACCGGAAGAATTATTTGTGAAATCAACATTCAAAGGGGCTTGTCCCGACGTAGGCAAGGCGGTGAATGATGCTGTCGGTTGTGGGGTTACGTTCACAGTTACAGTTGCCGTATTTTCACATCCGTTTGCATCCGTCCCGGTTACAGTATAGACCGTAGATCCTACTCCGGGGGTGAATGCCTGCCCATCGATTACTCCATTATCCCAAGTATAATTCGTTGCAGTTCCACTCCCGGTAAGGGTTACTGCTTCTCCTTCACAAATATCAAGATCCGCTCCGGCGTCTACCGTAGGTAGGGGATTAACAGTAATCGTCACCTGATCGGTTGAAGTACAGCCCGTTGTGCTATTTTCACCAGTAACGGTATAAGTCACTATTCCCAATCCTGGTGTAAAAGGAGTTCCGTTTGAAACACCGTTGTCCCAGTTGTAAATATCGGCATTTCCCGACCCGGTCAAAGTAATTTCATCTCCGAGACAAATATTCTGATCTGTCCCTGCATCGACGGTTGGTGCGGGATTTACGGTTACAGAAATCTGATCGGTAGCTTGACATCCCGGCCCGCTTGAACCAGTTACTGTGTAAACAGTTGTTCCCACCGGAGGAATAAAAGAAGTTCCATCAGTTACTCCGTTGTCCCAACTGTATGTAACGGCATTTCCTGAACCTGTAAGGGTAAGGCTGGCGTTTTCACACAAAGTTGTGTCATTTCCTGCATCAACTGTAGGTGACGTCTGTACCGTAACGTCGATCTGATCGGTATTTTGACAACCATTGGCATCTGTTCCGGTTACCGTATAGGTTGTTGTTCCCAGAGAAGGGGTGAATGCTACCCCGTCTGAAACACCGTTGTCCCAGCTATAGCTTGTCGCTGTACCAGAACCCTGTAAGGTTACAGTATTGTTTTCACATACAGTAATATCAGTCCCGGCATTTACCGTTGGCAGAGGATTTACTGTAATTGTTATCTGGTCAGTATTTTGACAACCGTTTGCATCTGTACCGGTTACAGTGTATGTTGTATTTGAGGCCGGTGAAACAGAGTGACTGCTGCCTGATCCAAGAGAGTTATCCCATGTATAAGAAGAAGCCCCTGATGCGGAAACTGTTGTAGATCCGTTTGCACAAATCGGGTTGTTTGTGGCTGAAGCAGTAACGTTTGGTAAGGAGTTAACCACTAAAGTTATTGATGCAACGCTATCGCATCCCGAAGTAGTGAAGGTTTGCTGATACATTCCTGCTACTGTTTCGGTATTTCCATGTATGACGGCACTTTGACCTTGACATATCTCTATCGTTTCAGCATAATTTATCTGGGCCTGTTCTGTAACTGTAAAGGTTGCAGATGTGCCGGTACATCCGTTTGCGTCTGTTACTGTAACGGTAATTGGGTTGTCTGCATCAGTTACAGAGGTGTTTTGTGTATTGGCGCCATTTGACCAGTTGTATGAGCTAAACCCGGCCGGAGCACTTATATTAGCAGAGTTTCCTGCACAATAAGTGGAAGCACCCGTAATGGTTGGAGTTGGATTTGGAGCAACATCTACTGTTACGTTCACAGGAGAACCTGTACAACCGTTTGCTGAAGGAGTGATGGTGTAAACAACATTTCCACCGGAAGATGAATTCAAGGTTTGAGCGATAGAATTACCGGAACTGCCTGATGCTCCCGTTACATTGGTAGGAGAAGCAGTCCATGAGAACGTTACCCCGGAAGGTGTCCCGCTTAATGAAATTCCTGTTGTTCCACCGTCACAAATTGTTTGAGAGGTAGGAGAAGGCGTAACTGTGGGTATAGGGTTTTCTGTAACGTTGAAAGGAGCAGATGTGCCGGAGCAACCATTGCCATCTGTAACAGTTACTGTTATTGGGTTATTGGCAGTGGTAACCGTTGTATTTTGAGTCATTGCGCCGTTTGACCAGTTATAGGAAGCAAACCCGGCAGTAGCACTAAGGCTTGCGGATTGACCCTGACAATATGAACTAGGTCCTGTAATGGTGGGGGTTGGCAAAGCGTTTACATTCACCGTAACGTTAATTGGTGTGCCGTTACATCCGTTGTTAGAAGGTGTAATGGTATATACAACATTTCCGCCAGACGCCGAGGTAAGTGTTTGAGCGATTGAATTACCAGATCCTCCTGAAGAACCGCTAACATTTGTAGGGCTTGCTGTCCAACTAAAAGTTGTGCTAGCAGGTGTTCCACTTAAAGAGATACCTGTTGTTTGGCCGGAACAAATGGTTTGAGTGTTCGGAGAAGCCGACACTGTGGGCACGGGTTCTACGTTAACCGTAACATTTATAGGAGATCCTGTACAACCGTTTGCCGTTGGAGTAATCGTATAAACAGCATTACCCCCGGTAGAAGTGGACAGGGTTTGTGCAATGTTATTTCCAGAACCACCTGAGGCCCCTGTGACATTTGTTTGACTGACGGTCCAGTTAAAGGCCACCCCGGCGGGTGTTCCGCTCAGTGAAATACCGGTTGATGAACCGCTACAAATGGTTTGAGTGTTCGGAGAAGCCGACACTGTGGGAGTAGGATGAACAGTTACTGTTCTGGAGGCCGTCGTTTGATTTCCACAGTTATCAGTTACGATAGAATATAAAGTAACTGTTCCCGCAGTTGGAAAGGTAATGCTGGTAGAAGCGCCTGTACCAACAGATGGTGTGCCTGATGCATTAAAACTCCAGTTGTATGTATATGGAGGAACTCCGTTTTGAGCAGTCGTAGATGCATTCAGGCTCTGTCCCTGACAAACCGAGGTAGCAGACAAGGTAATCGGGTTAGAGGTATTGGTATAATTTATTGTTTGCCCCGTAATCGTCATTGTCCATGGTGTAAAAGCACCAATACACGTGTTATTACAGCCCGTTGAACCATAACATTTTCTAAAGAACTGCATGGTAAAGTTAACGTTCTGCGGGCTACAAGAGGGAGCCGGTAAACATCCACCCAGATCACTGAAAATTGAGATATTATTTCCGGCACAGGTTCCACCCGTATTTGTGTTGCAATACCAGTAAAAACCCGAAGTAGCCGGGCTCACACATGCACCGGTTGTGAACCTTACTGCTCCGTCGCTTAACCAGCAAATGCTTTTCGCTTCATAAGTGAAAGTCCATAAGACATTATCAAATGTTGCGTTAGCCGGAGCAGGAACGGTTAAAAACTGGTTACAGCTATTGGTAAAGTTACACGATGCGTTATATTGTGATCCCGTTATCGAAGCGAGGGCCAAAGTATTTGATCCCGTTACCTGCGGATCAATCACGAGGTCGAACTGATTTTTATATTTTTCGATCCATACAGCTGGAACAACAATGTCTATCATGCTTCCGTTAAGAATATATTCTAGATTTCTAACGGACTCTCTACTCGTCGTTCTTCCATATGCAACTGCTTCTCCAAACTCTGCAATTTCGGAACCGTTCGAGGAAATAATTATTTCGTCAACCCCCGTATTCAGCGATTCAGATGATTTCAATTTTGCAGAAAGCGTTTGACCATCGGTCATCTTTAATTCATCCCTGAATATCAATGATTCATAATTGCCGTAATTGGCGTTTTTAATGATAAAATTAGTTTTTATACCTCCAGGTGTAATGATCAGTTCGGCATCAATTCCTGAAAAAACCCCTTTAACATATAGTCCATCCTCTCCTGCGGTAAAATCGGACCAGTTCGCGTCTGCAACGAATACTTCTTGTCCCTCAACTTTTTTGAAGAGTTTCCAGTTGTTCAAAGAAAGAGTTCCATTTTTAGTAATGATTTGCGTGGTTTTTTCTGCAGCATTTATTTTCACCTTATCCAGATGGAAATCAGACAGGAATTCATTATTGGAAACGGGTTTGAGTTTGTAATCTATTGTTTTCCATTCCCCGTTTATTTTATGGTGAAGGAGCCCTTGAGCCTTCTGCACGTAATATCTGCTGGGGTCATTGATATCTATATAATATCTTAAGTCCTGTTCTCTTTTTGATAAATCCTCCACGCATTCAGTACAAGGGGCATTCTCCGGAAGAAACCCGAAATCTGGATGATCGTAAAATTTTTTGTCGTTAATCCTTGTCCAATGCTCAATATGAGTTTGTTTGGGAGTAGAGAAAGATGTGAAATTTTTCTCTTTAATAAACATCCCGTCTTGAGGATGTTCTTGAGAAAAAGTTATTCCCAGTGAAAAAAAAGCAACGAAAACAGCAATAAAATTGCGCCCGCCAAAAAGTTTCCGATTGTTAAATCGGGAGGAAGTAATAGTAAACATGCTAAATTGATTAATTTATAAATCGTTTTACCCTATTTAAACGTAGATCATTAGTCTTTGGTTGCATGGGAGGAAAATTAAAGGTGAAACGCCATTTTAATAAGGATCATGCATGTCGGACCTCTTCTCCGGTGGGAAGAATTAATTCAGTGTTTTTCTTTAACAAATGATTATCTTTATATTTCATCCGCATTTATTTAAACGCTTCAAAAATGTTAACACCCAAAGTAGAAAAAAAATTGTTCCTATTAGATGCATTCGCCTTGATCTATCGCGCATATTTTGCATTTTCGAAAAATCCTCGTATCAATTCCAAAGGAGAGAATACTTCTGCGGCTTTTGGTTTCACCAATGCTCTTATCGACGTTTTGAACAAGGAAAAGCCAACACATATTGCAGTAGTTTTTGATGCACCGGGAGGAGCCACAAATCGCCAGGCTGACTTTGAGGCATACAAAGCTCATAGGGAGGAAATGCCCGAGGACATAAGAAATATGATAGAACCGATTTCGGAAATTATCAAAGCATTTAAAATACCTCTCTTACTTAAAGAGGGGTTCGAGGCCGACGACGTTATTGGCACGCTTGCAAAAACCGCTGAATCCAGAGGGTTTGTTACTTATATGATGACTCCGGATAAGGATTTTGCACAATTGGTTACAGATAAGACTTTTATGTATAAACCGGGTAGGGGAGGAAAACCAGCTGAAATTTGGGGGATAAATGAGGTAAAGGAAAAGTTTGAGGTGGAAAATCCAAACCAGGTAATCGATATTCTGGGATTATGGGGGGATTCTGCAGATAATATACCCGGTATTCCGGGAATAGGAGAAAAAACGGCAAAGAAACTGATAAAGGAATATGGGTCTATGGAGGCTCTTTTCGATAATGTTGAGGATCTCAAAGGAAAGCAAAAAGAGAACGTTATCAATTTTAAAGAGCAGGGATTAATGTCGAAAATGCTGGCCACTATTATTACAGATGTTGACGTTCCTTTTGATCCTGATGACTTGTCGTATTGTCCGCCGGATGAGGAACTTCTTAAGGAAGTATTTACCAAACTTGAATTCAGAAACTTAGCAAAAAGAGTGCTTGGGGAAGAAATAGTGGTCACTGCTGCGAGTAACGACAACTCTTCTCAGCTGGATCTGTTTGGAACGCAGAGCAACCTGGAGCCTACGCAACCGATCGAGACAGGGTCTTTGAAAACCATAGTTACGCAAAAGCCGTTATATCATTTCGTAAACACACCCGAAGAAAGAAAAAAACTAATCGGCGAAATGCTTTCCAGAAAGTCAGTTTGTTTTGATACAGAAACGACAGGCTTGGAAGCACGGAATGCCGACCTTGTCGGAATATCGTTTTGTTATAAGGCGGGAGAAGCTTTTTATGTTCCTTTTCCAAAATCATACGAGGAAACGGCCAAGATGCTTGACGAATTCAAACCCTATTTTGAATCTGACAAAGTTGAAAAGGTTGCTCATAACCTGAAATACGATGAACAGGTTATTAATCGATATGGGATAAAAATTAAAGGACCTAGATTTGATACTATGATCGCCCATTATCTGCTTTCACCTGACGGGAAACACAGCATGGATTTTCTTGCGGAATATTATCTCAAATATAAAACCATACCTATCGAGGAACTGATCGGTAAAAAAGGAAAGGATCAACTTTCAATGTCTGAGATTGATCAAAAGGAAATAGTTGATTATGCTTGTGAGGATGCGGATATCACGTGGCAACTTAAAGAGCTTTTTGAACCTGAAATTCAGAAAGAACATTTGAAAAAATTATTCTATGAGGTTGAGATGCCACTCGTAGAAGTGTTGAAAGCAATGGAACAAACAGGTATTCGACTCGATATAGAAAACCTGCGCGTATTTTCCAAAGAACTGGAGGTTGAATTGGAAGCACTGCAAAAGCAAATTCTCGATCTGGCCGATGAGGATTTTAATTTAGACTCTCCAAGACAACTTGGTGTGATCCTTTTCGAGAAACTTGCTATTTCGAAAAAAGCGAAGAAAACAAAATCAGGGCAGTATTCAACCTCGGAGGATACACTTCAGAAACACATCAATGATCACCCGATAATTGCGTTAATTTTAGATTATCGCTCGCTTCGAAAATTAAAAAGCACTTATGTGGATCCATTGCCAGATCTTGTTGATGAAAAGGATGGCAGGTTACACACCCATTATATGCAAACGGTAGCAGCGACGGGCAGGCTGAGTTCAACGAATCCTAACCTTCAAAATATTCCTATTCGAACAATTAAGGGTAGGGAGATCAGAAAGGCATTTGTTCCGAAAAATGAAAATTATCGTTTAATGGCCGCTGACTACTCACAGATCGAATTGAGAATAATAGCGGCTTTGAGCGGAGATAAGAATATGATCGAGGCATTTCAGAAAGGCCTTGATATCCATGCAGCCACAGCAGCTAAGGTTTACGGAGTTGAAATGAACGAAGTTACCCGAGAACAAAGAAGCAATGCCAAAGCCGTTAATTTTGGAATAATTTATGGCCAGTCTGCGTTCGGTTTGTCTCAGAATCTCGGTATTTCCAGAACAGATGCAAAGGCTATAATCGACAGCTATTTTAAACAGTATCCCACCATAAAGTCGTATATGGATCAAGCCAAAGAAACTGCAAAGGAAAAGGGATATGTGGAAACCATCATGAAGCGAAGACGTTACCTTCCTGATATTAAATCAGCCAATGCAATAGTCAGAGGGTTTGCGGAAAGAAATGCGATTAATGCCCCCATACAGGGTAGTGCTGCAGATATCATAAAAGTAGCTATGATCAATGTTTATAACCGAATGAAAGAGGAAAGACTTGAATCGAGAATGTTGTTACAGGTGCACGATGAACTTGTGTTCGATGTTTTGAAATCCGAGGAGGAAACAATGAAACAACTCGTAAAGGAAGAAATGGAAAATGCGGTTAAGCTCGAGGTCCCCATGGTGGTTGAAATGGAGTTGGCGAATAACTGGCTTGAGGCTCACTAAATGATTAATACCGGGGTTCATTTGTTCGACTGAAAGACCATATCCCTGTCAGGGTCAGTTCCTTTTCCCTCGCAGGATAATAAGGCTTCGTAATCTTCGGCGAAGAAATTGTCTGTACCGATAAATTCAAACATACCGGTCTGCTTGAACTTATCCCTCACCGGTCCGCGCAAATTGGTTATAACAAAACGTATGTTTTTTTCCTTATAATCTTCCACAAGGTGTCTTACTGCTTCCACGGAGGTTGAATCGATATGATTTATGGCACTTGCATTTAAGATTACGCATTCGAGGTTGGAGTGACGAGCTTCAAACTGCTTTAGTTTTTTCAAGAAATATGGCACATTTGAATAGGTTAGTGGGGCATCAAAACGAATCATCATGATCCTGTCTTCTTTCTGAGCCCGATCAAATCGATCGATATTCCGGAAAACCTTTGTGCCCTGAACCAGAGCGATCTCCGCCACATGGGGATAAGAAATACTATATGCGATAAGAAATACCGACAACACTACACCGGTCAGAATGCCCTGTTGAACCCCGACCAGGAATGTCACCAGAGCTGTTACAGAAAACATGATAAAATCTCTGCGATCAGTTCTCCATAAAAGCTTTATATAACCCGGGTCGATCAATCCTGTTATGGCGACCAGAATTATAGACGCCAAAATTGCTTTCGGCATAAAGTAAAAGTAGGGGGTAAGAAATAATAAGGTTAGTATGATCAGAATTAAGGTGAAAATGCCGGAAAGAACGCTTTTTGAACCAGCCTCCTTGTTTACTGCTGATCTGGAAAAACTGGCTGAAGTAGGGAAAGCCTGGAAAAATGAACCGATCGTTTTTCCCAGTCCCATAGCAATCAACTCCTGATCAGGAACGATGTCTTTTGCTTTACTTTTCTCTTCAAGTGATACACCTATAGCATAAACCTCAATAAACGTAATTAAGGCAATTGTTGCGCTCACAGGCAGCAAGGCCTGTATAAGGTCCATATTTAAAGTGGGAGAGTGAAAACCGGGCAAACCTTTGGGAACAACACCTAAGATATCTACGTTTAGAACATCCAATCGAAAAACCGCTATTACAGCCATACTCAAACCGACTACAATGAGCTGAGATGGAATTCGCTTATCCAGTCGTTTCATCAGTATAAGAATTAATATTCCAGCTAGTCCAACACTCAGCGTATAGATGTTGATCAGATCAATTTTTAAAATCAATTGCTCCAAGGTAGAAATTGTGCTTCCAGACTCCAGTGGAATACCCAAAAGATGTTTAATCTGACTCAAAATAATAGTAAGTGCTGCTCCTAAAATGAACCCTTTTAAAACGGGTTGGGAAATGAAGTTAACGATGAAGCCAAGCCGGAAGAACCCCATGAGTAGCTGTATTATACCGGAAAGGAGAGCGATTACGAACACCGCATTCAGGTAGGCTTCCGGTTCGGAAATACCGAGTTGATTCAAGCTAGTAAGAACAAGTAGGGCGGAGATCGCAGCCGGACCTATGGTGGAGAAACGAGAAGTTCCGAACAGCATATAAATAAAAAGAGGTACAAGTGAGGCATAAAGCCCGTAAACAGGAGGGACTCCCGCTAAGAAAGCGTAAGCCATTCCCTGAGGAATCAGCATAACACCGACCGTGAGACCGGCTATCAAATCCCCTAAGATCTGGTCTCCCTGATAATTCTTTATCTGCTGGACAAAAGGAAATTTAATATAGCTCATTCAGTAAGTCTGTTTGGGACTTCAATGCAAAATAAACAAAAAACCAGAATATCTGCTTTTTATAAGAGCTAAACGACCAAAACACTTAGTCAAAGGAATAGAAACAGTGAATGTCTTTCTCTTATTTATCGGCTAATCCGGAAATAATGTCATTGAACGTTTTACTCGGACGCATGACCTCATATACTCGTTCGTACGGAGGATTATAATAGCCTTTAATGTCGACCGATTTTCCCTGAATACTGTTTAATTCATCAACGATTTTATCTTCATTCTGTCGCAGCGATTTTGCCACTGGTTCGAATATGCTTTTCAATGATTTATCCTCGTTCTGCTGAGACAGTGCTTCAGCCCAGTAAAGAGCAAGGTAAAAATGACTTCCGCGGTTATCAAGTTCTCCTGCTTTACGTGAAGGAGACTTTCCTGAAGTTAGTAGCTCTACCGTTGCGTCGTCCAGCGTTTTTGAAAGAATTTCAGCTTTCTTGTTTCCTGACTTTTCACTGAGGTGTTCCAGTGAAACCGCAAGCGCAAGAAATTCTCCTAATGAATCCCAGCGAAGGTGGTTTTCTTCCAGGAGCTGCTGAACATGTTTGGGTGCCGAACCACCTGCGCCGGTTTCAAAAAGTCCTCCTCCATTCATTAAGGGAACAATAGACAACATTTTGGCACTGGTTCCGAGTTCTAGAATCGGAAAAAGATCTGTCAGATAATCACGAAGTACGTTCCCTGTAACGCTGATTGTATTTTTACCTTCTTTTACCCTTTTTAAGGTATAATGAGTAGCCTCTGAGGGAGACATGATCTGAATATCAAGCCCTTCGGTCTCTAGATTATTAAGATGATCGTTAACCTTTTTAATAACTTGTGCGTCATGTGCTCTCTGCTTATCGAGCCAGAATATTGCCGGGTCACCGGTAGCTTTCGCTCGTTTCACGGCAAGCTCTACCCAGTCCTTGATAGGCGCATCTTTTGCCTGACACATTCTCCAGATATCTCCTTTATCCACATCATGTTCGGTCAGGACGTTATCGTCTTCGTCTATAACCCTAACTTTTCCCGAAAAAGGAATTTCAAAGGTTTTATTGTGTGATCCGTATTCTTCGGCTTTTTTTGCCATTAAACCAACATTGGAAACACTCCCCATGGTGGTTGGATCAAAAGCGCCGTGTTTTTTACAGAAATCAATTGTAGTCTGATACACTCCAGCATAACTGCTATCGGGAATGATCGCCTTTGTGTCTTGCTGATTGCCATCTTTGTTCCACATTTGTCCCGATGTTCTGATCATTGCCGGCATAGAGGCATCGATTATAACATCACTTGGGATGTGAAGATTGGTAATTCCCTTGTCCGAGTTTACCATGGCCAGATCAGGTCCCTCTTCAAGTGAACGGTTAATTTCTTTTTTTATCTCAGTTCTGTGTTTTTCAGGAATATCCTTCATTTTAGTAAGAAGGTCTCCCAGTCCATTATTGACATCTACTCCTGCAGCTTCAAGGACTTCACTGTATTTTTCAAAGAGCTCTTTGAAATAAACCTTAACCGCATGTCCGAAAATTATAGGATCTGATACCTTCATCATCGTGGCTTTCAAATGAAGGGAAAACAAAACTCCCTTCTCCTTTGCGTCTTTATACTGCTCTTCCAAAAATTTTATGAGCAATTTCTTACTCATAACACTGGCATCAATAATCTCTGATTCCTGGATTGCAAAAGGTTCTTTGAGTACTTTCGTTTTATTTTCTGAAACCAACTCTATTCGTACATTGGTTGCTTTTTTTAATGTCAGGGATTGTTCGTTATTGAAAAAATCGCCTTTACTCATTGTGGAAACATGTGTTTTGGAATCCGAACTCCATGCACCCATACTGTGGGGATGCTTACGCGCATATTCCTTTACCGCACGAGGTGCTCTTCTGTCTGAATTACCTTCTCTCAAAACCGGATTAACAGCACTCCCTTTAGCAACGTCGTATCTGGACTTAATCGATTTTTCAGCCTCATTTGCTGGTTCTTCGGGATAATCCGGAAGAGGGAAACCCTGTTCCTGAAGCTCCGAGATAGCTTTTTTCATTTGCGGAAGCGAGGCACTGATGTTTGGCAGTTTGATTATGTTTGCCTCTGGGTTTTTTACCAGGTTGCCCAGTTCTGACAGATCATCTGAAACTTTTTGATTTTCAGAGAGGATATCCGGAAACTGTGCAAGTATCCGTGAGGCAAGGGAAATATCCTTTGTTTCAACAGAAACGCCACATGTATTCAAAAAAGCCCGGATTATCGGTAAAAACGAGTGAGTAGCAAGCATGGGAGCTTCATCCGTTTTGGTATAGATTATTTTTGAGAACTGATTTGACATGTAATAGACTTTTTCGAAACGTTATTTTTAATAATTATAATCCTGTATTTTTCGCGAAAATAGTAAATTTAAATAGATTAGACGGAAATCCACTAGTGGGTCTATAAGTTAAGAAACCGAATGCTGACACGTTACTTTTTGGAGTTTTCAAGAGAATGAATGAATTGTTGGCGCTGATGTTCCTTGGAAAACTTCGGATTTTTCACAATGTCTTGAACCAGAGAATCATGATTTTTTTCAACTGAAATTAATGATTCACGATACGATTCAGCGTTGTAAAATATACATCCTGACTGAAAGTCTTCCCAAGATTTATATTCTTCGTGTATGAGGAGAGGAATATGATAAGAAAAAGCAACATTTATAGAACCTGGAATCTGTCTTGAAAAATATTCCTCTGAGCTTTTTGTATTTGGGTGAACCAGTGGTAGTATTACGTCTGTATTTTTCAGGTATGCATCAAAAGTGGGTTGATCCACAAAATGATCGAAGAGTTGCACACGGCTTTCCAGGCCTTCCTTTTTCAATGCTTTTTTAAACGACTGAATATAGGTATCGTTTTGATCACTTTTTCCCAGAAAAATAAACCTGAAATGTTCAGGTGACTCAAGAGCCAAACGAGTAAAGGAATTAAGATCCTTTCTTCGGTTTTCTACTCCACCAATCAGGGTTATCCAAAATTCGTCTTCTCGTTTAGGCACTGTTTTATCAAAAATCGGGAAATCGAGTGGGTAGTATACGTGAAGATTCAACGAACCGGAATAATTTGCTTTTTTTACCAACGTATCGTTAAGAAGAAAATAATTTTTGACTTTCAGGGAGATGATCTTTTGTGTAAAGCTGCCTTCAAGTTTTTTTATCGTATGAAGTACACCGAAAAATTTCACTTTACGCCGTGAACTCAAAACAAGATTCCGAATATGTCCTCCCTGCGCCGTATTTAGAATGAGGGTAAAAATTTTTTCCTGACAGAGCCATTGATTGAATTTTTTGAGAATCAGAAAGTCTTGCCTCCCTTTACCGGTTAATTTTATTTCGTGGAAACCATCGAAGAGTTCCTGAAAATAAAGGTTTCTGTTAAAAATTTCCTTTGTTCCACAAAAAAACACCTCATAGCCGGCTTCCTTCAAGGATTTTAGCGGGGTAAGTATGCATTCATCATGACTACCCCCTATTTCCATTATTGCCGCTTTCCTCATCTCAAAATTCCTGCTTGCTTTAATTAAGCGTATAAAGTTAATTTTATTTTGAGAGTTCCCGGAAAAGATACCAACCTAATTGTTTAGGAGGTCGAACTGTAGTTTCTGACCAGGTCTTTTTTGAGCGATTTTATTAATGGATTCATCAGGTAATTTGAGAACACGACTATATCCGCCGGTGGTTTGAGCGTCCCGCATCAAAACCATTATTTTGCCGGAAGGAGAAACCTGAACCGTTCCTGGTCTCACAGGAGAAGTCACGATTTCACCGCCCTCAATACTTTCACCATGGTTGAGTTGCAAACTCATTCTATTGCTGCTTTTATCCACTATGAATTCTGTATGCAGGATCTTTTCCCTGCTAGATTCAGAAAGAAAATAAAATTCAGGACCCTTAAATGCGGGTATTTTCTTCTCTTCTTTTTCGGCATATCCTATTTTTGTGAAGGTAGAGGGTAATTTGTCCTGTTTACCCGTTTTAAATGTATCTCCATTTTTCAGAGCAAAATCCGGAGTGAGAGGAGAATAATGACTGGCGCTATTAAGTATTTTCTTCATTTTTATTCCGTTTCTAAAACCAATATAACCATACATTCCCTTACGGGCGTGCCCTATTTTCAAGACACTGTTCTTGCGCACAAAGACTCGTTTGTACGGACCGATTTTATTACCATCAAGAGTACACTCTCCCACTGCGCCCGTCAAAACGATATAGGTGTTCTGATCGAAGAACAGTTCGGGTCCTTTGAGTACATACTCCAGAACAGGTGCGTTGGGATCGTTTTCAAGAATATGATTTGCCATCTCCATCGACTGATGGTCCATTGCTCCGCTCACCGGAATGCCTTGATCCCTGAAACCGAATCGGCCAAAATCCTGAATACTCGTATGTAAACCCGTGCTGATAACCTTTATCATTTCTTCGTTTTTTTTTCAATGCTGTAGTTGCCATTTTTAACCCGTTTTTCAATGCTGTGGTATTCTTCCAGTTCAATAGGACGGAAACGAATATAATTGCCGGCTCGAAGCACTACTGGATTTTTCTTTTTGGCATCGAAGAGTTTTAAAGGCGTTCTGCCAATGATGTTCCACCCACCCGGAGAATCGATGGTGTAAATGCCTGTTTGTTTACCGGCTATTCCTACAGCACCTGCCGGCACCTTTTTACTGGGTGTTTTCTTTCTGGGGAAAGCTATTTTTGGATTCAACCCCCCGAGATAAGGAAAGCCGGGTAAAAAGCCCAAAAAGAATATGGGATAGAGTACATCGCTATGTAATTCTCTAAACTTTTCACGGGTTATTTCTTTTTGCTCACAGAGTCTTTTGAGATCAGGGCCGAAATTTTCGTTGTAGCAAACAGGAATATCGTATATCTGTGTTGGAAAAGACTTTTTATCAAATGTGAGCCTCTCGGTTTTAACAGCGAGTTGCTCCATAAGTCTCTGAACATTCACTTTTTCCTTAAGATAAACTGCGATTTCATTAAAACCGTAGTTTGTTTCAGTGATGTAATCGGCAAATTCATTTTTAATGAAGTCGTTTGCAAGCCGGACACACCAAGACGTGTTTTCATCGATGTTGTGTTCCCAGCTCAATAATATTGCTGAGGTTCCAAAGGGATATATTTTAGGTGCTGAACTCATTCAATCTTTATTCCATTTTTGTTAGCCCTGTTTCTTATGTGCTTAAGAATAGCCACAGCATTGGGATGGTCTCCATGGATGCAACACGTTTTTGCAATTAATTTTTTTTTAACCTTTTCAATGGTAACCACTTTGTTTTCAACACTTATGCTATAGAATTGTTCCCAGGCTTTTTCCGGCTCGTGATGAAGTGCCAGAGGAGATTCTCTTGAAAGAAGCTTCAAATTTGCCGTATATGCCCTGTCAATAAACGCCTCACTATAGCAATCAAATGTTCTTTCAGCCATTCTAAAAAGAACAGAACCGTAAGGCACGAATAGTATTCCCCTAAAACGGAAATCTTTGATTGTGTCAAGAAAAATATCGGCAGTTTTTTTATCACTGGCAGCCTGATGATATAATGCCCCGTGCAGCTTTATGTGATTGATATCAATTCCTTCGGAATCTGCAACTTTCAGAAAGGAGTGAAGCTGTTCTCTTAAAGACCGGTGCAGTTCATCAGGACTTATATCAGGTATTTTACGACCAAAATGTATCCTATCGGGGTAAGAAGGATGAACCCCGATTTTAACCTGACAATTCTTTGCAAGACGAATAGTTTTCCGGATGGTTTTCTCATTTCCAGCATGGCCACCGGCCGCAATGTTGCATGAGGAAATAAGGGGCATAAGCGCCTCATCATTAGCGGCGCCCTCACCAAGGTCGCAATTGATGTCCATTACTTTCATCTCATCCATTCGTATAATATAACGAAATTTATTGAGAACGAAATTATGAGAAGTGAAGGGGGCTCGATCCTTTAATGTTCTTCAGAGCGATTAAAAGAATTGGAAAAACAGCGGGAATCTTATTTGGGTCATTTAAGTTTTACAAACGATTGACCACAGCATCGTGTTTTTCTGAAAGGAACTGATCCAGAAGTTTGGCCACCTCCTGCGGAGAACGTAATTCGTTGTTTTCTTTCAGTTGAACAAAATGCTGTTTACCCGAGAAATTTCTTTCTTCAGAATTTCTGATACTCTTTTGCATGTTTGTGTCGACAATACCCGGGGCAATACTGTAAACCCGTGTATTCTTATTTAACTCGTCTATTTCTGCTGCTAAGGTTTGTGCGAACATATCAATTGCTGCTTTTGAAGAACAGTAAGCAGCCCAGGACGGAACGGGACGTTGAGCGGCTCCTGAACTTATAAAAACAACAGCGTCTACTTGATCGAACCCCGCGTGTTGTATTACACAACTCGTAAGAAACTGAGGCGCAACCAGATTAACTAATGCCAGATCTGCGTAATGGGTAAGCGTCTGTTCATTAGACCGTTTGATGTCTCCAATAACCCCTGCATTATTAATTAAGGTAACAGGCTTATCCGACTGACTGATATAACTAGCAAGATCTAGATCGTGCATCTGCTGCCTTTCAGTAAAATCGCACTTTAAAAAGGTGAAATTTTCGTGGCTGATGTCATTTCTACGAGAGATACCGATAACCTTTTCTCCCTTTTCTAAATAATATTCCGCAATGGCTTTTCCTATTCCTGTTGATGTTCCGGTTATTATATACATTACATTTCATTTACATCAATAAAACGCTGGACATGTTTTGCGGTTCCAAAAACTACAAGGGTATCGCGGGATTCTATGATAGTGTCGCTGTTTGGAACTCCGATAACGTGTTGTTCCACTTCATACTGACCTTTTTTCTTGATATCATATTCCCGCTTCATTGTAACCAGCGTTAACTGATATTTATTTCTAAAATCTATATCTTCTATGGATCTGTTCAATGTTCCTTTAGGCGGCTTGATTTCTGCGATCTCGTAATCGTCCGGAAGCTGAAGAAAGGAAAGAATGGATGGGTTGAGTAGTTTTTCTCTGATCACAAAAGCAACCTCATCTTCGGGAGTCAAAATCTCTTTGATACCTATTTTCTCCAGTATAAGGCGCTGATCATTACCGCTTGCCCGCGCAATTATTCGCTTTACTCCAAGGTCGAGCAGATGGACCGAAGTCAATACCGTCGCCTCAAAATTTTCTCCGATTGCCACCACGGCAGCATCCATTTCCTGAATGTTCTGAGAGGCAAGAGCCTTGGAATCAGTTGTGTCCAAGGTGACAGCGAAAGCGACGTCATCTTTTATGTTTTCTATTTTCTCTTCTGAAACGTCGAAGGCGAAAACCTGAGCACCCCTTTCTGCCAGTCTTAGTGCGATGGTAGAACCATACTTTCCAACTCCGATAACTGCAAACTTACTGAATCCCATTTTTTCTACTTATTGAGCCAAGGCTTGTTCTACATCTTTTATTAAATCTTCACTATCTTCAATACCCACGCTTAACCGCATTAAAGAATCGACAATTCCTGCTTTTATTCTTTCCGAAGAGGGAATTGCCGCATGGGTCATTGTGGCCGGATGGCTGACGAGAGACTCTACTCCCCCAAGTGATTCTGCGAGAGAAAAAATTCGAAGCTTTTCCATCACAGTGTTCGCTTCTGAAATATTATTTCCTTTCAGTGAAAAGGAAATCATTCCTCCGAATCCACGCATTTGCTTTTTGGCGATAGCATGATTTGGATGTTCTTCCAATCCTGGCCAATAAACATTTTCTACTCGCGGATGAGACTGAAGGAAGCGCGCCATTTTTTCACCGTTTTCGCAGTGTCGCTGCATTCTTAGATGCAGTGTTTTTATTCCTCTGAGGACAAGAAAACAATCCATAGGAGCCGGTATTGCTCCCGAACTGTTCTGAATTCGATACATGTCCTGTGCTATTTTTTCGTCTGAAGTAACGAGAGCACCCATAACCACATCTGAATGTCCTCCAAGATATTTTGTGACGGAGTGCATTACGATATCCGCCCCAAGGTCCAACGGGTTTTGAAGATAGGGAGTAGCAAACGTATTGTCCACTGCCAGGGTTATTTCGTGATTTTTCGCAATGGCTGCCAACTCGCGAATGTCAATGATTTTCATCATCGGATTTGTAGGGGTTTCGGCCCAGATGAGTCGGGTCTTATCATTCAATGTGGATCTTACTTCCGTGAGATCACTCATATCCACAAAGTGAAACTTGATTCCGAACTTCTGAAAAATTCCGGTGAAAATACGATAAGAACCTCCGTATAAATCACTTGTAGCGACAACCTCATCTCCCGGACTCAACATTTTCAGCACGCAGTCTACAGCTGCCATTCCGCTTCCGAAACAAACTCCATACTTACCGTTTTCAAGAGCAGCCAGGGCTTTTTGTAAAGCGTTTCGGGTTGGATTGAGCGTACGTGAATATTGATACCCTTTATGTTCTCCGACTTTTTCCTGTATATATGTGGTTGTTTGATAAATAGGCGTCATTATTGCTCCGGTGGCAGGGTCGGGTTCAACCCCTGCATGTATTGCCTTTGTATCGAATTTCATGTCTTCTTCGATCATAATTTTGACAATTTATTTTCCGAAAATGCCGATTCCTCCATTTCGATACAAATGTAATCCAATAGAAGGACTTTTTCAATATTTGGAACCCGAACTTAACAAGGGTTAAATCGTATCTCAGAACAAAAAGAATTCTTCACGAAACTAAAACCTTATATTTGTTAGGCAAACTCATAGATTATGAAGATATTCGGTTTTTTTGCAAGCCTCTTGTTTTTGATCTTTCATTTCACTTCCCTTGGACAGGATTTGAAGAATATTAAAGAAAAACTACCTGATGCAGAGTATGAAAACATTCTCGTGGTTAAACTGGACGGTGATGAACGATGCACACAATTTTTGATCTGGGTGAAAGACACCGTCAGAACACATAAACACGCTGTGCACAGTGAGTCAATTTACGTTCTTGAAGGGGAAGGTATTTTTTATTTCAACAATGAGGTTAAAAAGATCAGGGAAGGAGACTTTGTTTTTATTCCCGCAAACACCTGGCACTCAGTAAAAGTCACTTCCGAAGTGCCCCTGAAAGTCCTCTCCAATCAGTCGCCTGAATTCAAAGGCGAGGACAGAATTTTTCCGGATGAATGAGTGTCTGTTAGATTATCCCGAAGAAATTTCTAACTTTCCGGGGATATTTTACAGGAATGATCAGGTTTTTAAAAGTCCCCCGAACAGAGTTAATCGATTTTTACGATAAGGCCCGATTTGCTTTAACCTGGCGTATAGCCATTCTTTTTGCTGTTGCTACAACTTTGTTAACGGTAGCTACCTATATTGGTGACGATCGTTTTTTTGAGTATTATTTAGCCGTGGTATCACTGCTTGTTATCAGTATTCTTTATATGTATAAAACCCACACTTATCGAGCCGTGTGTGTATTTATAACCTTTGGAATCAGTGTAATCATTATTATTTCCGTCTTAACGGTGAATGATGCCCTCCATATTATGGAGGCACTCTGGATGACCATCGTAATTTTGCTTTCCTTCTTCACACTGGGAAGAAAGTGGGCCACATTTTACCTCGTTCTCAACGCTGTTCTTTACGGTGTTTATTTCAATTTTTTCTTTACATATTCCCTGGAATCAAGGGTTGTAATGACGAGGTTGCACACCGCTCTGATCACCCTTGAGTTCGCATTCGCCATGTTCCTAATCGGCTACATAATGTATCAGTTTGGATTGGTGAATAATTATGCTGAAAAATTAAAAAAGGAAACATTCAAGGCTCTTGAATCGGAGAAAAGAGTGGTTGAGATGCAAAACAAAGAGAAAACCGCCCTTCTTCAGGAAATTCACCACCGGGTAAAAAATAACCTTCAGGTAATAATCAGTCTTCTGAGAATACAGGCAAATGAACTTAAATCTCCGGAATCTCAACAAAGTTTCAATGATGCGATAAGCAGGATCATGACAATGTCTCTTATTCATCAAAAAATGTATGAAAAGGAGTCTCTTGCCAATATTCAGATTGAGGATTATCTGAATCAGCTGATTGGAGACATCCTCGAAACGAGCGTAACAAGAGGAAATGTAGAGTTTAAGGTCAGTTCAGACATCACTAATGTAGGATCGAAAGCAATTGTACCACTCGCTTTAATCATCAATGAACTTGTATCGAACTCGATTAAACATGCTTTTGAGGGCGATGGTAAAATATCGTTGAAAATTCAAGCCGCCGGAGAGGAGCATCTGGAAATGTTCTATTCAGATAACGGAACATGGAAAGAACAGAAGTTAGAAACCTCCCTCGGTCTTCAGCTCATAGAAGCTTTTACCGAACAAATGGAAGGAAGTTTTAAGACTGAAATTGATGAGGCAGGAACGCATTACTATTTTAGTTTAAAGAACGTCGATCAGTAGAATATTCAGATACTGATCCAACAAATGAAGCTTGATCTTGTTAATTGACGTAAATGAAATCCACGGATAAATTTGGCACTGCTCCTTTGGGCGGTCTGTTAAGAGAGCAGGCTTTTCCGGCGTCGGTCGGAATTCTTGTTATGTCTATTTATTCGATCGTTGATACTATTTTCGTGGGTCGTTTTGTAGGTGCCGCCGGAATCGGTGCAATCACAGTTGTTTTACCAATTACCTTTCTTATTTCAAGCCTTGGTATGGCTATCGGAGTAGGTGGCGCTTCGGTACTTTCACGATCACTCGGTGGCAAGGAAAATAATAAAGCCTATGCTACTTTTGGTAATCAGGTTATTATGACCATTTTGCTTGCGGTAACTTTTGTGATAGTTGGCTGGTTTTTTATGGATGAGGTGATCACCCTTTTCGGCGGGAGAGGGGAGGTAAGACAACCGGCCAAAGAATATTTCGGCATTGTACTCATAGGAGTTCCATTTCTGGCATGGGCCATGATGAGTAATAATGTTATTCGTTCTGAAGGATTTCCCCGGGTTGCCATGTTTGCCATGATTGTTCCTGCGATCGCAAATCTTATCCTCGACCCCATTTTTATCATAGCATTCGATATGGGAATGAAAGGAGCGGCATGGGCTACAACACTTTCATATATGGCAAGCGCCACTTTTACCCTGCTGCATTTTTCGAAGGGACGATCCCAGTTAAAACTGTCTAAAAAATATTTGAAGCCCGATCTTAAAATAATGGGAGAGATAAGCGCCCTGGGCGCGGTTACACTAGCACGTCAAGGGGTGATCAGTGTGCTGGCTACCGTGTTAAACAATTCCCTTTACTTTTATGGCGGAGAATCAGGGCTTTCTGTATACGGCATTGTAAACAGGGTACTGATGTTTGCAAATTTCCCGGTACTCGGAATCACACAGGGATTTGTCCCCATCGTAGGTTATAACTATGGTGCCAGGTTGAAGGAGCGTGTCAAAAAAATCGTTAAGATCTCTGTTGTGAGTGCAACTGCTTTCTCTCTGATAATCTTTGTTCTCTTGATGATATTTGCAAGAGATATTGCTCAGTTATTTACTACCAACAGTTTGCTTGTAGACCAGACAGCCCCCGTTATCAGGACTGTATTTCTTGCAACTCCATTACTCGCAGTAAGTTTAATAATCAGCGCATATTTTCAGGCGATAGGTAAAGCGATTCCCGCGCTTATTCTGGCTTTAACCAAGCAGGGGATATTTCTAATTCCCCTGGTTCTGATTATGCCTGTTTATTTTGGAATTGAAGGAATCTGGATCTCTTTTCCTATTGCAGATGTTGGAGCGGCCCTTGTCAGTTTTATATATTATAAAGCTACAAAGACGAAATATCCTTCGAAAAAAATCAAAGCCTCAAAGCCTCAAATCACTGTGGAATAGATTGATTATTTACTTTTAAATGCGTTGATAGCATTTACGGTAAATTCAGAGAGAACGAGCTCTCCGCTCATCGCTGCTCTTTCCTCCAAAAGCTGATCCCAATTTTCTGTTCCCTGCCAGAATACTTTTTTAAGCAAACGCATTGCCTCAGGATTCGAGCGAGCTAACTTTTCAGCGATGGCCGCCACGTCTTCATCCATTTCTTCAATGGATTCGAAAACATCTGCATACAGCCCTTTTTCTTTTGCCCAGTCGGCACTTCTCCAGTCGGTCGCATTTATAGCTAACTGACTCATGGCTGATGTTCCAATTTTTCTTTCAACTGCCGGACCAACAACAAACGGACCGATACCAATAGCAAGTTCTGAAAGTTTCACATCGGCATAACGGGTTGCATAACAGTAGTCAACCGCACTCGCAAGTCCAACACCACCGCCAACTGCCTTCCCCTGTACCCTGCCTATAATGAATTTAGGACACTTCCGGCATGCGTTGATCACGTTGGCAAAACCCATGAAAAACTTCTTGCCGGTCTCAAGGTCTTTGATAGATATTAATTCGTCAAAACTTGCTCCGGCACAAAAGGCTCTGTCACCTTCGGATTTCAATACGATTACCCGGGCTTCTTTGTTATTGCCCAATTCTTTGATAGTATCGGCTAGTTTTTGTAAAACCCTTCCCGGTAATGAGTTGCTCAAAGGATGGTGAAATATAACTGTCGCAATCCCTAATTTATCTATGGAATAATTTACATCACCCTGATTAACCGCGTCTGACATAGTTTTTTGTTTTTGTTTGACTTTCTCAAAAGTATAAATTTGATCTTAATGAGAAGTGTTTTCTGGGTAAAAATCAAAGAACAGTCATTCGGGATAAATTAATATGTGAATATTTCGAGAGCCTATTTAGATAAAATCTAAATAACAAGGGATGACAATTCCATGACAATAAAAAGTGTGCTTTTCCTCAAATTTGCACTGTAAAAACGGGGATTTTATACGTGGACGAAATTCATATATTTGCTTTTACGCATAGACAACTTGAGGTTAATCAGATTGGATGGCTTCATATAGCCCCTGATAATCAGAAAGAGCGACTTTCCGAACTGAAAGCCCGAATGGGTATTTCCGAACTCATGTTTCTGTCTACTTGTAACCGGGTTGAATTCGTGATTTGCTCCGAACGGGTTATTGACGTTCCCGAAATTAAAAAGATCCTTGGTTTCTTGTATCCTGAATTTAATGAGGAAAAGATCAGCCTTTTTGCTAATGCCGCTGAATATTTTAACGGTAAAGACGCGGTTGAGCACCTCATAAAGGTTACCTCGTCAGTAGATTCAATGATCATTGGTGAACGTGAAATAATTACTCAGGTTAGAAAAGCTTTTCAGTTGTGTAAAGGATTCGGAATTACGGGAGACACCATAAGACTGCTTATACGACACACAATTGAAACTGCCAAAAAGATCTATACTGAAACGAACATTGCACAGCGGCCGGTGTCGGTTGTTTCTCTGGCTTATCATACACTCAGAAGAAGAGACGTTTCGCTCGATGCCCGAGTGGTTGTTATAGGCGCCGGAATCACGAATACCAATATGTGCCGTTTTCTAAAAAAACATGGGTTTCAGAATTTCTCAGTGTTCAATCGAAGTGCAGAAAGAGCTGAACGCTTGGCAGAAAATGTGGGTGGAAGAGCCTTTTCACTGAATGATCTACATACCTTTCAGAAAGGGTTTGATGTGCTAATTACCTGTACAGGATCGGAGTCGAGCATAATCACTGAGGAGATTTATAATCAGCTACTAAACAACGACAAAAGCAATAAGATAATTATAGATCTGGCCATCCCGAGCGACCTTGATGAGAATTTGCTCAAGAGTCATTCTATTGATTATATATCCGTAAATTATTTACAGCAGATATCTTCAAAAAATTTGCAACAGAGAGCCCGTGAGATAATTCACGTTGAAGAAATCATTACTGATTCGGTAAAGATTTTTGAAGAGATGTTCAGAGAAAGGCAGATAGAACTTGCAATGAAGGAGGTTCCTGCGAAGGTAAAGGAAATTAAATCCATTGCCCTCGAAAGAATTTTTGCGAAGGAAATGGAAATGATGGATGAACATTCCAAGGAAACGGTTCAGAAAATAATCGATTATCTCGAGAAAAAGTACATCAGTGTACCTATGAAAATGGCCAAAGAAATATTGTTGAAGAAATGAAAAAGATAGTTATAGGATCTCGGGGAAGTGATCTTGCACTGTGGCAGGCCAATTTTGTAAAGGCAGAGCTTGAAAAGGTCGGACAGGAGGTTGAGATAAAGATTATTTCAACACAGGGAGACCGGGTACAGGATCTGAGTTTCGATAAAATGGAGGGGAAGGGATTTTTTACCAAGGAAATTGAAGCGGCTCTCCTGGATAAATCCATTGATCTGGCTGTTCATTCACACAAAGACCTGGAAACAACATCTCCGGAAGGGCTAAAAATAGCCGCGGTTTCTTCGAGGGAAGATCCTTCTGATGTTTTACTTATCAGAAAAGGTTGTTCAGACACTGGAATGCCACTCTCATTAAAAAGAAATGCGGTTGTGGGAACTTCTTCGGCGAGGAGAAAGGCACAGATCATTCATTTGAGAGATGACGTGGTCATTAAGGACATCAGGGGAAATGTTCCTACAAGGATAAATAAATTGAAGGAAGGACAGTTTGACGCAATCTTGCTTGCGCTGGCGGGAATTAAAAGACTTGAACTCGATCTTTCGGATTTTGATGTGATCACACTGGACCCTACTTTTTTTGTCCCCGCTCCGGCACAGGGTGTTCTCGGATTACAAATCCGTGAGGAAGATGGATTACTCGCTGAAATACTTCAGAATTTAAACGACCAAACGGTTGAGCGAAGAATAAATGTGGAAAGGTCGGTCTTGAAAAAACTGAAGGGTGGATGTCAGATGCCTCTTGGTGTTTACTGTCCGAATGACAAGGACATCCATGTTGCCTTTGCAAAGAACTGGAAGAGCGGCGCGGAATTTTTTCATTATCAAAACGATGGATCCGGAGAGATTACAACTAAAATCGTAGAGGATCTTTTGACAAAGAGCTGATTATGTTATACATATCAAGAGAAATAGAGGATAGGGATTTTCGGAATTTCCTAAAATCACATGATATCGAGTATGTGGATAAATCAATGATTTCTTTTGAACCCGTACCGTTTATAAAGCCTGAGGAGGAATATTCCATCATTTTTTTTTCAAGCCCGAGGGCCGTTAGCTTTTTCTTGAATTATACAGATATCAAAAAGGGTCTAACACTTGCGACAATCGGTAGATCAACCAGCGACGCAGTAGAAAAGCACGGTTTGCGTTCAAGCTTTGAAGGCAAGAATAGCGGAGATCCTGATGAGGTAGCTAAGAAATTTGCAGAGTTTGTTCAGGATGAAAAGGTCTTGTTTCCTCAGTCTAATCTTTCAAAACGATCGGCACAGAAATATCTGCGCGATGAGCAGTGTATTGACCTTGTTGTTTACGAAACGAAGTTAACGCCCTTTGAGCTTGTCGTTGTTCCGGACATTCTCATTTTTACAAGTCCTTCCAATGTAGAATCCTTTTTGAAAAAAAATCAGATTCATGATGGCTCACAAAAAATTATTGCCTGGGGACTGACCACAGAAAATTATTTGCGTGAAAAAGGGGTAACTAAAGTTGAAACCTTGCGACAAAGTACCTACGAGGAATTACTTGAGGTATTGGAGCGCGGAATCAGCTGATAAGAACTCCTTTTGTATTTAAGATGGGTAACTTTACGAAATACTCATCCTTAATTGTTTCGGATAAAAAAATATATTTTTTATCATACATTTTTTCACCTATCCAGAAACTTACCCAGTATTCGTTGTTGAGTCCGAAAAGCTCTTCCATGATGGGCTCAATTTTTTGAGCCGAATGTGGAGGGATGTCGCCAAGAGATTTTCGTAAGGTCGAGGTAATTACTTTTTCTTCGGTTTTTTGAGCAGTTGCATAACCTTTCGAAGTAACCAGAACTCCCTCCAGTTTGATATCTTTTCGATTCAGAATATATACGTTATAAACCGGGAGGCCTTCATCACCTTTTTCCTGAGCAACGGCAACCGATACATCGGTTACTTTTGGACCTTTTAATTCTTCTTTCATGGTTTTTACTCAACTTTATTTATTATTCGCAGAGCGATATCGTAAAATACAAAAAGATCTTTCGGATGATGCAGTTTAAAGGTCTGATCCTGGAGTTTTAAATCCTCTTGGGTGAATTTATCCAGCCTTTCATGTCCTGTGCGTACGATTACAGAGTTCAGAGTGGGTATTACAATAATATACTGGCCCAGAATTCCCCTGGCGTAGATTGCAGGATGTTCGGGGTGTTCATAGCGCCAGAAATGCAGGCCGTAATAAGGGCTTTCTGCACCTGAGGGCTGCATCAAAAGAGTTAACGAAGAATCGGAAATTATTTGTTCACCGTTCCATTTTCCTTTATTCAGGATCAGTTGCCCCACCCGCGCGTAATCTTCACTCGTTGCATAAATACAGCAGAAGGATTTTTCCATACCATTTTCATGATCCAGACTCCAAAGGAGGTCATGTTGAGGATTTATTTTTCTCCAAAGATATTTTTCAAGAAAATCCGTCAATTCCATTTTGGTTGCTGAAGTTAGTATGAGGCCCAGCAGTTGACTGTTCCCGCTGGCATAATCGAACTCTTTACCAGGAGGGCCGGCAAAAGACACTTTCTTCATGATTGATCTTAAATCGCTCCCATAATAAGCTTCTGCATTATCGGATAGCGGATCGCTCCCGCTTTCGTTCCATTTTAAACCGCTTGACATCGCCAAAAGATGTCTTATCTTAACTATACTGTCTTTGGGTTCGAGAAAGTCAAGATAATCGGTAATAGGATCTTCAAAACTTTTGATGTATCCTTTATCTAAGGCTATTCCGCACAACAAACCAATGAAGCTTTTGGCAGCTGAAAAAGAATTGCTTTTGGTAGATTCTGTATGCTTTCCCCAATATTTTTCATGAACGATGGTTGAGTCACGGACAACCATGAAGGAGGTTGTTTTTAAATCCAGGAGAGATTTTTCTTCCTCTTCAGTTAACGCAATTAATTCCTTGGCTTTTGGCCAGCTTTCAGAATTTCCTTGTGATTCAGCCCTTCGAACGGGAAAGACGAGCGAATCGTAAATTCCGGGACCCGACTTTCCCCTCAAATAAGTCTCTTTAAGGCCCTTGTATAAATACGTTCTTCCTGTGAAGAGAATAAATAGATTTACAAAAACGATGATCGCCAAAAGGAGGTACACAATGGTCCTAAAAATTTTTCCGGCCCGTGATTTTTTCTTTTTTTTAGACATACTCTATATTGAAAAGTTGTGCTATGTTATTTCTCAGCTTATCCTTAACGAGATCCATATTTATCGGTTCGCCAAGTTCCTTTTCCAGTGAAGTTACTGCTTTATCTTCTATTCCACAAGGGACTATATGGCCAAAATATTTGAGATCCGTGTTGATGTTAAAACCTATGCCGTGCATGGTTACCCATCTGGAGGACTTCACTCCCATGGCACATATTTTTCGTGCACGGGGGGTCTCACCCTCTAACCAGACACCGGTTAAACCCTCAACCCGTCCTGCATCTATCCCAAAATCGCTAAGGGTGAGAATAACAGCCTCTTCGAGTAGACGCATATATTTATGTATGTCGGTAAAAAAATAACTTTCAAGGTCAAAAATAGGGTATGCAACCAGCTGTCCCGGCCCGTGATAAGTGATGTCGCCTCCCCGATTTATTTTATAATATGAAGCCCTGATTTCCTCCAGACGTGATTCATTTAAAAGAAGGTGGCTTTCCTTTCCACTTTTACCAAGTGTATAAACGTGAGGATGCTCGCAAAAAAGCAAGTAGTTTTTCGTATCGTCCTTTGATTCCCCTTTCCGCTGCTGAATTTTTAGATCAATGATCGAATTGAATAACTTTTCCTGATGCTTCCAGGCTTTGAGATAATCGATACTTCCAAGATCACTGAAAATTACTTTTGCAGGCATGGACTATTTTTTACTTAAGGAATCTTTTAAATAATCGATTACTTTTATATCTACGGGATCGACGTTTTTCAGATCGGCCAGAAATACAGAGGCCCAGTCAACGATATGAATAAAATAAAAGGATTCCTCGATAATAGATTTTCCTTTACCTTGAATAACCATCAGATGAGGTGTTTTGTTTCCGATGATCTCCTGACTTAATTGTGCCCGTAATTTATTTCTGTCCGTAAGATAATTGGAGATTAGGAAAATTGCCGCATATTCTGCATTTCCACCCTCCCAGCCAACGAGTTCGTTGTGATTCATCTCGGGAAAGACGTGGTGCCAGCAGAGTTGCTTACTGTTTTCGTTGAACTGCTGGCGTGCGCGTACGGCTACGGATTCTAGACTTGTATTCGCATAGATTACGCATAGCTTGTCTTTAATGAATTCAGCGAGTTTTTTCGCTTCGTCTTTTATCGTAATAAGTTCGTTGTTCAGTAAATGTCTGCACCTGTCTATCTGGCTAAGTGAATTTTCAGGAATAATGCCGCAAACTGAAAGAACCTTAATTAGTTGTATTACCGAAAAAGCCAGCATACTTCTGGGAGGATTGCCTCCGGGAACTTTAATACAGTCATAACTGTTTTCTTTACAAAATTTAGCGAGTTCCCCACCGGAGGTGATGCCTACTATTGTTGCTCCTTTTTCTTTTGCTTTGTAGATCGCGGCAAGTGTCTCTTCAGTGTTTCCTGAATAGGAAGAGCCGATCACCAGGGAATTTTCATTAACAAAACCCGGAAGATGATAACTTTGAACTACGATTACGGGCGTTTTTGCCTCCGACGTAAACCATTGGGAAACCATTTTTCCTCCTATACCGGAGCCCCCCATTCCACAAATAACCACGTTGCTGTATTTATTTTGCTTACAGCCCTCTAAAGAGGCTTCATTTGCTATTTCTATTGCATCAGAAATGTGTTTTGGAAATTGAGCAACGAGTTTGTCCATAACAGTTTATATATGTTTTTTGAGTATATGCAGTTTACTAAACGAGAAACGCTGTTTTTTCTTGTAAAATAAAGGAAAAAAAAGAAAACGCACCTTATTAAAGATGCGTTTTCTATATTTAATTTGAAATGCGGTTTACATTTTATTCACTTTACGTGTCATTAAACCGTTTTCGTTCTGTAGCACCAAGGTGTAAATACCTTTCGCGATCTCACTGACATCGATTACGGTTTTGTTTTCATTCTTGGAAACATATTCAGCAACTAGCCTACCGTTGGCATCATATAATTTAACGGTCATCTCACTCATCGGCTGACCATAATCAACAACGAGGATGTCCTTCGCGGGATTCGGATAAACATTAACCATCCAGTCTGTATGCTCCGTAATTCCTGCGTCATCTTCGTAAATCACGTCTATTGTACATGTGTTCTGATTTCCACAATCATCCGTAACTGTTAGAGTTACAAGATTGCTTCCTAAACTCAGGGCAGTACCAGGAAGTGGTGACTGAGAGATAGAAGGACTGGTTGTACAGTTATCAGTAACTGTTGCCGAAATCATATAATCCGGCATTTGATTGCCTGATGAAGCCTGAACAGTATCTGAGGTAGAAGCACACGTTACCTGAGGCAAAATATCATCGTTGACAACAATAAACTGCGTTACATCGATAAAATTACCACAAATATCCGTTACCCGATATGTTCTTGTAATTGTCTCAGGACATGTATTTCCGTCCGATACATCGCTCAAATGAGTTACTGTTGGGATACCGCAGTTATCTGCCGCATCTGTGACAGCATTAGAATTTGCTGCAGGTACATCACCGATGCACTGAACATTTACAGTCGCCGGGTTGCTTGCGTTGGGGCTTGTATTATCTTGTACAGTAATAATTTGTTCTATAACCAAAATATTTCCGCAATCATCAGTAACGTGGTATGTTCTTGTTACGGTTTCAGGACAAGTCATTCCATCACTCACATCGCTCACGAAAGATACCGTCGGAGTTGAACTGCAATTATCTGCCACATTCGTTACCACCGCTGTGTTCGGACCAGGAATATTTGAATTACATTCTACACTGATTCCTGAAGGAGCAGTTGCGGTAGGAGCGGTTACATCGTCAATGACAATTGTTTGAACAATTTGAGTGACGTTTCCACAATCGTCTTCCACTCCATAAGTCCTAACAATCGTTTCAGGACATGTTTGTCCATCGCTAAGATCACTCATGAAATAAACCGAAGGATTTGCAGTACAGTTGTCGCTTACACCAGTAATTAAGGCTGTATTCGGTGCCGGCACATCCGCTGAACACTGGAATGTAAGCGGGTTCAATGGGTTTGCAGACG
Source organism: Brumimicrobium sp. (assembly GCA_033722555.1). Classification (GTDB taxonomy): domain Bacteria; phylum Bacteroidota; class Bacteroidia; order Flavobacteriales_D; family Crocinitomicaceae; genus Brumimicrobium. The sequence goes on from JAWVYS010000013.1 coordinate 47,051, forward strand.
GTGCTGTTGAATCATCGATTGTGATCGTTTGTACATGAGTTTCACTATTCCCACAGTTATCAGTTACCGTCCATGTTCTCGTAATAATTTCAGGGCAGGTGTTTCCGTTCGAAACGTCGTTGTAGGTAATTGTCAGCCCTCCAGAGGCACAAACCGTTGTGGCGGTTAATTGCCCTGTGTTAGAAGGGTTCGTTGATTCATCACATTCTATTGTGGTGTTAGCAGGAGCATTGGTAATGGTTATACCGTTGTCGTTAACCACGGTTACCTGGATTTGACAATTTCCTGTATTTCCGCACTCGTCTTCCGCAGAGATGGTAACCGTATGTGTTCCGGGGGTAAGAGAGGTTCCTGCCGCCGGATTTTGAGTAATTATCAGGTTGGCATTCGATGTACAGTTGTCACCGAAGGTTGCGCCCGTTGTGTAATCCGGAGCCGGTACAGATCCCGTGGTTGTATTGAGTTGATCCGTGGATTGACCGCAAACTACCGTCGGTGCTGTATTGTCCTGTACGCTAATTGTCTGAACATGGGTTTCTGTATTTCCACAGTTATCAGTTGCTGTCCAGGTTCTTGCAACCGTATAAGCGTTAACACAGGAGCCCGAGGTGATATTGTCAGTGTAAGAAATGTTAAGACCACCTGTTCCACATGAAGTTGTAGCTGTCAAGCTACCAGTATTTGACGGGTCTGTAGATTGATCACATTCGATAATTATGTCATTCGGTGTATTTGTAATAGTGATCAATTCATTGTTTTGAACTGTCACAGAAATAGAGCATGAGCCGATATTTCCACATTCGTCTTCAGTAGTAATGGTCACTGTATAATTTCCTGCCCCAAGAGATGTTCCTGCAGCCGGGCTTTGAGTAATAGTTAAATTCGCATTCGATGAACAGTTATCAGAGATTGTGCTTCCGGCAATATAATCGGGTAAAGTAGCACTTCCTCCAAAAGTGTTTATTACATCACTTGTCACTCCACAGTTCACCACAGGCGCGGTGTTATCCTGAACAGTAATGGTTTGAACGTGAGACTCAGTATTTCCGCAGTTATCCGTTACTGTCCATGTTCTGGTTATTGTGTAAGCATTAGCACAAGAGCCTGCGGTGATGTTATCTGTATAGTTTACAGTTAAGCCTCCCGATGGACAACCCGTGGTTGCAGTTAACTGACCTGTATTAGAAGGGTTTGTTGACGCATCACATTCAATGGTAATATCGGGAGGAATATTGGTTAAAGAAATACCGACGATCACTCCTGACAAGTTAATATCATCAATTGCCAGATAATACTGATTTGCTAAACTGGTACAATGCCAGCCTACATAATATTCTCCGTTGGCCGGAACTGTAAAGGTAGTAGTTTCCTGTGTCCATGAATTATTTTGTAAAGTAGGGGGATTCTGGATACTTGTTGTCATAGCAGCCACAGTTTGATCCGTGCCAAGGAACACTTCCAGTTCTTCGGGATAATTTGCGTCCGTGGTCCACCAATAACTCAGCGTATAAGTTGCACCGGCAACGAGATCCATACAACCGGTTATTATCCAATCGTTTGCAGGGCTGGTCGTGTTATAAAGATAACCAGCAACTATGTCGCCTCCATGCGCTCCTTGGGGCGGAGTTGTTGAGAAATTATATAAACTCCAGGTTTGAGAATCACCGTTTGCGTTTATTACTACCCACTGAGAAAGGTCTTCACCTGTTTCAAAGCCCATTGTATAAGCACTTGCAACAGGGTCTCCACAAACGATCGCATTTACGGTAATATAATTAACTTTCGTTTCAGTATCCGTTCCCTGAGCGTTTGAAGCTGTAAGTTCCACTGTATATGTTCCCGCAACATTAAATTGCACCTGAGGGTTTTGATCGGTTGCTGAAGTACCGTTTACATACGCCCATTCAACCGTGTTGCTACCTGGTGTAATTGTCCAACTCCAAGTATTTGGTACTCCGGTGGTTAAGTCTGTAAAGTTTACTATATCGCCCTCGAAAACAGTCGTTTGATTCGCTGTAAAATCTGCAACAGGAGGAGCGGGAGGACTACATGGATCACTCGATCCGTTCATCACTAGAACTCCTGAGTTAACAGGATCTAACCACGGTTGTAACTGTTCGTTAGCATTTGTTCCATTGGAAGCCCAGTGATAGGACATTTTCCCATATTGATCCGGGTTGTTTGGAGTGGAACAAAATGAAGAACCACCGGTAAGCGTACCCATGATCCAAGAATTTTCGTTACTTCCTGAACCGGTATATCTAAAAATAGGGCTACCGGATGACCCTCCTTCTGTTACGCCATGTCCGTTAGTGGTTGCCGACCAGGTAACACGCCAGTGTGACCCTGTAGCCGTACCCCACTGGGTAGTTTGCAGATTCGTTGTATAAGTCGATATTTTCTTAATATCTCCTGATGGGTGATGTATTCCTACACCCTCCGAGGAAGTAGTGTTATTCGCATCCCACCCATTCCAATACGCGTTGTAAGATTTGAGCGTATTTATGGTAGTTGCCTCGTTTGCAGATGTTCCAATCTGTACCAAAAGAAAATCAGAACCGCTGTTTCCTCCGCCGTCATTAGAATCTGAAATTCTGAAACAACTTTGAATGGAATTGTCAAGTAAAGTTCCTGTGGAGCTAGGGTTAGTACATCCCGGAGCTTCGTATCCAAAATAGAAGACCCAGTTATTCATGTCCGCCGCACTCGTATTAACACCACAGTGAAGTGCTGTTAGAAATAGTGGCTTACAATCCTGAGCTGTATTGTTGACCAAAGATCCGGTACATAAACCTGCGGATCCACCGTCTACAATATAAATACGAGCAACCCCGGCTTTTTCATCCTGCCAGAAATCTCCTTCAGGTGTACAGTTTACATTTACCTGACAGGGGTCAGATTCGTTAATCTTGTTAACCATCGGATTACCTGTGGAACGGTAATTATAAAATATATTTTCCAGGAAAGCTACGGTCTGACCTGCAGATTTTGCAGGTTCAAAAATTTCAAGAATAATCTCATCTCCGTAGACCATAGGCAGGAAAAATCCGTTGTCAGGTCTGTTGTCAGCTGAAGTATATAATTTGGAATAGTGCCAGTTACCCTTGTTGAATGCGCGTATGGTTCCTCCTGAGGGTAAATGAAAATTACTGAATTCCAGGGATAATGCATGGGCACCATCACTTTTAATTACCGCAGAAAGTTTTCTGTCTCCGTTAGGCAATGTTTCCCACTGACCAAACTGGATCATATCCTGATTAACAGGCAAAGCAACTCCAATACGATATAGTTCACCGTTTTTGTCAGAAGCAGCATCCTGAACAGCTATGGCTGCAAGATCTGGAGCCGGGGTAATCAAAATAGGGGTATTTTTGTCAACTACTGATTTTGTGGCCGGAACGGTCTGCGGTAAACCCAGTGGTTTTGTCTGAGAATAGGTAATACCCCAAAAAAGGGAAAATAAAATTATTAGCACATAATTTTTCATAGTTTATATATTTGGATTAAATAAATTTTAGCTTTTCAAAAGTATAAAATTCAATCGGAAAACAAAATAATATTTAACTTTTACCCCTGTAATGTCGAAAAGATTGAATAGAATATTGCTTGTTGAAGATGAAGCAAGTCTGAGTAAGGTAGTTGCCCTTAACCTAAAACTAGAAGGTTTCGAGGTAGAGGAAGTATCGAATGGACGGGAGGCACTGGGGAAAAAAAATGAAGTGGAAAATTTTGACCTCGTAATCCTGGATGTTATGTTGCCTGAGGTAAGCGGGTGGGATATCTGCTCAGCTTACAAGAGCATTTCCGACACCCCCATTCTCTTTATTTCAGCAAAAGGCTCGTCATCAGATAAAATCAAAGGGCTGAAATTAGGAGCGGATGATTATCTGGCAAAACCGTTTGATCTTGAAGAGTTATTGCTACGTGTACAGGTACTGATCTTAAGACATGCAGAAAAGAAGGTAAATACAACCGAAAGCCTGAAAATAGGCGAATTCTCTGTCAATACCCTTACATTCGAGGTTTTTAAAGAGGAAAAGAAAATTACTGAGTTATCCAAGAGAGAGATTGAACTGCTTCAACTATTCAATGAATTTGAAGGACAAGTTGTTTCCAGAGATTATATTTTGGACCGGCTTTGGGGCAAGGATAGCTTTCCCACGACCAGAACAATAGATAATTATATCCTGACATTTCGTAAAATCTTCGAAAAAGATCCGCGGAACCCGATGCACTTCCATAGCATTCGAGGAGTGGGTTATAAATTCCTCAAAGAAAAATGATATTCATTACCTTTGTGGTTAGTTTATAAAGTAATGACAGAAGCGAAGCAATTACGTTATGATAAGGCATATCTGCGAATCGCAGAGAGTTGGGCGACTCTTTCCTACTGCAAGCGTAAGCAAGTGGGGGCGATCATCGTAAAAGATGATATGATAATTTCCGACGGTTACAATGGTGCTCCCTCGGGCTTTGATAACTGTTGTGAGGATGAGAAAGGAGAAACGCACTGGTATGTTTTACACGCCGAGGCGAATGCGATTTTAAAGGTCGCGAAGTCGACCAATAATGCTAAAGGAGCCACGCTGTATCTGACTCTTTCTCCCTGCAAAGACTGTACAAAATTAATATTGCAGGCCGGGATCAGTCGCTTGGTTTATATGCATAATTATAAGGATAATGAAGGTCTAGAGTTTTTACGTTCAGCCGGCATAGAAATAGTCCGAATAGAAAAGATCGAAAATGAATAGTTCAAACAGGTATGCTTTGCCCTTCATAGGAACGGTTCTTATTGTAATAGGGATATTTATAGGTTTGGTTTTATCCGGACCAGGGAAGGGTTTGAGCGGATCGACTGGCCAGTACGAGAAAAAACTTTCGGATGTCCTAAATATTCTTGAGAACGAATATGTTGACTCCATCGACAAGGAAAAGCTTTTTGAAGAGACTATTTCGGAGATGCTGCACCGTCTTGATCCTCATTCCAATTATATCCCAGCCAGAGATCTCAAGGCCATGAGCGAATCAATTGAAGGAAAATTCGGCGGTGTCGGGGTAAGATTCGCGATTATCCGGGACACCCTGAGTGTTACCAATGTTATCCGAAATGCTCCTGCTGATAGGGCAGGGATTAAAAAATACGATCAGATAATTACCGTTGAGGGAGAGAACGTCGCAAATGTTCAGTTGACAAACCAAAAAGTTCAGGATCTGCTTAAAGGAGAAGCAGGAACAGATGTAAAAATTGAAGTATTGAGAGGAAAACAACGCCTCATCAGAACCATCACGCGCGGTATGGTTCCCATTGAATCGGTGAGTGCCGCTTTTATGATCGATGAGAATACCGGATACATCAAATTGAATCAGTTTAGCATACAGTCGGATGCTGAATTTTACAGAGCAGCGCTGGATTTGAAAAGAAAAGGCATGAAAAAACTAATCTTCGACCTTCGTTATAACGGGGGAGGAGTTATGGGAAGTGCCGTTAACATCATTGATGCATTTCTTGAAAAAGGCTTACCCATTGTTTCAACGAAGGGTAAGAATAGTCCGAAGGAAACTCTGTACTCGCAAACAACTCCTGCGCTTGGAGACGTTGAACTCGTAATTCTAATCAATGAATCATCCGCTTCGGCCAGTGAAATCGTTGCCGGAGCCATACAGGATAATGACAGGGGAACAATTATAGGACGACGTTCCTTCGGGAAAGGACTCGTTCAACAGGATATGCAATTGAAAGACGGCAGTAATCTTAGATTAACGGTTTCCAGGTATTATACTCCAACCGGAAGATGTATACAAAAAGAATATAAAGGCGATTACGAAGAATATATGATGGATGAATACAACAGGTACGAAAGCGGTGAACTCTATAAAGTTGACAGCTCTCTTTTTGTTGACTCACTGAAATATTATACCCCGGCTGGTAAAGTAGTTTACGGTGGAGGCGGGATCATGCCAGATGTCTTTGTTCCTTTAGACACAACGGGAAGTTCGGTGTATTTGCGACGATTAAGATATGCCAACGTATTTGCGGATTTTGCGTATGATTTTGCCCGAAAACAAAACAGATCCTTGCAGTGGAATGATTTTAAGGAGTTCAACAAAAATTTTCAGGTCGATGAAAAGCTTTTGAAAGCGTTTACCGAATACGCGAAAACTGAAGCAAAAATTTCATTGAATCAGGCGGAATTCTCTCAGTCGAAAGAACGAATAAAGGAGAACATAAAAGCAGAAATCGCACGGCAGTTCTGGCTTGAAGATGGGGCCTACTATGTTTTATTTAAAAATGATCCGGAGATCATTAAGGCTCTTCAAACCCTAAAATAAGACCCATTGTGAAAAGCTCACGGTCGTTGATTGTATTAATTGCTGTGGCTTGCACGGCTGTAGCGGTAATCATTCATGAGGCCAATATTGAAAACTTAAACAGTGCCGGAGTTCAAGACCCAGTGCTTATTTCAACCGCTGATGAAGCCGGTTATTTAAGGCCGGCTCAAAATTTCTTGAGCGGAGAGGGTTGGCACGACAGTTCTGAAGGATTTTCCTCCTATGTTCAACGGCCTCCGGGATACGGAATACTTTATTTGATTTCCAAATTGATTTATTCTTCGAATCCTTTGCTCATACTTAAAGGATTTCAAATCACTTGTTTTTTTCTTTCTATCCTTCTGTTCTACAGTCTGATGATCAGGCTGGACGTAAAGAAACCTTTTTCAATAAGCTTCACCTTGTTATATGGATTGCTTCCGTGTTACAATGGATTCATGTATTATACCCTCACGGAATCAATATCTCCGTTTATGCTTATTTTACTTACCCATGAGTTTGTCAGCATACTAAAAAATCAAAGGAATCCGTCGGTTTTTATCGCAGCAGCAGCTTTTTTGCTGGTTCTGAGACCTCAGCTTACTGTCTTTCCCATTCTTTATATTTTGGTAATTTATCTCCATGAAAAGAGGATAAAATGGATCTATATTATCGGTTTTCTTCCCTTTGTTTTATGGCAAATCAGGACAATTACGATCACGGGAGAGATAAACCTTCACCCGATTTACTCAGAAACAAATAAGTCGATTTTTAGGCCCACTCACCGGTCACTCACGAATCTTTTCAGGGTTTGGGAATTTAAAAGCGATCGATTTCATGAAACGGTTGGATTGTTGGTTTCGGACACCACGACTTTAGCGATTAGAAAAGCAGCAAAGAACATCCCGATGGAATTCCGTACTGAAGTTCTACCTTTATTAAAGGAATATCAGCGCATTGCCTATGAAAGACGTAAAAGTTTTGAAGAGCCGGTTTTACCAAAAAATGAAGATTATGAGGTAGCATTTATTCATAAAACGGATTTGCTTACCCAAAAGTTAAAACAGGAACATTTCATACGCGCCTATCTCATTACTCCCGCTTACAGTGCCTATCAATTCCTGAATAAATCATATTTAAACCTATGGGTTTATCAGAAAAAATGGAGAGGAACATTAATAATAGAGGTTCTGCGTTGGATATGTTTTCTCATTATAAACATATCCTTTTTAGCTACCTTTTTAGTTCTCTCCCTCGGGAAATTTGCCAGGCATCTCCGAATAATTGCCCTGGGGGTCGCTCTTACCTTCTTTTATATGATATTTTTTCAACGGCTGAATGAGGAGAGATACCTCGTTCCCTTACTGCCACTCATGCTGTTGATGATTCCAGTGTTCGTCAGCAGCTGTATGAAAAAATAATTAAGGCTATCGTTTGACTATCTTTTGATGATATACTTTTCCGTTCAGTCTGATAGAAACATGATAAACTCCTGTTGGAACTGTGTATCCGGTTTTTGACTGACCATCCCAATTTAAAGAGAGTGAGCTTTGAAACTCCAGTCCATTTGCCAGTGAACGAATATGTTTGCCATTAAGATCATAGATACTCACTGATACGCTATTTTCTCCCGACTCACCCGTTATGTCTATGTTCAAACTTTCCATCATCGGATTTGGATAAACGGACAGGGGAACATTCTCTTCTTTAACAAGTAACTCATCCAGGGATAAGCTGGTCATTTGCTCCAGGTCATGGTTTTCATCTCCCGGCACGTAAATCAGGTAATGAAAATAGACCAGAAACATTTCATCCGTTGTATTCAGACCAGGATAAACCGTTATCGGAGGATTGTTGGGGTTGTGAACATTATTCACCGTGTTGTCGTAGACGCCGTTAGCATGAAATACTGAGTTAGAAGGGATCTTAACCAGGTTCTTAAACTGGTAAAAATCCTGCCAGTGAAAGTCCCAGCGTGGAATATCAATCAAGCGTACAGTATCGTTCGTCGGAGTCAGAGCGTAACTTCTTATTTCTTCTCCCAGCAGGTGCATATGTGGAAAAACACTTAGTAAAGAAAGGTCTATGGGAATATTACCGTAGGAAGCGCTTACCGGGGTAACCTGGTTCGGCGGAAGCTGGAAACTCCAGTTTTGTAGAATAGGTGCGGCATTCACCGTTCGAATTCCGGTTTCCTGATCATCGTAGAAATGAAAAATCACCTTTGTACTGTCGAACTGGCCGTAACTCCCTTCGGGATAGTGCATAGCAAACACAATGTTTGATCCGGCGGGAATATTCATCCCGAGCTTCAGCGCAGGACTATTTGGAAAAATAAGCGGTGATGACCCGGGAGTGTAACCACCCACGAGAACCGCATTGGCAGGGCCATTACATTGTCCGCTTGTCGTATCTGTGGGATATGTGGCGTTTTCATCTACATAAATCAGACAGTGATGAACGATTTCCCGGTTACCGGGGAGAACTTCCATCGCTTTAATGTTTTTACCCTGTAGTAATCCTGAAGGCATAGAAAAACAAACGTAATCGTCAGAGCCAGGCATAGCCTTACTCATATACGTAGGTATCTGAACTTCAAGATCGCCCGGACCTAATAAGGCGTCGGCGGGAAAAACCGGGGGTGCAGGAGTATTTGCCGGATTTCCCTGAGGCATTCCGTTTTGAAGCCAGTTCAATAGTGTGGATTTTTCCGCAGGTTCCAAAGCCCGGGAGTGAGCCATTGGTTTGTATTCATCATTCGGCGGCCACGGCGGCATCCGATCTTGGAAAACAGCGTCGTAAATCCCTGCCGACTGAGCAGTAACCTCCTGATAATTCATCAGTGAAAACGGAGCAATACCGTTTGGATTGTGACAACTGGCACAGTTATCAAATATTAGTTGTGCAACATCGTCTGAATAAGTCTGGGAAAACGATGCCGATAAAAAAGAAAGGCTAATAGAAAGTAGTAAAGTTCTCATTATGAAAAATTTTATGGCAATTTACGACTATTAATTTAAATCACCGAATACTGTTAAAGTTTTATAAGTTTCAATGTTTAAGAGTAATCCATTTTGGAGGGAAAACAGAGATGCTAATTTTTGTGTAAGTTTTAACCAAATGTAATAAATCATGATTAATTATAAATTTTTCCTTTATTGTTTGATTTCAACGGTCCTTTTAAGCTCCTGTTCTAAGGTAAAAACCAAGAATGTGGAGAAATCAATTACCGATGGAAATTGGAAGGTATCCTACTATAGTGAAGATGGACAAATTGAAACACATCATTATGAAGGATATTCTTTCGACTTTAAAGAGGATGGAACTGTTGTGGCAACAAAGTCAGGAAGTACCGTGACGGGTTCTTGGTCTACCTCAAAGGACAGCAGCAATGATGATAGTGTAAGTGACGTGGATTTCACATTGAATTCCCCTGCTATTAATGAATTTGATGATCTTTCCGACGAGTGGGACGTGATCAGTGAGTCCGACAGCAAAATTGAACTTCGCGATGTGAGCGGTGGAGACGGAAGCATTGATGAGCTTACGTTTTCGAAAATGTAATTTCGTATAGGGTTCATTTTTGGGACAAGTTTTCTCTTTCAGTTGAAAACATTTTGGTTTTTTAAAATGTTAACTTTGTCTGAAAAAGAGCACCATGAGAAAGGTATATCATCTATCGAGCTGTAACACCAATCAACGAATTTTGAAGGAGCTGAACCTTGACAACAGGGTTGAGTTGCGAGATATCAAAGAAAAAAACATTGATCCTGACACCTTGGATTTTCTGCGCGAGAAAGTTGGCTCCTACGAGGAATTGTTCAATAAAAGAGCGATTAAATACCGCAAGAATAAATTGAACGAAAGAACACTTTCCGAAGAAGATTATAAGTCGGAAATGCTGAAGGAATATACTTTTTTAAAAAGACCATTTATCATTCTCGACGACGAGGTTTTTATAGGCAATTCTAAGAAAACAGTTGCAGCAGCCAAAGAGGCATACTCCAGACTCAAATGAACAGAGTAATTCTTGCTCATCTGGCGCTTTTTGGCTTGAATGTACTTTACGGAGCCAATCACTTACTCGCCAAGGAAGTAATGCCGGCTCATTTGAGGCCAAATGCTTTTATTCTTTTCCGTGCACTCACGACTACCTTTTTGTTTCTATTGATTTTCTTCACTTTTGTTAGAGAGAAAATAGTTTTTAATGATCTCCTACGGCTTGCTGTTTGTGGGTTTTTCGGAGTAGCCGTCAATCAGCTTTTCTTTTTTAACGGGCTTCAGCTTACTTCCCCGATTAACGTAGGAATCATCATGACTTCAACCCCGATTTTGGTGGTTATCCTGTCTTATTTTATTCTGAAAGAAAGAATAACAGCAATGAAAACGGTCGGGGTGATAATAGGTGCGATAGGTGCTGTTTCTCTTACGGTCGCAGGCAGGGTGCCGGAATTCGATTCCTCGCTCGGGGATCTCTTTGTATTTATAAACGCTCTTTCCTTTGGTATTTATCTCGTGTTGGTCAAGCCCCTGATGAACAAATACAAACCACTTACAGTTATAACGTTTAATTTTTTGTTTGGGCTTCTCTTCATTATGGCTTATCCGGAGGTTTGGAATGATCTGGTGCGTGTTGAATTTGAAAAAATCCCATCCAACATCTGGGGCAATATTACTTTTGTCATTATCGGGGCTACTTTTTTTACCTATTTACTAAATATTTTTGCTTTAAAACATGTCAGTCCGAGTGTGAGTGGTAGCTATATCTACACCCAACCCATTTTGGTAATGGTGTTTACGGTTTTATTTGCTGAATTCGGATGGACAGAAGATTTTGTTGAGGCGATAACCCTGGAGAAATCATTGTATATGCTCATGATATTCAGTGGAGTATATCTGATATCGCGGTCTTCCTATCTGGAGAGGATGAAAAGGAAGAAAGAGGCTCTTCAAGAAGTTTGATCGGGATAATGCTTTTTGAAAAAGCGTTTTATATCAACTTCCGCATCCAGTGCTTTTCCACTGAATAGATAAGAATAAAACACTCCTGCAAAAAAAGGAGCTATCATGTATCCTTTGGTTCCCATTCCATTGAAAATGAAGATGCCTTTATGTTTAGGGTGTTCTCCTAACATTGGTCGCCGATCAGCTACTGTAGGGCGTATACCTGCTTCCTGATTCACTATTTCTACAGGCGCTGAGGAAAGATTTCTATACTGTTCCATCAGTTCGGATTTTGCTTCTTCGGTAATAGTAGTGTCCGTTGTGTTCCATGCAAATGTAGCCCCTATCTTATAAAGCTCATCATTTGTTGGCAGCACAAAACATTTCCTGTTCAAGATTTCACTTTTTATGAGTTGCTCACTTCTTACGGTGAGGACCTCCCCCTTGGTATGTCTCAAGGGTAAATAGTTAAAATACGGGTTTTCAATCATTTTATAACCTTCGGCAAAAATGATATGCGTATAACTTTCTCCACGATAACTCAATTTTTCCGGGTCGAACTCAGTGAAATTAAATGCTTCTAAAGTAAGCAATCCGTTTTCCCGGAGAAAACGCTGATTTTCATGCATGAAAATCTTACTTTCTATATAACCGGGTGAATTTACCCAGCCGCTACCGTATTTTTCTATGACGTATTCGGGAGATTCTGTCGTTTCTTCGAGGGGGAAAATATAATTCCTGTAATCTATATCGCTGCTACGTATTTTCCAGTTTGCCCTTTCTTCTTCAGTAGAGAAAACCCTTCTGATCTTTCTGGGAAAGAAAAATTTAGCATCGATTCTTTTTTCAATTTTTGGATAAAAATCCTTCAGGTAAGGAATGAGATCGTCGCCACGCCAGGTTTTAAGCATTTTACGAAAGACCATGGGATTGATCATGCCGGCTGCAATTTTTGAACTGACGTTGTTTCCCGAGTCTATAAGCTTAAAAGCAAGTCCTTTCTCAAGAAATGTGTGAGCCAGACATATTCCGGAAACACCCGCACCGACAATCAGAATTTTCATGGAAGTTATTTGAATACAAAGTTAAGAAGGTAAACGAGAACCTCCTATTCAGCGGGATTATTTTGCTATCGCCAGCGTGAGCAAACTTATTTTTTGACCGGGCAGAAGATCCTTGATTGATTTTGCGGCTGCTTCCAGGGTAGACCCCGTTGTCAAAACATCATCAACAATGGCTGTGTGATTATAATTGTTCAGTATATCAGGGTCTGCTTCGAATATTGTTTTAACGTTGTCCCACCTTTCAAATCTGTTCTTTTTCGTTTGAGAATCGTGGTGCTTTTTTCTGCGAACTCCCTCAATTACGGGAATATTTAAAACGTTGCTTAGTCCTTGGGCGATCAAAGCACTTTGATTATAGCCGCGGATAAAACTTTTTTTAGAATGCAAAGGAATAGGAATGAGAGCGTCGATGGAAAGGAACTTTTCTGTATCCAGCAATCGGCGCCCCATCATTTCACCCATAAAAACACCCAGTTCTTTTCCTTCTTTATATTTTATAGTATGTAAAATCGTTTGGGTGGAATTTCCTTTTTCAAAGAAAAGACATGCCCAAACATGTTCTATTTTTATTCTGCCCCAGAAGAGTTCGTCAGCGTCCGTTGGCTCAATGTATTTTTCGTAATCGGTAAAAGACAAATTAGTCAGACAGCTGATACAGAAGAATGATTGAGATTCGGGAAGTTCATCCTGACAAATAATACACGGATTCGGATAAATGAGTGATAAAAATCCCTTCATGGATTTACCAAAAATCTCGGATGCCTTTCGGGGGTTCATTTATAGCTTTATTTAACAATTAGTTGTTGGTAAGATAGGAGATTAAATTTTTTTCAGGGTGAAATTATGACTTAATTTTATAGGACGTTCTTCTACTTGTTGGTTTTACTGGTTGTCGGATAAAATACTGATATTTATCGATAAAGCTACATTAAATATCTGTGAATATCTTTTAATTCAATGTTAATAATGTCGTTGAAGTCCATCAGTCAAGGGATTAAATTATTTATCCACATTCAAAAAAATAAATTGTGAATTTCTTTAGTTGTGAGAGAATAAATATTTGACAATTTTTGTAGAGCTCAAATGAAGGTTTTTTACTTCTGAAAAATGCGGGTAAAAAATTTCGTAAACAGAGTATTAATAGAAGAAAAATTTGTAGTTAAACAGCGGTGTAGTATCGTCTACACATGAATATATTTTGCACAATAAAAACGGTTAAAAAATGGCACAAAACGAACCAATTTTAGAGGAAAACAAAAACAGATTTGTTTTATTTCCAATTAAACACGACGACATCTGGGGATTCTACAAAAAGGCGGAGGCGAGCTTCTGGACTGCAGAGGAAATTGATCTCTCACCGGATCTTGTAGACTGGGAGAACAAATTGAACGACGACGAGCGTTATTTCGTCAAACATGTTCTTGCTTTTTTCGCCGCTTCAGACGGGATCGTGAATGAAAATTTAGCAGAGAATTTTGTTGCTGAAGTACAGTACACGGAAGCTAAATTTTTCTACGGTTTCCAGATTGCCATGGAGAACATTCATTCAGAGACTTATTCGCTTTTGATTGATACGTATATTAAAAACACCAGTGAGAAGAATGAGCTTTTCAACGCCATCGAAACGATGGATTGTGTTAAGAAAAAAGCGGAGTGGGCGCTGAGATGGATCGATGAGGGAAATTTTGCGGAACGATTAATCGCTTTCGCCGCTGTTGAAGGTATTTTCTTCTCAGGATCTTTCTGTTCTATTTTCTGGCTTAAGAAAAGAGGGCTAATGCCGGGCCTTTCTTTCTCGAATGAGCTTATTTCAAGAGACGAAGGCTTGCACTGTGACTTTGCCTGTCTGCTTTACAACAACCATTTGGTTAACAAACTATCAGAAGAAAAGGTAAGAGCAATCATTCTTGATGCGGTGAAGATCGAGAAAGAATTCATTCTGGAGGCACTTCCGGTAAAACTTATCGGTATGAATTCCGACCTGATGGCTCAATACATTGAATTTGTTGCCGACAGATTACTTGTAGAACTCGGTTGTAAGAAGGAATTTAATTCTACCAATCCGTTCGATTTTATGGACATGATTTCCATCGAGGGTAAGACGAACTTCTTCGAAAAGCGAGTGGCCGAGTACCAGAAAGCAGGCGTTATGTCGGGCAACGATAAGCAATCATTCTCAATGGATGAAGATTTTTAAGAAACCACACTAGTATAAAACCAATATAAAAGAATTCCTATGCATGTAATTAAAAGAGACGGTAGAAAGGAGCCGGTGAAATTCGACAAAATAACAGCCAGAATCGTAAAGATGTGTTATGGCTTGGATCCGCTAGTATCGCCTGAAAGCGTAGCCATGAAAGTAATCGAGGGCATCTATGACGGAGTAACGACCATCGTACTGGATAATCTTGCTGCTGAGGTTGCTGCCTCTAAAACAATAGAACATCCCGATTATGCATTGCTGGCTTCGAGGATTTCTGTTTCCAACCTTCATAAGAACACCAAAAAGACTTTTTCCGAGACGATGGAGGATTTATACAATTATATAGATCCGAAAACCGGGAAAAACGCTGCATTACTGGCAGACGATGTTTATGAAGTAATTATGGCTAACCGTGAGCGACTGGATTCCAGCATCATTTATGACCGTGATTTCAGATATGATTATTTCGGCTTTAAAACACTTGAGCGTTCTTACCTGCTCAAATTGGACAATGAAATAGTGGAGCGCCCGCAGCACATGCTGATGCGTGTTTCAATTGGGATTCATAAAGACGATATTGAATCGGCTATCAAGACCTACAATTTGATGTCTGAAGGATGGTTTACACATGCCACACCTACTCTTTTCAATGCAGGAACCCCAAAGCCTCAAATGTCTTCTTGTTTCCTTTTGACAATGAAGGAAGACAGCATCAGCGGAATTTATCAGACTCTTCAGAGCTGTGCTCAAATCTCTCAATCTGCGGGAGGAATCGGGCTTGCTTTACATGATATCCGCGCTAAAGGATCTTATATCCGGGGAACAAACGGAACTTCTAACGGAATCGTTCCGATGTTGAGAGTTTTCAACGATACAGCGCGTTACGTAGATCAGGGCGGTGGAAAACGTAAAGGTTCTTTCGCAATGTATTTGGAGCCATGGCATGCGGATGTATTTGACTTCCTTGAAATGAAGAAAAATCACGGGAAGGAGGAAAACAGAGCAAGAGATTTATTTTATGCGCTCTGGATTCCTGATTTGTTCATGGAGCGTGTAGAGGCCAACGGTAAGTGGACCTTAATGTGTCCAAACGAGTGTCCAGGTTTGTCAGAGGCATACGGAGAGGAGTTTGATGCTTTATACACGAAATACGAGTCTGAAGGAAAAGGTAGAAAAACCATTAACGCTCAGGAATTATGGTTTAAAATTCTGGAATCTCAAATAGAGACAGGTACTCCGTATATGCTGTATAAGGATGCTGCCAATAAAAAATCCAACCAAAAAAACCTTGGAACAATTAAATCTTCAAACTTATGTACGGAGATTATTGAATACACCGCACCGGATGAAATAGCTGTGTGTAACCTTGCTTCACTTGCGCTGCCAAAGTACGTTACTGAGGACGGATTTGATCATGATAAATTGTTTGAGGTAACTTATCAGGCTACGATAAACCTCAACCGCATTATCGATAGAAACTATTATCCGGTTGAAGAGGCAAGAAATTCAAACATGCGTCACCGACCAATAGGACTTGGAGTACAAGGATTGGCAGATACATATATTTTGATGAGAATGCCTTTTGATTCTCCTGAAGCGAGAAAGCTGAACCGTGATATATTTGAAACTATTTATTATGCAGCCGTTACTGCTTCCAAAGATCTTGCAAAGGTTGAAGGGCCCTATGAAACATGGAAAGGCTCACCGATCTCTGAAGGGATATTCCAGTTTGACATGTGGAATGAAACACCTTCTGACAGATGGGAGTGGGATATTCTTCGCGAAGAGGTGAAAGAACACGGGGTTAGAAATTCATTGCTTCTTGCTCCAATGCCAACAGCTTCTACAGCTCAGATACTAGGAAACAATGAGTGTTTTGAGCCTTATACTTCCAATGTCTATACGCGAAGAGTACTCTCGGGAGAGTTTATCATAGTGAATAAACATTTGTTGAGAGACCTCGTGAAAGAAGGTTTGTGGAACAACAACATGCGTCAAAAACTGATGGCAGCAAATGGTTCTGTACAGGATATCCCGGAAATTCCTCAGGAGATAAAGGATTTGTATAAAACAGCCTGGGAATTGTCACAGAAAGCAATCATCGAGCAAGCTGCTGATCGTGGCGCATTCATTTGCCAGTCGCAATCGCTGAATATTTTCATGGAGAATGCAAACTTCGGTAAACTGACATCGATGCATTTTTACGGATGGAAGAAAGGACTTAAGACAGGAATGTATTATTTGAGAACGAAAGCTGCAACGAATGCGATTCAATTTACGGTTGATAAGTCAATCACTCAAAACGATAATAAGAATACAGAACCGATGACAACAGAAGAAATTCAGGCACAGGTTTCTTGCTCATTGGATGATCCGGATAATTGTGAAATGTGTAGTGGTTAATAATTGTGCCGTTTTTATTGCGCTACTCTAATAAAAGCACGTTTCGAAAGGGACGTGCTTTTTTAGTACTTATTTTGAACGCACCACGCAGTTTGCTGATGGGAAACAATTTATAGGCCTTAAGACCCAAGGAATAGCCCGAGTGAACTGATTGATTGACCGAACGGATTTACACCTGATCAATAAAAAACTTAGCCATTTTCTGTATCGCGCGACTGCGGTGGCTCATACTGTTTTTCTCCTCTAGGCTCATTTCGGCGAATGTTTTACCACAGGATTCAGGTTCGAAGATGGGATCATATCCAAATCCATTGTTACCTGATTTTTGATCACGAATTTTACCATCTATTGTTCCCTCGAAAAAATACTCTTTACCATCCATGATTAGCGCAATAATGGTTTTAAACCTCGCTTTACGATCGGATTTACCTTGCATGCGCTTCAAGACAAGATCCATATTGTCATTACTGTCTCGCTTAGGCCCGGCGTATCTCGCGCTATATATTCCCGGTTCACCATTGAGCGCATCAATCTCTAGTCCTGAATCGTCTGCGAAGCAGTTTACTCCGAATTTTTCATGTATATAAGTTGCTTTTTGAAGAGCATTCCCCTTGAAATCAGGCTTTTCTTCGGGGATTTCGTCGTAACAACCTAAATCTTGTAAGGTTTTTACTTCAATATATCCGGGTAAAATAGACTGAATTTCTTCTGCCTTGTGTTCATTGTGTGTGGCGAAAACTAAGGTAACAGGATGTTGATTCATTCGTTTTTGCGCATAAATTTAGCAATTTATTCTTCTTAAATCAATCGCATAAGGGCTCAACCTGATTCAGGCGGAAATTCAATGAACGAGTAAACCGGTTAAATTTAAGGTTTAAAAAGGTTTAAATATGTTCCGGCAAGAGCCTCAACAGAATACCTTTCCTTCACTTGTATTCGACCGGCTTTCGCAATTTGCGTTCTGAAGTTTACATCTGTCAGTAGTTGTTCAAGCGCAGTTCGCCATGCATCCGGATTATCTGCGAATAAACCATTTTTCCTTTGATCAACTATTTCAGTGTTTACCCCAACCGGAGAAAGCACGGTAGCTATTTCCAAAGCCATGTATTGCAATGCTTTAAAACCACACTTCCCTTTAGACCATTTATCTTCTTTCAAGGGCATAAGTCCAATATTGAGTTGGGAGAGGTCTTCGATTTCTGAAGTCTTATTCCATTTAATAAATTCAAGACTTTTCAGTTTGTAATTAGGAGCTTTGTTAGAGATCACGCGAAAAATGAAACGGTAATTTTTTTCTAATTCTTCAATGACTGGTATTATTTCATCAAGATAATGCATCGTGGTGTGCGTGCCGGTCCAACCAATAACGGTTGGAGATGCGTTATGATTGCTTTTCAGCGTATGTTGATTCTTTAAATCTATGGTAGTCGGAATAATTTGAACGTTTGGGTTATACTTTTCGGCAAACTGCTTTAAATATTCGTTTCCAGCTGTAATACGGTGTGCCCATTTCATGCAGTATTTTACCTTCCAGTAAGCTTTAAACCTGTGCACTTTAGCGTTGGAAGCGCTGTAGTTGGGCAACCAGATTGCATCGTCAAAATCGTAAATATAATTGATACGTCGTATTTTGGCGAGATACCATTCAAATATAGGGGGCCCGATATGAGCTGCTTCGCGGTGAATAAAGACGTGGTCTGATTTTTTGACTGAAAAAAGTATTTTCCAGCGTCGAAAGAAACTTTTAAGTATTCCCGTAGCTTTCGCAAAATACTTTCCTTCGCTATAGAGGGTATTCCACGTTTTGTTGTCTAAGAAAGAATGAAAATGAATATCAAAACCTTCTTTTTCAAGCATTGGTAGGTATTGCTCAAAGCGAAAACGCTGAGAAGGAGCTTCACCGCGAGGATATGGAGCAAGTATGAATATTCTGCGACTCATTCCTGCGAAGATACATTTTCCCTGAAATTTTTTAATCCGCCGGTAATATAGATACTGTTAAATTTCAAGTCAAAGAAATCGTTATAGTAATCTGCTCGCCTGATACAATCGTAATTCTTCCCAGGTAAAATCCCGGCCTATTTTTTCTTTCATATCAGATAGGTTTCCACTGAATTCGTTACCTAGAACATCCTTTAGTTCTTCTAAGCGGTCACTTTCCAGTACCTGATTGATATCCACCTTTTCTTCCTTTATCAATTTCGCGATGTGTCCGTAAATTGTGGAAGATTGAAGAGAACGTATTTCGGCTATTTCTTCAACGTTTTTACCTTCTTCAATCAGCCTTAGTGTTTCAAGGTAAGTGGGGGGTTTTTTTGAAGAAGTTTTTTTCTTGCCTTCGCTTTTCCGGTGTTTTACCTTATCGGGGATTTGTATGCCGGGTTGTTCTCGAGAGAGCTGATTTTTGATTATCTGAACTCTTACAACCTTATAGTTTTTTATCTTTTCATTCCAGATGGTATCTTTGCTCAATTCCCTTCCGTTATACATGTTTTCAACCAACTGCCGGGTTCGATGCAAATCGAGGATAGTTTCTGTTAGAAGTTCGTCTATCTCTCTCAGTTCTTCAATATACTGTTTTGTACCTGTTTTGCTGCTGAGCAATAGGATTTGTTTTAAGTTGGCGTCCAGAACAGGTTCCAAGTGGTTTAAAAAATATGCGAAAGCAGATTCGACCCTTTCGAATATTTTATTGATAGCAAATGTGTGTGGCTGACAAAGGCGGGTCATCTGATTTCTAAATTTTCTGGCAGGCTCTAAAGTAGCCATCAATGCTTTCACACTTTTTTCGAAATCTTCACGATTTTTACCCATTTCGCTTTTTTCGCTGGCTTTTCGATGTTCATTTTCGAGCATAAGCCAGCGACTGACCATTCTTTCCCAATTGAAAGTGGCCTCAATGCGGTTTTGAATATACTGAATGGTCCCCGATTCCAATTGTGTTTTCAGAGTTGTTTCCTTCGCTTTGTTTTGAGCATAATTTACAACGTCCTGATCACTCGTCAGACCATTTAAATAAATAGGATTAAGTAAAACGAGTCCTTTTAAAGAGGTTAAGCGCGACAAAGCCACATAAGCCTGGCCGGGGACAAATACACTGGAAATATCCAAAACAGCTTTTTCAAAAGTTAAACCTTGACTCTTATGAACGGTGATGGCCCATGCCAATTTCAGTGGATAATGAACAAATGAGCCGATTACCTCCTCTTCAATTTCACCTGTTTGCTCGTTCAGATTGTATCGGACATTTTCCCATTCGTATTTCTCAACGGAAATGATTCGATTCTCACGGGTGAAATGAACCTTTATTTCATCGTTGGAAAGATCAATAATTCTTCCGATTTTTCCATTGAAATAGAGTTTTTCGGGTGAAGGATCGTTTTTAATAAACATAACCTGAGCACCGATTTTTAGCTCAAGCTTTTCAGGTAATGGATGGATATGCTGTGGAAAATCATGCTGTACTTTGGCATCATAGACCCATTTTTTAGTCGTCAGGGCCTCAAGCGCTTTTGTGTTAATCGATTCGGCTTTTGCATTATGCGTGGTGAGTGTAATGTAGCCATCGTGTTTTGTGGCATCGAAATCTTTACGTACGTATTGATTAAGAATTTTCAAATCCTCAGAAGTTACATGATTGTTTCTCAGATTGTTTAAAACACCAATAAAATCCTGATCGTTTTGCCTGAAAATTTTATCAAGTTCTATGTATAGCGGTGGTTGTTCTTCTACTGCCTTGGCATGAAAGAAGAAGTTTCCGGCATAATATTCCCTCAGCACGGTTTGCTCTTCTCGCTGAACAATGGGTGGAAGTTGTAAAAGATCTCCTATATATAATATTTGAACACCACCAAAAGGTTTTTCCAAACGGCGGACTTTTCTCAACATAAAATCCATAGCGTCGAGGAGATCCGCCCTCAGCATACTTACTTCGTCAATGATCAAAAGTTCCAGATTTCTGATCAACGCCTGCCGACGGGCATTCATTTTGAAGTGTCTTTTCAAAGTGTCCTTTGAATTGATCTGTATTCGGTCAGAGACAAAAGGAGGG
>JAWVYS010000014.1:0-65003 GCA_033722555.1 Brumimicrobium sp.
GGTCGATTTCTTGGTCGTTAAATATGAATAGTTTAACTTTGAAATACATGCAATGTTAAACTGCAATTTTCTTCCATAATGACCGAAATCTTTAAAAATAACTTTAACGCCTACAAGGAATATTTTTTTCAGGAAATAGCGAACCCTGCATGGAATAATCCGTTTTACATCATCCCTGCCATTTGTTTGCTTACTTTCCTGCTCGAACTCGTATTGCCTAAGAAAATGAATTATAAGCCGTTGAAGCGCAAAGGCTTTTTACTGGATTTGTTTTACGTCATATTTTTCGATTACCTGATCATGCTCTTCGGTTTTTATGCATTTACTGCTACCGTTGAATACTTTTTTAATTTGGGACTGTCGGCTGTGGGAGTTGAATCAGCCGTGATCTTCGACGTGGAAAGGCTTCCGGTTATTCTTCAGTTTTTACTCTTGTTTTTATTGCTTGATTTTTTTCAGTGGCTCGGACATTATCTGTTGCACAGGTCTGATTTTCTCTGGCAATTTCATAAAATTCATCATGCCCAGGAGGAGCTTGGTTTCGCCTCAACAAGGCATTTTCACTGGTTCGAATATTTCGTATTCAAACCACTCCTTTTCATTCCGTTTATGCTCTTCAATTATTCCGCCATGGAATATGTGACCTATTACCTGATCATTGCCTGGACCTTTACGTTCTTTTCCCATTGCAACGTACGTGTAAACTGGAAATGGGTGAATTATGTCTTTATCACGCCGGAAACACATTACTGGCACCATGCAAAGAAAACACCGGGTCGTTTCGGGGTGAACTTTGCTTCAACTTTAACCCTCTGGGATCATATCTTTGGATTTTTCCATTATCCACAGGATGAAAGCGAACCTGAACTGGGCGTGGAAGATCAGCATACCATACCCAAAAGTTTCTTCGGACAGATGATACATCCGTTCAGGACCATTTTCTCTAAAAAAAGAACTACCGGCCCCATGACGCGCGCAGAACGGAGAAGGCTCGCAAAGCGGGGATGATTTTTTACTTTTTCTTTATTTTATGTGTCTCTCGCGCAGATATGGGTTGTATTATATAGTTGGTAATTGTGCGCAAGCAGTTACAATCCTATTAAACCACTTCGCTCCTGAAATAGAATAGAGCAATCCTTGATAAAAAGTTTTGCCTATAAGACTAAATTTGGGTATAACAGTGCACTTTTGTTTATTTTAGTGGAGCGCATAAACAAGTTAAAATTAACCCCAAATCCACCACAAAAAAAGCCAACAACTCGCGTCATTGACTTTCTCATCAAACTACCACAACATCAACCCACTAGCTAAAATCATCGCCCGGTGGGTACTCCGGTAGTGGAGGGCGTTCTCCGGTGGGATTGGGAGTGATTTTGTAGTATATTGGTTTGTTTATTTTTTGCTATGTTTACGGGGCCGTTGTATGCCATGATTTTTAGCATAGAATTAGCTCCAATTAAAGTTATGACATTTAAAACTACCATATTTTTCTTATTGATTAGTTGTACTCTCTTGGCACAGACATCTATTATAGAAAGAATCAATAGAACTGATAACATTATTGTTAGCGAGATTACAGCTAAAGACGGCTTTTCAGAATGTTATAAAATTATGATTAGACAGCCAGTTAATCATTCTGATACTTCGGAAGGGTTCTTTTATCAAAAGGTATATCTATCACATAAAGATGTTAGTAAACCTATGGTTATGGATGTGAATGGTTATGTATCCTTCTCTAACAAAACGAACGATTGGACAAGAATATTAGATGCGAATCAAATTTATGTAGAGCACAGGTATTTTGGGGAATCAATGCCAGATATAGTTAATTATGAATATCTGAATATGTCCAATGCAACAAAAGATTTGCACGCAATCAAAAAGATGTTTGCTGAAATCTATAGAGACGGATGGATTAGCGTAGGGATTAGCAAGGGAGGTTTAACTGCCTTATCATACGAATATTTCTACCCTGAAGATATGGATGTAACAATCGCTCTTTCCACATCTGTGAAAACCTCAAAATGTGATTCAAGCTTCTTTAATTTTATTGATAGCTTAAATAAGAATCAAGGATGCGAAGAAGAATTAGATGCTTTTCAACGACTTTTATTAAAGGAGAAAGATAATGTATTGCCCTATTTGAGAAATTATTTACTTAACAATGACAAGCAATACACTCATTTAGGTCTGGAAGCAATATATGAAATAGCGGTCTTGGAGATTCCTTTTTCAATTTGGCAAAACGGCAGTGGATGTAATTCGATTGATTTCAGTAAAACTGATTCCAGGGAATTATTTCATGAGATGAAAACCAGCTTAAATGGTTGGTTTATGACTGATGATGTATTTAACAGGATAGACTCTTATCATTTTCAGGCTTTGACTGAATTAGGTTATTACTGCTATCCTGTTTCGCGATTTTCAGGTCTACTTGAAACTGATTTTGAAAAACTTACTCCTGTTCAACCCGTTGAGGGAATTAAGACTTCATACTCAAATGAACTGATGACTCAAATTAAAGAATGGGCCCAAACCCAAGGAAATGGAATTATATATATTTCAGGCGGAAATGACCCTTATTCCAAGTTTAGAATTGTTCCTGAGAACGGAGTAGACGCAAAAAGTATTCTACTCTATGATAGAAATCATAATGAGGTATACAGCAACTATTTAGATCCGATAACTAGAGATGAGATAACCTCTTTGATAAAAAAATGGATAAAACATTAAAAAAAAGCCAACAACTCTCGTCATTGGCTTTTCCATCAAACTACCAATACATCAACCCACTAGGTAAAATCATCGCCCGGTGGACCCTCCGGTAGCGGAGGAGATTCTCCGGTGGTATCGGGAGTGGCTCCTCTCTTGCGGCCTGTGCTGTCGATGATGTTTCTTGCATCCATAAACTCAGCGAAGAATAGAGGGTGATCGAACTGAATGATGCGTATCATTCCGGAGAGATGCTTGTACACGATCTCATCCATTTCGTCCAGTAACTCCTCGAGTTTTCTGGTTTGCGCTTTACGCTGGATGATAGCCAGACGCGGTTTTGAGATCGCTTCTTTCGCTTCCTCCACCTGCAGCGTAAGATCCTGAAGAAACTGCGGGGTTAAGCCCAGTGCTTCCAGATCGCCGGCAAGTTCAGTCGCCTTTTTCACCACATTACTGAATCGGTTCACGGTAGCTTTAGCACCTCCTTCTTTCAAGCTTGCTTTGGAAATACTGTATTCCCTTGCCAAACCCGTGAGGCCTTGTTTCAACGCATAAGTTTCGATGATGCGCACTACACCGTATACCTTTTCGTGCAGCGAAGCTATCAACTGCGTTTTTGCTTCAGTAATGTTGGAGGTATCGTACAACCGTTCCTCCGCAATCTGTGTGAATTCCACGAGTTTGTTCTCCAGTTCACTCACCGAAGCAACAAAGCCCGGCACATTTGACCAAACCGTCTGGTGCTTGTTACATGTAGTCAGTACTACGTCGTACATGTTTCTCTTATTTTTCCATCTTCTTTTCATAACTTTTGTTTTTGTGCCTGCCCAACTGCTCTCCATGGCTGAGCAACCGGACAGGCGGTTAATAAAAAATTGCTATCGTTATCGGAAATTCAAAACCGGTGCCAAAGCAGTTGTTAACATATGTTAATCAGCGTTTTACTGATTAAACGGTCAAATTTTTAATGTGTGTGGTAGGTTTCATTTAATGTAAAATTCATTGTCACAGTCATGATATGTTTCGTCTCGGTGATGAAATGGTGTTGTCACAGTCATGAAATGCTTCGTCACGGTGATGAAATGGTACTGTAACAGTCATGAAATGCTTCGTCTCGGTAATGAAACGGTATTGTCACAGTCATGAAATGCTTCATCACGGTAATGAAACGGTATTGTAACAGTCATGAAATGCTTCGTCACGGTAATGAAACGGTATTGTAACAGTCATGATACGCTATGTAACAATGATGAAATGCTTCGTCACAGTCGTGAAATGCGTGGTTACGGTCGCAAAATTTTGTGGAACAGTTGCAAAAACTTGGGGAAAGAGTGTTAAATGCTCGGTAAGGGAGATGAAATTGCTGGTCGATGTCGTAAAACCGATTCGAAATGTTGTGAAATGGATATGCCGATGGTTAAAGTGGTGGCATCTGGCTTTTAAGGGCTTAATCGTGACCGGCTTATTTACTTTTAAATCTGGGAAATAGATTATATTTGGTGTTATTAGCTGTGCGTTGGCTTTCATTCAAACAATAATGTTGGTAATCAACGTTATAAATTAAAAATAAGAAGAAATGATGATGAAACAGTTTAAATCCGCACTTTTTATCCTGTTAGCCTTAACAGTATTTTCTTGTAGCAAAAATAAAACCTGGAGCTGTGAATGCCAGGATTCCGCTGAAGACCATGGTGTATTCGAAGGATCTCAAAAAGAAGCGGAGAAGTGGTGTGGTGAAAAGAAAGGTAATAACGACTGTATTTTAGTAGGTCATAAATAGATCAGCTTCGCTGCAGGTCTTGTCCCGATGCATATTCCTGTCATCATCAGTAATGCCCGGAGGAACAGGTACAGCAATGAAATAAAGTGCCTGCTGATTCTGTATTGATCAAAAATAATGATTAACCAACAGAAATAATAATTTTAAACGTTCACGGTCGGGTCAAAAGAATTCTTTTGGAAAGACCGGCAGAGATAGTAGTATAAATAATTTCTTCCCGAACAAATTCAAATTTGAGCGCTTTTTTTATCTATTTTTAGGGAAATTGCAAATACTAAATATTCTAATATATGTCAGACCACAATCGTTCTAATAAATCAGACAACCACAAGGTATGGGAAGTCAATGAGACAAAAAAATGCCCTTTCTCGGGAGGTGCAGTAAATTTTGTTGCGGGAACAGGAACCTCCAACAGAGACTGGTGGCCGAATCAGTTAAATTTAAACATATTACGTCAGCATTCCGCCTTGTCAGATCCGATGGATCAGGACTTTAATTACGCAGAAGAATTCAAAAAGCTGGATCTTGAAGGAGTTAAAAAAGACCTTTTTGAGTTGATGAAAGATTCACAGGATTGGTGGCCCGCTGATTACGGCCATTACGGTCCTTTGTTTATCAGAATGGCCTGGCACAGCGCCGGAACTTATCGAATCGCAGATGGCAGGGGAGGAGCAGGCACAGGATCTCAGCGTTTTGCTCCTTTGAACAGCTGGCCTGATAACGCTAACCTGGATAAAGCTCGTTTACTTTTGTGGCCGATCAAAAAGAAGTACGGCAAAAAGATTTCCTGGGCAGATCTCATGATACTTGCCGGAAACTGCGCACTGGAATCCATGGGATTGAAGCCCTACGGATTCGGAGGAGGCCGTGAAGATATCTGGGAACCCGAAGAAGATATCTATTGGGGCTCCGAAGGAGAATGGCTCGGAAATAAGGAGCGATTTAAGGACGGAGAACTTGAAAGTCCGCTCGGTGCTTCTCACATGGGGCTCATTTATGTGAACCCGGAAGGGCCTAATGGAAATCCTGATCCCGTTGAGGCAGCACATCATATCCGCGAGACTTTCGGACGAATGGCCATGAATGATGAGGAGACAGTTGCACTCATTGCGGGTGGACATACTTTCGGTAAAACCCATGGAGCAGCAGATCCTGAAAAATACGTTGGGAAAGAACCTGCTGCCGCCGGAATTGAGGAAATGGGAACAGGCTGGAAGAACACCTTCGAAAGCGGTAAAGCGCAACACACCATTACAAGCGGTATTGAAGGAGCATGGACCAGTAAGCCTACTGAATGGAGCAATGAGTTTTTCAATAATCTTTTCGGTTATGAATGGGAGCTTATCAAAGGCCCGGGAGGAGCTTTTCAGTGGAAACCAAAAAACAACGAGGGAGCCGGTACTATTCCGGATGCGCATGATCCCAATAAAAAACACGCGCCTTTTATGCTGACAACAGATCTTTCCCTGAAAGAAGATCCTGCTTACAGAAAGATTTCAAAACGCTTTCATGAGAATCCGAAGGAGTTTGAAGAGGCTTTTGCCAAAGCCTGGTACAAATTAACGCACCGCGATATGGGGCCTGTTTCCAGATACCTGGGTCCGGATGTACCAAAAGAACAGTTAATCTGGCAGGATCCTCTTCCTCAAAGGGAACACGAACTGATCAATGATGGGGATATCAAAGAACTTAAGGAAAAACTGCTCAACGCAGGATTGTCTGTGTCTCAACTCGTAACAACTGCCTGGGCATCAGCCTCTACTTATCGTAATTCCGATAAACGGGGAGGAGCGAACGGGGCCAGAATCAGATTCGCCCCACAGCGAAACTGGAAAGTGAATAATCCATCCGAATTGCAAAAGGTTATTGATGTGTTGGAGAATATACAAAAGGAATTCAACAGCACTCAGTCCGGCAAGAAAAGAGTCTCACTGGCGGATTTAATTGTTCTGGGAGGATCTGCGGCCATTGAGAAGGCAGCTAAAAAAGCAGGAAAAGATATCACAGTACCGTTTAATCCTGGCAGAGTGGATGCTTCGGAAGAACAAACCGATATTGAGGCTTTCGAAGCACTTGAACCCAACGCGGACGCTTTCAGAAATTATAAAAAAGAGAAAAGTACTATTAAAGCATCTACAGAAGAAATGATGGTAGATAGAGCGCAGTTACTTACGCTTACTGCTCCTGAAATGACTGTTCTTATAGGTGGAATGCGCGTGCTCAATACCAATTTTGACGGTTCAGATCATGGTGTGTTTACTGATAGACCTGAAACCCTGACGAACGATTTCTTCGTAAACCTCACCGACATGGGAACAACGTGGAAGGCAGCCTCGGGCTCAGAGGAGCTTTTTGAAGGCAGGGATCGCAAGACAGGTCAAATCAAGTGGAAAGGAACACGGGCTGATCTGATCTTCGGATCGAATTCGGAATTAAGAGCGATTTCGGAGGTGTATGCATCTTCAGATTCAGAAAACAAATTCATCAAGGATTTTGTGAAAGCCTGGGTGAAAGTGATGGAACTGGATAGGTTTGATTTAAGAAATAATAGGAATGCATGTCATGCAATCAAAAAAGGGAATCACTAAGAGGATTCCCTTTTTTATATCTGCTCCGAGAAGAATTTAAAGTTACTTTTTGATCAGCGGGTAAACCTGCTGACGATCTTTATGAATGATCTGAAGGAAATAAAGTCCGGATTCCAGATCTGGTACGGAAGAAGGAAAAAAGCGAATTAGCGTTGTGAGATAACTGGACAATTTCTCTTCACAATTTTTCATAAAACTTATAGGGCAACATTTTTTGTATCTAAATTTCGGCCATGAAACAAGGGATGAAAACATTTTGTCTTTTCCTGGTTGCGGCTCTTTGCTGCTACAATCAGGTCATTGGTTCAGTTTCTGAAAGTTTAAATACTTCAAGTTTAGATTACAATTTCGAACACGAGAGTGCCGCTGATGAACCTTCTTTTCAAACAGTTGAATTTTCACAATCTGGCACGAACGCCAAGAGTTCAAATCATTCTGAATCGTCTAATTTCGATAAACTGAGTTTTCTGTGGACTCACTTTCCATGGGATTCAATTTATTTTTCCAAATTTGATTACCATCAGTATACCTGCTTTTGGAATAATCTTATTATCAATAGCCGTAAATCGGACATTATCTTTCCCTTCCATTATTTTTGGTAGAATTTGATTGGTGCGTTCTTCTGTAACTCACCCTCCTTTAAACATACGATCGTTATACCTAGGTTGCGATCAATTTAAATTCTATACAATTATTTACATTTTATTTTTCGATAATGAAAAAAATCGTTTTTGTGGCCATTATTTGGTTTACAAGCTCTATAAATATCAAAGCTCAAGACCATGTATCTCCTGCTCATCAATTAAGAAGTATTAAAGATACCTGTCTTTCTAAGATCAAAACGGATCTGCATAACCCTACAGATGAACTGTCCATTGCTTTTGGCGGCTATCTGGAAACCTATTATTCCCATAACTTCAATAATCCCTCTAATAACATCAATGCATTAAGGGGGTTCGATTTCATAGCAAATTCACTTACAGTAGGCAACTTTGTTTTGGGCACGGATGCCAGGTATAAAAACTTCAGTACCCGATTAGCCATTAATATAGGAATGACCCCAAGTCAGTTCTATAAACAGGAACCTACCACTCCGGGAAGTAATCAAGTGCCTTCATTGAGTAGTTCAACCTGGCAGTTCATTCAGGAAGCCATTGTGAATTACGATTTCGAACGTGTGAAAGGGCTCTCTGCTCAAATGGGTATTATGGCAACTCCAATCGGTATAGAAGGACTACCGAGTTTCCAAACCTGGCGAGGAAGTTCCATCAACCACCACATGCATAAAAAGGACTACAGAGAAAACTGGAATTTTTCCCGCAGTAACTCGTTTATTCACCTTCCGGATTATCACAGTGGAATTAGATTGCTGTATGCACCTTCGGACAAACATACATATTCATTTTATGTCATAAACGGACAAAACATGGTAACCGACAATAATACGGCAAAAACCTTGGCTGTTTCCTATTTATATACGCCGAATCCAAAAACGCACTTTAGTTTTCTGTATATGGGAGGGAATGAAAGACCGGGAAATTACCACATTGACGGATCCTGGAGACATTTGATTGACTTCCATACACGATTGAGCCTAACGGAGAGACTAACTTTTATGACACAGGTGGTACCCGGAATGGAGAACACACGTGCTGGAACCAATCAGTTTCTCATCACAGCGGCTTATTTAAAATACGATTTCCTGGAAAACACGAATTTCGCATTCAGATATGAACATTTACTGGAAAGGATATTTCAGGGATCGCACTCAAACTTTTTAGAGACCTTTGATGCGAATAATCAAGCAGGACTTTATAGCTTTACCGGTACACTCTCTCATATGCTGGTAGAGGATCACTTAATGATAAGACTGGAATTCAGGCATGACTATGGTACCCAAAACTGGTTTTACCGGGGGGAATTGCAACCATCCGGTTATGATAAATCTCCTTACCTGACAAATACGAATAATCAAAATACACTCTCATTCAGTGTGGTAGGATGGTTTTAATATATGCTAATGAGTTAATTCGCTTCATTCAATTAAAAAAAAGAAAATCGAAAATCGGAAAAATAATCCCGGATTAAATGGAATTAAATTTTTGTCTCAAAACGACAGATAATAAATCATAGACAACAAATCTCGTTTATCTATTTGAGTACATTTGATCTGCGAATGATTGATACATAGGGAATATTCATTCGAGTATTTTTAAAATTTAATTCTTTTCTAATGAAAAAAGACAAAATGTTACTTGGACTTTTTGTTTCAGGCTTAATCCTGATGGCATGTGAAACAAAGGTACAAGAAGAGTCGGTTCCTGCAAAACCTGTTGAAAAAGTAGAGGTTGAACCGGAAGCAGAAACAGTTGTGGTAAATGCTGATTCTGTAGTAATGATCGTTGACGCATGGAGGACGAAGGTAGAGAGTTTGGAAGTAACCCCTTTAAACCTATCAACCAAAGATTTAAGAGCGAAGATCAAACAGAAATGGAGCAATATTCATTTTTATGCGCAGGATGGAAAAGTAGTGAAAATTAAAACCTATCCACACGCGGGCATATCTGAAAGAACAGAAGAATTTTATATCAAGGATGGTGAGCTTGCTCTTGTGGTCATTGAAGATCAGGGAGCGGGTGAAAAAGGTAAGTCAAAGAATGAAATAGATAAATTGTACTATTTCAGTAATGGAAACCTCGTAAAAGAATCCAAATCAAACAATGAGGGAGAATTCAGCGTCCGTAAGAGTGATGCCGAAGAATTGATGGCTGAGTATTCGGAGTACCTTGAGGTATATGAGAATACACTGAAATAGACTGAAATAATAGATATAAACCTGTCGATCGGTTTTTCTTGAACAAGAATATCGGAGGCAGGTTTTTTAATTTCCTTCCAAACCGTAATTTTTTATACTGAATCCCCTGAAATTTTAATGCTCGGGATAAACCAATTTCAGCATCCGTTGTTTTTATTATATTTACCCTTGTTGAAAATTAGCGATTAGTTCGCTCCAATTAGCCTTCGGGTCTAAAGCGGATCAATCATAAATTCAATTTATGCTTTATATTAAATATATAAATGTTTTTAAACTGATTTTTATAAACACATTTGCAACGTTAAACAAATAATAAATGGCTATGACAAAAATCACAATTGCGAAGGGAGATGGTATTGGTCCCGAAATTATGGATGCAACGCTGGAAGTTCTTAAAGCTGCAGGTGCAAGAATTGAAACAGAAGAAATTCAGGTAGGAGAAAAGGTTTACCTGGCGGGTAATACGTCCGGAATTTCATCTGAATCCTGGGATGTGATCAGAAGAAACAAGGTGTTTTTGAAGGCACCCATAACTACTCCGCAGGGCGGGGGATACAAAAGTCTAAACGTAACCACGAGAAAATTTTTAGGACTCTATTCGAATGTCCGTCCCTGTAAAAGTTTACATCCTTTTGTAAGCACCAAGCATCCTGTGATGGATCTTGTGATCGTTCGAGAGAATGAGGAGGACTTATACGCAGGTATTGAACACCAGCAAACGGACGAGGTTGTTCAGTGTTTAAAATTAATCAGCCGTCCCGGTTGTGAAAAAATCGTGCGCTATGCCTTCGAATATGCGAAACAACAGAATCGTAAGAAAGTAACTTGTTTCTCAAAGGATAATATCATGAAACAAACAGACGGGCTTTTTCATCAGGTTTTTGATGAAATTGCGCGTGAATATCCGGAGATTAAAAATGAGCACTGGATCGTTGATATTGGAGCCGCAAAGGTCGCAGAGTCACCCGAAGATTTTGATGTTATTGTAATGCCAAATCTCTATGGGGATATTATTTCAGATATTGCGGCTGAGATCACAGGGTCTGTAGGACTTGGAGGTTCAGCCAATATTGGTGAAGAGTGCGCGATGTTTGAGGCTATTCACGGAACAGCTCCTGACATAGGTGGAAAGAATATCGCAAATCCGTCCGGTCTTCTTCAGGGGGCAATTATGATGTTGAACCACATTGGTCAGACAGATGTTGCTGAAAAGATCCAGAATGCATGGTTGACAACCCTGGAGGAAGGAATTCACACAGTTGATATTTTTACAGAGGGAGAGAGCAAGAAAAAAGTAGGCACCAAGGAATTTGCTCAGGCAGTTATCGCAAATTTAGGACGCAAACCTTCTATTTTAAAACCGGTTGAATACGCTAATAGTGCAGCGCTAAGCTTACCAAAATACAAGAAGAAAGCTCCAAAGAAGAAAGAACTTTTAGGTGTCGATGTTTTTGTTCATTGGGATGGGACTGATCCGAATGAAATTGGAGCTAAGCTTCAGAAGATTGAGCCGGAAGGAGTAGCGTTAACCATGATCACAAACCGCGGTATTAAGGTTTGGCCCGAAGGATTCAAAGAAACATTTTGTACGGATCACTGGCGTTGCAGATTTAAAACTACGGACAATAAACCCATGGCAAAAGAGGATATAATTAAACTTCTCAACAATGCCATAGATGCTGATATAGATACGATCAAGACAGAAAACCTGTATTCATTTGATGGAAAACAGGCGTTTTCTTTAGGTCAGGGTCAATAGATTAATGAATTTCATCTCGAAAAGGTTCTCGTTTTTAATGAGAGCCTTTTTTTATGTTCAGCTTTATTTAAAGCAAACTTCTACCTCCTCATAAAATATTATTTTTGCTAAAAAGTATTTTATATGCAATATATCTTTGATATTAAATCACCACAACAACAGTATATCAGTATTACGGCTCGGTTCGATACCTCGGATGATATCACGGAATTAGCTTTTCCGACATGGCGGCCGGGACGATATCAAACGGGCGATTTTGCAAAGAATATAAAGTACTTTCAAATCTTTGATTCGAAAGGCAATAAGCTGAAATTTCAGAAAATAAATAAAAGTACATGGCAGGTAGAGACCCACAATGTAAAACAAATTGATGTAAAATACAGCTATTACGCTCGCGACCTGAATGCGGGTTCTACATTCCTTGATGCCAACCAGCTTTATGTTAATCCGGTAAACTGCTGCATTTTCGACCCAAAAAATGCCGGTTCAGAAATAGAGGTTCATTTGAATATTCCATCTGAATGGAAGGTGGCCGGACCGTTGCAAACCTCTGATAATAAATTTAAAGCTGCCGATTTCGATGAACTTGCGGACAGTCCTTTCATCTGTTCCCCGCATTTGCAACATCAGTCCTATACTGTAGAAGGAACCCGATTTCATATCTGGTTCAACGGTGTTATAAAACCGGATTGGCCGCGACTTATTCAAGATTTTGAACTGTTTACAAAAAAGCAGATAGAGAAATTCTTAGAATTTCCCTCAACGGAATATCATTTTCTTTTTCAGATACTTCCATATAAAACTTACCATGGTGTTGAGCATAAACAGTGCACAGTAATTACGCTGGGTCCAAGTTATGCTGTATTCAAAGAGTTGTATAAAGAGCTTTTAGGAGTTAGTTCGCACGAACTTTATCACACCTGGAATATCAAAGCAATCCGGCCGCTGGAAATGTTTCCCTATGATTTTACAAAAGAGAACTTCAGCAGACTGGGTTATATTGCTGAAGGAATCACCACCTATATGGGCGATCTCATGTTACTCAAAAGCGGTGTCTTTGATCTTCCTGCCTATTTAAATGAAATGAACACGCAGTTGCAGCGTCATTTCGATAATTTCGGGAGATTCAACTATTCAGTTGCTGAATCTTCGTTTGATACATGGTTAGACGGCTACGAACCAGGCGCTCCGGGGAGGAAAGTTTCTATCTATACCGAAGGCTGTTTGCTCGCTTTCATAATCGATGTGCTCCTGCTGAAAGCGACAAAGAATAAAAAGAATCTCGACGATGTAATGCGGAGCCTTTATTTCAGTTTTGCCAAAGAGAATAAAGGTATCGCGGAAGAAGATTATAAAATGGCTATCGAAAATATAGCCGGTGAATCATTTGACTGGTTTTTTGAAGAATATGTACACGGAACAAGGGCATATTCCACTTTACTGATGGATTGCTTCGAGTATATTGGAATAGAAATGCTTCATGCGCCTGAGGAAGATCCTGTAGCTGCCTGGCTTGGAGCAAAAACCAATGTAAATAACGGGGTAACGGAAATTACAGCTTTATACCCGGGAGGAGCGTTGGATCTGGCAGGGGCCATGATTGGAGATGAGATAATTGCACTCAACGGAATGAAAATAAATAGCGATCTCCACAGGTGGACTGATTTTTTTATGCTGGACGATAAAAACATTACAGTCAACAGAAAAGGTGTGATTCATTCATTTATTCTGCCCCAAACGAACAGGCCTTTTTATCAACGTTACTGGCTTTCAAAAATTAAGAATCCGGATAAGAATCAGATCAACGCCTTTGACGGTTGGAAAAATACGCCACTCGGTTCTAGAGGACAGAAGGTATCAAAGAAGTAATTCCGCAAGAAGATCAATTTCCTGTTCTGTATTATGGGCATGAAGGGAAATGCGTAAACACTGTTTTTCCGGTGCTACGGTAGGTGGATAAATAGCTTTTACTCCCATTTTTCGGACATGTAATTTATCTTCGATTTCCTTAAGAACAACCTGATTATTTATGTAGAAAGGTTTAATCGGACTCGCCGAGCTTCCTCCAAGGTATGGAGACGACTTGAAAAGTCTATTAAAATACGATATCCTGTCGTTCAATTCTTTCCGGCGTTCGTTTATATCTTCGCGACTGATCTGGTTCAAAGTGTGTTCAACAAGGAGCTGGGGTAGTGCGGTTGTATAAATGAAGGGACGAGAAAAATTTATGAGATAATCGATTACTGCTGATTTACCGGTTACAACTGCTCCGTGCGAACCAAAGGCTTTTCCGAACGTAATTATTTTCAAGAAAAAAGAGGAACTTTCGATATGCGAACTTAATCCAGAGCCATCGCATCCAAAGACGCCAGCACCGTGGGCTTCGTCAACGATCAACAACGCTCCGTGTTTTATACAAAGATCAGCAATTTCCTGAAGGGGAGCGATGTCGCCACTCATTGAATAAATAGACTCAACGAAGACGAAAATCGTTCTGTTTGGAAACTTTTGAAGTTTTTTAGTAAGATCGGTAGTATCGTTATGATTGAATTTATAGGCATCGGCACGACTCAATCTGACTCCCTCTCGGACGCTGGCATGCGATTCACTGTCGTAGAGTATCAGGTCTCCTTTTTCCGGGATAGCAGATAAAATCCCCAGGTTAGCCGTATAGCCCGAATTAAAAAGCAACGCTTTTTCACCACCGAACCGATGAGCAGATGTTCTTTCAAGTTCTTCGTGAATTAAACTGTTACCCGCTATCAGTCTCGCACTTCCCTGAAATGAAACTTTTTTCGCTTTTATGGAAGAATCCTTACCAAATCCGAGATAATCATTGCTGAAAAAGTCAGTAAATCCTTCAAAAATATTGAGCTGACGATAATTTCCGGACTTCCTTCGATCGTTTAAACTGCGCTCAATGCGTTGATAGAAGTCCGACATAATTTATTCGTCACTTAGCTTATGTAAAGTAATTTATTAGCGGGCCGTGGTCACCTTACGCGGCTGGAAACCCTCTTTTCTGGCTTCCGCCAATTGCCTTTCCCGCTCCAGTGCTTTTTGCTTCTTTTCTTCAATAATAGGATCAGCCTTGCTTTCAGGTTTTTGGCCGTCCTGGAAAGGAGCTTTTGGTTTTAATCCAAGAATCTCAAAGAGCTGCATGTCTTCATTGTATTCAGGATTCGGGGTGGTTAATAATTTATCTCCCGCGAAAATTGAACTCGCTCCTGCAAGGAAACATAGCGCCTGACCTTCTTTAGACATGCTTGTTCTACCTGCGGATAATCTTACAACCGATTGAGGAAATACTATCCTTGTAACTGCAACCATGCGAACCATTTCCCATATTTCAACCGGTTTCTGATCCTCCATCGGTGTTCCTTCCACGGCAACCAGCGCATTGATCGGGATGGATTCGGGTGGTGTATCCATGTTAATGTAAGACATCAGTAATCCCATTC
The DNA here is from genome assembly GCA_033722555.1 of Brumimicrobium sp. Lineage (GTDB taxonomy): Bacteria > Bacteroidota > Bacteroidia > Flavobacteriales_D > Crocinitomicaceae > Brumimicrobium. Next base: position 15,119 of record JAWVYS010000014.1, read on the forward strand.
TATCCTCAACACTTTCTCCCATTCCTATTATTCCCCCGGAACAAACCGAAATGCCGGCGTTCTTGGCGTTTTCTATGGTTGAAAGACGTTCTTTATATTCTCTGGTAGAGATAATATCGTCGTAATAATCCTCACTTGTATCAAGGTTGTGATTGTAGGCATATAAACCGGCGTTTTTGAGTCTTTTTGCTTGTTCATCGTTCATCATTCCAAGCGTGCAGCAGACCTCCATGTCAAGTGCATTAACGGCCTGAACCATCATTATCACGTTGTCAAAATCCCTGTTGTCTCGTATATTTCTCCATGCAGCTCCCATGCATAAACGAGAGGAACCGTTTGCTTTTGCATTTTTCGCTTGTTCAATCACGGATTCCACTGACATGAGTTTATGGGCATCTACACCGGTATGATACCTGGCAGCCTGAGGACAATATCCGCAGTCTTCAGGACACCCACCTGTTTTGATACTTAAAAGAGACGACATTTGTACCTCAAGCGGATTGTGATGCTCTCTGTGTACTGTAGCTGCTTTATAAATCAGTTCAATCAGGGGAGAATTGTAAAGTTCGATTAAATCGCTTTTTGTAGTATATGCCGGATTTACTTTCATTGAAAAAAATATTATTTAGACAAATATAATCAGCAGGATTTAACTAAAGGAATAAAAGAAAAAGGAATTATGCCGTTTCGTATGTTGAAAACCTGTAAAAGCGACTTAACGATAACTCGATAATTTCCCCTCTTTTTGGTTAAAGATAAATCTGAAATCCAACATTGAATCCAAGTGCATAGGGCCTTCTTACAAAAGGAGATTGCTTGTCAAAATTGTCAGTGAGTTGTGTTCTCGCTTCAATCAACGCAAAAATGCCGTAATTTCTGTTGAATTTTATCCTTGTGCCCAACGAGGCAACTGCATCTAATAAAATCAGGTTATATCCCTCCCTGAAAATGCGTTCCTCTGTTGTTTCTTTATTACTGATATCCAGCGTTGTCAATTCTTCTTTCATGCCGATGAACGCCTTGGGAATAACGCCCAGAGCACCGTAAAGTGAAACGTCTTTTCCGTATGTATAGGCGATTCGCACCGGAAAAGCAATATGTCGGTAAGTATGTATGTAAGAAAATACCGAATCCGGTTCCTTAAAATCATAACTTACACGGTTCCTGAAATAACCCACACCAACTTCGAAAAACAAATGTTTGTTGAGTTCATTTCTGATACCTCCGGAGAATGAGCTTACCCATTCACCGGTTTCCGCAGTTCGGTAAGCAGGATCTTTTCCGAAAATTCCCTCTCGTTCCTCAAGCGTTCTGTACGTATAGGCAGGAGATATTCCGAAATATATTTCCAGTCCTGATTTGGGTATAGGTTCTTCGGTTATTTCCTTCACTTCTTCTTTTACCTCCAAACCACCATCATCTGTGGAAAGAATTTGGGCCCATGTGACCGGATAAAACAAAATACAGAAGACTCCAAGTAATATTCTCATATATTTTTTCAGTTTAAGAATGTATGAATCAAATAATAGCTAATTTTATGTATATTAAAAGCAATACTAAAATAAACTATACAAATTTAAACATATGTCAGCACGTAAATCCAAAAAAAAGAAATCGGTTCTTAAAAGAATACTTAAATGGACAGGGATTACCTTCGGTTTACTCATTATCGCACTGATCTTAATACCGATTTTCTTCAAAGATGAACTGAAAGAGTTGGCTCTGAAAGAAGCCAATAAGATGTTGAAGGCAGATGTTGCCTTGGGTGATTTTGATCTGACCTTTATATCGACATTTCCGGATATGACGCTTGTTTTTGATGATGTTTCCATAACCGGCCGGAATGAATTCAAGGGTGTTAAGCTCATCGATATGAAAAGATTTGAAACAGAACTCGGGTTTTGGAGTGTAATTAATATGGAGGACATAGAAGTTAGATCTATCAGACTGATAGAACCTAAAATAGATGTCCGTGTGCTGGAGAATGGCGTGGCTAATTATGATATTGTCAAATCTGAGGAAGAAATAGAGCAGGAAACCAAGGAGCCGGTTGAGGAGACTCCTTTCAAACTGACGCTTCAGCACTACGAAATTGTGAATGGTGATATTAAATACACGGATAAAATGTCCAATATGTATGCAGATATTGTTAAACTGAATCATAAAGGCACAGGGGACATGACGGCTGACGTTATCGATTTCAAAACAACGACCTCGATGGATGCGCTTACCTATGAAATGGACGGTATTTCATATTTATCCGAGGTTAAAACCGATCTGCTCATGAATCTTCTCATGGAGTTTAAGGAGGGAAGCGACAAATTTACGCTGAAGGAAAATGAATTAACCCTGAATGCCCTGAAGCTTTCTTTTGATGGCTTTTATGAGATGCTTGACGGTTATGAAAATATGGATATTTCACTTAAAGCAGATCAAACAAGTTTCAAGGATCTTTTGTCACTTGTTCCCGTTCTTTACCACACAGGGTATGAAAGCATGGTAGCGAAAGGAAATATGTCTATCAAAGGTTTTGTTAAAGGTCGTATGGATGCAGTAAATCTCCCGGCCTGGGATTTCAGCACGGTGATCAATGGAGCTTCTATTGCTTATCCCGATATGCCGGCTAAAATCAATAATATTGCAGTCCACGCTTCTTCTACGTTCCCCGGCGGTGAACAACTGGATAATATGACTGTCGATGTAAGCAAATTTCACGCTGATTTTGTCGGAAATACAATTGATGCTGATTTTTCTCTGAGAAATCCTATGTCTGATCCTTATATGAAATCTTCATTGATTGCAAATATTGACCTAGCTTCTTTGGAAAAGGTAATTCCTCTTTCGGAGGGTGAAAAGTATAACGGGAAATTGAACTCGGACTTAAAGATAGACGGAAGATTATCTACCCTGGAAAAAGAAGAATATGAGAAATTCAATGCGACAGGATCACTTCGATTAGCCGAAATGATCTATGAGAGCAGAGATCTTCCTGATGCAGTAAATATTAAGGATATGCTCTTTGAATTCTCGCCTCAGAAGTTAAATCTTGCTAATCTCGAAGGGAAAATGGGTAAAACGGATTTCAAAATGAACGGGGATGTAGAGAACTACATGGGTTATGTGTTCAGAGACGAGCCCTTGAAAGGAACGTTTACGCATTATTCTTCATTCCTTGATCTTGATCTTTTCATGCCTGCAGAAGCGACAGCTGAACCCGTTGCTGAAGGAGCAGCAGAATCCCCATCAGCTGACCAAGCAGCTTCATCTGAAGAGGAGACGGTTACAATTCCGGCCAACATCGATTTCGTTCTTAATTCAAAAATTGATAAAATGATCTACGACGGTATGCCTATATCTAATATGCAAGGAACCATCATTCTGAGAGATCAGCAAGCTATTCTTGAAAATCTGAATATGAACGCATTGGAAGGTTCAGTAGGACTTTCTGGAAAATACAATACGCAGGATCCAAAGAATCCTAAGGTTGACTTTAGTTATAGCCTGAAAGAAATTGATATAAAGCAGTTGGCAGATAATTTTATAACGGTAGAAAAACTGGCTCCAATTGCTAAATACGCCACGGGAAAAATTTCCTCAGATTTCAAGATGACTACACAGATTACACCGTCTTTTGAACCAATCTATAATTCATTGAACGGTGCCGGAACTTTCTCCACGAAAGAGGTGGTTGTTGCCGGTTATAAACCACTTGAAAAGCTTGCCGAGGTTACTAAAATAGACAAATTGAAAAAACAGACTGTGGACAATGTCCGTGCGAGCTTTACGTTCGAAAACGGTCGGATAAATGTAAAACCGTTTCAGGTTAAACTTGGGAATATTGGTACCGAGGTTTCAGGAAGTACCTCTTTTGAACAGGATATAGATTATGCATTAAAAATGAATATACCGAAGGAAGAAATTCCAAAGGAGATTCTGGGTATTGCAGAAAAGGCAATCGAACAGGCGAAAAAGATTCCTGGATTTAAAATGAAGGAACTTCCTGCTACGATCCCCGTGACTGCATTGATCACAAATAAAGTAACGGATCCTGTAGTAAAAACGAACATGAAAGAAAAAATCATGGAACTCGGCGGAGATATTAAAGGTGGCGTTCAGGATTTAATTGATGAAAAGACTCAGCAGTTAAAGGATACGCTGAATGAAATAAAAGATCAGAAAATCGATGAAGCAAAAGCCGAACTTGAGAAGCGTAAACAAAAAATTATTGCCGATGCTCAGGCGGAAGCTGATAAAGTAAAAGCCGAAGGTAAAAAACTTGCCGATAAGACCAGGAAAGAGGGAGACCAGCAGGCTCAAAAAATTATTGATGAAGCAGGAAATAATCCATTGAAGAAAAAAACGGCCGAGATAGCCGCTGAAAAAGTACGCAAAGAGGCCGAGGAGAGTGCTCAGAAAATTGAGCGTGAATCACAGCAAAAGGCTGATAAAATTATGGCAGAGGCGCGCAAAAAAGCAGATAGCCTCGAATGATAAAGAGATTTATTTTAGTTGAAACGAAAAAGACTGTCCGAGAGGGTAGTCTTTTTTTTTGGTTTAAAATCGTTACAGGACGGGATTAATAAAAACTTCAGGAGGTGATAAAAACATAAGAGGGACTGAACGAGCGTTCGTGTCCCTCTTACTAATCAACCTAACCTAACCACCTAAATCAAAACAAAGATATAATTACTGTTTTGATATGCCAAATTTTTCCGGCAAAATTTAACTTTATTTGTACAAAAAATGTTAAAATTATTACCAAATTGATACGTGAAAATGGTTATTAATCTAATTATCAACCATGTAAAAAAACTGGAATGTTAATTTATTTAACTCAGTTCGGGATGAACCGGAAAAGAAGGAATACGAAAGAAAAGAGGATTAAAGTGGTTTATTCGAAAATAAATTTCGCTCTCCGGAAACAATGAAATTCCGAGCGAGGGGGCCTTCATTCATAAGTAGATCTATGATCGAAAGGTTAGGGTGGAAGGGAAGTTTATCAGAAAAAACCTGAATATAAGTCTTCTGGGAGAGGTCAAATACCTTTTTATCCAATGTGATGCGGAGGTCTTGTTTCGATTCAGGAGCGATATACTTTTCAGAATACCGAATTTCAATCTGTAAATCAAGCCATTCGAGAATCTGATTCAATATGATTGTATTGAAATCAACAAGCAATTCCTCCTCGTGATAAATAAGCTTTTTTATCTGTGGTCCATAATAAAAATAGAAAGGTGCATGGGTATAACTACTTTCAATAGCCTTCCAGTGGTCTTTACGCCAGTCAGTTTCGTCGGTTATTCTGACTTCTCCCACCGTTGAGGCGCTTCCATCGGGTTTAATAACCGGTACGCTTAGGTAAAGAGGTCCGTTACTTCCAAGTATTCTTGTTCGATTTCTCCAGGTTTGTTTTTTGTACAATTCATGCAAATCGATGGTTATTTCATCGAAACGTGCAATTTCCTGAAAATACGGAATACTTCCAAAGTAATTGGTCGATATAAGCATCAGTGGATCCACGTAAATAAACGGTTCCAACGTATACCTGAGTCAGGGCTTTTTGAGAACCATACCAGCGATGCTCTTCCCACAATATGGTCTTCCGGAACAAAGCCCCATATTCTTGAATCAGCCGAATTGTATCTGTTATCTCCCATCATCCAGTAATAATCCATCTCGAAGGTATATTCTGTTGCTTTTTTACCGTCGATATAGTATTCACCGTCTTTTTCATAAAAATCGTGACCTTCATAAGCATGTATCACGCGTTCATACCAACGAACGTTGTGTGGTGTCAGTTTTATAGTCACCCCCTTCTTAGGTACCCAGAATTTTTCAAAATTTGAAACAGTATTGCTGTGTTCAAATGACTTCGGATAATACGTGAGGTTATTGATCTTCTCACCGGCAGTCATAGTAGAAACATCTTTTCTTTCCGGGTTATAGAGCGTAAAAACTGCCTCGGGGTAGTTTTTTTGAAGCATCTCTTTCTCCCGCTGCGTTAGACTCATTATGTTTCCGCTGTAATCATTCGGTTCAAGTCCGTATTTTGACCTCAAAATCTTTGGAGAGGGCAGTGTAATATTCGTCACCTGATAATCCAAATTCTGAAATTCGAATATTGGAACTTTTTTGCCGTTGACATATACCTGAGCATCTTCAATATAAATTGAATCACCTGCGATTCCAATGCAACGCTTTATGTAATTCTCCCGTTTGTCTACCGGTCTGTAAATAATACCGTAGTGATCAATAAATTTACCTTCCTGTGAAGAATAGGTTCTTTTTTTAACTGCTATTTCATATCTGGCCTTGTCTTGCCATTCACCAAAATTATTCACCAAACTTGCATAAATTTCACTGTTTTCCTTCATCAGTTCCTCCGATAGCTCTTGTTCTTTGACCTTCATAATGCTATCCAAGGCCTCTCCACTATAACTTTTTGAATAATGCTTATACACTTTATTGTACTTCGCACGTGGATCAGGAAATTTCGCTTGCTCTGTGAATAATCGAATAGCTTCATTATTAACGATGCCATGATAATCGTGCCCCATTAAGCCATTGGGCATTCTTGGATCATAAACAGCAGTATCTCCGGATGGATAATTGAATACCACGACGTCAAAATTTTCCACTTTATTCCAACCCGGGAGACGCGTGTACTCAAGTTTCTCCAGCTGGGTATAGGACTTTATATCCAGCCACGGAATAGTATTGTGTACCAAGGGAAAGGAAAGGGGAGTAACCGGCACTTTTGGACCGTATGTTAACTTGTTAACAAAAAGAAAATCACCTACAAGCAAGGTTTTTTCCATGGATCCGGTAGGAATTTGAAAGGGTTCGAAGACATAGGTTCTAATGGCGCTGGCTGCAATCAGAGCAAAAAGAATACTGTCTCCCCATTCTTTGATGATCGTCTTTTTACCTTTTTTTCTTTTCTGAAATGCTGCCATCAAAAAAGCGATAGCATGTCCAACAACCGGGAGTGATAAGAAAAGAACCAGATGGTCTCCTTCTTTTCTTCTTTGGACTTCAACTTCGTTTTCCCAGTTTGTTGAATAAATGGGTTTGAGCTTTTCATCACTTGCAATCTTGGCCATGATCAAAAAAGGGAAGAATATTCCCTGTAGGGTATCGGCAATGCTGAAGAAACCATATTTTCGGATGTAGCTAACGTTAAACACCATCCACATAACGAGATGGATGCCCGGAATAATCATCAAAAATGCCCACCACCAGGGTTGCCCTGCGATCTTGGAAGCGATGGCATAATTATACCCTGGAATCAGAGCTTCCCAGGATTTATGACCTGCCTTTGGAAAACTCTTCCACCATAAGGCTAAATAGGGATATACCAGGAAAAAAAGATAAAAATATAACGCTGACATGCTAAAGGTTTTAAGAATTGTTTGTTTCGTATTTCATTAGATCTCTCATGGTATAAACGCCCTTTTTGCCAATTATCCACTCGGCTGCTATTACAGCGCCAAGTGCAAAACCTTTACGGTTATGGGCCTCATGAGTGATAGTAATGGTGTCGATATCTGATTGATAATAAATGGAGTGTGTGCCCTTGACATCATGTTCACGGATTGCTTCGATTTTTATGCTGTCTTGCGCTTCAATATTTCTTTTTTCGTTCTGAGGACAGTTCCATGAGTTGTAAGAACCATGATTTTTAATCACCCCCTCAGCCAGTGTAATAGCGGTTCCACTCGGTGCGTCCAGTTTCTGGGTATGATGTATTTCTTCCATTTCAACCGTGTAGTCTTTATAGGGATTCATCAGTTTTGCCAGTTCTTCATTGAGCTGAAAAAATATATTTACGCCTATGCTGAAGTTAGAAGCATGCAACAATACTGTATCATTCGCTAAAACTTTTTGAGTTACCTCCTTGAGCGAATCGTTCCAACCGGTCGTTCCAATTACGGATGGTATTTTGTTGCTTACAAGGAAATGAATATTAGCAAGTACTGCATGAGGAGTGGAAAAATCGATGGCAACATCAGCATTGGTCAGATCTGCATCCTCTATGGTGTGGTCTTTCGTAATCTTTGCAACAATCGTATGTCCTCTTTCAAGAGCGATCTGTTCTATCGCTTTCCCCATTTTTCCGTAACCGACCAATGCAATTTTCATAGATGTGAGCTTTAAGAACGAAGCAAAAGTAAAAAATGTATCCTAAGGAGGAGCATTTTAACGAAAATTAAAGGTTAGAGAGAGCGCCGGTGTATATGAATAGAGTAGAGAGGGACTAATTCTGAAGGAGAGGTCCTCAGAAACATCAAATTCAACGAAATGGGCTTCGACAAAAGCATCCAGAATGTTTAGGCCATATACTGCAATGAAAGCGAAGATCATAAGGTCACGACTACGCTGATGCTGTTGATAAAGGGTTAATATTCCCTGATTATCGTATGAGGCATATTGTTGCAAATTGGGAGAGCCATTTTTTACCCGGAAGGTGTATTCCTCTTTAAGCGCTAATTGGGTCAGATGATTGTCAATTGCGAAATAACCGGTAGCTCCTAAACCTGCATAAATGATAGGGACCTTCCAGAAAGCCTTTTTTCTGCCTTTTGGCATGGCTGTATGATTGTAAACCTGTCCTGCGCCGGGAAGCACCGCACTAAAGAGGGCAGCTTTTTTAGCCGAATGAGCCGTATCTCTGATTTTATCGAGCGTATCAACATGGGTTATTTCCTGTCCATTCAATAGCAGAGGAAGCATTAGCAAACAGAGCAGGAATAAACGCATCCTTAATCGTTTAATATTTCAATAATACGATTGAGGTCGACCTCAGAATTAAAATTGATGATCAGTTTCCCGTTTCCGGCGGGTTGTTTTTTTATCTGAACCTTAGCAGCTACCTTGTCAGAAAGGTTTTCGGCAAAATTCTCTTGTTCTTTGGTCACAGAGGTGCGCTGAGATGTTTTTTTCGGCATTGGAACCTTTTCCTGATCTTCACGAAGCAGTTGTTCTACCTGTCGAACGGAAAGTTTTTCATCGATAATCCTTTGAAATATACGTAACTGTTTATTTTCGTCTTCAATACCTACAAGGGCACGCGCATGCCCCATAGAGAGTTCTTTTTCCCTTACGGACAACTGAATCACCGGAGGTAATTTAAGTAAGCGTAGATGGTTGGTAATGGAGGTTCTGCTTTTCGATATCTGGTCGGCTAATTTTTCCTGCGTTAAGTTGCATTCCTGAATAAGACGCTGGTAGGAGAGAGCAACCTCGATGGCATTCAGATCTTCACGCTGAATATTTTCAACCAATGCCATTTCGAGCATGGCCTGATCGTTTGCAACACGAATATAAACCGGAACTTCTTTTAGGCCGGCAATTTGTGCCGCTTTAAAACGTCGTTCACCCGAAATTAATTGAAATTTATTCCTGCCAAGTTTTCTTACTGTTAGCGGCTGTATGATACCGTGCTTAGAAATTGAATCGCTTAGCTCTGACAAAGCCTCCTCTTCAAAGTGAGTCCGTGGATTAAAAGGATTAGCCTCAATCGAGGAAACGGACAACATGGCTACCGATCCAAGTACGGATGAAGAATCGGACAGTTCACGGGAAGTAATATCCGTTGCCGAACTTTCAAGCAGTGCACTTAAACCTTTACCTAACGCGGGACGTTTCTTCGAATTCGAATTAGAGCTCATCTTCTAAGGAAATTTTTGTGTTGTCTGATCTCAGTTTTGTTGCGTCATTTCTTTGTAAAATTTCGCGAGCCAAATTTAAGTAATTTACCGCACCTTTGCTTGTTGCATCGTGCATAATTATGGTAGCCCCATGACTTGGAGCCTCCGCGAGGTTTGTATTTCTGTGAATTACAGTATCAAACACCAGTTCCTGAAAATGCGTTTTTAATTCCTCCACGACGTGATTCGCCAAACGAAGACGTGTATCGTACAAGGTTATAAGCAACCCTTCAATGTCGAGTGAAGTATTCAATCTTCCTTGTACGATCTTTATGGTATTCAGAAGTTTACCAAGTCCTTCAAGAGAATAATATTCCGATTGAACCGGAACGATTACCGAATCCGCCGCAGTAAGCGCGTTGACCGTTATTAGTCCTAATGAGGGGGAACAATCGATTAGAATGAATTCATACTCATTCTTCACTTTTTCAAGGACACTTCTCAACAGGTATTCACGGTTAGGCATATTAATCATTTCCAGCTCAGCCCCGACAAGATCAATGTGGGACGGAAGAATATCCAGGTTTGGATTTTCTGTGGAAAGAATGACATCGGAGGGGTGTACCTCATTTATCAGGCAATCGTATATGTTTTTGGATTGCTTGGGGTCAAATCCGACACCTGACGTGGCATTCGCCTGAGGATCGGCATCAACGATCAGTGTTTTATACTCCAGCACACCAAAACTACCGCCTAAATTGACTGCTGTTGTAGTTTTCCCAACTCCTCCTTTCTGATTGGCAATGGCAATTATTTTCCCCATTTTAATTGTTTTATCTGATCATTATAATAAATGAACAAGTTAGAAAATTTCATTCACTTCAGCTAATTATTTCACTGAAAATTCCAGGCAATAAACAAGCAGAAAACTTATGTTTATTTAAGTTCGTCAAAATCAACGGACGAAAAAGGACTGTCATCGGAATGACTTGAATAAGCATCTGTTTTTTTGAGTTCGTCAATCTTCCCAAGGGCATCCTGAAGTCCCTCGGTGAATTTCTCAAAATCCTCCTTGTAAAGAAAAATCTTGTGTTTCTGATAATTCGGATGGCCGTTATTTCCGTTTGATTTTTTACTTTCTGTCAAAGTAAGGTATAAATCATTGTTACGGGTTGATTTAACATCAAAAAAGTAGGTTCGCTTACCTGCTCTCACAACTTTAGAATATACTTCATCGTTTCTGCCTGCCTTGTTCTCTTCTTCCATATTTCCATGTCTTTTTTGAACAGTGTTACAAATATTTGCTTTTTTTTTATATCTCACAACTAAATTCTTAAACTTGTTGAAAACTTTGAACAAAAAAACCGACATGGTTCAGGATTCGGTTATGCTGATTTAAAAAACTGTTATTTAATGTGTTATAAAATTGGATGTGTTTATCTAATCTTGATTGCGCTGACTTTCTCCTGCAAGGAAGAGAATAATACAGGGATAAAAAATAGCTCAGATCAATATGTTTCGGAGGAGGTGCTTATAAACGCGGAGGATTCCTCCCGATCAGAAGCTTCGGTAGCGCAGAAAAAAGAAATTGATACTCTGGAAATGAGATTGATAATAGCAGGCCTCGTCGATATTCAGTCTGTTGACTCAAGCATACGGGTGGATGTGAAGTATTCCTCTTCAGACAACTTCATGAAAAAAGATCTTTATGGCAAACTGGAGAAAATCTATTTGCAAAAGGAAGTAGCCGAAAGACTTGCAAAGTCTCAAAGAAAACTTAAGGCTACAAATCCCGACCTGACCCTGCTCGTTTATGACGGTGTTCGACCACTATCTGTTCAACAGGCGATGTGGGATTCTCTGGACAGTTTGTCTTTCAGTGAAAAGATCAAATTTGTCAGCAATCCGAAGAATGGTAGTTTGCACAATTATGGTTGTGCGGTTGATCTGACAATTCTTAACACGCAAACAGGACAAGTTTTGGATATGGGAGCAGGTTACGACGATCTCAGAAAAATAGCCTATCCCAAATTTGAGCAAGATTTTCTGGCTTCCGGCGAATTAACGAAGGAACAGTACAATAACCGGCAGTTACTGAGAGGTGTGATGCGCGCAGGAGGATTCTGGGGTATTCAGACAGAATGGTGGCATTTCAACGCGTTTTCAAGACCTAAGGCAAAAGAACTTTACGATATTGTTCAATAATAACACGTTGAATAACGAAATAATTCTTTTCTTGCCTTCTGAAAATTGAGTTAAATCTGTTAAATGGAAAAATATGACTGATACGTTTTTGAATAGAATGAACGAGATTCATAATTCAATCAAAGGAAACAGAAAGGTTCTCCCTGTTGAGATAATTTCAGAGGATTTCCTGTTAGAAAAAGGTATAATCAAAAAAACTAAGGGTAAAATTGTTTATCTCAATACGGGTTTGATTGCCGAGAACTATTTGATGTTATGGAACGATGACCTGATAACGAATTTGGTGGATCTGGAGGAGTTGGTTATTGAGAATTTAGAGCTCAGGGAACTCGATCTGACTCCCTTAAAGCAATTGAAAACAATCACGGTGAAATCATGTAAAAGGGATTCGTTGATTTATATTGCTGAGAATGAAGGATTGATGAAGCTTGATATTGCTGAACTGGACCTGGACGGTGATGAAATTGGACCGATCGCATTGTACGCCCATCCTGAACAGGTCGGTAAAGTGTTCCCAAAAAATATAGAGAAAAAGTGTAGGGACAAAGATGGATATTTAGCTGTAACCTTGTATCTGGCACCACCAAAACACAAATCTGTTCAGTCGAACGATTTTGATTTTAAATTTTTGAGCAGGTTTAAGGAGGCAGAATTAGGTAATATTCTGAGAGAATACTGGAATCAACAACCTGAATATTATACGAAATACTCCTCTGAGCAGGAAGTTCCTGATCATGAAAAAGAAACTTATTATTTACTCTTGGAAGTCGAGCGAAAGGTGGAGAATGATTTTTACGAAAATAAAAATATTTCTTTTAAACCCGAACAGGACATATCGTATCCGTCGCTGAGTGAAAGGGTGTTTGAAAACGGTAGAAAAATACCGGATTGTATGAAGCAATCCATTTAATTTCGATGATATGATTTAAATCATTGAATTATTTTAAATGTTTAAATAACAGTAAATTAAACAGGTTTATTTAATTTAATTGTAGAATATATAGAAAAAAGACTACGATAAAATGCTCGTATTACTTTTTATTTTGCCTCATTAAATATATATTTTCGGCATTTAATACAATTAATACAATTTTATAAGTAAGATGGAGCAGAAAAAGGTGCTTGTTTTTATTCAGGAAGTTTTACAAAATTTACCCGAAGACTGGATCTTCTTGACTACCCACCGTCTGGATATCTACACGGAGAGTTTGGCAAAAACCCAGTTTCTTCAGCAATTTGAAAAATTATATGATAACAATGATACGAACAAGTTATCTTTGAATCAACTACCTACAGCCTTTGATTACATTCGTCTGGGGCATCCTTTATCTTCAGTGCTTGAATGGACAATCGGACAATTGAATGGTTTTCGGTCACAAAATGTTATTAGTTTTTCGTCGAATACGATGCCGATTATGGCTGTACTCAGAAAAAATCTTCTTGATAAAAGGGCAACGAGAATCCTATACAAGGACGAGATGCCTGCAGGTTTCGACCCTCAAACTTTAAAACAGGTTTATGGGTATGATTTCGAATTAATGAAGATCAATTCAACAGAAAAAATTACTGAATTTCCGGGAAGTACAGTATTGGTAACAACGGTTAAAAAAGGTGACGAAGAAGGCGCCAACCTCAAACAACTACAGATACCGGAAAATGTCGACTTTCTGTTGGTTAGCTATAAAAAACTTGGGAGTATTCTCATCCTGCCTGAAAGAAACGATAAAAGACCTGTCAGCATTAACACTGAGAATTACATCTCAGATATTCAGCATGTGCGCAGAAGAGAAACCATCGCTATGACGCCCTCAAATGCCTTAAGCGCACTGTTTCATCTACTGGGGGAACCGCTGCCCAAATCAGATGATGAAAAAAGGGCACAGTACAAGGCTCAGGTGCTTGGAGCGATCAAAGATATTACTGATTCTGAAACTCCGGCTTTATTGGCTTCCAGCGGGCTTTCTATGCAGTATGCAATCATGATGGGGTTAATAGATCACGCTACTCAAGTATATCCGGGTAAAGAGATTAGAATTATTGTACCCCCCAATTGTTATGGCGGTACGAATGATCAGGCAAGGCGCGTAGCTGCTTGTGTTGATAATGTTAAGGTGCTTGATCTACCTGTGGATGGTGAAAATGATATGGTTAGAAGTACAGACCGTGTTCTTGACCGTGTAGCCCAAGAAGGAGCGGTACCTCTTATAATCGCTGAGATTCCTACCAATCCGCGTGTGGAAGTTCCGGATTTGCAAAAATTGAGTGATGTTTTAAGTAAACAGCGGAAGACCCGAGAAGGAGAAGAAGCGATTGCGCCTGTTTTTATTCTCGATCAGACCTTTTGTCCAAACGTTCAATTTCTTCGCCGGAATGGTATCTTTTCACCTGTTCAAACAATTTCGTATGTCAGTGGTTCTAAATTCCCAAGTGGAGGAAGATGCACAGCCGGTTACTGTGTATCCAACCCAATGGCAAGTGGGCTGATGCCGAACATTGAAAAACACCTTAAACTTTGTGACAATGAAGCGACTGATTTGCAGATACAAATTCTGTCAGAACAGTTGCCCTCTATGAATCAACGGATTATGAAAGCCTATAAGAATACCAGAGAATTCGTAGATTTTATAAAAAAGACTTTACCATCAGCGAAAATTAATTTCGTGTCTGAGAAACTAGCCGAACAGGGTTTTACTCCCTCAGTTTTTTCACTAGACCTACCAACAAAGGGAGTAACCGAAGAGGAAAGAGAATCTCGTAAAAGAATGCTTAATGAAAGACTTATCAATATGATGATTGGGATGATTCCCAATGAGAGTAAGTATTGTGTGAGCTACGGTCAGCTAAAAGGCTGTTACTGGACTATTCCCGCAACTTCAACACAAGGAACCACGAAGGAATCTGATAAAGACTACATTGCGCGGGTATCTCTTTCACCTGAGCTTGATCTCGAAATGCATAAAAGGGTTTTTGCAGATTTTGCAAAGCAAATTGATTCTGTATGATTCAATTTTAAGGGTTGAGGACATCAAAACAATAGTAATCAATCACTATAGATGATATACTTTAAAAATCGGAAAATGATTACTTTATAATTATAAATCATCCGATAGAAAGGAGATCTTCTGTTAAATAAAACTAAATTAATATAAAATGACGTCACTCGCTCGGTTGATGACATTTAAGTGATCGTTTTATACCTTAATTTTATTCCGAATTTTGAGAGGCCTATATTTCAATATAGATAGGTGTCTCTTTTAAACGGTATTTTTATGCTTGTTCAGGTCTTGTTACTGGTTCTGGGGTTTGTTATTTTGATTAAAGGTGCAGATTGGCTGGTGGACGGTGGTTCTGCCCTGGCCCGTAAATACAACATAAGCGAACTGGCAATAGGTTTAACAATTGTAGCCTTTGGTACTTCGATGCCTGAATTTGTAGTGAATACTTTCGCGGCTTATCAGGAACATGAGGAAATAATATTCGGTAATATTATCGGAAGCAATATTTTCAATCTTTTCGCTATACTTGGAATAGCAGGACTGATTTCTCCATTACTCGTGCAGTCGAGTACGGTATGGAAAGAAATACCTCTTTCACTTCTCGCAGCCCTTCTTTTATTTTTGCTCGCCAACAATTTTTTATCGGAAAGTGCAACCCTTTCACGAGTAGACGGGTTAATACTGATCACATTTTTCGCATTATTTCTTTTTTATGTTTTCAGGCAGCTTAAAACCGGAAACTCTTCCCTGGATAATCCCGAAAAAAAGCTTTCGAATCTGAAAATTTGGATATACATCATTTTAGGGCTTGCTTTCCTGATTATCGGAGGGCGTTTTGTCGTGGTCAATTCCGTTAAAATTGCTGAAAGTATGGGAATTAGTGAAACAGTCATAGGATTAACTATTGTGGCAGCCGGAACTTCTCTTCCCGAACTGGCAACATCTGTGGTTGCAGCTGTAAAGAAAAACAACGACATAGCTGTCGGAAACATTGTTGGATCCAATATTTTCAATATCTTCTTCATTCTCGGAGTTAGCTCACTAATCAAACCGATTGAATTCAGTACCAAATTTAATATCGACTTGTATTTGTTGGTGATCGGGACAGTTTTTCTATTCGCTACCATGTTCATAGGAAAAAAGAAAAGATTAGGAAGGGTGGAGGCAGGAATCCTTTTCCTAATTTATTGCGGTTATACCGTAATGCTCGTAAACAGCGAGGTCTGATTGATGTAAATTCCTTCGTTTCTAAAGTCCTGATCTTCGGAATTGAAAGCAAGGTTCCTTATTTATTTGTATATTGTTATCCTGGTATAAATAAATCATTTAAATCTCTTTAAAGGGATCGTGTTTAATCAATTAAGCAATGTATCATGAGCAGAGGATTTGTAAAAGAAGGAGATCAGGAAGAACCACCAATGATACCGCCGAGAGCGGCACTTCCCGATGGCGTTGTAAATTATGTCACTCCCGAGGGGTATCAGGCTCTGATCGATGAAAAAACTCGTTTAAATGAAAAAAGAGCCGGGCTTCAGCTCGAAGATGAGCGCGAGAAACGCAGAACACTCGCTGAAATAGACGGTATTTTAAATCTTCTTCAGGAAAGAATTAATTCTGCGAGAATTCTGGATCCGTCAAACAGGATACAAACGAGATTCGTTTCGGTGCAAGCGTAAAATACCGAATGACCGGTGTTCCTAAGCCCATTGAATTCAAAATTGTTGGTGTAGACGAGGCCGATGTAAAAGAGCATAAGATTGCTTTTGTTTCTCCCATAGCCAAAGCGTTGATAGGAAACAAAACAGGGGATAAGCTGCTCGTTAACCTCGCAGGCAAAGCTCGTGAAATAGAAATCCTGGAGATTTCTTACTGATTCAGGATTTTTTCAGGGATTGTATCGTTTTCAGAGGATCAAAAGAATTAAATACAAAACTTCCGGCTACCAAAGCATCAGCTCCCACTTTGACAAGTTCCGGGGCGTTATCACTGTTTACCCCGCCATCGACCTCAATAAGTGTTTCACTTTTTCGATCATTGATGAGCCTTTTCAATTCTCTAACCTTATCGAATGTATTAGGAATAAATTTTTGTCCTCCAAAACCGGGATTTACTGACATTATCAAAACCAGGTCTATTTCTTGAATAATATCTTTGAGCAGATGAACCGGTGTATGAGGATTAAGTGCCACACCTGTTTTCATTCCTTCATTTCGAATGGCTTGAAGCGTTCGGTGGAGATGCTTGCATACCTCGTAATGTACGGTAAGAATTTCAGCACCTGCTTTTTTAAAATCGACAATGTAATCATCCGGAGTGGCTATCATAAGATGCACGTCCAGGGGTTTTTGAGCATGTTTGTGAATGGCCTGCATCACGGGTAAACCGAAAGAAATGTTGGGTACAAACTGTCCGTCCATGATGTCAATATGAATCCAGTCGGCTTCACTTTTGTTTAACATTTTGACATCACGTTCAAGGTTGGCAAAATCAGCCGCAAGAACAGAAGGGGAAATTATCGTGCTCATGAATTATTGTTTTTTCAAAAATAACAATTCCTCACGAACCGGGTTTGGGAAATAAACGGATATAATTCTTTTCTCTGTCGTAAACATCCTTATAAAACCTGATCATTCCTGTCGAATCATCTCTTTCGGCTGTCCTGTATTTTACGTGAACAGGAAACTGATCATTTATTTTTAAATAAGTCTGCTCTTTTCTCGCAATGAGCGATTGGAGAGAATCCCGGTAAAGATGATCTTCGAGCTCAAGGATATATCTGCATAACTCAATAGGATCCTCCACGCGGATACAGCCGTGACTAAAAGTTCTAATATCCCTTTTGAACAAATATTTGGAGGGCGTGTCATGAATATAAACGGCGTATTCGTTGGGGAAAAGTATTTTTATGAGACCGAGACTGTTTGACGGACCACCTTTTTGTCTGATACGGTAAGGAAAATTATTTGATGGAATACTCTTCCAGTCAATGTTATCGGGTGAAACGACTTTACCATTTTTGAGTAATTCATAATTATTCTTCTGCAAGTAATTGGGATCTCTGCGCAAAGCAGCCAATATTTCCTTGCTGGCAATCGAATAGGGTACATGCCAGTAAGGGTAAGTTACGATGTTTTTGATGGGTGCCTGAAACTCCGGGGTTTGAGTAACGGCTGCTCCAACCACTATCGAATGTTCACTAACCAAGGTGTCAGCATTGTAGAATTTCAGCATGAAGGAAGGAATATTCACATCTATAAATTTGGAGCCAACCGTAGAATCGGGAATCGATTTGATTTTTTCAAGAGCAAGAATGCCTTTATAATATCTTGTCATGTTACTTTCATTCAGGATGTGGATCGTATTTTTCCCCACTTTTCCGTCCGGATTGAGTCCGTTCAAATATTGATAATTGCTCAAAACCTTCCGCAAGCTGTCCATCGAAATGTTGGTATCACCCAAAAATCCCCTTGCTTTCAAAACAGCTGCAACTCGGTTATCAGGGTGCCCGAGTGTATCATCCGGTAGATTGAGTTCGTATGAACCATCATTCAACGGGTATTTTGCTGTAAAATCATTGATGACAAGATGGAGCGGTAAAATCCTGAAATCTTTCTGTTTATAGCATATAACGTAATCTTTCCAGGGAACTTCGTTAGCCTTGAGCTTTATAAATTGATGGAGTCGATCCGCTTTTATTTGTTCATGTTTTCGCAGCACTGTGTCCTTAAAATTTATAAACCCTTTCTCCTGTATGTCAAGGTATTCTGAAAGCCTAAGCAGGGTAACGAGTTCCTTTTTAAAGATATCATAATGACTCTCAAATGGAGGAGTATAAAGTTTTTTCGGGGGCAAATTGAGTTTAATATCACTGTTTATGAAATCAAAAAATTCACGTTCAGCATTATCGAGTAAACTATCTTTTATCCACACAGGATCAAATTTCCGGAAAGCATAAAATTCCCGGAGATAATTCAGGTCTTCGGTTTTTAGTTGAAGAGAAGCAATCAGATTGTCATCATCCAGCATAAGTGCTATAGCCTTTTGATCCTTAGTTTGTTGTTGGTTAGAAAAAGATTCAGATTCTTCTGTTTTACAGAATGTCATTGTAACCAACAAAAGGATAAACAAACAAATCCTTGCTAAAAGTGTTACAATTTTCATTTCTTTTTTAGATATTGCAATGTAATATAACAAATATACGACCAGTTGTTTCAGTTTCGAATCAAAAAAGTTTAAATAATGGAATTTCAGTATTATCCGGTCACACTATTAATCATAATTATTACGATTATCACATCCATCCGTGCTTTTAATCAGGAGGATGTCAAATACAAATGGGTTTTTTATCCTTATAAGATCAAGCGTGAAAATCAATATTACAGAATAGTTTCCCACATGTTCATTCACGGGGATTTTCTTCACCTTTTATTCAATGTGTTTGTTCTGTTTTCATTTGGGCAGAATCTTGAGTATATCTTCAAAGGAACTTTTGGTGCGGGATTAGGTTCTCTGCACTTTTTTGTGTTGTATTTTCTGGGTGGTTTAGCTTCTTCTCTTTGGCCTTATCTCAGAAATTATGACAACCCGAATTATATGAGTCTCGGAGCTTCAGGCGCCGTTTCTGCAGTTTTGTTCGCCAGTATTCTTTGGCTGCCCCAGGGTGGTATTTATATCATGTTTATTCCTTTTGAGATACCGGCCTGGATTTTTGGTATTATTTATCTAGGCTATGAGTACTACATGAGTAAAAAAGGTGGTACGGGTATAGCTCATGATGCTCATTTCGGGGGCGCTGTATTCGGTATTTTATATATTTTGTTTATCAATTTTGATAAGGGTAAAGAATTTATTTCGTACATTTTCAACTGATATGGCGCTACTATACATCAATAATAATGGGGAAGTCCTTAAGAATGAAGGAGGTACCTTGGCTGCGGGAAACCGTGGTCACTTGTATGGCGATGGTTTGTTTGAAACGATACGGGTATTTAACGGCCGCCCCTTAAACGTTAACGCTCATTTTTTAAGAATGATAGAGGGGGCTATGACGCTCAAAATGAGAGTGCCGTCTTTTTTTTCCGCTGATTTTTTTAAAGAAAAAATAGAAGAGTTACTGAAACTCTCTGGAATCGAAAAAGGCGGACGCGTGCGGCTTTCCATTGACAGGGTATCCGGGGGAACCTATGCACCGGAATCCAATGAAGTATCCTATTTTATAGAAGTTTATCCGTTGAATGAAAACGAATATGTCCTGAACGTCAAAGGGCTTGAGGTGGATTTATATACTGCGATGCGTAAACATCGTTCTCCCTTGTCGAATTTTAAAACAAAGAACGGATTACTCTATGTCATGAGCGCGATAGAAGCGAGGGAGAGACAAGTGGATGAATTGCTGATTACAGATTCAAAAGGGGCTATTCTCGAGGGAACAAGCAGTAATCTGTTTGTGGTTTCCAACGGGGTTTTGTATACACCCGGCTTGGAGGAAGGGTGTCTCGGGGGTGTTATGAGAATGACGATTATAAATATTGCACTGGCTAACGGGATCAAGGTGTATGAATGCGCTCTGATGCCTCAGAATTTACTGTCTGCCGATGAACTTTTCCTTACCAATGCTATAAAAGGTGTTATGTGGGTAAGTGGTTATCGTACGAAAAGATTTAAAAACGAAATGTCAAGAAGACTGACCGAACGCTTAAACAATTATTGTAAGGAGTCTGTTTAGAGAGCAAAATTAAATTTTAGGAAATGAAAATTATCGGATTTGCCGGAAGCAACAGTTCAACTTCAATAAACAAACAACTCGTAAATTATACACTTAACCTAATCGAAAATCACCAAAAAATTCTTCTGGATCTGAACGATTTTGAAATCCCCATGTTCAGCGTTGACATAGAAAAGTCAATTGGTTATCCTGAAAAGGTAAAGGAATTTGTAAACATTCTTGCCACTGCAGATGCGTTGGTTATTTCACTGGCTGAACACAACGGAGCTTATACCGCTGTTTTCAAGAACCTAATGGATTGGTGTTCCCGGTATGAACTTAAATTCTTTGGGAATAAACCCATTTTTTTGATGTCAACATCACCGGGAGGTTACGGTGCAGGAAATTCGATGGAACTTGGGCTTTCTCGTTTCCCTAAATTCGGCGCAGACATTGTTAGTCATTTCTCCCTGCCTAAATTCAACGAAAATTTCTCCAAAGATCAGGGAATTACTGATATAGAACTTCGTGAAAAACACGTGGCTGAACTCAATGTTTTTCTGAAAAAGGTGCACGCCCCGGCAGAGAAATAATTCCACTTTTGGAATGTATTTAAATCAGTTTGTTTGGCTATTAAGAATGCAGGGCATTCGTAAAAAAATCGCTAAATTCGCTGCACTAAAATTATTTTATGTCAGACGATAAAAAAATCATCTTCTCGATGATGGGGGTGAGCAAGGTCACTCCCGCAGGAAAACAGATCATTAAGGATATTTCCTTGTCCTTCTATTACGGTGCCAAAATAGGGATCATTGGTCTTAATGGATCAGGTAAATCTACCGTGATGAAGATCATAGCTGGAATCGATAAAGCTTATCGGGGAGATGTTACAATTTCTGATGGTTATACTGTTGGTTATCTTCCTCAGGAACCTGAGTTGGATGCGAATAAAACGGTGAAGGAAATCGTCATGGAAGGCGTGCAGGAAACGGTTGACATCCTTAAGGAATATGAGGAGATTAACAATGCCTTCATGGATGAAGAAGTTATGAATGATCCGGATAAGATGGATAAACTGATTGCGCGTCAGGGTGTAGTTCAGGATAAAATAGATTCGCTGGATGCATGGGAACTGGATGCTCAGTTAGACCGAGCCATGGATGCATTACGTTGTCCTCCGGATGATCAGAACGTAGCTAGTTTATCAGGGGGAGAACGTCGACGTGTAGCTTTGACCCGTTTACTTCTGCAAAATCCGGATATTTTGCTTCTGGATGAGCCCACTAACCACTTGGATGCGGAATCTATCCATTGGCTTGAACAGCATCTGCAACAGTATAAAGGAACGGTGATTGCAGTTACTCACGACCGATATTTTCTGGATAATGCGGCCGGCTGGATACTTGAACTAGACCGCGGACACGGAATTCCATGGAAGGGCAATTATTCTTCCTGGCTTGAACAGAAATCTAAACGTCTGCAGCAGGAAGAAAAACAAGCTTCCAAACGTCAAAAAATGCTTGAAAGCGAGCTGGAATGGGTTAGATTGAATCCCAAGGGCCGTCAGGCAAAAAGTAAGGCGCGACTCAATAATTATGACAAACTGCTTGCTGAAAGCGCTCAGGAAAAAGAATCCAAACTCGAAATACCCATTCCAAACGGACCCAGGCTGGGAAATACAGTTATTGAAGCCCGAAACGTGAAGAAGGCTTTCGGAGACAAATTGTTATACGAAGATTTGAATTTTCAGCTTCCTCCAAACGGTATCGTAGGAATCATAGGTCCTAACGGAGCAGGTAAGACCACCATATTTAAAATGATCATGGGTGAATTACAGCCCGATGAAGGATCATTCAAAGTAGGAGAGACGGTGAAAATAGGCTATGTAGATCAAACCCACGCCGATCTCGATCCTGAAAAAACTGTTTTTGATGTGGTGGCAAACGGCACCGAGTTAATCGAAATAGGAAACCAGAAGGTGAATGCCAGAGCGTATTTATCCAAATTTGCTTTTGCGGGATCCGATCAGAACAAGAAAGTTGGTGTTCTCTCAGGTGGTGAAAGAAACAGACTTCACCTTGCAATGACGCTCAAAACAGAAGCTAATGTTTTACTTTTAGATGAGCCAACCAATGATATAGATATCAATACTTTGAGGGCGCTTGAAGAAGGTATAATAAACTTTGCCGGTTGTGCCGTTGTGATTTCTCATGATCGCTGGTTTCTCGATAGGATTTGTACGCACATTCTCGCTTTTGAAGGAGACTCTCAGGTTTATGCTTATGAGGGTAGTTTTTCAGAATATGAAGAAAACAAAAAGAAAAGACTCGGAGATACTTCTCCAACACGTTTGAAATACCGCAAACTCGTAAAATAATTATAGCAATACAAAAAATTAAATGCATGTCAGACCAAGTACGTAAACTAGAACCTTCAAGCCTTTGGAATCATTTCGCGGATCTCAATGCTGTACCTCGTCCCAGTAAGAAAGAGGAAAACGTTATTAAATTCATGGTTGATTTTGGGAAGAAAAACGGCCTTGAAACTTATACCGATAAGATAGGTAATATCATTATTAAAAAACCTGCTACCCTTGGGATGGAAGACAGACAGACCATTATTCTTCAGTCTCATGTGGATATGGTTCATCAGAAAAACAACGATACCGTATTTGATTTTGAAAATCAGGGTATCCGAATGTTCGTTGACGGAGATTGGGTCAAGGCGGATGGAACCACATTGGGTGCAGATAATGGAATAGGTGTCGCTACAATAATGGCGATTTTATCTTCTTCCGATATCGCACATCCTTCACTTGAAGCAATGTTTACAGTGGATGAAGAGACAGGAATGACCGGAGCGAAAGAACTCGATCCGACTTTTTATGATGGAACTATTTTGTTAAACCTGGATACGGAAGACGACGATGAACTTAGTATTGGATGTGCCGGT
Organism: Brumimicrobium sp.; assembly: GCA_033722555.1. Classification (GTDB taxonomy): domain Bacteria; phylum Bacteroidota; class Bacteroidia; order Flavobacteriales_D; family Crocinitomicaceae; genus Brumimicrobium. The sequence goes on from JAWVYS010000014.1 coordinate 38,626, forward strand.
GGTATCGATACGAACACAGTTTATCATTATGAAGAACTTCCGACTCCCGGAAATGTTAATTCTTTTAAGATAGAGCTTAAAGGTCTTAAAGGAGGGCATTCCGGTATGGATATCGATAAAGGTCGGGCGAATGCCAACAAGTTGATGAACCGATTTTTGTATGAGTCTCCGGTAGAAATTATCGTACATTCGGTTAAAGGTGGTGGCCTGAGAAATGCCATACCCAGAGAATCTGTGGCTGTGATCTCTGTAAAAGAAGGAGAAATAGGACAGTTTAATCTCTATGCTGATGAGGCGCTTAAAAATTTTCAGCGAGAATATACGCCGGTAGAGCAGGGCATTCAGTTAAAATCAGAGGCTATAAGCACCCCTTCGAAAAGGATGGATACTCGTCAGCAACAAAGGATTTTACAAGCGATTTACGCGCTTCATAACGGTGTTTATAAGATGAGTTTGACCTTCGATAATCTCGTAGAAACTTCTTCATCACTTGCTCAGGTTTATATTGAAAACGGTGTGTTTGAAACTAAATCCTTGCAAAGAAGCAGTGTGGAATCTACCAAAAAGGATGTAGCAAACACAATCAAAAGTACCTTTGAACTTTTGGGTGCACATATTGAGCAAACCGGAGATTATCCGGGTTGGGAGCCGAATCCGGACTCCAAAATACTGAATACGATGGCAAACATGTATCGTAAAAAGTTCAACGGCGAACCTAGAATTCAAGCATGTCACGCAGGACTGGAATGCGGAATACTTGGTAAACACCTGCCTGATGTAGATATGATTTCATTTGGTCCGAATATCAGGCATGCTCACTCTCCCGACGAATGTGTACAGATAAGTTCAGTGCAGAAATTTTGGGATTTTCTGTTGGATGTCTTAAAAGAGACCCCGAAAAAATAGTATGCAGAATAAGGAGGAGCTTGTAAAACTTGCCAACATGAGGATGCCTTTCGGGAAATTCAAAGGATATTATCTGGTTGACATTCCTGAACCTTATTATGTGTGGTATCGAGGAAAAGGCTTTCCTCCCGGAAGATTGGGTGATCAAATGCAAATAATGCTCGAAATCAAGATAAACGGATTGGAAAATCTGATAAGACCCTTGATTAATTCAAAAAGTTAAAAATAATAACAAATATATGCTATTGTGTGAAACCGCTATGGACTGCGGTTTTAATATGTTTTATTAAGTATATAGTCCTTATTTTTATAAATCTAGAAATAATTTGCAACCTTTTTTAATGGATGTTACGTCTTTTCTACATGTAAATTTTTAATTGGAGACTTTGTTTTTGTGAACAGAGCTTTTAACTACAAACCTTTAAAATTAAAAAATGAGAAAATTATTGTTTGTTTTGTTAATCAGTTCAGTAACCTTTGGATCGAACGTATTCGGACAAGTGAACTATTCTGATGATAAGATTGAAGTAACTTCACAGATTAAGAAGTTTGAAGATAAGGTTAACGATATTTTTTATTCTTACTATCAATTCAAAATTGAGAATAAATCGAACGAAACCATTGAGGTTGCATTAGATTTCATATATCATGATGGAAATTCAGAGCGAAACAAATCTCAAGGTGATGCAAATCTGGTATTTACACTGGCTCCAAATGAAACGATCGAAGGAGATATTAATGGTTTAAAAGCACTAACATTATTTAAGGAATTCAATACAGGGAATTCCGGAAAGAAGGCTTCTGAAGTCACCAATGAATTAAATGAAATTACAGTAAAATATTTCTAAGATGAAAAAAACTTTAAGAAGAATATTAATAGGTTCGGTTTTATTTACGTTAAGCCAACATACCCAGGCTCAATGTAATGTTACCATTGAAACACTCTCAGATACTGTTCCTTGTGGAGCAAGTTTTGAATTAATAGCAGTTGGCCAGTCTTATGACACTTTGCTTTATGAGAATTTCAATAATTCAAGTTTAGGTCCCGGTTGGTTTACGAATCAGACAGTTATGTATAATAATCCCTGTGGTGCTCCACCGGATGGTAGTCCAAGTGCTTGGTTTGGTAATGCTCAGACTCAGCCGAGAATCCTTGAAACTGTAGATTACGATTTAAGCTGCGGTGGTGAATTGTGTTTTATGATGAAATACGCAGAACAAGGTGGTACTGGTAGTTGCGAAGGGCCTGACCAGGCTAATGAAGGTGTTTTAGTTCAATACTCCACTAATGGGGGGGCTACCTGGACTACCATTTTTGATCATGTTCCATTGAATGGTGGTTATGATCCTGTTCAAACTACCTGGCAAGAATACTGTCATACCTTACCTGCCGGGGCTCTAACGCCAAGTACGAGATTCCGTTGGTACCAAAATTCGGGAAGTGGTGCGCAGTATGATCACTGGGGCATAGATGATGTCCGGGTTCTCGGGTCTATATGCAGCGGAACGTATACATATTTCTGGGGTAATCCGGGTGTCCAGGGAGATTCCGATACAACAATGACAATGACACAAAATCAAGAGGATTATATTGTGTATTATACAGACGGTACTGATACCTGTTCTGCTACTATTACCATGTACGGTTATATTGATGCGAATATACCCAATGATACAACTATTTGTGGTCTTACTAATTACGATATCGTTTCAAATCCTACACTTGGATCTGGTTCATACGATTATATTTGGAATACCGGTGAAACATCAAACACAATCAGCAATGCTACAACCGGTCAATACTGGGTAGAGGTAACTGACCAACTTTATACAACCTGCGTAGCAAGGGATACTATCAACTTTGAAATGTTTCCAATTCCTGATGTTAACTTTTCAGCCTCTCCGCTGTGTCAGGGTGCAACAACAATGTTTACTGATGAATCACAGGTTCCTCCGGGTTATCCTATAACCGCCTGGAACTGGGATTTCGATGACTTGGGAGCTGGTTCTAATCTTCAGAATCCTTCTCATTTGTTTGGAGGTGTTGGAATCTATAATGTTACTCTTGAAGTGACTACCGGAACTGGATGTACGGCGGATACCACGATTACTATAGAAATAGAACCATCCCCGTTTGCAGATTTCAGTTTTTCAGATGTATGTGATGGGGAATCGGTTACTTTCATCAATGAGTCATTAGGGAATATTTCGGATGTTGAGTGGTATTTCGGAGATAATTCTGACACTATCAACGACAATGACCCCACTTATACTTATGGTCAACCGGGAACATATAACGTTACTCTGATCGTATCAGAAGCAAATGGAGTTTGTGCGGATACATTAACCCAAGTGATAACTGTATTTAATCTTCCGAACATACAATTTTCAGCCACACCAACACAGGGTGACCCTCCCTTGCCTGTGGAATTCTATAATGAGTCCACCGGGGCAATCTCCTATGAATGGAATTTCGGCAACGGAAATACATCAATTTCCGGTAATGATACCCTGAATCAGGTTTATCCTAACACGGGTGAATATGTCGTTACTCTTACAGGGGTTTCGAGTGATGGGTGTACCAACTCTTACAGTACTATCATATATGTTGATTTTCCTGATCTGCTGTTTGAAATACCGAACGTGTTCACACCGAACAATGACAACTCGAACGACGAATTTTTGATTAATTATTTTCAGGGTCAGGAAACGATCACTGAATTTGAGATCGTTTTCTTAAATCGTTGGGGAAATGTGCTTAGAACGTTCGATAATCCAAATTTCGAATGGGATGGTACTACCGATAACGGAAGTAAAATCGGAGACGGAACCTATTTTTATAAACTCTATATCAAAACAAAGAAAGATCAGGAATTCAATAAGCACGGATTCCTTCATCTCGTGAAATAGACGCGTTAAATGGAATTTTTTAAAGGCTGCGATAATTTTCGCGGCCTTTTTTTGTAATCGAGATCAGTCCTTTGCGCTCAATTCAATTTCCTGATTCAATAGTTTCAAGAAATGAAATCCTCTTGGAATAAAACCCTCGTTGATATAAAATTTATGAGCCCTGAAATTATCCGTATAAACATCAGCGGCCATCATGTTACAGTTTTCCCTTCGAGCTTTATCTTCCAGATACCGTGTAAACATTTTACCTATACCGTGGGATCTGTAATCCCGGCCAACCACTACATTATCCATTTCAAGATATTTGCCGCACCATATTTTTGTTCCCAACCAAACACCACAAACACCGACAACCCGTTCGTTATGAAGCGCAATAAGCTGGGTATAATTGTGTGGTATCATTCTTTGGAGCATTTCCTGGTAATCATTCTTACTGAAATTGTTAGGATATAGAATACAGAGTAGAGGATAGCTCTCAAGCATTTCCTCAAGGGTATTTACCTCCTTTAAAATTATTTCTTTACTCATTCAACAGGTAGTTATTAAACATTTGAAGCAATCTTCTATATTCATCTGTCCAAGCGGAAGTTGTTGTAAAGCCATGCGCTTCCACAGGGTACGAAACAAGATCCCAGTCTGTTTTACCGAGTTCAATAAATCGTTGGGTAAGCCTTATGACATCTTGATACTGAACATTATCATCAACCATTCCGTGGAACAAAATCAGTCGTTTTTGCAGACCTTCAGCAAAATAAATGGGACTACTTCTTTTGTAGGCGATAGAGTCTTCTTCCGGCGTATTCAATATATTTGACGTGTAACCGTGATTATAATGTGCCCAGTCTGTGACAGATCGCAAAGCACCACCGCACTGAAACTCCTCGGGAGCAGTGAGAAGTGCCATTAATGTAATAAACCCTCCATAAGATCCTCCGTAGATTCCAACCTTGTTAGGATCGACTCCGACATTTTTAACGAGCCAATTTTTTCCGTCAATCTGATCATTGAGATCGGTTCCACCCATGTGTCGATAGATTGCAGTTCTATGGTCACGGCCGTAACCTTTGCTCGCTCGATAGTCGATATCCAAAACGGTATAACCCATTTCCGTCAGTAAATTATGAAACATGTATTCTCTGTGATAACCGCTCCACCAATTATGGGCGTTCTGAAGATAACCGGCTCCGTGAACGAAAATGATTGCGGCACCGTTACTTTTCGATTTATTAGGTTTGTAAAGTCTTGCATAAACCTCTTTATCATCCCGGGCTTTGAATGTAATTAAATCAGGTTCGATCCAGTTATAGGATTTAAATTTATCTGTTTGAGAAATGGTTATTTGTTTTAAATCGCTACCTGCCCTGTTGGAAGAAAGATACAGCTCCCACGGCTTATTTTTATATGAATAGCGCACGGCCAGCGACTTTTCGTCAGGACTAAGAATGACCTCGTGATATCCATCCTTTACAAAGATATCCTTCCATTTTTTCGTTTTCCAGTCAAAATGATAAAAAGACTGATTGCCCGGATGGCTTTTATTTGCTGTAATGTAGAATATGTTTCCGTCTTTACTTAGCTGCGCTTGATGAATCTCAAAGTTACCATCAGTGAGTTGTTCTCTCTTGCCCGTCTTGAGATCGAAAAAATATAGATGTGAATAACCCGATTCTTCGCTTTGAAAATAAACCATTTCGGAGTTTTTCATCCATCCAATGTTACCTGAGGAATAATTCCAGTTTGAAATTCCCGGACCTCCTATCCATGCTTCATCGTGTTGGTGCTCAATTTCTTTCAGTTCACCCGAGGCTAGATCATAGATCAAGAGCCATCGATCTTTATTATCAAAACTTTTGACGGACAAAAGCGCTTTTGTTCCCGAAAAATTGAAAATAGGTTCATGTATTATAATACTCTTGTCTTTTTCCAGCCGATCGGTTAGGCCGTATTCTTTTTGGTATTCAGGGCGTTTACGTATACCGGAAAGATTACTAAAATCGAGTTCTTTTATGCTGTCTGTCCCTGGGATATGTACGAATAGTCGATGAACGGGAGGCTCAACTGTTCCTACCTTCGGACGTGCTTTTCTGCTCTTAACATAACCTTCTGTGGTTATAAACTCCGTATATTCAGTGTAGTTAGGAGTATTTTTATTGCTTAGATTATAAAGAATATAATCTTCGTTGGGAGAAACAGAAATGCTATAGAGTAATTGATCGCCCAGGAATATAGGTTTCGGGACATTGTTAGATTGAATTGGACTGTTTTTATTTCTTTCCTTAATTGCTTCAAACAGGTTTTCCTCCTGGATTTGAAGATAATCTTTATTCTTCTCAGCTTTTTCATTTCCCTCAACGAAATTCGTGATTACTTTGATTTGAGCTAATTCCTTATCGAACCTGAAAAGGTTTAATCCTTGTCGGAAATAAACCACCTGCGGGTTTTTTACATGTTGAAGTTCACTTTTGTTTTCTGAAGTGGAAATGTGAACCAGTCTTTTATTGGATTTTATATCGTAAGATATCAGGGAATTCCCACTGATAGCGAAAAAACTACTGATAGAAAATGGGTTTTCGCGGTGATAGACAAGCTGATCAACCTTTTCTGAAGGAATGATCGTAGTATTATTCGTCTTAGGATCTAAAGCATAAGTTTCCGTCTTTTTCGATGCTGTGTTGTAGCGATCAAAATATATAACATCCCCTTTTGCAGACCATCTGATGTTTTCAGGTTGATGACCAATGAAATCGTCGCCGGCCATAATTTCATTCAACTGAAGTGGAGCAGACTGGGAAAGGGAAATGCAGGGAAGGAGGAAGGCAAGAAAAACAATTAATTTCATTCCGATAATTTGAGTCCAAAATTAATGAAAATTAAATGGAATAATTTCAGAACATGTTATTGCCTGAATGATCTTTGATTACTTCCTAAGTACCGGTCGCCAGGTTGTCAGAAACACCTTCGTCGATCATCTGCAGCGGCCGGATTCCTCTTCTAACCAAGGGCCATCTGTCCGGAAATTCCTTAAAAAGAAAAGATATCTTTTTTTCATTTTTCTTTACGGCGTCGGTGATCGCCGGTGGTGTGACCGGAGGATTTAGGAATGCGGCCAGGTTTTTTCCGTTTATTTTTTTGCCCTTTATTTTTAAATTTTCAGCTGCTTGTTCATACCTGTCAAGTAGATCATGATGCTTGCTGTTTCGGGCATTCCGCGTATCAGCAAATTCTCTAATATCCGGTGCATTTACTATTAAATCATCCGATACCAACTCAATATGCTTTTTCGAAGGATTTAGATTGAACTTGGCATAAATAGCTCTTTTTAAAACAGCTTCGATCTCTGCCAAAGGCAGTCGTTCTTTAGCAAGTTTAGTTACTACCTCTTTATTAAAATGAATGGGCTTCGATAATTCGTCCTCATAGGAAACAGTAATATCATCCATGAGTCGAGCCAGGGCAGACGTATAAAGTTCTTCTGATTGTTTCAAGTGAGATTTCAGCACTTGCACTTTATTCAGTTGGTTGTGCTGAATTTTTTCTATATCCGTTAGTAATTCCCGTTCTTTAAGTACTCTGGAGTATTCAGCGTTTAAGATGGAGGAGAGGATATTTGATAGAATAAGTTTTTCCTTGGCCGATAAACCTGAAAACGTTGCATCGAGACTTTTTAAAAAAATATTTTCCGGAAAATGAATAGCGAGAATATCTTTTAAATGATCAACGGGACTATCGAAATAAATGATTAATACGTTTAGTCGATTCTCACTATCCAAAGTAAGCTGTTCATTCGTTTTGCGCGGGAAACTGAAAAAACCAGGAGTTGAACTCCATTCAAAACCAGCCTTTCTTTGTCTCCAGACCTGAACAGCCGCTAAGGATGCTTCCGGAATAGTTTCGAAGACTCCTTGTTCGCTATGAATTCTCCCTTCAAAATCTTTCCATACCGCCTGAATCTCCTGAACTCCGGGAAGAAACTGCTCCATCCTTTCAAGAATGTAAGCGACTGGATGGTATGTTCCTGCTAAACGCATTTCGGTAATTCTGACTTAATAACCAAAAAAGAACTTAAAGTTACTTAATTAAATTAAGTTTTACAACTTAATCACATGCATTCACTTAACTGATTTCATGCAAACCGACTATTACAGTTTATTTGTATTCGGGACATTTTAATATAAAAATATGTATATCAATAAAGAAATAAGATTAATAGATATTAAAACGGACTTAATATTTATTAAGCAAGACACCATAAACGTACTTAACACACTGATGAAATTTCTCGTTCAGACATTCATTGATCTATTTAATAATTATAAAGATTACGCTCCCTCCAATATCCGGGCTAAAGGTCTTGTAAATATACTGATGGATAGAGCAATTCGATTTTTTGGTATGACCGAGGTGGTTGAAGAGAGCACCGATAAACATCCAAAGTTTAAGAATCAAAAGGCCTCCAGATCTGTGAAATCCATATCTCATAAATACTTTATTCGCTTTGTCTTTCGAATAATTATTTTCCCGGTTTATCTCGGATTCCTGATGGTATACAGAATATTTAAAAAGAAAAGAACAAAAGGTTTACAAAACTGTTATAAAACTTAAACAATTGATATTCAAAACAAAATGATTTTTTATTGTTTAGATTACTTTAATGAAGAATTAAAAAATGTAAATTTTATTTAGAAAAGTGAAACCATTGATTGAATAAGGCCGTATCAGGACAAAAAATGAAAAACTTATACTATGATAGCACATACGAATTTTACACTTAACAATATGGTAAGTCTTGCTAAAAAACAGTTAGAACAGCATGAACAAAGAGGTCTTGAAAGTACCCTCTCAATTTTTGAAGTTGCCAGACTCCGGGATTTACTTCGGCAGGAAAATAATTTGGTAGACCAGGCAAACCAGCGAAGTCATATAGGTTTTTCAGTGAACTGATAGAAAATAAAGTTTAGTTTTTGTTTTGTTAAGAGAGGTAAGACCTCTCTTTTTTTTTGCTTTGAATTCGTTTAGATTGAATCAAAGCGTTATCAATTATTCGTTTGAAGGACATACCATCTAATCAGTGTCTAGATCATAGATGTTTTATCAATTAGGTTAGGAGGGAGGCACTGCTTTCATCTCACATCAAGAATTCTATATGTAGCAGAAATCGGACAGTCTTTGAGTGAAATAATCGATGGTAGTAATATATAAAATACACAAATGTAATTTACAGCATAAAATAAACTGGAATAAAGTTACATATATAAACAATTCAATGTTACAATATTGATTATAATTCGTTACATTTGTATCCTAAACAATTAAAAATGGCCATACAGGATCGTTTACAAATGATAATGAAGATGAACAACCTTACGTCATCTGCTTTTGCTGATAAGGTGGGAGTTCAACGTTCGAGCGTTTCACATGTTATTTCAGGAAGAAACAAGCCCAGTTTGGATTTTATTGAAAAGATTCTAACAGCCTTTCCACGCGTCAATGCAGATTGGTTAGTTACCGGAAAACAAATTGGCAAAGAAAACCTTAACAGAGAAGAATACGATAGCAGAGAAACTACAAATTCTGGTGAATCAGGTCATACTGAAGCTACTAATCCTGAAAGGCAAGAGCAGGATAGCACAAAAACTAAAAGCTTGTCGGTCCCTTTCTCTTCAGTCCGTAAGGAAGTTGTCAAGGTACTAATATTCTACAACGACGGAACATTTGAGGAGGTGCAGGCTAATCGGAAATAACGCCTGAACCGATCAGCTCATCTCCGTCGTACCAGGCACAGAACTGTCCGGGCGTTATACCTCGCTGTATTTTGTCAAAGAGTACAAATAACTTATCTTCCTTCATAATCAACCGGGCTTTTTGTAAAGGCTGCCGATAACGGATCCGAACCTGGTACTCTTTGACATCACCGGTATTCAGAGAGTGCTTAAGATTGGTGTAAACAATACTTTGCTTATCAACACTTAAGGCCCATTTATGTAAAGCGGGGTGATCCTCGCCCTGACCCGAATAAACCGTATTTTGCACAGTGTCTGTAGCTACAACAAAAGACGGCAAGGGGCGTCCGCCGATATGCAACCCTTTTCTTTGACCAATTGTATAAAAATGAGCACCTTGATGCCTTCCTACTTCAAGTCCTTCTTCAGGTGAGAATGTAAAATCTGCAGCAAGGGATTCAACGTTTTCTTGGGTTATAGCAAGTTTGCTATATTCCTTAAGTGTCGGGTGGTCTTCAGGTATTTCGATTATGGAACCTTCATTCAATATTAGTTTTTGTTGAAGGAAGTCCGGCAAACTAATCTTTCCTACAAAGCATAACCCCTGTGAATCCTTTTTCTCCGCTGTGACAAAGCCCTGTTCAGATGCAATCTTTCTCACCTCCGATTTTTCAAGTTCACCTATCGGAAAGAGTATTTTTTGCAGCTGCGACTGATGAAGCTGGCAAAGGAAATAAGATTGATCTTTATTCTTATCGATTCCTGCCAGTAAACTAACCGATCCGTCTTCGTTTTCTCTCCTTCTGCAATAGTGTCCGGTAGCCACGTAATCTGCTCCCAAATTGATAGCATGTTTCAAAAACACATCGAATTTAATCTCCCTGTTGCAGAGAATATCCGGATTAGGGGTTCGTCCAGACGCATATTCATTAAACATGTATTCAACAATACGTTCTTTGTACTCTTCACTGAGATCTATGACCTGAAAAGGGATGTTTAGTGCGTTAGCAACAAGCAGGGCGTCATTGGAATCATCTATCCAGGGGCAGTCATCCGATAGGGTAACGCTTTCATCATGCCAGTTTTTCATGAACATTCCGATCACGTCGTATCCTTGCTCCTTAAGAAGATAAGCCGCTACGCTGGAGTCTACGCCCCCTGAAAGACCAATTACAACCCTTTTCATACTTTGAAACAATTATGCAAAATTACTCAACTTTTATTGTTTCAACAAAGAAGAAAGTGGCCCAGAAAATAAATTTATAAATGTAAATAATGAATTTAATAAATAATACCAAGTGTATACATTTGTTTACATATGAATTAGGACTGCTTTGTAAATATGTTTACAAAAGTAAATTAAGTCAAATGAATGTTTGTTGTGCTATTTTACTATATTTATACATATGATTCGATTATATATAGTATTCATAACCTTGACAGTTGGTTTCGAAACTTTGTGGTGTCAAACAGGAAATCCTGGTTGTGAGGAAATTCTTTTGAAAGGAAAAGTTATTGATACAGCAAGCAATCAGTCATTCTATAATCTGATGGTTATCAATATGTCTACCAGACAAGGTGTTTTTGGTGGTGCACAGGGTGATTTTTCGGTTTATACCAGACCGGGAGATACGATAGCCTTTTCCGTGACCGGTTATAAAAAGGCATACATTCATGTCATGGGTGATAAAAACTGCCAGATGGATACTGTTATTTACTTGAATCTTAGGCTGCAAGAATTCGAAACAGTCGAAATCCATCGGGTAAAATCACTGGAAGAAATTAAAAAAGAAAGAGAAGAATTGAGTAAACGAGAGACTAGAACAGTTACCGGTGTAAATGTGCTTCAGAGTCCGATAACTGCTCTTTATGAGCGATTTAGCCGGACAGCTCAATCTAAACGAAAGGTTGCAGAAATGGAGCATCAGGATAATATCAACGACATATTGAAGGAATTACTGAGGCTTTACGTTTCCTATGATGTCGTATATCTCGATGATGAACATTTTGATGATTTCATCGGCTTTTTAAATATCGATGAACATTTCCTGAAAACAGCTTCCGATTATGAACTCATCACATATATCAAGGATAAATTGGAACATTACAAGTCCATGAACCCGGAAATATTTAAGGATTAAAACGTTAAATAATTACTGTTTCTTTCGTCTTGGCCTTAAAACCCTGCGTGGTTTAACCTCAGCATCTTTAACTGTTTTTACTTGTGGCCTTTTCTTTTCGAAAGAACCACTTGTCTTATTGGGCTTGCTTTTGTTTTCTGATTTTGGCCGTGAATCTTTTGGAGAAGCGACTTTAACGTCCAGCTTTCTTCCGTTAACTTCGATACCATTCAACGCTTCAATAGCAGCAATCGCTTCATCTGAATTATCCATTTCAACGTAACCGTATCCTTTAGACTTTTTTGTTTTATTATCGTAAACAACGTGAGCGTATGATACTTTTCCAAACTGTGAGAAGGTAGCTCGTAAATCGTCAGAAGTGATGTCGAAATCTAAATTAGCTATAAAAATATTAGTCATCTTGTTGTATTCTCGTTTAGCACGCTGCAAAATTAAACGAATGCCAACAATTATCACAATCTTCCCACGTCCTTTTTAATATTTTCGACGAATTAATCAGTTTTTTTCACATTTCTTGCGCAAGAAATGTTTAATCAACGATTGTTATTTCTCTTCTATATAGACATTATATCCTTAAATCGGATCGCCTGACGTCTTGAAATCTCTATACTTTCATCGTTTTCGAGAAAAACTTTAAGACCGCCGTTAAACCAATTTTCGATGTTAGTGATCTTATGGATATTTACTATGTATTTTCTGTTCGCTCTGAAAAAATCATTTTGATCGAGCCTTTCTTCAAGTGCATTCAGGCTGCGAAGAATCATAGGTTTTTTGTCCTGAAAATATACTTTAACATAGTTTCCGTGACTTTCGAAATACCGCACCTGTTCCAACTTAGGAAAAAAACATTTCTCCCCATCCTTGATAAAAACGTGGTCGTGAATATTGAGCTTTCTTTCTTTTCTTAGGTCTGTAACTTCCGATTCAAATTCATCTTCAGAACTTGAAGAGAGTTTACTGATTGCTTCATCCAGTCGCTGAGGATCAACAGGCTTGAGTAAATAATCCAGTGCATTTACCTTAAAAGCCTCGATGGCATGTTCATCATAGGCTGTTACAAAAATCACCTTTGGTATCTCATCGAGTTTCTTAAGCATTTGAAAACCATCCATTTCCGGCATCTGAATATCTAAAAATATTACATCCGGTTTTAATTTTCGTATCGATTTGATTCCTTCCTGAGCGTTTACCGCTTCACCGATCACCTGGATTTTTTCATTGTATTTTTCCAGCAGGTGTTTTAATTCCGTTCTGGCAAGTCTCTCATCGTCAATTAACAGTGCTTTCATATAGTATGTTTTACTTTGTTTTTAGCGATCCAAGCGCAGGCTACAACGCGCGTTTTGTCATTTTTTAGCGAGAATCCTGCGTCATCACCATACTGTATCTGCAATCTCCGGGTTAAATTAGAAATGCCGATGCCCTCCTTTCTGTCGGGAATATAGGTTCCTCCGGTGTTAATTACCTGTAGATTAATTCTGTCTCCCTCCTCGAATATATGAATGTCAATAATGCCTCCGTCAGATTTTTTGGAAATACCATGTTTAATAGCATTCTCTGTCATCGTCTGAATAATGAAGGGAGGAATTTGAAGTGAGGACGGAACATCAACCTCCAGGGAATAATTTAATCTTTCCTCAAACCGGATTTTTTCCAGCCTGAGGTATTCCTGGACAAGGTTTATTTCGTCGGCCAGACTTACTTGTGTTCGTTTTCCCATCTGAAGAGAATTCCTTAAAAGATTGGAAAGAGTAGTGATCGCTCCTTTGGCTGTTGCAGGATCTATTTCGATAAGGGCGCGAATACTATTAAGTGAATTAAATAAAAAATGTGGATTAAGTTGATCCCTCAGTGTTTTTAATTCAATTTCATGATGACTTGCTTCAAGTTTCAGGCTGTGAAGTTCCTGTTTTCTCGATTTCGCCATCAGATGATAGGTTAGGTATACGGCGGACCACATGATGAAGAAGATCGTATAAAGCGATACATTAATGATAAATTCCAGAAAGGGAATGAAAGAAACACCAAATATTATAAGACTCGAAATATTGATTAGAAATACAAGAAGCACGGCGGCAAAAATATTGAGCAGTAAAACACGAGGGAGCAAAGGAGCAAGTTTGAGATTTATCCAGTCGAGTCGCAATAATACATACCGAATACCGTGTGATACCAGTATAAGAAGAAAAAAGAGCTCAATCAGCTTGTACGGAGTTTTTCCTTTAAAATCACCCTGAACAAAACTGGCTATACCAACCATACCGCAGAATAAGCCCCAACTGATAATTTGTACCATCCAATATGCGAAGGAAGCTTTTTTCATGTTGCTAATTTAACTGATAATATTTTGTTCGAAAAGGTATAAATACAAACGGTTTTTTTTCTCGAACAAAGGTTCTATAAACGTTTGATCTAACAATTTCCGAAATTTTAAGTTTTACGCTCTTTTCTTTTGTATTTAATACCTTGGTAAGTATATTTGTAAGATGAAAATCGATGAAATTTTAAAGGCGAAATTTAAGAACGAACATCACCGGGCTGCGGTTAATATTCGATATACCTCCAACTGGATGGGCGCATACCAGAATAAACAGCTTGCAGAATTTGACCTCTCCCTTCCTCAGTTTAATATTTTGAGAATCCTGCGCGGAGCGGGTGAGGAACTGAGTATAAAGGTAGTTAAGGACAGGATGCTTGAAAAATCACCCAATACAACCAGGCTCATCGATAAACTGATTGCCAAAGATCTTGTAGATCGAAGAAGGTGTAAAGATGACAGAAGAGTCGTTTTTGTTTCCATAACGGCCGAAGGAAGAAAGGTGCTGGAGAAAATCGACGATGTATTTCATGAAATGAGTTTTGAAAGCAGTCTTAGCGAAAAGGAAGCCAAAGAACTTAATGCTTTACTGGATAAACTTCGTGGAGGTCTGTCCTAATTTATAACAAATCCACTATTGAATTTTGCGAGACTCTTCCATTCATGCTAAATCATTACTTTTGGCGGAATTCCATTGTATGAAATTTGTCTGTACTTTATTAATCTTTTTCTTGCCGGTTTATTTTTTCGCTCAGGGTGAACTTCTGCTGACCATCAACGATGAAACTGGCAAGCCTATAGAGTATGCAGGACTTCGTCTTTTTTCCAAAGCTGATTCCTCCGTGGTTGACGGAGCGTATTCGACGCCGGAGGGACAGATAATTCTTCAGAACATCCCTTACGGAGATTATTACGGAGTTATAACTTTTTTCGGTTATAACGATGAAATCATCGAAAACATCGTGTTATCTAAATCGCAAAAAAAAGTAGATCTCGGATCCGTTCAACTCACCAAATTAAAAGGACAGGAGTTTGAAGAAGTAGTAATTGAAGGAGAAACTCCTCTCATGGAAACCGGCATTGATAAGCGGGTATATAATGTAGAGGAGGACATGACAACTATGGGCGGTGGTCTGACTGATTTGTTGAATAATATTCCTTCGGTGGAGGTTGATAATGATGGCAACATTTACTTAAGGGGAAACAGCAGTGTGCGAATCCTGATTGATGGTAGACCAAGTGCAATGGCAGGAGGGGAAGGTTCACTCGAAGGAATTCCGGCGAGCGCAATTGAGCGAATTGAACTGATTACAAATCCCTCGGCGAAATATGACCCTGACGGGACAGCCGGAATAATAAATATTATTTTGAAAAAGAAGAAGTTAAGAGGTGTTAATACAAATATCGATTTAACTGCTGCATCAGAGAATCTTTATAACGCGAGCATAGGGTTTAATGCGCGTAATGAAAAGTTAAATTTTTATGCCAATTATTCCTTTAGATACAGAGAGGGTTTCCGCAATAATTTCAATGAGCGAACAGGTTTTTACGAGGACACGGTAGAATTTCTTGATCAGCGCCGTTTAGGTACTGATCTGAGCCGGGCACATACGCTTAAAATCGGAACAGATTTTTTTATCAAAGACAACCAGGTACTGGGGATTTCCATAAGTGGAACAGACAATGACAGGATCAGAACAGGGGATCAAATAAATTATTTGAGTTTCAACGGTGAGCTTGATAGGTACTGGGAAAGATTCGTTTATGATCCACGAATGAGAAGATCGCTTGACCTTAATGCCGATTATAAACTAGACTTTAAGGAGGATAAAGGAAGCTTTATTGCAGCAGTTACTCAGTCTGTAGGAGATGAAGTTTCAGAAGGTCGTTTTGAGGAATATTTTTATCGTCCGGATGGGAGTCCCTATTCTGAACCATATCGCTTTCAAAATCAGATTCGAACCGAGGAAGAAAGTGCCTTTACGGCAAGCGCAGATCTCGTTCGTAAGATCAATGATAAAATGAATATAGAAACTGGTCTGAAAGCAATCATCAACGCTGATCTTGAAACGAATTATCTGGAATATTATGACACGATCAGTGACCAGGTTTTACCGGATCCTACGGTGAACAACGAAATGAAATTTGATGAGCAAATACTGTCGTTCTATACTATTTTCGGACACAAGGTTAGGGAGAAATTCAGGTATCAGGGAGGTTTGCGCCTCGAGCAGGCTTTTACCCAACCAAGATTATTAACTACCAACGAAGACTTTGAGAATAATTATTTCAGTTTTTTCCCGTCTTTACATCTCGTTTACGGTGACAAAAAAATGGGTGAGATTTTCGCAAGTTACAGCAGAAGGATAAATCGTCCCGGTGCTTATCAGCTGAATCCTTTTCCGGAATACAGCGATCCCCTGAATCTCCGTCAGGGAAATCCTGCTCTGCAACCGGAGTACATCAATTCGTACGAATTGGGCTATGAGAAGATCTGGGATAAACTCTCGCTAACAAACTCACTTTACTTTAAGCAAACAGTAGACAGAATTCAGCGCATTCGCCAATTTTATGACGATGGATTAAGTGTTACAACTTTCGCAAATGTGGCTGAAAGCTATGATTATGGAATAGAGATTATCGGTACTTATTCGCCTTTCGACTGGTGGAAAAACATGATCTCTTTTAACGGATTCGAAAGCCGCTTATCGGCAAATGTAGGAGGATTGGATCTAAGAAACCGGGGATTCAGCTGGGACATGAAACTGAATAGTACGTTCTACCTTTGGAACGATTTATCCACTATTCAGGTGAATGCAGAATACATTGCGCCGCGTTATACCGTTCAGGGAGTATATCAGCGGAATCCGGGAATCGATATTGGAGTCACACGACTTTTATTGAATAAAAAACTGAATATTGGTTTAAGGGTGACAGATGTATTCGATCAGAAAAGTTTCTACATGGAGATTAATAATGAAAATTTTGAACAGGTCACACTGTACAAATGGACCACGCGCAGGATTTATTTTACACTTTCCTATAAATTCGGAAACCTCGGAAACGACGACAGAAAAAAAGAATCGCAGAAAGGCGGTGGTGATTCTGATGAATCTGAATAATCTTTTGATCGAATAAGGTTTTTATCGGTTAAAATTGGAATAGGGCTGGTGCTTGAATTTTATTCTTCTATTTTTGTAAAAAAATCTGAATATGGCAATTAAACTTGGTCTTATTAGAGAGGGAAAAACTCCACCGGATAAGAGAGTACCGCTTGCACCTGCTCAGTGTAAAAGAGTCATGGAACAATTTCCAGAGGTAGAGATTGTCGTTCAGAAAAGTCCCATCCGTGCGTTTCACGATGAGGAATACGCCCGGCAGGGCCTGACGCTAACGGATTCACTGGAAGACTGTGATATTATCATGGGTGTTAAAGAAGTGAATATTGATGACCTCATTCCAAATAAACATTATTTCTTCTTTTCACATACCTTTAAAAAACAACCTTACAACAGAAAATTATTACAGGCCATCTTAGAAAAGAATATCGTCCTTACAGATTACGAAGTACTGACGCGTGAAAACGGGTTGAGACTTATTGGATTTGGGCGTTATGCAGGAATAGTTGGTTGTTACAACGGTTTTAGATCCTACGGTATCAAGCATGGCCTTTATGAACTCAAGCCGGCGCATGAATGTATAGACCGCAAAGAACTTGAAAACGAACTTAAGAAGGTTGATTTACCAAAGAACACCAAAATCGTTCTTACAGGTTTTGGACGCGTAGGTAACGGAGCAAGGGAAATAATTGATCTTCTTCCTATCGTAGAGGTAAGTCCGGAGGAATTCCTGAAAGATTCTTTCGATTCCGCCGTGTATACACACTTGAACGTAGAAGATTATAACCGAAGAGCAGATGGTAAACCTTTTGATAAAGAAGCATTTTATGAAAGCGGTGAGGGTCATGTTTCAACCTTTCCGAGATATCTAAAAGAGGCGGATATGTATATCGCCTGTCATTACTGGAAGAAAGGTGCCCCTTATCTATATACCAGAGAGGACCTGAAGTCCGGAAGGATAAGAACCTCTGTAGTTGCAGATATATCGTGTGATATAGACGGTCCTGTAGCTTCTACGATACGTCCAAGTACCATTGCTCAACCCATTTATGGTTACAATCCGGTCTCGCAATCAGAAGATGACTTCATGAAGAAAGGCGTTATCGCAGTAATGGCTGTAGATAATCTTCCGTGTGAACTACCAAAAGATGCTTCTCAGGATTTTGGAAACGAACTCATTAAACATATTTTCCCTGTTTTGTTTGGAGATGATCCTACGCGAATTATAGAACGTGGTACTCAAACGACCAAACAGGGTGGTTTAACACCAAAATTCAGTTATCTTTCCGATTATATAGCAGGTAAAGAGTAGTTTTTGCTACATTTAACTCAATGAAGGAATTCTTTACCGACATACCTCTTTGGACGCTCCTGATTTGGGGCCCGCTTGCTTTATTCCTGTCCATGTTCTATTACAGAAAAAATGGATGGCTAAAAGAGGTCGCTGAAAGACTCCGATGGACACTGATTGCTCTTCGTTTTCTCGGTTTACTCATTCTTGGAATACTCATACTTGGTATTCTTTTAAGATCGGTGAGCAGGGAAGAAGACAAACCGACAGTGATTGCGGTTGTGGATCATTCAGCATCTATGTTGAATTATCCTGACAGCAATAATGTAGATGCGCTTACCAAAAATCTTCTAAATGGGCTGAAAGATAATTTTGGTGAAAAATTCGAAACTTTAATCTATGATTTAGATGGAGAAATAGAAAACACTGATTCATTGCGTTTTATTTCTGAGAAAACAGATCTTTATAAGTCATTGGATGATATTTATAATAACTATTACGGACGGAATATAGGAGCGGTTATTTTACTTTCTGATGGAAATTATAATCGCGGTTTGCATCCTCGTTTCGCCGCCGAGAAACTAAAGAATGTCCCCATATATACGCTTGGTGTTGGCGATACCATTCAGAAAATAGATCATTTGATAAGTAATATAACTTCCAACGATATTGCTTTTCTAAATAATCAGTTCCCCATTGAGGTTACCGTTGAAGGGTATTTATGTGCCGGAAAACCATTGAAGGTGTCAATTCTTGAAAACAATAAAGTAATTGAAAGCAAGGAACTTGTTCATCAGAATGATGATTATAGCATCGTAAAAACAAGGTTTTTAGTGAACGCAAATTCACTGGGAGTACATCAGTACACTGTTCAAATCAATGAATATGATGATGAGTTCAACCGGGAGAATAATTCAAAATCAGTTTATGTAGAAGTTTTGGATGACAGAAGCAAGGTTTTGCTTGTGGCTGAAGGCCTGCATCCTGACATAGGGGCAATACGAATAGCACTTGACAAGGAGCAAAATATTGATTTGAACCCTATATTAATAAAGGACCTGCCGAAGGATCTTAAAAAGTATGATTTAATCATCTGGCATCAGCCCGGTCTTTCAGGCCTTAGCGAAAAATTCGAGCAGCTAAGAAATTCAGGAAAAGCTGTTTGGTATTTCCTTGGATCATCGATCAAGCAGAGTGACCTGAATCGCCTGGAGATCGCCTCCGGAGCTCGTGTTTCGGGTAAGACGGATAACGTCAGAACAGAAATAAACAGCAATTTTAACCTCTTTCAACTGTCCGAAAAGACGCTTAGCAGTTTGGAAAACTTTCCGCCCTTAAACATTCCCTACGGAAAATTTAAAACGAATAACCCTTCCTCAGTACTTGCTTATCAAAAAGTTGGGTCGGTGGTCAAAGAGGATCCACTGTATTATTTCGGTAAAAATCAAAACCTAAAATATGCTGTTACATACGGTACCGGAATATGGAGCTGGAAACTTTCGGATTATCAGGAAAATTCGAATAATCTTGCATTCAACGAAGTGGTTTCAAAAACAGTGCAATATCTTATACTGAAAGAAAATACATCGCGATTAAGAATCAAATTTCCGTCCTTGTTTACTACTGACGAAAATATTCGAATCAGTGCTACCTTTTATAATGCCAGCTATGAGCCCATTACCGAGCCTTCAATTTCTTTTGTATTGAGTAACGAAGGAGGAGAAGAGGTGAACTATTCATTTCTACCATCCGATAATGCGTACTTTCTGGATCTAGGAAGTTTAAAAGCAGGAAAATACAGCTGGAAAGCTTCTTGTACGTATAACGGGGAAACGTTTAATAAATCGGGTTCTTTCGTTGTAAGGAAACTCGAACTGGAGGCAATGAATACGAGGGCAGATCATCAACTTTTAAATCAGCTGGCCACAAACAATATGGGATCCTTTTATTTACTGGAAAATTATGAGCGATTACTGCAAGACCTGGGCAATAGAGAAGATATCACTGCGGTGTCCTACGAAACAAGCAGCTATAAAAATCTTATCGATTATTTTTTCTGGTTTATACTCGTTGTGTGCCTGTTCACAGCCGAATGGTTTATTAGGCGTTATAAGGGATCTTATTAGGATTCCACTTTTCTATAACGTTTGACCTCAACAATGTTGGCCGGAGAATAAAATCCGTTCTCACTTAATTTTTTCAACGTATTCGAAATCACGGCCGTTCGTACGTTGCTATGAACCGTTCTTGAAGTGCTTGCAAAAGTATTGATCCAGAATAAAACCTTCAGATTTAATGTATTCGTTCCAAGGTCATCGATAACAACCGAAGGCTTCTTATTCTCCTGCAGTACACCCGGCGTATCGTTCAACGCTTCATAAATCAGTCTTATCGCAAGCAGTACATCATCGTCGTAGTCAATCCCAACAACGAAATCGTATCTTAGAAAACCGTCAATTGTATAATTAAAAAGTGGTTCTTTCAAAATAATCGAGTTTGGAAGAAAAACATCCTTGCCGTCCGGTGTTTTAATGATGGTTTCACGGATACTGATGTCCTTTACATATCCACTAATATTACCAGTTTCTATCAGATCATCAAGTTTAAAAGGACTTTTGAATGCAAGAATAATCCCCGCAAGAAAGTTTTCACCGATATCCTTGAAAGCAAATCCTATTATAAATGTCAGAACCCCGGCACCGGCCAGAACTTTTGTAGTAAAAGTACTGAGGCCTATCATGTTAAGCGTTATTAAGATGATAATAAGTTTAATAACAAAACTGACAATTTGGGAGATAAATGTCGCGGTTATTGGGTTTGGCGAACGTTTTACCAATCGTGCTCTCAGTTTCCTTTTCAGGAAATTTGCCAGAATAAAGCCCAGAATCAAAAAAAGTAGTGATAGACCCAGACTAACATAGTTCTTCGAAAAATAATCTGTCATCGACTCGTAAAAGGCTGTAATATTCTCCATAATCCGCAAATAGCTAATTCATTTTAAACGATAACTATAAAATTAACAGAAAAAGCGGAATACGGTTCGTACCAAGGTGGGTTTGAACAAAATTTAAGTATTACGGCGACAAAGGCATAAGATTTCAGAATTACATACATGCATTGTTCAACGAAAATTTGTATTTTCTAAGGACATCATTTCAAAACAATAATCTATGAAAAAACAAAATCTAAGTCACAAACTTATACGGGATCATTTGATAGAAGGAGAAATGGTTCCCGGAAAAGAAATAGGAATTCGCATTGATCAGGTATTGCAGCAGGATGCCACAGGAACTATGGCGATGCTCGCCCTGGAGGCAATGGAAATAGATAGAGTTAAAGCAGATGTAGCCGTTCAGTACGTTGATCATAATCTCATGCAGACGGATTATAAAAACATGGATGATCATATATTCTTACAGTCAGCAGCGAAAAAATTCGGCTACTGGTTCAGTCGTTCGGGAAACGGGATCAGTCACGTGGTGCACATGGAAAAATTCGGGAAGCCGGGGAAAACTTTACTGGGTTCGGACAGCCATACTCCGGCAGGAGGAGGACTCGGAATGCTCGCCATCGGCACAGGGGGACTTGACGTAGCTCTTGCTGCAGCCGGGGAACCGTACTATTTTAAAATGCCTAAAGTGATGGGAATTAAATTGACCGGAAAGCCATCGGACTGGGTGAGTGCAAAAGATGTTGTTCTGGAAATGCTCAGAAGACATGATGTGTCCGGAGGTACCGGGTATATTCTGGAATATTACGGTCCTGGTGTTAAGAACTTAAGTACCTGGGACAGACATGTCATAGCCAATATGGGAACCGAGCTCGGAGCCACATCCACCGTTTTTCCTTCTGATGAAATTACGAAAGCTTTCTTGAAACAGCAAGGAAGAGAGGATGACTGGGAAGAATGGCATGCTGATGAGGGAGCTGAGTATGATGCTCATGAAGAAATTGATCTAAGCAAAGTTGTGCCGCTAATTGCTTTACCAAGTAGTCCCGGAAAAATAAAAAGAGTTAGCGAAGTAGCGGGAAAAGAGATCAGTCAGGTGGTTATTGGTTCCTCCGCGAATCCGGGATTACGGGATTTTTGGATAGTATCTGAAATTGTGAAGGACAAATTCGCCGTTCCAAATGTTTCTTTTGATGTAAATCCTTCGTCGCGACAGGTTTTGGCAAATTTGACAAAGATGAGTGCCCTCGGATCTTTAATAAGCGCTGGTGCCCGTATCCATCAGTCCGGATGTATGGGGTGCATCGGAATGGGACAGGCTCCCTCATCTGATTCCATCAGTATGAGAACAATGCCGCGGAATTTCCCCGGAAGATCGGGTACAGAGGACGATAAGGTATATTTATGCAGTCCGGAAACAGCAGCGGCTTCTGTTCTTACAGGAAAAATAACAGATCCCCGGGAATTAGAGGAAATTTTTGATATGAACTATCCTCAGTGGAAAGAACCGGAAGAGCTGGCAATACCTGAAAAAATGATGGCTCAACCGGAGGAACTTGATAAAGTAAAACTCATCAAAGGACCAAACATTCAGTCCCTCGAAGAATTTGAGGAGCTACCGGATCGAATAGAAGCGAAAATATTACTGAAGATGGGAGATAATATTTCTACAGACGAAATCCTGAAAGCGGGTAGTGTCGTTCTTCCGCTTCGCTCCAACATTCCGGAGATCAGTAAATATACTTATCAGGTGATTGATGATTCATTTTATGACAGAGCACAAGCATACGGTAAGGATTTCTGTGTAATTGCAGGAGAAAATTACGCCCAGGGATCGAGTCGCGAACACGCCGCTATTGCTCCGAGATATTTGGGGCAAAAGTTTACCATTGCCAAATCGTATGCGCGAATCGGCTGGCAAAACCTGATCAATTTTGGAATGATACCGTTCGAATTCGTGAATGAAGATGATCTGGATAAACTTGAGCAGGGTGATGTGCTTATTCTGGAAGATCTCCGGGAGAAGATTAGGAATAAAGAGGCTGTAACTGCACAAGTGAAAAACAAGGAGATTGAGATTCCATTATCGTATTCAGTCAGTGATCGACAGGTCAAGGTATTACTAAACGGGGGTTATATCAACCTTAAAAAAGCGATGGAAGCAGTAGAGGATAACTCATAGCTTCAAGCCATTCTCTTAGTGACAATGCCGGAAAGACAATTTAGGGAATTGTTGAAACAAATATAGATTCAATCAGATCCTTTTACTCCTCAGTCTCAAAGCATTTGCTATCACCGATACAGAACTGAAACTCATGGCAAGTGCAGCGATCATAGGCGAGAGGAGGACACCAAAGAACGGGTAAAGTATCCCTGCAGCAAGTGGAACACCTACGGTATTATAGATCATTGCGAAAAACAGGTTCTGTCTGATATTAACCATCGTATAATGACTGAGGTTCCACGCTTTTTCTATTCCCTTGAGATCCCCTTTAATCAATGTTACGGAGGCACTTTCTATGGCGACGTCTGTACCGGTTCCCATCGCGATGCCGATGTCGCTCTTGGCTAATGCAGGAGCATCGTTTATACCGTCACCGGCCATGGTAACAACTTCCCCGGTCTCCTGTAGCCTTTGCACCTCTTTCAATTTTTCCTGGGGTAGAACTCCTGCTTTGAAATTATCAAGACCAAGTTCGGATGCCACGGCCTTCGCGGTATCGTGATTATCCCCGGTCAGCATTAACACTTGGATCCCTTTTTGTTTAAGTGCATGAACGGCTTCTTTACTGCTCTTTTTTATTTTATCTCCGATAACCACAAACCCTTTCACCTCGGAGTTTACAGAAAGAAATGAAACCGTTTTACCTTTTTTCTGATACAATTTAGCTTCATCCAATATTTCCTCAGTAAGTGCTGCGCCTGCGTGTTCCATCATGGCAGGATTTCCTAAAGCTATTCGTTTTCCTTCAACCATGCCTTCCACACCCTTTCCCGTCACAGCCGAGAATTTTTCACACGCCAAGGATTTTACTTCGTTTTCTCTTGCATATTTAACAGTTGCCTCAGCGAGTGGGTGCTCACTATTCTCGTTAAGCGAAACAATGTATTTTATCACATCCTTTTCGCTTAGTTCCGAACCTGATGAGTAAATTCCTTCTACAGACGGTTTTCCCTCAGTCAGTGTACCTGTTTTATCAACAATAAGCGTAGTAACCTTTTGTAATTTTTCCAAAGCTTCTGCATTTCTTACAAGAACCCCGTTTTGAGCTCCTTTACCCACTGCCACCATCACAGACATGGGAGTGGCCAGCCCAAGTGCACAGGGACAAGCAATAATTAGCACAGCTATTGCATTGATCAATGCGTAAACGTAGCGGGGTTCAGGTCCAAAGATTGACCAGATTATAAAAGTTATTACGGCAATCAAAACAACAGCAGGAACGAAATAGGCGGATACCTTGTCTGCCAGATTCTGAATAGGAGCGCGACTTCTACTGGCCTCATTAACCAATTGAATGATCTGAGAAAGCAGGGTCTCGCTACCGATTTTTTCCGCTTTCATTAAAAAACTCCTGTTTCCGTTGATGGTACCTCCGGACACTTTATCGCCTTTTCTTTTGGTAACCGGAATCGGTTCACCGGTAATCATAGATTCGTCAACATCAGATTCCCCTTCGATGACCGAACCATCTACGGGAATTTTCTCTCCCGGCTTAACCTTCAGTATATCTCCCAGATCTATCTTGTCTATGCTTACCTCTTTTTCTTCCCCATCAATAATTTTCACTGCTTTATTGGGTGCCAGCCGAAGTAATTCCTTGACTGCGGAATTCGTCTTACTATGTGCTTTAGCCTCCAGTAATTGACCGAGTAAAACAAGCGTAAGAATCACAGTGGCCGCTTCAAAATACACATGTACATTTCCCGAATGAGATTTGAATTGATCCGGAAAAAATCCCGGGAACAAGATTGCAAAAAGACTGAAAGTCCATGCTACTCCGGCACCTATACCGATAAGTGTAAACATATTCAGGTTCCAGCTGATGATGCTTCGGTATGCTCTTTCAAAAAACATGCGTGTTGCATAAAAAACAACAGGTATAGAAAGTAAAAGCTGAACAATGTTCCACCATTTCTGAGACATTAGGTCATAAAGCGGATTACCATGTATCATTTCACTCATTGCGATAAGAAATATGGGAAGAGTAAATAATACGGCTACGATAAATTTTTTGCGCAGCTTTTTGAAACTCTTTTCTTCTGCGGATAATTCAGGCTGAACAGGCACAAGTTCCATACCGCAAAGAGGGCAGGAGCCGGGTTCACTTTTCACGATCTCCGGATGCATCGGACAAGTCCATTCTTCAGAGGATATATCCCGTAAAAGATTTTGTTCTTCAACAAGGTCCATCCCACAGACAGGACAGTCTCCGGGCTTATCATAGGTCTTGTCCCCCTCACATCGCATAGGGCAGTAAAACACACCGTTGCCCTGACTTTTATTTTTGTGTTCATCACCGGCATCCTTCTTTGGCGTTTCTTCGCCCGGCAGATATATGTTATAGCGGCCACCATCTTCCTCTAAAGCGCTCTGAAAGGTACTCAGGGGGATGTGCTGATTCATTTCAATTTCTGCTTCACCCTTGGATAGATCAACCGAAGCTTTAACAACTCCGTTTACATCGGAAAGTATTTTTTCTACATGACTTTTGCATCCGCTGCACGTCATTCCCTGAACTTTATAGGTATGTTTCATTGCTCAATGTTCTTAGATCCATGATTCATTATTTGTGAACCAAATGGATCAGTTCCTGGATACAAAGGAAAGGATTCAGGCACAGAGAAGCCTTACACAGTTATGGATTTTATTTACATAATTGTGAAAAATGGTTCAGTTTGACCTCAATGAAGACCGATACGAAGTGGGACTTTCACCTGTAACCTTCTTGAACTGATTACTGAGATGGGCCACACTGGAATAACCTAGTTTGTAAGCAATTTCACTCAAGGTCATTTCATCA
>JAWVYS010000015.1:0-63157 GCA_033722555.1 Brumimicrobium sp.
CACACCGACAGGAAAAAAATGCATCAGATTCTCGGTTTGACTTTAAAAAACACCGAAATATGCCCTGCAGTGAGTGAAATTTTCACGGAGTTAAGAAAAAAAATCTGATCTATTTTTTTGGAAATGGAACGCGTTCATACACTACATAACTGATGATCCGATCCTTGTGATCGATATCGTTAATTGAGTAAAGCATTTCAAACCGTGGATCCTTATCCAAAAGTTCCTTCGAGACACCCTTTTCTATTACTGCAAACCACGATTCCCAGACAATTAAATCGCCAGGTTGGGATTTTTCCAGGTTTATCATATTCAGGTCCTTCTTTCTTGTGCTGTCAAAACAGTCTATTTCAAGAACTTCACACATATACGGATGAGCAGTGATGATTACCCGGTTGCGTTTTTCTTCCGTTATTTTTTGTCCTATTCTTTGGGCTACTTTTTGGTCGGTATTTAAAGACAGGTCGTGCTTGATGTCAATAGCTGCAGGATTGGAAGTGAAGGGGAAAATGACAACATATCCGATAAACATGATTTTTATTGTTTTAGAGAACAGAGATTTCATGGGCGGAATCTCCATCGTTATCAGGTTGAACCCCTGCAAGGCAATTATGGCAATCAAAGGAAGAACGGAAATGAGAACACGATTGAGTCCCATCGAATTAAAAATTCCAAAATACCAGAATAAGGAATGCGCCAGTGTGAATGTAAATACGCTTCCATATAACAGCAAGGTTATATCAGCCCTGACTTTAGCTTGCAAAGCGCTTCGTATATAGGATAAAATACCCAACCAGAACAGGATATAAACAGGAATACCGGTTACGTAAATAAGCTGTTCCACAAAATGAAACGGATCACCGCTTCCGTAGGTACTACTCATTTTAGCATACGGGACTTTTCTGAAAACCCATAAAAAATCATGGTGGAAAGGTATACCTGCAATTCCATACACCAGTGACCCGGTCAGCAGAATTGGAAGAAATCGGAACTGTTTTTTATAAAGAAACCATACGCCTAAAACACCGATGAAAAGAAGGCCTTCTGATCTTACGAAAGGGAGTAAGGAAATAATTATTGCGGACAAAATCAGTCGATCTATCACTAATAGATAAAGAGAAAAAACCAGAAGAAAAGCAAAAAGTATTTCTGTGAGACCTGAAAAGGTGAGTACAAAAAATAAGGGACAAAAGAGCAGGAATAAGGGGGCCAGATGAGAATGGCTGAGGTTCCATTCCTTGGCCAGTTTATAGGTGAAGAATAAACTCAGATTAGCGAGGATGAGATTCATGAATTTAACTCCTTCAAAACCGAACTGAGCAAAGGGAGAGGCGATTAAAACATACAAGGGTTTCGCCCAGTGATCAAAATAAAGTTCCGGATGGTAGGGTGCACTTCGGGCATACAAATAATGAAAAATACTGTCTCCAGCATCTCCCGTTCCGTCGAAAACTGATATAATCAGGATGCCCGCGACAAGATGAAAAGCCATGATCAGAAAAATTATTAATCTGTTATTCATTCTTACGCAAGTAAAGAATTAGTTTTAAAGTTGAGTTAAAATTACATTTTATTCATTATTTACCTAAAATGAATGCTTGTTTATCAACCTTTTTATACTTTAGTACGTTACTAACATTGAAACCGAAATAAAATGTTCAGAAAAGCTCTTCTACTTGCTCTTACAATTATTTTTTCCTTGAATTTACATGCGCAGCGTGCTATTTTGGGAAACTATACTGTACCTGCTCAAAATACATGGGTAAATACCTACGCGTTTCTGACTGCCAATGCAAATGCTGGGGCAACACTTCTGGCAGTTAACAGTAATTCCATGTCAGGAACAGTATTTTCGGGTAACCTTTCAGCCGGCGATCTCATTCTTATCGTACAAATGCAGGGTGCTTCGGTGGATGTAAACCATACCCCGACTTCATCCTGGGGAGGTAATTATACGGTTCAGAATAGCTGGATGTCAACTTTTTTCAGAGATTCAACGGAATACGGTCAGGTACTTAATTATAATAATGCGGGTAACTTCGAATATGCGGAAGTTGCCGGAGTGAGTGGAAGCGGGGGAATTACTTTGAGCTGTCCCTTGAGTAAAAGCTATACAGCTTCAGGGCACGTGCAGGTTGTTCGGGTACCTCGCTTTGATAATTTAACCGTCCCTAACAATACAAGTATAACAGCTCCTTTCTGGAACGGAAGTACAGGTGGAATTGTAGCTATCGAGGTAGACGGTGATTTGATAATCAATGGAACTGGGACAATTTCTGCCAGTGAACTTGGTTTCAGAGGTGGTGTTATTGACGGTACCTCCACGCAGTCTGCTTCAGCCAGTTCTGACAACGGTCATTACGGATCTTTTGATCTCGTGGAAGGTGCAGAAAAAGGGGAGGGCATTTACGGTTTTTATACCGAATACGATAATATTTATTCTCGTTTCTGTAGAGGTGCAATAGCCAATGGAGGTGGTGGAGCTAATTACCACAACGCCGGTGGAGGTGGAGGGGCAAACGTAGGCTCCGGAACATATTATGCCTGGGGTGTGGCTGATCCGGGTCCTTCGAATTCTTATGTGGCTGCCTGGAACCTTGAAGATCCCGGAATTATTGCCAACCCAAGTTCGGGAGGAGGAAGAGGAGGTTATTCTCATGCAATTACAAACAATAATCCATTAACCTTAGGCCCAAATGAGGGAGCATGGAACGGTGATTATCGCAGGGCAGCCGGTGGTTTTGGAGGTCATCCGTTGACCTATGACCCGGGAAGAATTTTTATGGGTGGTGGCGGCGGAGCCGGAGATAACAACAACGGATATGGTGGAGATGGT
This sequence comes from Brumimicrobium sp., assembly GCA_033722555.1. Lineage (GTDB taxonomy): Bacteria > Bacteroidota > Bacteroidia > Flavobacteriales_D > Crocinitomicaceae > Brumimicrobium. The sequence continues at coordinate 2,837 of JAWVYS010000015.1, forward strand.
GGAAAGGGCGGAGGCCTTGTAATGCTGAAAATATATGGTTCAGTTTCGGGTACAGGTTCTATCAGAGCTAACGGACAGAACGGAGAGAATGCAACAGGTCCAACACCGGGTAATTTTTCCACGGCACTTACAGGCGATGACGGAGCAGGTGGAGCCGGCGGTGGCGGTGCTATTCATATTTCCAATGCAAACCCGCTTCCGGCAGGAATTACTTTAAGTGCCAGGGGCGGCAATGGTGGGAATCAGAATTTACAGTTCGGAGGATTCGCTACTACCAATCAAGCAGATGGTCCCGGAGCAGGAGGCGCAGGTGGAATGATTTCATTTACTTCCGGAACTCCAACCCAAAATGTAAACGGAGGTATAGCCGGAACCACTAACTCGAGTTATGTATCGAATTTTCCCATAAACGGAGCAACAGGAGGCGGTGTTGGAATGAGTGACCTGGTGAATGATTTTTATGATTTGATAACGGCGAATGATACGGTCTGCGGAGGCGGGTCAACTACTTTGACGGTAACTGTTATTGGTACATTGCCTGGAGGAGCCGGTGTTGAATGGTTCGACGCCCCCTTTGGAGGTAATAACGTTGGTTCAGGGATTAATTTCACGACACCTTCTTTATCTTCTACGACTACTTATTATGTGGGTGTTTGCCCGGGTTCTTTCAGGGTGCCGGTAACAGTTATTGTTTCACCCGCTATCAACATTTCAGGGCTTCCTCCAACAATCACCGACGAAACATGTAGTGGAAATGACGGTTCGATAACTGGTCTTTCAGCATCAGGAGGCTTTGGGTCTCTTTCTTATTCATGGAACGGTAACTCAACACCTACAGCGGATCTCGTAAATGCTATTGGAGGAAACTATACCTTGACGGTGACAGATCAGAACGGATGTACTGAAACAAGCGGACCTTTTACAATAAGTCCTTCACCCGGTCCATCCATCGATCTCTCCAATCTGACTATAACAGATGAATCATGCCTTGGTAATGACGGATCGATTACCGGAATCATCGCAACCGGCAGCAATATCGTCATCGAATGGAATGGTGTGGTTGAGCCTGATGAGGATATTACAGGACTTTCGGGCGGAACATACACATTGGTTGTTACTGACGATGCAAGCTGTACTTCCACCGCAGGACCATTTACCGTGAACAGTGATCCCGGACCTGTAATCGATGATACCAACGTAAGTTTATCGGATGAAACCTGTTTTGGAAATGATGGATCTATAACCGGTATTTCCGTTACAGGGACTAATTTAACCTATGAATGGAACGGAATAGAAACATTATCGGCAGATACTGTTGGCCTCGGTTCAGGGAATTATCTCCTTACCGTAACTGACGGGGTTGGATGTTCGGCGAGTTCCGGGCCTTATACTATTAATGAAATTCCCGGACCAAGTATAGATGATTCGAATATCACTATTTCTGACGAGGGTTGTAATCAAGGAAACGGAAGTATAACAGGGATAACGGCAACCGGAAATAATCTTTCCTTTGTATGGAATGGAACTGTTCAACCTCAGATAGATTTGAATAATCTTTCTGGCGGTTCGTATACCCTCGAGGTAGTTGACGATCTTGGATGTACCGCAACTTCAGGCCCATATATCGTTCAGAATGTTCCGGCGCCGGTGATCGATGCTTCAAACGTAATTATTGAGGATGAAACATGTAATGGTAATGACGGCGGTATTTACGGATTAACCGCAACAGGAAACGGTTTAAACTTCCAGTGGAATTCAGTTAGTTCTCCGACGATAGATTTGACCGGAGCAGCTGCGGGCAACTATGTGCTTGAAGTGACGGATGAAAACGGATGTACCACTACAGAAGGTCCTTTTGTAATAGGAACAGTTCCTCCACCAACTCTGGATGATGCTAATCTATCAGTTCAGGATGAAACCTGTGCAGGAAATGATGGCTCAATTGCCGGACTTTCAGCAACAGGAAGTAATCTTACCTATGAGTGGAACGGTCAGGTTAGTCCGACACTCAATATCAGTAACCTTACACAAGGAAATTATAATCTGGTGATCACTGATGACAATGGATGCAGTATCAACTATGGACCTATAGCTGTAGGTGGCTTTGTTATTCCTACTGTTAGTATTTCACCCGGAAACACTTCAATAGATTTGGGTCAGTCTGTTGATCTTAATGCAACAATAACGCCCGTAGGAGCAAATGTTTTCTGGTCACCAACCGACGGTTTAAGTTGTGCTATGTGCCTTGATCCGACGGCTACTCCCGAAATGACCACCTGGTATGTGATCACGGTAATTTCTTCGGACGGCTGTCAGGTGAAAGATTCAGTATTAATAGAGATCATTGATCCGTGCGGAGAAACCTTACTTCCAACGGTGTTTTCGCCCAATGGAGATGGGTTGAATGATAATTTATGTGTGTTAGGTGGCTGCTTACAGTCTGTGAATCTGGAAATATTTAATCGATGGGGTGAGAGAATTTTCCAAACAAATAACCCGGATGATTGTTGGAATGGAACTTTTAATGGGGAACCGGTTAATACGGGCACTTATATTTACAAACTTAATGGAGTAAAACTTGACGGAACAGATTTTTCATTGGCGGGAAATGTGAATGTTGTAAGGTGATACAAGCAACTTATTCAGGCATATTTCGTCTTTGAAATAGAAGAAAAGTTCCCATTTGATAAAGGAAACTTACCTTTTGATAAATTAACGTCAATTTAATCTGTTAGTTTATTTGAATAGCGTATTTTAGATTTTGAATGGATAAAGGAGTGGAAATAAAGTCTGAATTAGAGGAAATCTATAGAGATCTTCACAACCGGCTGGCAACGCGGGAAAAAGGCGTTATTATCCTTTCCCACCATGGAGAATTTTCTCAGGACCTAATCAATAGCCTTTCTGAAGGACTTGAACAGATAATGATCACCAATAACGCTCCGAAGAAGATAATAAAACGTGTTTTCTCTATAATGATTGAGGGTTTGCAAAATATCCGCATTCATGGAGCTAAAAGCGATGAAGGAGAACAGTTAGGACATGTCATTGTTGCTAACAAATCAGGATCTTATACGATTTCTTTCGGAAATTTGATGGAGGAAAAAAAACAGAAGTTCATTACTGAATACATCGACAAACTCAACGGTATGAACGAAGCTGAGGTGAAAGCTTATTATATGGAAGTATTGGGTAACGGTGTACTCTCGGAAAAAGGAGGTGCCGGTTTAGGCTTTATTACTATGTGCTTGAAGTCAAAATCTAAGCTTGCTTATCAGTTTTTCAATTTAGAGAACAGCAAACTGTATTTTGAAGTCCACATGACGCTTGGTCTCGAATAAATTTAGGCGTTTTTCCTTCTTCTAAATTCAGTTCTGGTTCTTTTCGTCCGAAAATATTTGTTTTTTAGACGATATCTTCACTAATTCTTTTTAATTTTCGTGATTTACAAATCAGGCAATGTTCTGTAACAAGGCAGATCATTTCTCACTATGTTTTGAATCATGTATAAAATTTTTGGATTATTTCTGTTGTTATTTTCTGTTCAGATTGCATCTTACGCACAAGAGCAGGTACTTGTTTCTGAAACGGATTCCCTGGTAATTACCTCCTCAGAAATAGATCCGGATTTGATCTCTCATCTGGAATCATTTCCCTTTGGTCAGGAAACGAAGCGTTTCACCTTGAAAAAATACGGTGTGCTAATCTTCAACGATGAAGATAGAAGAATAATAAATTCGGCAGACAGCGTATGGGTCATATTTAATGAAGACAGTTTACGAATAAGTTCTTTCGGAAATATGTTTTTTAAAAATCCCGGACCAAACGGATTGTTGAAAATTGGAATAAATGTATATCGTGGAGGTGAGAAACTTTCTTTCACCGGCCATGGTAACGTTTCAAAACTCACCTTTCTCGAAAAAGAACCGCGGGAAGCACTGATCACGGATGACAAAATTGTTTTCGGTATACTCGTGGTAATTCTGGCTCTAATCTTTTTTACCTCCGGACTAAATAACAAAAACTGGAAAAGACTTTATACGGTTATTCCTGCCTTATTCCTGTGTTATATGATTCCGGCTGCTCTGACCTCTTTTGGCATCATTGATCCTGAGGCCACCAATTTATATTACATGGCGAGCAGATACCTGCTGCCAGGATCACTTATATTACTCATTCTTTCGGCTGATCTTAAAAGTCTTTTCGGTCTTGGTTCTAAAAGTCTGGTGATGTTTTTTACCGGGACGATCGGCATTATTCTAGGAGGCGTATTTGCGGTGTGGATCTTTTCGGTTTTATCTCCTGAAACCGTAGGCGGTGAGGGGCAGTCGGCTGCTTGGCGTGGACTTGCTACGATTGCCGGAAGCTGGATAGGAGGAGGAGCGAACCAAGCTGCGATGCTGGAAACTTATAAATACAAAGAATCGCTCTTCGGAAGTATGTTGCTGGTTGATATTGTAGTAGCTAATATTTGGATGGCCGTGATACTTTTCGGTATAGGAAAGAAGGCAAAAATTGACCGGTGGTTCCGGGCAGACAGCAGCGCCATTGATCGCTTGGTTGTTAAGGTGGAGAATTTTCAGAGATCCGTGGAGAGAAAGGCTACTTTAACTGATTTCATGGTTATTGCAGGGCTCGTTTTTGGAGGGGTTTCACTCGCTCATTTTCTTGGCGATTTTCTTGCGGCTTATTTTGAATCAACTTTCGGTAAGACCAGTACTTTTGCGAGTTCATTTTTCTGGATGGTGGTGATATCAACGTTGTATGGACTGGTTTTGAGTTTCACCAAAGCGAAAAAATATGAGGGCGTCGGAGCTTCCAAAATCGGTTCGGTGTTTCTATATATTCTCGTAGCAACGATCGGTATGAAAGTGGATATTACCATGGTTTTTGATAATCCTTTACTGATCCTGGTAGGAATTGTCTGGATGGCTTTTCATGCTATTTTACTCATCGCTGTTGCAAAAATGATCAGGGCGCCGTTTTTCTTTCTGGCGGTGGGTAGTCAGGCTAATGTGGGAGGCGCAGCTTCGGCTCCGATAGTAGCAAATGCTTTTCATCCTGCTTTAACCACAGTAGGTGTCCTAATGGCTGTTTTTGGCTATTTTCTGGGAACTTTTGGGGCAATAATATGTGCGGAAATGATGCGTCTTGTTGCTCCCTGATCTTCTTTTATGTTAAAGATTGCTTACAACGATCACTATGTTCAGTCACTGCCTGAGGGACATCGTTTTCCTATGGAGAAATACGATCTTTTACCCAAACAGCTCCTGCACGAAGGAACGGTTGATAAAGCTGCATTCTTTAATCCTGAAATGATAGATCCTAAGTATGTGCTTGCAGTGCACGACGAAAATTATTTTCAAGACCTTAAAGGGCTTAGACTGGATAAAAGAGCTCAACGTGTTTCCGGTTTTCCTCACGATCAAAGTTTAATTGATCGAGAACAATTTATTATGGAAGGCACAAGAAAATGCGCCGATTACGCCCTTGAATTCGGGGCAGCAATGAACATTGCCGGGGGAACACACCATGCCTTTACAAATAGGGGGGAGGGATTCTGTTTGCTGAACGACCAGGCAATAGCCGCACAATATCTTCTCGACCATAGAAGTATTCAAAAAATCCTAATTGTGGATCTCGATGTTCATCAAGGAAACGGAACAGCAGAAATATTCAAGGATGAATCAAGAGTCTTCACTTTTAGTATGCATGGAGAAAATAATTATCCCCTTCATAAAGAGCATTCCGACCTTGATATACCCTTGAAAGATGGCATAAATGATAAAGAATACTTATATTTACTCGAGAAGCATCTAAACGAGATCTTAACGAAGTTCAAACCTGAATTTATTTTTTTTCAATCAGGTGTAGATGTTATAAATACAGACAAACTTGGTCGTCTTGGAATATCAATGAGAGGTTGTCGCCAACGGGATGAAATAGTTTTTCGTATTACTAGAGAATTGAAAGTACCGATTGTGGTAAGTATGGGAGGCGGTTATTCTCCCGAAATAAAAAATATTATTGAAGCACATGCAAATACATTCAGAGCCGCACAGTACATCTTATTTTAAAAAAGGCCTTTGGTGGAAAATAGTACTTTCCATAGCGATTGTTCTCGGACTTGGATTTTTAAGCGGGTATTTTTCCGCCCCTGTGGAACAAGATTGGTACGAAAATTTAAATAAACCTGTTTTTCAGCCGCCGCGCTGGTTGTTTGGCCCGGTTTGGACGGTGATGTATATTCTCATCGGGGCTTCTTTTGGAATTATCTGGCAGGTATCCCATAAAGCAAGATATCCTATCATTAAGAAATTTGCAAATAGGGGTTTGATTATTTTTATTATTCATTTCGTGCTTAATTTGCTTTGGACTCCGCTGTTTTTCAGTCTGCATGCGCCCGGCGTTGCACTTGTCGATATAGTTATTTTGCTCGTCCTTGTGATCATTCTGATCAGGCATTTTTTTCGTCTCGATCGTATTGCGGCATTTTTGTTAATACCCTACTTGATTTGGATTCTCTTTGCTACTGTTCTTAATGCAAGCATTTTGGCCATTAACTGAAAAAATGAATTACTTTCTATTAGCGTTGAGCCTCATCTATGTGTTCGTATCGTGCGAACTGAGCACAGAACAAGAAACTGCACTGAATAGGGATACATCTGAACTAATCAATGCGAGGAATAGGGGAGATGCTTTGTCCTATCTGAATTATACACATCCATTGGTGGTTAAACACTATAAACTTCAGGGTGATTCCATCTTCAAAGCGCGTTTTCAAGAGGTAGAGCCCAAAACCAATCATGAAGTTTATTTTCCTGAGGATGAAATTCTGTGGAGAAATTCTTTTTATCGTTCTTTCAAATCAAACGACAGCATTATTCAGGTCGAAATTGAAATATCGCTTTCAGAAGGGAGGGAAGACCTGGACAGCACTGTAAAAGTTTATGGAATTACCGGAAAAGAGAACAGCAAATGGTTGTTCGTAGAGGAAAGAGATTATTACGCGGATTATTTTCCGAAGGAATTAAGACTTTTTGAAAGATCAATACCATGAGAACAATTGTAGGATTTCTGTTTTTGACGGCCATTTACAGCTGTAAAATGGAAGAAAAGGAAATATTATCTTCCCGGGAAAACACAGTTAAGATAAATGAGCTCATTGATAATTGGCATGAATATGCCGCAGAGGCGAAATTTGAACCCTATTTTGATGCAATGGCTGATTCTTCGGTTTTTATTGGTACCGACGCCTCGGAGATATGGTCGAAAAAGGAGTTTATGAAATTTAGTCGTCCATATTTCGACAAAGGAAAAGCGTGGAGTTTTCATCCAATAAATAGAAATATTTATTTCAGTGAGGATCATTCCATCATCTGGTTTGATGAACTTTTAGATACTTGGATGGGGACTTGTCGTGGTTCTGGAGTTCTCGTGTATCAGAATGATTCGTTAAAGATTAAGCATTATGTACTTTCGGTTTGCGTTCCAAACGATGATATGAATATGATCATTTCCGTTAAGTCTAAAAATGATTCTCTCTTCAGGGTTCACTTCGACCCTCAATGATTATATTTAATTCTCTACATCTTTTTCCGGTTAGGGTATGCGCTTATTTTCTCAACTGAGGGTTTTTATTTTAATCATTTTACTAACTTCGCATCCGTAATAGCACGGGGTGTTCTGACAATAAAAGTAAGGACTGAGATTATACCCGCTACCTGATATGGATAATGCCAACGTAGGGATGCAGATCGGAATGATTCTATTTTCCGATACTTTTCACAGGATTTTCCTATTTGGTTTTTTAACATAGAAAATGATGGAAGTCGATAAAAGAAATAGTGTATTAATTCCTGGAGATCAGCAAAATTGGCAAGGTAGAAAAGAATGGTTTTTTAACCGTGAACACACTGATACCTACGAGCAGTGGTATGAAGGAAGATATAAGCGTGCTGAGGTCTGGCAGAAGAAAGTGATGGAGCAGCTGGTTTCTAAAGATGAACGAGTAAAAACATTGCTGGAGTTTGGTTGTGGAACCACTAGGTTTACCAGATGGTGGAAGGAAATAGGAATTGAAGCCACTGGAGGTGATATTTCACCTTTGATGTTGTCTCAGGCAATTCATCTTTTCGAAGGAGATTTGGTAATGGCTGATTCACATTATATGCCTTTTAAAGACCATACTTTTGATTCCCTTGCATTCATAACAACTTTTGAATATTATAAAGACCCTGTTAAGGTTATTAGAGAGGCAGCCAGAGTTGGAAAGTATGGTATTGCTATGGGGATGATGAATCGAAACTCAACAAAAGTAGTTCGGCGAAGAATACAGCAAGTTTTTGGAAAAAACCCTTTTTATATTACTGCTACTTTTTATACTCCTAAACACCTTAAAAGTATCATTGATGAAGCTTTGGAGGGTAGAGATTATACTATTGAATGGACCGCTACGGGTCTACCCGAATGGTTTCCTGTTCAAAAGTGGAGTTTGCCTTATGGTGATTTCTTTGGATTATATGTTAGACTTAATGATGTCGATTAGATGAGTAAAAAACTGGGGAAAATAGATCATAATTTATTTGAAAATTTCATTAAGTATAAATGTGGTGCTCAACAAACTGATGTCCTCGTGAAGCCTGGTTTTGGTGTAGATGTTTCAGTGGTTGATCTTCCCGGTGACTATGCCATGGCGATCACGAGCGATCCTCTTTCCCTTTTACCAACTTTAGGCTTGAGGGAATCCGCTTGGCTTTCTGTACATTTGATGACCAACGATATGGCTACCACTGGATTCTCACCAATGTACGGTCAGTTCGTCCTGAATCTCCCAGCGAAATTTTCCAGAGAGGACTTCAAAATATATTGGAATTACATTCATGAATTTTGTGAAGAAATCGGAATTGCTATTACTGGTGGGCATACAGGTTTTATCGAAGGACAGAATTCAACAATCGCTGGCGGAGGGACCTTGATTACAGTCGCACCAAAGGAATCTATTCTTACGGTTAAAAACGCTTCTGCCGAAGATTCTATTCTGGTTACAAAAACCTGCGGGCTTTCCACTGCAGCAATACTTGCTATGAGTTTTCCGGAAACGGTTAAAGCTAAGATTGGAAAAGAGAAACATCAAGAGGCCTGTGATTCTTTTTATCAAACTTCCTCTCTACGGGATGCCTTAGTCGCTGTAGGTAATGGAAGTGAGCGTTTAGATATTACATCTATACACGATGTCACGGAAGGAGGTGTGTTAGGGGCAATTTATGAATTGGCAGTAGCATCCGAGAATGGAGCAATGGTTTTCAATGATAAACTTCCAGTTAACAATTTGCAGAAGGAAATATGTGAAATATTTTCTTTAGATCCCAGATACTGTATCGGGGCGGGGTCTATGATAATCACATGTAGGAATGGTTCAGCTAGGCGTGTTATCGATCGACTTGCAAAAGAAAATATCCCATGTGTGGAAGTGGGACAACTTTCCGAGAAAGAAAAAGGCATAAAGCTAAGAGGGGATAAGGGGGTAGAAGATTTGATTTATTGCGAAGAGGATCCTTACTGGGAAGCTTTTTTTAAAGCATTTAAAGCTGGGTTCAAATGAAAAAACGTATTGAAAACGGTATTTATCTTGTAATAGATCCTTCAATGGAGGAAGAGATTTTGTTAGAAAGAATCGAGATCGTTCTCCAAGAAAAAATCGTTGCTCTTCAAATCTGGGATAATTTTCCTAAAAATATCAAAGTTGAATCGCTCATTACCAAAATTTGCGGTATTTGTCAATCATTTGGAGTACCGGTTCTTATAAATAACCATTGGGAGTTATTAGCTCATTTGCCTCTTGATGGTGTTCATTTTGATAGGAGGCCTGAAAATTATGAGAAAATTAAAACAGTTCTGAATAAACCTTTCATCAGTGGTCTAACCTGTAATAATGATTTCGCAGACATACACTGGGCTGTAAAAAGCAAATTAGATTATATCTCTTTTTGCTCAGTTTTTCACTCTAATACCAGTAGTAGCTGTGAACTGGTTTCTTTTGAAACAATTAGAAAAGCAATCGAGATAGCTGATTTTCCTATTTTTTTAGCCGGAGGAATTAGACCTGAAAATATGAAAGAATTAAGAGACTTGAATTATGATGGAATAGCGGTAGTATCCGGTGTGATGAATGTAGAAGACCCGAAAGAGGCCGTAAGAAAATATTTAATTGAACTGAATCATTTATAAATGAGAATAAAAACAATAGAAAAAATGTGTTGCTCTTTTGATAAGAGCGATTTGAAATTAACAGTAATTACCAAAACGGTCGATAATGATATTATCGAAGGATTCCTTCATTGCACGGAATGTAAACGTATTTTTCCTATAGTGAGTGGAATTCCGATTATGAGCCCGGATGAATATCGTGAATTTAAATTAGAACAACCTTTATTGAAACGTTGGGAAAAACATTTACAGGGAAAAAAGATAGAGAATTTTCGTTTAGTGGAGGTAAGGGTTGAAAAGGCAAAGCCGAAAATTTCTGATTAGATCAGCTTTAATAAACTTGTTACTCTGTGAACTTAACGGGAGTGTTGCCATATTGAAAACAGTATTTCAATTCTGTTTGTTAGTTTAAAACAGATTACTTAATTTTTGTTCCATATGGAATTTAAAAAATGAAATACTATGAATGAATCACACGAGAAAGCAAAATCATGGACAAACTGGTTTGAAATTGCAGTGAGTAACTTTGAAAGAGCCAAGAGTTTTTATGAAAAAATTTTTGACACGGAGATCGAAAAAGAAGAAACCGCTGAACTCACTATGGGTGTCTTTCCACATAAAGAAGTAGGCTGTTCGCTTTGTTATAACCCGGAGTATTATCATCCGGGCAGAATTGGAACACTGGTTTATCTCAATGCAAATCCTGATTTACAAGTAGTCCAGGATAAAATAGAGGAGGCCGGTGGAACATTGCTCGTGCCCAAAAAGAAAATTTCAGACGGATACGGATACATGTGCGTATTTCTGGATAGTGAAGGAAATAAACTCGCTTTACATTCTGACCATTAACTACATGCATTTTTTTTCAAAGTAAGAAAGTACATTGTCGTTATTCTTACAATGAACGGATTTTTGGAATTCTCGAAAAACAATTTGAGTCTTTTTTTGTAAAGAGATTAAGAATTCGGGAATCATGCTGTTCAATACGTCACATAAAGACAAGAATATCAAAAAGGAAATCAGTGAACTCGTAGGGAGCTATGGTACTTTCAATGGATTATGGTTAACTGCGAAAGGTCGTTTACGGTGGAAGGATATTGAAATAAGCGGTTATAGTAAATTGTTCGCAGGAATAATGAGCAGAAGAAATACTGCGGTGAAGAGTGTGGTCAAAATGATGCCGCGTGGCATTCTGATAGAAATGAATATTCGCGGTAGTAAGTTCACCTGGGCCGTACCTTATCAATACCTGAGTATCAATGAAGACGATGATCTTATTCTCTCAGGTAAAGGCGAATTCTTAAAACTTAAGGTTAATTCCAAATACCGAAAGCAGCTGATTCGAAGTGTTCTTCTAAAAACCGACATCACTGCGGAAAACAGAACTGTCGCTTAAAAATTTCCGTACTAATTTTTCTTTTTCTCCACGATGATCTCAACCCTTCTGTTGAACTGCATATATTCTTTGTTATCTTCAGATTTCATCGGTTTCCATTCACCAAAATAATATATTTCTATTTGGGAATCATCAATTTCGTTTACAGTCAGTTTACGCCCAACTACTTCTGCGCGTTTCTTTGAAAGAATGAGGTTGTAAGTTTCACTTCCCTGGCTATCCGTATGTCCTATCACGACGAAACGGTATCCTTCCTTATATTTTTTAGCCAGTTTTCTGATCTCCTTGTCATATTCCTCTTTAACTGTTGCGTCGTCGGTATTGAAATAAATGCTTAGTCGCTCAACTTCATCAGAAGGCTTATAGGGTTCCGTGCGCATAGTTCCTACAGTTTCGTCCTTATCGGCCGGTTTTTGAATTTCCTTGATTTCCTCTACTTTTTCTTCGGTATGATTGGGATCTTTTTCTTTTTTGATTTCCTTTAATTCTATCTTCTCCAGATTTGTTGAATCGATAGGACATCCGTTGTTGTAAACAGAACCCGGCACATCCGGACAAGCATCGAGATCATTCGGGAATCCGTCTCCGTCGTCGTCGGTACAGCATTTGGGCATTTCAAACGGACAACCATTATTCAGCTCAATTCCGGGTTCATCCGGACATCTGTCAGCTGCATCGATAATACCGTCTTTATCACGATCAGGACAGCCGTAATGAATGGGAAGACCTGGTTCCTCAGGACACTGGTCATTGAGGTCGATGATTCCGTCCTTGTCAGTATCAGGGCAGCCATGGTGCTCTCTTGTTCCGGGGGTAAAAATACAATGATCTTCTATATCAGGAATGCCGTCATTATCCGTGTCAGGACAACCCATTAACGAGAAAGGTCCCGGATCATACATACACTTGTCAATGGCATCTGAAACTTTGTCCTTGTCTGTATCGTCGGGAATTTTATAAGGTACAGAACATATGATTCCACCAAATAAGTTTCTGGTATATTTTGAGCGTTTTCCCAAAAATCCTGAGATATTATTTCCGCCCATGAAAAAGGAAATTCCTTCCTTCAGTTCCAAACGACCCGCCAGACCGAAATTGATCTGCGCATTGCGTTGAAAGGTAATGGGGGTCATGAGGGTTACTTTTGATATTTCATACCGTGGTGTAAGCGTATGAACCGCCTTGAAATGAGCTTTGTGCGGATCTCTTTTACGTTTTAAAGGAATGGATGAAGTCCAACTGGCGTAGAAGTTTTTTCCAATATAATAGTCGCCATACAGATTGAATAACGTAGGCAAATTCATATTGAACTTTTCTTCGTTATCCGGAGATTTAGTGCCGGCAGAGGCCAGTCCGTCAAAGTTTTTTAAAAAGCTGAAACCTCCGGCCTGTCCGACACCCAGGCTGGAAATGTCGTTGACGTCTATGGGAGAACCGTTATTAATGAAATCGTATGAACTTGTATCTTTACTAAATCTTACACGCCCGATATCCGTAATGGATGCTCCAAGTTTAAAAAGGTATTTTTTCTGATCGTACCTTTCAATACCTGTTTTACCATCCATATCATATTTATATTTTTCAGGATTTGGTCTGTATTCGTATTCTGCACCGAAATCCAAACCGAAACCGAGTCTTCGGGAAGAAAAACTATTATCTTTTTCTGCTCGTCCGTAACGAAATGTTGTTCCATTAAAATTTGCCGAGGAGCCATTTGGGTCCGTAAATTCAAAGGATCCTTCATCGGCGTAAAGGTAGGTAGCATCAATTCCGTTAATCAGTTTTACTGCGATCCCGGCCTTGAGGAAATGTGGAGTACTGTTGTGCATAACCCGGGCATAATGAAAACGGTGCTCGGAGTAAACGAACTGAACAAAATTCATCGCCGTAAAATCTATGGGGGAATTCAGTGGTTTCGTATTGTTAAAATTATTATCCTTTGCTTTGGTGAGTTCATTCGGTAAGCCGTCTACATTTCCGAATTGTCTTAACCTTAGGCTGTAACCGATCGAATTTTCGTGATTAATCTCGAAATAGGCCCCAACAATATCGGCGGAAAAATTATTCATATTGTATCCCGGACTTCGGTGATCCCTGTATCTTTCTTGCTCGTTTCCGAAGAGTAAACTCAGATTGCTGCTGTTTTGTCCCAGATAATTGTTGGATCTCAAATAAACGAATGATCCGGTGAATGAAAATTTATTTACGGAATTGGCTATGCTCGCAGGATTTAGGTAAGAAGACAAATAGCCGTTGAAATTGTCAGAGGAATATCCGGTGTACTGTTGTTGAGCATTAATCTGCGGACTGATCAGAAGGATTAAAACAAAAAAAATACTAAAGCAACGGTTAATAATTTTCATTCGGTTTTTCATTATGAAATGACTTCTTGACGAAGATAACAAAAAAGAAGATATTTGTTTCTTGTCAATTTCGGCGCTGAAACACTTTCGGGGAGAACAAAAAAAAATCCCGATCTTTATGAATGATCGGGATTCCTTTTATAGTTTGAGACAATTATTTTTCACTGTCCATTTTATCTTTTAAAGCAGCCAGAGCATCAAGATCTCCAAGAGTAGATTTTTCACTATTCTTATTGACATCTTTTACCGCTTTGGAAGTACTTCCTTTAGCTCCTGCGCTAGAACGCTTAGAGGTAGGTTTGTCTTCTCCTTCTTCAAAAGTTCTCAGGTGAGAAACAACGATCTTCTTTGCATCTTTATTGAATTCGATCACTTTGAAGTCCAATGTCTCTTCAACCTTTGCATTTGAACCATCTTCCTTACGCATGTGCTTTGCAGGGCAGATAGCTTCTACTCCATAAGGAAGAGAAACAATACCTGATTTATCTTTCTGATCGATGATCGTTCCCTGGTGTACTGAACCTTCTCCGAAGATTGTTTCAAATACATCCCATGGGTTTTCTTCCAGTTGTTTATGGCCTAAAGAAATACGACGGTTTTCCTGATCGATTTCTAGAACTACAACCTCCATTTCATCACCTACCTTACAGAATTCAGATGGATGCTTGATTTTTTTCTGCCAAGAGAGATCAGAGATGTGGATCAATCCGTCAACTCCTTCTTCTAATTCAACAAAAACACCAAAGTTCGTAAAGTTTCTAACTTTTGCTTTGTGGTTCGAACCTACAGGATAACGTGTATCTATTCCTTCCCATGGATCCGGCATCAATTGCTTAATACCAAGAGACATTTTTCTGTCTTCTCTGTCTAGCGTAAGGATTACAGCCTCTACTTCATCTCCAACATTTAGGAAATCCTGAGCAGTTCTGAGGTGCTGTGACCAGCTCATTTCAGAAACGTGTATCAATCCTTCCACACCGGGAGCGATCTCAACAAAAGCTCCGTAATCAGCCAATACAACTACTTTTCCTTTTACTTTATCTCCAACATTGAGTTTTTCATCCAAGGCATCCCATGGGTGAGACTGAAGTTGTTTCAAGCCGAGAGCAATTCTCTTCTTATCATCATCAAAATCAAGAATTACCACGTTTAATTTCTGATCGAGTTCAACAACTTCCTCAGGGTGATTCACTCTTCCCCATGAAAGGTCTGTGATGTGGATAAGACCATCTACACCACCAAGATCGATAAATACCCCGTAAGACGTAATGTTCTTAACTGTACCTTCAAGTACCTGTCCTTTCTCAAGTCCGGAAATGATCTGTTTTTTCTGCTCTTCAAGTTCTGCTTCAATAAGCGCCTTGTGAGAGACAACAACGTTTTTGAACTCCTGATTGATTTTAACAACACGGAATTCCATATTTTTTCCAACGTAAACATCGTAATCACGAATTGGCTTAACGTCGATCTGAGAACCAGGTAGGAATGCTTCAATACCGAAGACATCAACGATAAGACCTCCTTTGGTACGACATTTTACGTGTCCTGTGATAACCTCTCCTGATTTCAATACTTCGTTTACACGATCCCATGCGTGGTGCATACGAGCTGTTTTGTGAGATACCACAAGCTGACCGTATTTGTCCTCCTGAGATTCTACGTAAACAACAACTTCATCACCTACTTTAAGATCATCGTTGTAACGGAATTCGTTGATAGGGATTACACCCTCAGATTTGTAGCCGATGTTTACAACTACTTCTTTTTTAGTGATAGATACTACTGTACCTAAAATAACTTCTTTCTCATTGATAGAAGTTAATGTTTCCTCGTATTTTTCTTTATACTCGGAATGTTCTGCTTTACTGTAACCTTCGTTTGCTAACGCGTCCCAGTCAAATTCAGGATTTCCCTGATCAATTACTTTGTTTTCAGCCATATTCGGGCTTTTTTTAATTGTATTCCAGACAATCCTAAAAGTCTGAAAGAAATTAATAATATATCACCTGAATTAGGATTGGTGACACCGTATTTTAAATCGGACGGCAAAGATATGGATTATTTGTTTGATTGACAAAGGAATTCAGTCGGAAAAACAAAATAAAGATAAAGAGGCGAAAAGTGTTAGAATGAATCAGTAATATAATTCGTAAGTTACTGTGTCATAAGGTGTGTTGAACACGCTGTCTACACCGCTTTGTTCGTTTCCGTTTACCCAATAATAAAACTTCATATAGGTATTACCATCATTGGCACATATAAAACTGGTGTCCACGGCACCGTAATAGAAACTGTATCCATCGGGACAGCAATCAGCACAATCGGTCTTCCCACTGCTTTTTAATAACTTTAATTCATCCTGAACACTCGGTTGCTGATTGACGAAGATAAATTTTGTCCAACTTTTTGCATTGAGTCCATAATTGAGAATATTATCCTCTTCGGTACTTAGGTTTGAAAAAGGTATTTCTTCAGTCTTGGAAAAATAATTTTCCCTGCTGATGACCAGTTCTATTTTTTCATATTTTGCTCTTTCAAAATTAATCGTGTATTCCCCGAGGGAATTCGTATATACCGAGCTCTCATAGGTTCCAAGGGAGGATCCCAGTTCAAATGAATACAGTTTTACTTCTGCTCCCGCCAGGGCAGTCGAATGTGTGTTATCACTGATCTTACCACGGACGGTAAATATGATTTCATCCTTTTTACAGGATAAAAACAATATGGTTAAACTGCAGAAAATCAGTATATATTTCATTAATTTTTTAAGCTTTGATTCAGTACAAACAAAAATAAGGTAAAAATAGTAATATCCCTAACGATCAGTCTGTGATTATTCTCTTTCTGAGATTACAACCCCGTGTATCTCCTCAAGCATGTTATCCATACTGCTGTATGCGAGTGAAATTGCCTCGGGATTTCTTCTGAACCAGGTCATCTGTCTTTTAGCGTAATTGCGCGTGTTTTTCTGAATAAGTGCGATGGCTTCCGATTCGGTAATCTCACCGTCCAGAAAAAGGAATACCTCCTTATATCCAACCGTGTTTAATGCCTGTAGATTCTTGAATGCGCTTAACCGCTTTACTTCCTCGATGAGTCCGGAATTCATCATTGCAATTACGCGCTGATCAATTCTCTTGTATAAACTTTCTCTGGGATGGGTAAGGACAAAATAATAGCTTTTAAAGTTTCTCTCAGCTTTTTTACTTTTGCGTAGTGAAGAGAATGCCTTACCGGTTAGGTCCATGACTTCCAGTGCTCTTATCAGTCGAACAGGGTTTTGAATATCGGCTTCTTCAAAGTATACAGGATCTCTCTTTTCTAATTCTTTTTGTAAAAAAAGTAAACCTTTTTCTTCATGGATTTCATTCCATTTTTTTCTGAGTTCCTCAGAGTGAGGAATATTATCTGTTCCGTAAATAACGGCATCTAAAAACATTCCGGAGCCACCTGTGAGAATTAGAACGTCATATTTTTTAAACAATTTTTCTGTCAGTTCTAGTACCTTCTTTTCATACTGGCCTGCACTCAACGGGGTTTGAACAGAATGTGAACCAATGAAATGATGCTTGATTCCTTGCATTTCGTCGGGTAGGGGTTTTGCTGTCCCTACGGACATTTCTTTATAGAATTGGCGACTATCTGCAGATATGATTTCAGTACCGTACCGTTTTGCCAGTTCTACCGCAAGCGCTGTTTTACCGCTTGCCGTGGGACCGGCGATTACGATCATCTTTTTCATTTGAGGTGATTTTACCAGATCTTTGAGATCGTTTCCTCACTGTTCCTCATAGGGTCACCGACTTTAACATCAAAAGCTTTAAAAAATTCAGGACAGTTCATCAGCGGACCGTTTACACGATACATTCCCGGACTGTGTGGATCTGTAGCTATTCTTTTCTTCAATTCTGCTTCCGTATAATTTATTTTCCAAAGCTGAGCATAGGCTATAAAAAACCTTTGAGCCGGGGTAAAACCATTAACGACTTCACCTTTTTTAAATTCTTCTGTCATGGCGTAAGCGTGATAAGCCATTGTAATACCACCAAGATCAGCGATGTTTTCTCCCATCGTGAGATCCGGGTTTACACAGTGTCCTTCAATAGGGCAGAAGCCTGAAAAAGTTTTACCAAGTTTTTCGGTACGTTTTTCAAAATTCAGTCTGTCTTCTTCAGACCACCAGTTCGTAAAAGAACCGTCGGCTGCAAATTTACTTCCCATGTCGTCAAATCCGTGTGTAAATTCGTGTCCTATCACCATTCCGATCGCACCGTAATTTACCGCATCTTCGGCATTTACATCGAAAAAAGGAGGCTGCATAATACCTGCCGGAAAAGCTATTTCGTTGAGTAACGGATGATAATAAGCATTTACCATGTGTGCTGGCATTCCCCATTCCTTTTTATCCACCGGTTTATTCAGTTTAGCAATATTTTCCTGAAAAGAGAATCGTGCACACTCGTCCACGTTGTGCAAATAATTATCTGCAACGATATTCAGATTCTCAAGGTCTTTCCATTCATCAGGATAACCAAGCTTTCTTCCGATGGCTTCGAGTTTGATTAGTGCCTCTTTTTTGGTTTTAGCTGTCATCCACTCCAAGTTTTGAATCCGTTCACAGTATACCTTTAGCAAATTATCAACCATCGTGTTTACAGTAACCTTAGCTTCTTCCGAAAAATGTCTTGCTACGAATTCCTTCGCTAAAGCTGTTTTTACCGCCTTTCCGGTCATTTCTTCAATGGCCTGTTCGTTCATAGGCTTCATCTCTGTTTTACCTGAAAGAGCTGTTCCGTAAAAAGCGAAATGCAGGTCTACCATACTCTGATCCAGATAAGGTGCATAATGATCCAGATTTTTCCACAATAAATAACTTTTAATGATCTCAAGGGGAGCTCCTCCAATCAGGTCATTGAGATACTCCAGATACATTGTTTGTCCTACGACGATGGTGTCAAAACTTTCTACTTTAATATTTGTCAGATAGTCTTCGGTATTCCAGTTCGATAACATTTTCATAAATGTGTAACGCTGAGTAGGGTTGTACGTGTTCTCGGGAACTCTTAATTCCGCAGGTTTCATCATGTTTTTCGCCATTTTTGTCTCGAACTCAATGACTTTTCGTGCAACGTCTACAGGGTTTTTCACCTTGGCACGGTTGAATGATTTTATGATGTATTTTTCATACTGTTTCCTGATTTCCAATTTGGATTCATCGAAATAATAATCCCGATTCGGTAACCCGAGTCCGCCCTGAGAGAAATAAGGTATATTTTGTTCTACATTCTTTAAATCCTGCCCCACATAAAACCCGTAAAAAGCGCTGATTCCTTTCGAATGTAATTTGGCGGTATAGGCAGCAAGTTCTTCTTTCGAGGTGATTTTATTTACTTCTTCCACGATTGAATTAATCTTTGCCTGAGAGACTTCATTTCGCTTAGTCATATCACTCATGGCACTATAATAATCACCAATGATTTGTAAATCACTTCCTTTCGGTGCGTTCGCTATCTTTGCTTCTTCAAGAATGACGGTCAATTTTACTTTATTGGCTTTATCCAGTTCATTGAAACTTCCCCAGCGTGATTCAGAGGGCGGTATAGGATTGTTTTTTATCCATGTCCCGTTTGCAAACTGAAAGAAATCGTCCTGGGGCCTTACTGTTTTGTCAAGATAATCGACCTGAACGGAATATTTGCCTCCTGATTCTTTGACAGCACTATCAGAACTTACTTCAGAGCTGCTTCCGCAAGCCTGAACAATTAATAAAGCCAGAAAAATTATGGAGAGATTTAAAAATTTCATTTTGAATAAATTAATTTATATTAAGGTTTAAAGATCATTTCTACGTGCGGGATACCGTCTTCCAGATATTCTTTACCGGTAGAAACGAAACCGTGTTTGTTATAAAAACTTTCCAGGTGTTTTTGTCCGGATAATTTTATGGCAACATTACCGAATTCTGCTTTAGAAAACTTCATAGCTTCTTCCATGAGTTCATGGCCCTGCTGAACACCGCGCTCAGACTGATCAAGGACAATCCTTCCGTAACTTACCTCCTCATAACTTATCCCCGGAGGGAGAATGCGCATGGTTCCCACAACATCTCCCTTGCCGTTTCGACAGATGAGGTGATATGATTTCTTATCCTTTCCATCGAGTTCCTGGTAGGGACAGTTCTGTTCCACAACAAATACTTTTATTCGTAAGGCCAGAATGTCATGAAATTCATTCAGTAGAAGGTCGTTGTAATGTTTGAATTGCCAGTTGAGCATAAATCTTATTTATCAGGTTTGTATAACACCCACGTTGTATGGTTTTTCAGCGGGTTTGAGATTCGCAGCCTCTATTCCGAGTGCGATTATCTTCCTTGTTTCAACGGGATCAATAATGGCGTCTACCCATATTCGGGAAGCCGCGTAATAAGGACTGATCTGTTCGTCGTATTTACTTTTAATTTTATCAAAAAGTTCTTTTTCCTTTTCTTCTGAGATCTCTTCACCCCGGGCTTTCAGCGAGGCAACTTCAATTTGCAACAATGTTTTGGCCGCCGAAGCTCCGCTCATTACCGCCAGTTCAGCAGTCGGCCATGCAACGATTAGTCTGGGATCGTAAGCTTTTCCACACATCGCGTAATTTCCGGCCCCGTATGAATTTCCCATGACAACAGTAAATTTCGGCACCACTGAATTAGACATGGCATTAACCATTTTAGCTCCGTCCTTAATGATTCCGCCGTGTTCGCTTTTCGATCCAACCATGAATCCTGATACATCCTGAAGGAAAACCAGAGGAATATTTTTTTGATTACAGGTCATGATAAATCTTGCAGCTTTATCAGCTGAGTCGGAATAAATAACTCCTCCGAACTGCATTTCGCCCTGACCACTTTTCGATATGAGTCGCTGATTGGCCACAATTCCAACACTCCACCCGTTTATTCTTGCATAAGCCGTGACGATTGTTTTGCCGTAATCTTTTTTGTATTCGGTAAACTTAGATTCATCAACAATACATTTTATCACCTCCTTAACGTCGTAAGGTTTCGTTCTGTCTTTAGGAATAATTCCGTAAATTTTTCTTGGGTCTTCCTTCGGATCTTTGGGCTCTTTTCGGTTAAAGCCGGCCGACTCCGGGTCACCGATCTGACTCATCAGTTCTCTGATAGTTGCCAGGCATTCCTCGTCGTTCTCCGATTTATAATCGCAAACACCCGAAATCTCGTTGTGAGTTGTAGCTCCACCAAGTGTTTCATTATCTATACTTTCGCCAATGGCTGCTTTAACAAGGTAAGAACCGGCAAGGAATATTGTTCCTGTTTTATTCACTATCAGACTTTCGTCGGACATGATAGGCAGATAGGCTCCACCGGCTACACAACTGCCCATTACGGCTGCGATCTGAGTTATACCTCTGGAACTCATTACTGCATTATTTCTGAATATTCTTCCGAAATGCTCCTTATCCGGAAATATTTCGTCCTGCATAGGGAGATAAACGCCTGCTGAATCCACCAAATAAATAATTGGCAGGTTATTTTCCATGGCAATTTCCTGAGCGCGTAAATTTTTCTTTCCGGTGATGGGGAACCAGGCTCCGGCCTTTACTGTTGCGTCATTCGCTACAACAATACACTGTCTTCCCGATACATATCCGATTACGATAACCACGCCACCCGAAGGACAACCGCCGTGTTCTTCGTACATTCCTTTACCGGCAAGGGCAGCTACTTCAAAGCGTTGCGTATCCTTATCCAGCAAAAGATCAATCCGTTCCCGTGCGGTTAATTTACCCTTACTGTGATGCTTTTCAATTTTCTTTTTACCTCCACCTAAATATATTTGCTGTAACTCTCTTTCTAGCTGAGCTATTTTAAGACGCATGGCGTCGTCGTTTTTATTAAATTCAAGTTCTTTGTTGGAAATAGCCATAATTCGAAATATTGAGGGCTAAAAATAATCGAAATGCGTAATTTATCCCGTATTTTAATGATTAAAAATGATTATTGGTTACATTCTTACTCCGATTTTTCCGGTTCCGCAATAATTTTTGAGTTACGAATTGTCTCACGATAACGAATGTACCTATCGCTTTTTCAGAAAAACCGGAAGTATCAAACTGATAAGGAGTCCGGCTACAGGAGTGAAAATAAGCGTTTGTATGATGTAATTTTCCAGGGTGAAGTAATTGGCTGCCTCCTCAGCGGTCATTAAACCGGTTTCCGTACTGTAGGTAATGATATTATTGAAATAATCCGGCGTGATGTACACGCTCGTAATATATTGCGTGAGCGGTGCGAAAAGAGTTACTATCAGTGTAATAACCATGGAGGAGGTGAATCCTTGAAGATAAGTCATTTTCCCTCCTAATCCGTTTTTGCGTTTGTCAAGAAGTGCCAGTGCGTAAATCACAAAAGCGAAAAGGATCATGAAATTCGAGTAAACGGCATGTTTGTCCAGATGAACATCATGAAGTCCGAACGATTTTTCCATCCAAATCCAAAAAAGTGTAAAAAGGACAAATATGATTGCCCATTTGAATTCGATTTTCCTTGATCCCATAAGCTAATTTTTAAACCTATTTTCGTAAATAGAAATATATTGTTCAGGACTCATTTTTTTTACGAGCTTTCCTATCAATTCAAAAGGAATTTGTTCAGGTTTTTTAAAACGAATACATGATTTGCCCATATCGAGTTTATATTTCTCCGTCTTCCTGTACTCTTCAGTAAACCAGTTTAAGAGTTGCTCGTCTGCATAAATTCCCGAGTGATAAAAAGCGATGAAGTTTTTTTGTGAAGCAAAACCCATAAAGGGAAGAGGAAGTTTAGGGTCACAATGGTAACCGGCCGGATAGATAGAATGAGGAATCACGTAACCGGGCATTCCGTAATTAAGTTCTTCAGTAAATCCTTGCGGGAGATTATCCAGAATCGTATTTCTTAATTTTTTTAGACTTTCCTGTCTTTCTTCAGGACATTTGGATAGATAATCTTCCACATTTTTTGCATCAATTTTCATCAGAAATCAGTTTTTTGGATTTTCTTATGTGTTTCCATGTAAGTAGGTAATGCAGCAGAGCCATACCAATCGAAAATCAGATAATTCAGCAATCCCGATTGAATAGCGGGATCAGTCATAAGTACCTGTTCAATTTCTCCTGTTTTTTCTTTGTCGAAAATGAAGATGCCTCTATATGCTAATTCATTGGAACCTAAAGGACCGGCAACGATGAGTTTACCTTCATTAACCAAACGACCAATATTTTTAAGATGACCCGAGAACAACTCATTTCTTCTGCTTTTATCAGTAATTACTGAATCGCCGGTAGTCAATATAACGAATGTATAGTTCTTCATACCGTATTCATCCCCTCCAAGTTTCTTCGCTAGAATGGAGTCATAGGTACCCCCATTGACATCCTGACTAAACGAAAAAAGACTGCCCGTGAACAAGAATAATGATAGGAGTAATTTAATTATGTTGAGAAACATGGTCTAGAATTTTTTTTATTGTTTTTAAATTTCGGTTTGTGGCATTGCTTTTTAATTTGGATTCGATGAACTGTGTATTCAACCTGGATTTGTGATACCCTTCCGGTGTATAAAGATATAAAATTTGATTTTTTATCACGAATTTTTCTTTACTCAGTGCATTGCTAATTATTCCTGTCCATTCGTCCTCATTAAAAGTTTTATCTACAAAAGTCAGATTCAAATTTTTTTCATCGGTAGCGGAAGAGTAAAATGGAATGTTTTCAATCGCATTTTGTAATTCATGTGGTTGGAGAACGAAGGCCTTCGTGTCTATGGAAAAATCAGAACTGATGACGGCTTCAATACAAACTTTGAGTTCGTTTTTGGTTAAACAGGAGTTCAACAGAATGTTTCCGCTTTGAATAACTGTTTTTACATTCTTTAAACCTTTTCTGGAGAGACTTTCTCTCAGGCTTTCCATCTTCATCGTGTTCTTTCCACCTACATTGATTCCCTTCAGTAGAATGATGTAATTATGGTAAACTGTCTGGTTCAAGCAATAAAAATTAATTGATTAATCCGAAGAGAATTTCGTTGTATTCTTCATAAAATCGATCAAAATTTTTAAGTCTCTCTCTGAAGAATCCGAATACCTTTTTTTCGTCTTTTGGCTCATACATATTGACGTCGTTCAAATCCCAGTATATGGAACAAATTTCCTGACCGGCTGTATTGAATTCTTTGGCACTCCAAACTCCGGGTGTTTTCATTTCCTTTTCGAATACTTTTCGCAGTTCAAGAAACTGTTCCCAGATCAATGCCCTGACACCTTCATCAGTTGACTGAATATCCACCGAAAATCTCGCTCTCTGATTGTTGACATCCAACCGAACATGTATTTCTTTGAGGCGGGTGGGGTAGTTCAACCAGTTTGTTTTGCGGCCTGATGAACTGCGCATAGAAGATACAAATGACCTGAACCTGTTCCAGTACGCAGTATGGATCGCCTTTCGCTCTTCCTTCGAATACATGCTCAGGTATTTAACCAGCGAAGGAATTTCCCCCAAGTAGTAGTTGGTTCCTGCTGTTTAATATTTTCCGACTTCCCGGTTGTTTCTTTCTTAGTTGCCTTCTTTTTCCGGGATTTTTCTTTAGGGAGTGTGTTTTTATTACTTTTTATCTTGGATTCGTAATTTTTTCTTTTCGCTTCCTTAGCAGCTTTACGCTTCTTTTCCTGCTCCTTTCTGTATTTCTCCAGTTCTCTACGCTTCTGTTCGTCGTAAGAGACTTCATCTTCTCTTTTCGCTTTTTTTCTTCCGGATTTACCTTTATCCGAAGTTGCTTTACGCTCTTTCTTCGGTTCTTTATCAGATTTTTTTTCCTGAACGGATTCGTCTTCTTCGGAGGGAGTATGAGGGATATTCTCGTGGTCATCATCTATTTTTTCAACCTCTTCCTCTACCTTTTCCTGCGGAAGATCAATTTTACCGACAACCCGAATGCCCTGGGCTTCGACTTTGGGTGCTTTAATTACGCCATCTACCACATTTAAGTCTATCTCATTTTCGGGATCCGAAGAGTCGGCCAAAACTTCATTCGCAATTTCACGGTCTGTTTTTCGTGATTTTTCATCACTTACAAGATCGCCTTTCAGCCTTTCTGCGTCCTCGTTCTTCGATGAAGCGAGACCTTTTTTGGTCTCATCTTCGAATACTTCAACGACCTCTTTGTCTACTTCGTTTTTTGGAATATCGCCGGAATCCAGTTTATCATCCTTGCCCGGATTGTCTTTATGATCTTTTTCCGGATCAACGGGCCGCGCGAAGTGTGATTCAATTTTATCCACCAATTCATCCGGTATTTTACAATTGGGATGATTCTTTATTTCCTGATTAAATTCTTTCTCAATATACTGTATTACCTCAGATGATTTGACTCCCAGTTTTCTGGAAATTTGGCCTAAACGCATAATCCTTGTTTTTAGACAAATATAAGATTTATCCCCTAATTTCGGGGAAAAATGACTCTTTTATTCTTAGAATATAGAATCTTTCTTTTCCGCAGGAATGCTTATTTCCCTGTCGTATTTGCTTTTAAAATACCACCGGTAGAGCATTACCTGTATGGCCTGTTTCACATAAGGTTTTTCAAGTTCTTCCGCGCTGAGTTCCCTCGTGTAAACTCCGAAAATATCATTCATACTGACCTCCTCACTGCTATTGAGTAGTTCTCCTATTTTTCTTTCCGCACGAAAAAAAGCAGTTTTTGCCACGAGTATTGAATCTATACCAAAGATCGAATGGGCGCAATTTATAAGGTCTTCCGGAGTTTTGTAGAGGACAGCGTTCTCGAAATCGTCCATCTTAAGAGGTGGAGAAAAATAACTATTCGTTTCAAGGTATCTGAGAAGATCCATATAAGCATCACCCGAAGTGTTTTTTAAATGGCCTTCCGCTACAAGTTGATTTTCGAACTGATTTAGTTCCTGGTTTAAATCAACGTCATAGTTCAGGTAAAAATCTTCATAACACGTTAGCAGAAAGACGTACTCCTGGTCTTTTTCCTTTTCGCTGCATCCTATGAATGACAGCAAAAAAATAGACAGATAAATCTTAAACGGATTTCCCATACGATCAAAAATAATAATTATGGAGTGTCACCTGAATTCCAACTGAAAATATTTCCTTTTATTACTTTTAGTCCATCAGGAAATTTTTAACTTTAAAATGATTTCAAAAGTGCGCGAATCATAAATAATCAGCGCCGGAAATCAGTTTCAATGACAACAGAAAGAAAAATATATTCCCTTACTCAGTTGAACCGTTCTCTGGAGAAGCATTTCTGGGAAAATTTCGGAAACAGGTCTTTCTGGGTCTCGGCAGAAATTATAAAAGTGAATGAAAAATCCGGTCATTTCTATTTCGAGCTGGCCGATTCCAGGGAGGGTCAAACAACGGCAAGAAGTACGGCAACGCTTTGGTCAACCGCCTTTGCTGCAATTGATCAGCGGATAGGACGATCAGAACTCGAACAGCTGCTGAAACCGGGAAATAAGGTGCTTTTCAGTATAGTTATTGAATTCCATGCCATTTACGGACTGAAATTAAAGATTACTGACATTGATCCTGCTTATTCATACGGTGAGATCGAGAGAAAGCGTCAAGAGGTAATCAGTCGACTCAAAAAGGAAGGTCTTTTTGATCTCCAGCGCAAATTGAAATTACCGTTGATAATCAAGCGCATTGCATTAATAGGCTCACCCGATACTTCCGGATTTAGGGATTTTAAGAATGAACTACTTAATAACCATGATTTTAATAAGTTCAAAATCAAGGTGTTTCCGGTGAGAGTTCAGGGAGAACACGCAGCTTTCGAGATTGCAAAAGCGGTCAGAGAGGCAGCTCTTTACGACGTGGATGCAGTGGTTGTTTTAAGGGGAGGAGGAAGTAAAATGGATCTTGCTATCTTCGATGATTACGCTCTTTCGAAGGCAATTTGTGAGATTAAAAAACCTGTGCTTACGGGAATTGGTCATGAAACGGACAGGGTAGTAGCCGACATGGTTGCTCATACTTTTTTTATAACACCAACGGCAGTGGCAAGGCATATTCATTACGCGATCAGCTCATTTAAGGAGATTATGAGGGAAATGCATGATAAAACGATGCAACTTTCGCAACAATTATTAAGTGCCGAAAAAGGAACTTTCAATCATGTAAATAATTATCTGGTATATCACAGCAGAGCTCTGCTTCATTTCTGGCGAAGTAAATTTCAGGAGCGAGCCCATGAATTAGGGAACCACAGTACACGCTATATCTACAGGGCTAATGATGAACTAAAAACCATTTCACACGAATTACAATCAATGTTGGGTGAAAACGTTCGTCAACAGCGAAATATTCTTGAAAGAGAACTGAATGCAGTATCCTACAATGCTGAAAATATCCTTTATTCATCCGGATCCTATGAAATCCCGGGAATAATGGAAAAGATAAATGTTCAGGGTTTGAATATGATTCAACAGTCAAGAATTAACCTGGAACATACGGTCGGATTACTTGAATTGCTTAATCCGAATAAAATACTGCAATCGGGCTATACGATTTCTACGATAGATGATGTTGATGTGATGAGATACGAAGGCGAAATGACAGGTAAGGAACTGAAGACGCTGACTGTGGATCGATTGATAATGAGTGAGATTAAAAAAATCATTAAATTAGAAAATGGCAATAAAAACAACAACAACTTATGAAGAAGCGCTTCAGCAACTTAAGGAGATCGTTCGCAAGCTGGAGCAGAAAGAGGTAAAAATTGATGATCTTTCTGAAACGGTAACCCGTGCAAAGGAACTTGTTGACTTTTGCAGGAAAAAACTAGATAAAACTGAGGAAGAGATCAAAAGGATCATTGAACCTGAGGAAGATGAACAGGAGGAGTTATAGGGCCTGATGGGAGACAAAGTGACGGAGACAGTTCAGCGCAAGATTATTCATATTGATATGGATGCTTTTTACGCTTCCGTTGAGCAGCGAGATAATCCTGAACTGAGAGGCAAGCCTTTGGCCGTTGGAGGATCCGGAGGAAGAGGAGTTATTGCCGCCGCAAATTATGAAGCGAGGAAATACGGTGTTCGATCAGCCATGCCGGCACAAGTAGCTTTGAGAAAGTGCCCTACCTTACTTTTTGTTAAACCCGATTTTGAAAAGTATAAATCCGTCTCGAGGGAGATCCGTTCTGTGTTTGAGCGATATACCTCACTGATAGAGCCTTTATCCCTGGATGAAGCTTTTCTTGATGTAACTTATACCCGTTATCAGTTGCCTTCAGCAACGCTGATAGCGCAGGAGATTAAAAATGATATCTCCAATGAACTTAATCTAATCGCATCTGCCGGGGTTTCTTACAATAAATTTCTGGCAAAAATGGCTTCCGACGAAGATAAACCGGATGGTTTGTTCGTAATCACTCCCAAAGAAGGGCCGGATTACATAAAACAGCTTCCGATTGAAAGATTTTACGGTGTAGGAAAGGTTACGAGTGAAAAAATGCATACGCTCGGTATTTTCAGAGGCGCTGATCTGCTCAGATACAATCTTACTCAACTTCAGGGGCTTTTCGGGAAATCCGGTGAATTCTTGTATCAGATAGCAAGAGGTTTGGATGACAGGCCGGTTGTTTCAGACCGGGTCAGAAAAAGTATCGGGTCAGAAATGACTTTCTCCAGCGATATTATTGATGATATTGAAATCATGGAAAAACTGAGCAGTGTTTTTGAGAAATGGTGGGAGAGGTATGAGCGTATAGGAATTCCCGCTAAAACACTCACTGTTAAAATTAAGACCTCGGATTTCCGTGTAATCTCAAGATCATTCACCGAAGATTATTATCTCGAAGATAAGGAGTACTGCCGTAATCTGGTATTTAGACTTTTTGAAGAAACAGAAAGAAGGAATGTTCCAATCAGACTTATGGGAGTTAGCATAAGTGGCTTGAAATCCGAAAAGGATGACGGTTCAGAAGGGCAACTTACTATAAGGTTTTGAAGTGCGATTCGCAGAGTGTTTTGAATTCGTTAAGGATAACTGCCGTTGCACCCCAAACTACCCGTTTTTGAATATCAAAATAAGGAACATCTCTAAGAACCTGATCCCGGCTTACACGAATATCCGTTTTCTTGATGTTTTCCCTCTGTAAAATATCCTGAATATTGAAAGGGAGTATTTCAGCCACCTCCCTTGGATCAGGTGAAAACTCAGGAGTAGACTGGTATTCGAAAACATAGGGAGAAACCCGGTAATTACTAACCGGAATATAAACAGGAGTTAGCTCTCCGATAAGGCTTAAATGGCGTTCAGACAATCCTGTTTCTTCAACACATTCCCTTTGGGCAGTTTCAGTGAGGTTCTTCTCAAAAGGTTCTTTCTTTCCGCCCGGAAGACATACCTGACCGCTGTGACTTCCTTCATAAAGTGTTCTCTGAATCAAAACCGATTTTATGGTTGATTCACTCCGGTAAAGAACCAGCGCAACAGCACTTTCTTTAATATTAGTGGCTTTTCTGATTGCATCGGAGGACCTTTCTCTACCCAACGGAGACATCTGAAGATGCGCATTTTCTCCCGGCAGCTCATTACGAAGTAGTTCCCGTATGATATCTATTGATAAGGACATTTAAACTTTTCGAATGCTTTGAAATATTTTCATCAAGTCTTTATGATAGAAATAGATATCGTCTTCATTGACTATAAACTGGAACAATACCAAATCACCTTCAATTTCTATGACTCCGTATTGATAAAACAGGCTGTTTGAGTAATTTCCGGATTTGCCTTTTACAGAAACGAGGTGTATTTGGTCATCACGAAACGTTTTGATTTCAGAAATTATGGAGTGTTCTCCTTCTATCAGGCCTGAAATTCGCGTTCGTTTGATGTATTCCAGGATAAGTTCTTCCGATGAAAGATTTTTTTCAGGACTTTCAGAAGAGAAATATTTATTATAATAATCAAGGTCGCCTGAATTGATGAAATCGACAGAAAAAAAGATATTGTTAGTAGGACAGTTGAAATTATTTTCGTTGGTTAAACTGAATTCATAATATAATTCCTTTTCGAAACAGTCGGGTAGTGTGATATAAAGTTCTCTCCCGTCAGAAGCGAAATATCTTTCAGTTGCTGAATTCTTTTCGAAATAATCAAAGACGATCTCCGGAGCAGGTTCTTTTTCTTTTTCTTTTTCTTCAGTGCAGGAGTGATTCAACAAAACCATAAAAAACAGAAATATTCTCACGCCCCGATAAAGATTCTTTTCCAAAATGAGTTTTTGATAAAATTAATGAATTTTCCAGTAAACTTCAGCTAATGATATTCGTTTCTCTACCAAATCTCTTGTAAGAAATTAATACGGACAAAAAGGCCAGGACGAGCATAGTCATAAAACTGAAGAACATTAAAAGAGGATCAATATTTCCCGCAACAAGGTCTTTGGAAGCTAAAACAATATTAACGATTGGGATGAAGGCTGTAACAAAGTTCAGTTCTATACCGGGTAAAAATCCAACCATTGCAGGAAGTATGACTATGAAATTAACAGGAGTCAGAATGCTTTGAGCTTCCTTGAAAGATTTCGCGTAAATAGTGACAGGTATCATCATTCCTGCAAAAAATATAGTCAATGGAATGAGAAGAAGATACAACATCCCTATAAACTGAATACTTAGTATGCTTCGGACTACTTCAAGAATCTTCGGGTTATCGACAAGTTCAAAAACTTCGAGAGAAAGAAAAAGTCCAATCAATGCGAAGGTTGCGGCAACTACACCGGACAATACAACTACCAACATTTTACCGGTCAGTATTTTCCAACGGGGGAGAGGAGTGGTTAATAGAGTTTCAAGTGTTTTTCTCTCTTTTTCTCCTGTAAAAAGATCGATAGCGGGATACAGGCATCCAATAAATCCGAAAATGATGAAAAGATAAGGAAGTATTCCGCCGGCTATCTTTCCTATCATTTCTTTGTCGGAGGAAAGGTTCTGATAAGTAACTGATAAAGGTTCCAAAACTTTTGGATCAAGATTTATCTTGTTAAGGCGATTTTCAGTCAGGTTTTTTTCGATGCTACGAATGTAGGTTTCTGCCCTTTCTCTGGAACCGGTATTTGTTTCCTTCAGAATAACTTCAATAGTACTCTGACGGTTATTGTCCTGTTCCTCCTCAAACGATTGGGGTATGAAAAAAGCGAGCTGAAGGGAGTCTTTTAAAATTTCTTCCCTGATTCCTGTAGAGTCCTCATAAAAATGAATCTTCTTCGGGCCAAGTGCTTCAGGCAGCGATGTTAAATGTGCTACGAAACTGTTTCCGGGGTCTTTCGTAACCACCGCAATATCGAAAACTTCTTCCATTTGCTGTTCCGCGAATGAGGAAGAGACCTTAGTCATAATACCCAGAATAATCGGGAAAATGAGAACGGGAATCACGATCATTGCGATAATCGTTCTGCGATCCCGGAGTGTATCTTTAAGCTCTTTTTTGAATATGGTTAAAATCATTGCTCCAGCTTCTTTTCGGAATTAATAATACGTATGAACTCGGAAGTTAAATTCTCAGCCTGCATATTGCTTCGGAAATCTTTCTTTGTTCCCTGAAAAACAATATTCCCTTTGTGTATAATAGCCAGATCATCGCACAGAAGATCTACCTCGCTCATGATGTGTGATGAAAATATGACCGTTTTCCCCTGTTTTTTACAGTCATCAATCAATTTGATAATATTCTCAGCCGTTATAACGTCCAGGCCGCTCGTTGGTTCATCAAAAATTACTACCTCAGGATCGTGGATCATAGTTCTGCAAATGGAAACCTTTTGTTTCATTCCGGTACTCAACCTTCCTATGCGTTTGTTCTGGAAATCCTGGATATCCAACAGGTTAAAAAGGTTCTCTTTTCTTTGTTCAAACTGATCTTTTTCTACTCCGTAGAGGTCTGCAAAGTATCGAATGATCTCGTTTGGCGTAAGACGCTCATACAAACCCGTTGATCCTGTCAGAAAGCCCAGGTGCTTTCTTGCTTCGTTGGGATGTTTAACGACATCCACCCCGTTAATTCGTATTTCCCCCGAACTTGGAATAAGTATTCCCGCGAGCATTCTCAGGGTTGTTGTTTTTCCTGCTCCGTTGGGACCAAGGAGAGAGAATACGCGTCCGGGAGTGCAGGTAAAACTGATTCCGTCAACAGCAACAGCTATTTTACTTTTGGTATTATTTTCTTTTTGCTGTTTTGCGGATAAGGTAAATTCTTTCCTGACATCTATAACTTCTATCATCTTTAGCGTCTAATCTGATTCAAACGAATGACGAATGTAAAAATAAATTGCAATACTTTTCAGTTTTGGTTTCCAGAAGGTACGTTTAATCGCAGATTCTCCCTTTTGCCTGGCTGTTCAGGAACTGTGCATCCAGTTCTTTTTGTGCCTCAATGAGTTCTTCAGAAGGCTTTTTACTTACGAGTTCGTTCAAATCAGGCTGTCCTGCGTCAACCCAAGCGGTGTACCATATAGAACCTACGGCAATGATAGACTGACGCA
Source organism: Brumimicrobium sp. (assembly GCA_033722555.1). GTDB lineage: Bacteria > Bacteroidota > Bacteroidia > Flavobacteriales_D > Crocinitomicaceae > Brumimicrobium. Next base: position 35,367 of record JAWVYS010000015.1, read on the forward strand.
TCCTCCTTTCAACCATACCATTCAGTTTTTCATGATAGGCCTGCGAGAATTCGTAAGAATAAACCCTTACTGTTGTTGCTCCACGCTGTTCGAAACTGTACTTTTTATCCGGTGGAAACTCCTCCGTGAGCTCTTTTTCGAAACGAAAAACACTGTCTAAAGCATAATGGGACTGTTCTACTGCATCCCAGGCAAAGTCCAGTACATTCGGTTCGTATTTAGCTTTACCGACGAAAAAATTATACTGGTCTGCATTGATTTCCGGCAATCTGCTTTCCCAAAAACCGTGTATACCACGCTGATTTGTCATTTTTCCGTTGTAATTTTCAGTGGTGTGAAGCGGCACGTGGGCATCACCGATGTAATGACCAAGGTCGGCTGAGTATTTCAGGATGAGATCAACATTTTTTTCTTTAAATGCCCAAGTAAGTTTTTGTTTCATGACGGGTATGTACCACGGAACTATTCCGTAGGTCTGGAGCGTGTCTTCGGAATATTTTTCAACTGCTTCCTCCCATTTTCGGGGCATTGCAAGAAAAGGATTTTCACCCTCCGGTACGTAATGATCAATATCGATGTAATGTCTGGGAGCCTCGCCTTCTACTGCATAACGACGTTTATCCGGATCAACCGCATGCTCTGTAATATACTCGATGTGTTCTTTGTAAAATCCAAACATTTCCGGAGGTAGGGTAAAAACCGCGATTCTATTGATTCTTTTATGGCCGAAAAATCCCCAGAGTGCATGTTGACAAGAGCCGTGTTCAGCATGTTTCTCTTCCGTAACTTCCTTTCGAAATGAAGTAAGTAGAAACGTTGCTGTGAATGCGGCAGAGATGCTATAGATTAACCAGTTTTTCATTACGCAAGATAGGTATGACATCCATTTGATTTGGATTTAAACAGTATTTTATATCCTCGTTCAAATTTAACCTTTTTAAACGTCTTCTGTGCGAGCTGGATTTAAGAAATCCTACATAATTGTCTTTTGCAGAAAGATAAAGATATTTAGCTGCAACAGACGAATCCTCGTCGGAGGTGAATTTTCCCGAATTCAGTAATTCATAAGTGATCGCTCCTCCGCAAATGGTATCCTCCAGATTGAAATTATCCTTCCATCCAGAGCAAAGGCAGAGAACATTCTTGTTTTGTACTTTCAGCCAGTTGGTAAGCGCCTTTAGATTTACCAAGGACCCGATAACGACCTGTTCTGCTTCTCGTGCTATATGAATAGCTCTGGTACCGTTCGTTGTGGAGAGAACGATTTCCTGATCTTTTAACTCCGGTTTCATATAGCTGTATGGAGAATTGCCGAAATCGAAACCTTCAACCACCTCTCCCTGTCTTTCGGCACCTACGAGAAACCCTTTTCGCTGATAAGCCATTGCTTCTTCAATAGTCGCTACTGGGATCACCGATTTAACTCCATTATTGAGTGCTGAACAAATGGCTGATGTAGCTCTTAATACGTCAATCACCACAACTATTTCAAACCTCCCTTTGAAATATTCGTAATCTTTCGGGGTAAAACAGACCTCCACGTATTTTTTCTCCATGCGGCGAAGATAAATAAAATTATAATCCTCGGATGAGGTAATTATTTTCTCTGATTCGGTTCTATCATTTCGGCCAGTTTTTCGCCAACCAGACTTCCGAGTGCAACTCCCATTCCTCCAAGGCGCACTCCTGCAAAAACATTTTTCTCAACTTCCTGAATAATGGGCATACGAACATTCCCTACGCCCATTATTCCGGCCCATGAATACGCTATTTTTGGTTTTGAATCAGGACATAAAACTTCGTACAATAAATTTTTTAGTGAGCCAGTAATGATTTCGGAATTCTTAAAATCCGTTGTGGTTTCTCCTTCAAGATCTAAGTTTCTCGCTCCTCCGATCAGTATTCGTTTTCCAATATTTCTGAAATAAACATAACCTGCATCGTAATGAAAGGTGCCTTCAAATTTAATGTTCTCCAGAGGCTCTGTTACAAGTACCTGACCCCTTGCCGGATTTAATTCTGCATCGGGCCAAATTGCTTTCGAAAATCCGTTGGTGGCTAGTATCAGTTTACTTGTTTTCAATGTTCCATGGCTGGTAGCAACCTCTATTTCATCATTGGTATTTACAGACCAGTTTTGTACCTCTGAACCGAAAAAAATACTTATTCCCTGAGCTACTGCAATTTCATGGAGTCTGCGCATCATTTTTCCCGGATGTAACTGGCCTTCCCCTTTGCTGAAAATAAGTCCGTTGACGTTTTTAAAGCCAAAATCTGCCTTGCTGAGAGAAAAATTTTCTTTTATGCCTGTTGCTTGCTCAACAATTTCGTTTAGGTGCCGAAGCTTTTCCTTTACTGACTCGAATAATTCCTTGTCTTTTTTGGAATCTGTAAAAAGTTCATGGGAGCCCGATATCTGAAGATCAATGTTTTCATCTCCACATCTCCTGCGCAATATTTGTAAACCATCGTATCTCTTTTTAATGAGGGCGGTAACCTCAGATTCTGACATGTTCCTGAGGTCGTCAAGCAGTTCAGAAGGACTTCCGAAACAAGCAAATCCGGCATTTTTTGTACTCGCACCGGTAGGGAGGTATCCTCTTTCAAGAATTAGGATTTTTAGGGTTGGATATTTTTCTTTCAGACTGATTGCTGCAGAATAACCAACGATTCCGCCACCAACTATTATAACATCCAAATCATTGATAAACAAGTCTTTTTCCCAGTAACTTAATTTTGAATATTCGAGCATGCGTTGTTTTGTATTTAATTCGCGTAATTTTAACGATATTTGTGTGTTTAACCATAAAAAAATGAACGATTCTTGTAACATGGTGTACTGAAATCCGTTCTATGTATGTGATGAAACTAAAGTATTCCGTTTTAACCTTTTTTCTTGTTTTACTGAGCGTTACGTTCGGTCAGGAGGTCGTTTTTGAGGGTAAGATCAGTGATCAGGATGAAGGTAAGAAACTCAGTGGGGTATCTGTTAAGGCCATTGCTGACGGATCTGTTGCTTATAGTACGACGACTTCAGGGAATGGAGGATACACGGTCAAAATGCCTATTGGGAAGATATATAAGATTGAATATTCTAAGCCTGGTTATGTTACAAAGACAATGAGTATTGATTTGCGAGGAATAAATGGAGAAGATATCCCAATAGGAGGAAGAATTATGCCACCGGTAGATATTGAACTTTTCAAGGATAGACCCGGTGTGGATTTTTCTTTTTTGGAGAATGAACCCGTTGTAACGTGGGAATACGATGAACGGTCCCTTGTAATGGATTGGGACAGGAAGGTATACAATAAAATGAAAAAGAAAATTGATGATCTTCTTGCAGAGGCAGATGCAAAAAGTAAGGAAAAAGAGGCAGAATATAACAGACTGATTCAAGAAGCAGATGCATTATTCAAAGAGGAAAAATATAATGAGGCTCTTGCAAAGTATGAAGAATCAATAAAAATTAAAGGTAAAGAGACTGAAGCTCATCCGAATAAAAGAATCATAGAAATTGAAAATATTCTTCAAAAGAAGGCAGAGGAAGAGCTTGCAAATAAGCAAGCGAATCAGGCGTATCAAAATTTATTGGATGCTGCAGAAAACCTTACGAAAAACAAAGAATATGATAAGGCCATCGACAAATATAATGAAGCACTTAAAATGAAACCGGGGGAACAGTTCCCTGTTGACAAAATAAATGAAATAAAGGATTTAAAACAAAAAGAGAGCGCGGAAAAAGAATACAACAAACTTATTACGGAAGCAGATCAGTTATTTAAGGAAAGCAAATGGAACGAAGCCAGAGCGAAATATGTTGCAGCCTCTAAATTATTATCTGATAAAGCTTATCCGAAAGATCAGTTAAAGGCCATTGATGAAAAACTGGCTGATGAAAAAAACAAGCAGGAAAACAAAGCTAAGTATGATCAGGCAGTTGCTTCAGCTGATAAGCTTTTCAAGGAAAATAAGTTTCAGGAGGCTATAGTGAAATATCAAGAGGCTTTGGGTTATGACAAAGATGCTTCTTATCCGAAGGATCAAATAAGAATCGCTGAGGAGAATATTTCTAAAAATGAAGCATTGAAAAAACAAAAAGATGAATTTGACAAACTCATCATCCAGGCTGACAATCTTGTGAGCTCGGAACAGTACGAAGATGCCGTGAAGACCTATAACGAAGCGCTAAAGATCATGTCTACTCCCGAGGCTGTGGCGAAGAAGGAGGCAGCGGTTAAGAAGCTCGAGGAACTTAAAAAGGATACTGAGAAACAGGAAAAAATCGCCCTGCTTTTGGAAAGTGCGAAGGTGAGTTTTGAGAACAAGGATTATCAGTCTGCACTGACGGGATACGAATCAGTTTTGGCCCTGGATAAAAATAACCTGACAGCTATTGAAGGCAAAAAGAAAACAGAAGCGGAAATAGCGAAAAACAAAGAGGCTGAGGCTACCAAAAAGAAATTTGATGAACTTGTATCTACGGGAGACGAACTATTCAGACAGGAAAAATGGGAGGAATCTCAGAAGATGTATCAGGAGGCCAACAACGTTATCAAGGATAATGATCATGTTTTGAAACGACTGGAGGATCTCAAGCAAAAAATTGAATCGAGTAAAAAACTTGCTGAACAGAATAAAAAAATTGAAAGCCTATTCAATAAAGCTGCTGAAGATAAAGCAAAGAATAACTGGGATGCTGCGATTGCCTCGTATGAAGAGATCTTAAGTATTGACAAGAACAACACCAAGGCCAGTAACCTTCTTGATGAAACACGAAAAGCTAAAGAAAATTTCTTAGCCGATAAAAAACAACAGGAAGAATTCGATAAGCTTAAAATGGAAGCTGATCAGCTTTTTGCTCAGAAAAAATGGGAAGAAGCAAAAGGTAAATATTTAGCTGCACGAGACATTAAATCAAGCGAAGAAATTAAGGGTAAACTTGAAATAATTGACCTGGAACTCTCAAAATTATCCTCTCAAAAGGAGAAAGAGGAAAAGTATCAGGAAGCCATGAAAAAGGCTGCGGATTTTGAAGGCAATAAGGAATATGCTCAGGCCCTGGAAAAATATAAAGAAGCTTTGGCTTACAAAGAAAACGATGCAACTGCTATCAATAAAAAGAAAGAGCTTGAGTTGAAATTAGCTGAAATTCAAAAAGAAAAAGAACGCGAAGAGAAGTATCAGGCTGCATTGAAAGAAGGAAATTCAGCATTTGATAAGGAAGATTATTCTTCTGCAATAAAAGCCTATGACGATGCCCTTGAAATCAAACCAAACGGTGCTGAGGCTATCGAAATGAAGAAAAAGGCGAAGGAAAAAATAGATCTGTTGGCTAAAAGTGAAGAAAGCTATCAGCAATTACTGGCCAACGCGAAAACAAAGTATGATGCCGGAAAACTGGAGGAAGCTCGTGAACTCTACAGTCAGGCCCAAGACGCCAAACCATCAGATCCTATTCCTCAGAAAGCAATTGTAGAGATAGATGAAAAACTGCGAAAAAAGGCAGAGGCTGATGCAAACTTAAAAGAACAAGAGGAAATAAATAAGAAATATCAGGATAAACTCGATCTTGCAGAGGTTGCAGCGCAAAATTTCAAATATCAGGAGGCTGTAGATCACTTGAAAGAAGCTTCTAAACTGAAGCCGTCTGAAGAATTTCCTAAAAAGAAAATCAAGGAATATCAAGCGCTAATCGATCAGATAGCGGCCCAGAATAATAAGGAAAAGAAATTCAGTGACCTTATTGATAAGGCTGACAGGGAATTCATGGCTAAAAATTATAAAGAGAGTATCGATTTATATAAAGAGGCTTTGGGGGTTAAGGAAAATGATGATTACGCGAATGCGCAGATCAAAAAAGCCGAAGAGGCTATGATTCTTGCAGAGAAGGAGGGTGAACTGGAAAAATATAGAAATATTATCGCTAGTGCCAATCAGGAATTCAATGGAGCGAATTATAATAAGGCGCTTAATTTGTATAAAGAGGCACTTTCAGTTAAACCTGGAGACAAATTTGCCTCTGACCGGATTAGTGAAACACAGCAAATTCTCGATGATCTGGCTAAAGAGGAATCTCTGGCCTCTGAAGAAAACAAGAGGTTTAATGCGTTTATAAACGAAGCTGATAAACTTTTTGATCAAAAGCAGTATATAAAAGCGAAGGAAAAATATGAAGAGGCATTGCGTATAAAGAGTAACGATGCCTATGCCATAAGACGCGTTGAGGAAAGTGTACAAATGGCAAAAAAGAAGGTAACAACGGGTGATGAAGAAAGGTACCAGAAAATCCTCACCAAAGCGGATGAATATTTCGACGAGGAAAATTACACCAAAGCGAAATCTCTTTATGAAAGGGCTTTGAAATTAAGGAACTATGATAAATATCCCAAAGATAGGTTGGCAGAAATAAGAGCTATCTTGAACCCTCCTGCGAAAAACGAAGTAGCCCTGGAAAATCTGGGTGAAAATGAAGGAATTTCTATCATTGAAGGTATGGCTCTGCTAGAGCAGGCCGAAGCTCAGCGCAAAGCTGAAAGAACTCAGAATGTGCTCAATGAAATTGAAAAAAATGAATTGAATTTCAAACAAAAAAACCTTTCTGATTACGAAGAACACCTGGCTTATCAGAATGAGATTGTACGTATCAGAGATAGTCGTACTGAGGAATTTACCCAGGAAAAAGAAGAAAGACTTGCGGTTGCAGCAGAAATCGAAGACATGGAATTCAGCATCAAGGAACAAAGAATTCAGGAAAACATGTACGAACGAAATGAGCACCTTCGGGGTAATGAAGAATTGACTTATATAGCTGACGAATACTTGGATATTCAATCTGAAAAGTCGAAAATTAGTTTTAATAACGCTGAGGAAATCAACAATATTCTGGAAGATCACCAGGTACAATTGAGGGAAGAGATTTTCCTCGACAGAGCGAACACTGAGAAAACCAACGAACAACTCGAAGAGATCAGCGAAGAACTTAGTGAGAAAGCCGTTCTTTCTAAACAAGAACAAGACGAAACTATCGAAAAGATTAAAGAAGTTGAAAACGAATATGAGGCTCAGAGCAGAGCAGAGGCTTTACGCGAAAAAATGGATACACAGAAAAGCAATCAGCAGCTGGAGGTCGTAGCTGAAAATGTGCGCGATGATGCATTAAGATCTGTTGAGATGCGTGAGGAGAATGTCGAAAAGATTAAAGCGATCGAGGAGGCCAGAGATATTAAATCAAGAACAGAGGAGGAACAGAATTATGATAAGATTCAGAATATTCATGATCAGGCCCTGCTTGCTGAATTGAAACAAGATGAAAGTCGTGACGAAAAAGCTGTGATCCAGGAGCAACTCATCAACGATATTGCCCTGCTGGAGGGGAATCTTAAGCGCAAAAAGTCCGAAGAAGAAAGACAGACTTATGAGGAAAGCTTAAGAGCGGATGCGCTTTTAGACAGGGCTTCTGAACAATACAAAGAATCTCAGGCTGATAAGGACGATGCTCGTCAGGAGACGGTTCAAAAGATTACTGCGCTTGAGGAGGAAAAAGCTGAGCAAGAACGGTTAGCGGTTAATGAAGAAAAAGAAGAGCATATCAACAGTGTGGAATATGTTGAAAAAATCAATCAATTGAAACAGGAAGGTGAACAAAAAATGAAAGAAGACCTTCTGGCTCTGAATGAGGAAGTGAAAAGACAGGAGGATTTACTGAATCGTTCTGAAAAGCTGAAATCTGATGAGGAACAATATGAACGTCGCAAAACGGTGAGCGAAATTGAACTTATTGAACAGAAAGAAAAAAATACACACCTGGACAAAGAAGAATTGCGTAAAGAAAACAATGAAACGATCAAAGCCATGGAGACTTCAATCAATGCCGGTAAAAATATCAGACTAGAAGAGGAGAAAAACAAAAAGCTTAAAACCCAGTCTTATTTGGATGATCTTGAAAATGGTAAAACAGACTTTGATCCTGTAATCGCAAATTCATTGGGTGAGGATTTTCCGGAAGGAGTATCTCAGGAAACTTACGTACGAAGAGACAAAGACGGACTTCCGGTCAGAATCGTTACGAGGAGAATTGTGGTTCAGGATGGAAGGGGTGAAGTATATATCCGCATACAAACCAGAAACGCAGTAACATATAGTAAGAACGGACAACCCATCACAGAAGCGTCATGGATAAAAGGAACCGAAAATGCGAATCTTGAGCACCATTTCTAAAATTGTTGTCTTAGCATTTTTTATAACCGGTTGTAAGCAATCAACGGATACAATTGAAAACTTAAACGAGGATAAGGAAGATTCATTAAAAATCAACGAAGAAACGGCCTGGTATGTCGAACCTAAAATTATTCAGGGACTCACACAGGGAACCACTTTTACGATTAAAACCAGCGATGATACCCTTTATCTGTCTCCGGAGGAAATAAATACACTTTTCAGTGAATTTGATCGGGAGCTTTCAGGTTATATTCCGAATTCACTGGTATCTCAATTTAATGCTTCGGATTCATTGATGATAACTGAAACTAAGTTTTTTCAAGACTGTTATATGCAAAGTATGGAGGTCTACGAAAAGACTAAAGGAGCATTTGATCCTTCGGTATTTCCATTGGTGAAAGCCTGGGGATTTTTTCAGGATATTGAAAATCCTCCCTCCGAGAATATCATAGACAGTATACTGGAGTTTACCGGGTTTAAAGAAGGACTTCATCATGTAATGAAGGATGGTAAACTCATTAAGAAGGATAAGCGTTTTCAGTTGGATTTTAATGCCATCGCTCAAGGCCAGTCGGTGGACGCTGTGGCCAATTATCTGGATGAAAAGGGACAAATGAATTATTTCATCGAAATCGGTGGGGAAATACGCGTTAAAGGTGTGAATAATGAGAATAATCTTTGGGTAATAGGAATCGATGAACCAGTGCCGAATAATACAGGTCAGGGTGCGCGAAAACTTGAGAATTATCTTGGACTTACAAATATTTCTGTTGCCACTTCAGGGAGTTATCGGAAATTTTATGAGAAAAATGGAAAGAAGTACAGCCACACAATAGATCCTAAAACCGGACGTCCTGTTGAACATAATTTACTAAGCACTACCGTGATTTCGAAAAAAGCTTCTACCGCAGACGCCTATGCTACGGCATTTATGGCCATGGGAGTTGAAAAGACCCTGGAATTTATACAATCCAACCCACAACTGAACCTTGAGGTGTATTTGTTGTTTCAGAATAAAGAGGGAAGAATAGAACGAGCATATTCGAGAGGTGTACCGAATTTTCTTTTGAACTGAAGTCATTTCTCTGAAGGAGCCGATCCTTGTTCTTAATCCGGAAAATTAAATTTTTTTACTATCTTTATTATATGAAGCATTTAATCCTACAATTCGTTTTCAGTATATTTCTCGCAGGATATACCTTTGCACAGATACCACAGAATATTGAAACAGAAGCCGGAGAAGAAGGGCAGAGTCTGTGGAATTCGACAACTGCGATGATTCTGGCAGGAGTAATAATTCTTCTACTTATCATCGGAAGGACCTGGTCTAAAAAGGTGCATGACAAAAGAGATAAGGTTTCCGGAAGAAAGGAAGAGGATGAGAAATGATCTATCAATTTATTTCTCAATAACCAGAATACTTACTCTGCGGTTTCTTTGCTGATTTTCGGGCGAGTCCTCTTCAACGAGCTTTTGGGAGGATCCGTAACCCTGAAATTGTAACCTTTCTTCTTCAATCCCCCGCTCAATTAGCTGATGATATACCGTTTTGGCTCGGATTACAGATAAATTTTTTATTCCTGTGCGAAGATCTGTTCCGTCGCCTCTTTCCTGGCAGCAGATATGTCCCTGTATCTCTATTTTCAGTCCCGGGTTATTTTTTAGAACAGTGTAAAGCTTCTCCATAGCATTTTGGGAATTCGGCATTAAATCAGCGGTCCCCGGAACAAATTCAAGTCCCTGAATATTCAGAATCTGTCCTTTTACGATCTTGTCAAATGTTTCCTGATTGATCTCCGCATCAAAAGTTTTAGATTTAAAATCGGCCACTGTTTGTACTTCTTGCTCTGCCGGCGTAGGTCTTTCCGAAATGATCAAAACGTTACGATTCTTACTTAATTCACTGTTTGAGTTTGATTCTCCTAACCACGAGATTTTCACAATATTCACCTCCTCTATACCCTGAGTGATCAAAAATGACCTGATATATGTTGCTCTGCTCTTTGAAAGTTCTGTATTGACCGATTCTGATCCGGTCGTATCTGCCGAGCCAACCAGAGAAATTTCCTTGTTTTGGAGTGCCGGAATTATATTTTTTAGCTTTTGAAGTTCACTTTTATTAGGTTCAACCGATCCGATTTCAAAATAAAGATACAAACTGTCTTTTTGGGCAAAACATGAAAGAAAAAAACATAAGCTAAAAAGAATGAGAGTATATTTTTGCATGATTCAAGAGTTTTAGATATAACCGGCCATTTACGATAGGTTACGTTGAATTGGTTTAAATCAAATACTGAGATAAAAGTCGGTAATTTTAAATAAAATTGTACATTTGATTAATTAAAAAAATAAGAAAATGAGTGGAATTTGGATCGCCTTATTGGTTGTAATTATAATATTGGTTTGGATAGCGGCTATCTATAATACTTTGGTTCGTTTGAGAGAGAATCGCGACAATGCTTTTGCAGATATCGACGTCCAACTTAAACAACGGCATGATCTCGTACCCCAACTTGTGGGGGCCGTTAAAGGATATATGGAGCACGAACGAGGTACGCTCGAGTCTGTAACTCAGGCTCGTCAAAAAGCCGTGGCAGCCAGCGGTGTAAATGAGAAGATCGCTGCTGAAAAGGAACTAACTACGGCATTGAGCGGACTGAACATTCAAGTGGAGGCATATCCTGAATTAAAGGCTAATCAGAATTTCATGCAACTGCAGGAAGAACTTTCTGATATTGAGAATAAATTGGCTGCGGTAAGAAGATTTTTCAATTCTTCAACCAAGGAACTCAATGTCTCTGTTCAGAAATTTCCCAATGTACTTTTTTCAAGAATGTTTGGTTTTAAAGAGGAACCAATGTTTGAGATTGGAGAATCGCAGCGTGAGGTTATGGATAAAGCTCCTGAGATCAAGTTTTAATTTTTAAAAAAATCCCAAACGAGCGGTTATTCTTATTGGAATTACCGGACGAGACTTAATTTTTCCCTCCATGGAGTATATTGGAATGCAAGAGCAGATCAGCCGGAATAACAGGAAATCGGTACTGTTGTTAGTGGCCTTTCCCGTGCTTGTTTTACTAATGGTTTACGCGGTTGTTTTTTTTATGAACTTTGATGAACAAGGTGCTCCGACAATTGAAGAAACCAATCAGACTTTTATCCCTGTCTTGATTCCGACGATCATTGTTGTTGGGATTTGGTTTGTAATAGCCTATTTTTCACATTCATCGATGATTAATTCTGCGGCACGTTCTAAGTCACTCGAAAGAAAGGAGAACAAAAGAGTGTATAATCTGACTGAAAATCTTTGCATGAGTGTTGGGATGCCCATGCCTAATTTACGTATTATTGAAAGCCCTGCACTGAATGCATTTGCCAGTGGTTTGAACCAGAAAAGCTATACAGTCACCCTGACACGTGGAATAATCGAAAAATTGGATGACGATGAATTGGAGGGTGTTATTGCGCATGAACTCATGCACATCCGAAATAAAGATGTTCGGTTACTTATAGTGACCATCATTTTTGTTGGGATATTTTCGTTCGTTGTCCAGGTGGCTTTTCGCAGTGTACTTTACGGAGGAACTTCGAGAAATCGCAGAAAAGATGATGGAAAGGGAATGATCATTATACTGGTCATAGCACTTGTCGCTTATTTGTTATCGATTCTTTTTAAGTTTTCTTTGAGTAGGAAGAGAGAATATCTCGCTGATACGGGAGCCGCTCAAATGACGAAAAAACCGGATGCGCTGGCCAGTGCGCTAGAGAAAATATCGAGAAATCATCATGTTGATGCGGTGAAGAGTGAGGATATTCAGCAGATGTTTATCGAAAATGCTCCCGAAGATACTTCTGCGAATCTGTTTGGTGGATTGAGAGGATTGTTTTCTACACATCCCCCGATCGAAAAACGCATTCAGATATTGAGACAGTTTTAACTGTAACTTCCTTATAATTTTTCACCTTCCCTGTAATCTTCTGTCAGGATTTCTTTCCCCTGTTTGCTATAGAAGATCATTGTACCGTGGATCTTACCTTGTTTATAGGGTATTTGAAGATAAATCTGGTTGGTGTCCGGTGCCGGGAAATAGCGCACGCATTTACCGGTAAATGGATTGCCTAAATATTCCACAACCTCTTTTCCGTTAGGCATCAGTTTTAATACGAGAGAATCGCAATGAATCTGTTCTTCTTTCCCTACGGATTTTCTTACTAATTCACCATGATTGTAAATATTTCGGTTCAGTGTATCGCCTTTCGGAGATAATAGGATCCTGTTCCCATGAAGTTTGCCCTTAAATATCTGCCGAATCTCGTAGCGACTATCCATATTTGGATAATTCAGGTAACATTCCCCCGTAAAGAGCGAATCATAGCGGTAATACATACCCGTGGAATCCTGAAAAAGACTGTCACACGGTACACTGGGTAGGTGACTGTAAGCCTCAAATTCGCCGGATAACAGCCTTTTTTCTATTTGCTGATCGTTCACTTTGGTTTCTTCCACACAGGAATAAACAAACAGAATCAAAAACAGAGGAAAAAGAAACTTCATTTTTTTTGTAACAAAATTAATGAACTCTTTAGGCTTAAATGCATCGAAGTAATTATTTTTGATCGAATTCAAAAGAAAATCACTGTGCCACATATCAAAAATGCCCTGATTCGCTACAGAGTGCTGGATAAGTGCCTCAGAAACCCTTATAAGCCGTATCCTTCCAAGCTGGATCTCCGATACGCATGTGAAGAAGCTTTATTCGGTGATTCTCAAGGTGAACATATCTGTGATTCAACGATTGAGAAAGACCTTTTCGCGATGCGTATGGAACACGACGCTCCGATAAAATATAGTAAAAAGCATAAGGGATATTATTATACGGATCCCGATTTTAGCATCAATGAAATCCCTCTTTCAGAAGATGATATAGATTCAATTCAGTTTGCCTTAAGCACCTTGTCTCAATTTAGAGATACGGAAATTTTCAGACAGTTCGATTTTGCGCTGAATAAGATCATTGACAGGATCAATGTGAGTAAGGAAAGCAAAACGGAAGATTCCGAGCAATTTGTACAGTTTGAAACCGGTAACAATATGACCGGAAGTGAATACCTCTCTCCGTTGCTCAATGCTATAAAAAATCAACGCACGATTTATTTTGACTATGCAAGTTTTGTATCGGGAAATAAAAAACGAAGAAAAGTGACTCCGCTTCTTCTCAAAGAATACAGAAATCGCTGGTATCTGATCAGTTTCGATCTTGTTAAAGAACAGGTCATTACTTATGCATTGGACAGGATGGAGAACCTTGAGATTTCTGATCAGCCGGGAACAAAACCGAAGGGCTTTGATCCTGATCTTTTCTTTAAACATTCAATTGGTATCACTGCCGGTGATAAAATAGCACCTGCTGAAGTGAAGTTTAGGGCAGCTAACGTGGCGGCGAAGTATATAGACTCTCAACCATTTCACAGTAGTCAAAAGATTATCGAACCGGGCAACCAATATACGGTTTTCAGCCTCTTTGTGCGTGTATCGGAAGAATTGATAAGAGAACTGATGAGTTATGGAGGTGAACTGGAAGTCCTCGAACCTCAGTCCCTGAAAGAAGAGATTATTGATCGTATAAATTCCATGCGATCAGTTTATGCTATCAAATAATGAATTTTTCCCCGTCTTCGGGAACAAATGTTGCCTCGAAAATAGTTTGAGCTTCTTTTTTATGCGCCTCGGCATCTTTATATCGGGCGGAAAAGTGTCCAAGTACTAGCCTTTTGACTTTTGCTTTCAAAGCTATTGTTGCAGCCTGCTTAGCAGTGGAGTGGTATGTTTCACTCGCTCTTTCACTTTCTTTCTCAAGAAAGGTAGCTTCGTGGTAAAGAAGATCCACGCCTGTTACCGCATCGATTATCGGTGCGTGATAAGCAGTATCCGAACAAAATGCGTAAGATTTGACAGGTTTGGGTGGTAACGATACAGCCTCGGAGCGAACGACCCTTCCTTCATTATCGATGATGTCCTGGCCATTCAATAACTTATCTATATACGCCACACTTACACCCGTTTTATCGAATTCTTTCTTGATCAGGCGTCGCTTACCCGGTTTTTCCTGAATCCGATAACCCTGCGTGTGAATGCGATGAACGAGAGGGAACGTTTGAATTTCTATACATTTATCCTCATAAATGAGTCCATTCGTTTCAGCATCTATCTCAGATATTTCAAGCGGAAAAACCTTATTTAATCCCACTTGCTCGAGTTGAGTTGTGATGAGTTTTTTTATACCGGTGGGTCCAAATATCCTAATACCTTTATCTCTGCCCAGCAGATTCATTGTACTTAACAAACCGGGAAGTCCGAATACATGGTCGCCGTGTAGGTGAGAAATCAGAACGATGTCAATTTGTTGAAATTTAATTTTGAATTTACGCATTTGTAACTGGGTACCTTCTCCACAGTCGATCAGAATGTGGCGTTGCTGACAGTTTACAAATTGTGATGTGGCTCCACGACGAAGCGTGGGAATTGCAGATCCCGTTCCCAGAATGGTAACGTCAAAACTCATGATTTTTCCTTTTATAATGCGCTCACGGCAGCATCCAGGTCTTCTTCAATGTTCAATACCCTGTGTAGCTGGGATATTTCAATCATTTTTTGAACATTAGGCTGCAAACCGCACAGGATGAATTTTCCGCCGGAGTCTTTGCAAAGCCTGTTGGCGGTAAGGATAGCGCTCAAACCTGATGAATCACAGTAAGAAGTCTTTGAAAGATCTATTATGATGTTATTCACATGGTTTTTATTCAAGGTGACCAACGTGCTTTTTAATTCCGGAGCATTTGTAGCGTTTAATTTATCGACCTGAGAAGTTATTACACTATACTTATTTTGTTCTACAACTAGAAAATTCATTCGTTATTAGCTTTGTTCAAAAATAAGAAAATTTTATTCACGATTGATTTTAGACGCCAATAAGTATATTACGGCCATTCTTACCGCAACACCGTTTTCCACCTGGTTAAGAATGATCGATTGCTTACTGTCGGCAACGTCGCTAGTGATCTCAACGCCGCGATTGATAGGGCCGGGATGCATGATTACGATTTCTTTCTCAAGGCTATCGAGGATCTGTTTGTTAAGGCCGAAGAGCATCGTGTATTCACGGATTGTAGGAAAAAACTGAATATCTTGTCTTTCCAGCTGTATTCTTAACATGTTGGCAACATCACACCATTCAAGCGCCTTCATTAGGTTGTGTTCGACCTTCACGTCAAGTGTATGAATGTGTTTTGGAATAAGCGTAGTTGGACCACAGACCATCACCTCTGCCCCCAGTTTCTTTAAGGCGTAAATGTTGGATAAAGCTACACGCGAATGGAGTATGTCACCAACAATCACGACCTTTTTACCTTTTACCTCTCCAAATCTCTCCCTGATTGAATAACAGTCCAGCAAGGCTTGAGTTGGATGTTCGTGCGTTCCGTCTCCGGCATTGATAACTTTTGCATTTACCCGTTCAGAGAGAAACTTGGCTGCACCCGGGTTTGGATGTCGCATGACAACCATGTCAACCTTCATGGAAAGAATATTGTTAACCGTATCGATGAGTGTTTCGCCTTTTTTTACGGAACTGCTACTCGCACTGAAATTAACGATATCGGCACTCAATCGTTTTTCTGCAAGTTCGAATGAAAGTCGGGTCCGGGTAGAATTTTCAAAAAATAAATTGGCGATGGTTATGTCCCGGAGAGAAGGAACTTTTTTAATTGGGCGATTAATGACTTCTTTGAAACTGTCGGCTGTTTTGAAAATGATTTCAATGTCCTTGGCCGTAAGATTTTCGATCCCAATTAAATGTTCTGTACTCAGATTATCCATTTTCCTCCGGTGTATAAAGAATTACTTTGTCCTCTCCTTCAATTTCCTGCCATTCAACCGAGACACGTTCAGAAATTAGTGTATCAACAGCTTTTCCTATATAGTCCGCCTGAATCGGAAGATGTCTTTTAAATCTACGGTCTATGAAGGTTAGGAGTTCTACTTTTTTTGGTCGTCCGAATGCAAGTAGCGCATCAAGTCCCGAACGAATGGTTCGACCTGTATAAAGTACATCATCGATCAAAACCACCTGTTTGTTTTCAAGTCCGAAATCTATATTCGTAACACTCGGAATTGGCGGTTTTTCTCTTCGCCTGAAATCATCCCGATAAAAGGTAATATCCAGGGTGCCGCACTGTACAGGTTTGTCAAGAATCTCCTCCAGCATTCGTTTTAGACGATCGAGAACTCGCACCCCGCGTGGCTGAAGTCCAATTAAAACGGTGTTAGAGAAATCGTTGTGATTTTCAATCAATTGTCGACAGAGCCTTTGCAGGGTTAAATCAAAATGTTTCTTATTCAGAATGATTTGCGTTTCCATCGAGGTCAAAGATAAAATTTAACTGTTATTTAATTCCCATTTTTATGGAATTATTTGATGACGCGAAATATTATCATTTCCAACGGTCGCAGTTGCCTGAAACCGGAAAAAGTTGCTCATCGTTGCGGGACTCTATAGGAGGGGATTAGTTGTCTTCCGAAAAACCACCGAATTCCATGACAGTCATAAAATCATAAGTTTTATGAGTACCTACGGCAATTCCGATCACTGAAAAGTCCGAATCGAGAATGTTGCGTCGATGTCCTGCATCGGGTATATCTTCGTCTATCAAAAGATCCATAACAATATCCAAAGCTTGATCAAAACCGAACTGAAGATTTTCCCCGGTAATTTCCACGTGTGGAGCGTACTGATCGAACCTCTGTTTAATCCGAACATGATCCAGAATTCCTTTTCTGCCTGCTTCTTCCCGGAATTTTTCTGCCATCAATTGGAGTTTCGGATCGAAGGAAAGGGAGTCACGCGGGGTGAGCTTGGTGAGTTCCCTGATAAGTGAGCGTGCATATCGGTTATTATCTAATTCTTTTTCTTTGATATAGGGTTTCGCAATCTCTTCGAGAAATTTCTGAGGATTAGTTCTCACCTGATTGATGTAATTCAATACCTTTTTTTCTGTTTCTCCCTGACTGAATCCGAAGGGACTCACCAAGAAAATAAAACTGAACAAGAAGACTTTGAGCATAAATTATTTTTTAGGACTTAAACAAAAATTATTCCTCTTATTTTCCGGAACCCTTTAAAATGATTGCAATTGTATAAAGCATTATTTTAAGATCCAGTGCTATAGACATATTTTTAAGGTACAACAGATCAAACTTCATTCTTTGAACCATTTCATTCACATTTTCCGCATATCCATATTTCACCTGCCCCCAGGAGGTAATACCGGGTTTCACTTTTGTCAGCTGCAGGAATTGAGGATCTTTCTCTGCGATCTTATCAATGAAAAACTTTCTTTCCGGTCTGGGTCCCACGAGAGACATTTCACCTACCAGTACATTCCAGAACTGGGGTGTTTCATCAAGTCTTACTTTCCGCATGAAACGACCCGTTTTTGTGATCCGTGAATCGGTCGAGGAGGAGAGTTGAGGGCCGTTTTTTTCTGCACCGACGTACATTGTTCTGAATTTGATAATTCGGAACGGACGGCCGTGTTTTCCGATGCGCTCCTGCAAAAAGAATACGGGTCCTTTTGAGGAAGTTTTAACCATGATTGCCAGTACTATGTAAACAGGAAGCAATAGTATAACCGCGATTAAAGAAAGCAGGATATCCATCATTCTTTTGACAACAAATTGCCAGAAAGGCATGATCTCCTCGTTCACTTCTATGAGCACAGCACCAAAAATATTGGTCATTTTGACGCTTCCGCTGAGGAGATCAAACATATCCGGCATTATTTTAATCTTTATGTCCCTTCCCTGAATGCGGGTGATGAGTTGACTCAATCGCTCATGTTCGGTGCTATCCAGGGCAATAATTACCTCTTCAACACCGTATTCATCGAGCACTTCCTCCAGGTTTTTAACATGGCCGAGGTAGGGAATCTCACTTTCTAGTTCCTTGTCAATTCCGTTCAAATTGACAAAACCAATAAACTCATTGCCTGTTCCTTTCGGTAAGCTGTTAATCTCTTTATAAATGCTTATCGCCTTTTTACTTCCTCCTATGAGCAGTGTTCTGAATCCTGTTTTTCTCTTATGGATGCGTGAAACGATGGCTTTGGTTAAAAAGAGTCTTGGGATCAGTGTAATGATCAGGTGAATAAAAAATGCTCCTCCGAGCAGCGTATAATAGGAATTGTAGTTTTGGATCTCGTCGTCAAGAATGATAAGAAAAAATATGACGAGGGTACCTAGCAAAATAGATTTGAATGACAGGGCCAGAACCTTCATGAAATACATTCTCCGCAGGTCATTGTATGTACCGAGAACAAAATAAAGTGCGAACCAGAATGTCGGAATAATTGCAATCCCGAGATAAAATTGAGGAGTAATGGTAAACTCCGTGTTTTCTACGTACGTTTTACGGAAATAGAAAAAGATAGCCCAGGACAGCACCGCTGCTAAAATATCTCCTGCAATGAATGCGAATTTAATCAACCTGGAATTCATCTAATTGTAAATAATTTTGATGTTATCCAGATAAATATATTTTTGTGTGCCCACCTGATCAAGTACTGCCGTGAGTCCAATTTCATTGAATGTCGCATTATTACGGGTGGAAACGATTTCTTTCAAATCAATATAAATGTGTTTCCATTCGGGTGTTTCCTGTGGGTTGAGCTGAATATACGGGTCGTTAAAATAATTTCCGTTTCCATACGAGATTACCTGAGTTAGCATAGAATTGGAATTCATGAAATCAAGTTCAAGATAGACCTCGGCTCCTCCTTTTGGAAATACCTGTCCGAAAGTGCTAAGGGCCGACATCAATGAGTCTGTGTCGTTTAAGATTACCTGACCATAGAAATTGCCCCATTTTAGTACCGCAGGATCATCGGCAAGGGTAATCTGAGTATTGGATTCATTGGCGTAATCAAACTGAATGGCCGGATTTTCGAAATCTTCAATCAGGAAGGTTAAACCTTCAAAATAGTGAGTGACCGGTGATATGCTTACCGTATCGTTCACAACGAGATTAACGGCGCTAGTATACTGTTCCAGAAAGGGGTACCTCTTTTTCGTAGCGGAAATTCCATTGTTTCGTACTCCAGGAATTAGGATGAACTCGTGATTTCCCGATCCAATAACGGGTATTTTGGCAGGCAGCGTGAATACCCCGAGCATCTTGCCATCCATATTAACAAAGGCCTCGGTCACGGCATGCGTGAGTTCACCTTGAGAACCGGGTGAAACGTTCGGGTTTGCAGTCATTTCCCAGGGCTCAATTATCAACCAGGAGGTTTCCGGTTGTGGTTTCGCACAGGTAAATAGCAAAGGAATCAGTAAAAAGGTAAAATATCGTTTCATGAATAGTCATTCTATAAGAAAGAACGAAAAGTATTAATGAATATTACTTTCAAGGTTGTTTCCGTTCATTTTAAGTTTACTTAGCACCTGCTCGGCGACTTCAAGTGCGTTCAAGCCGTCCTCAATGCTCACTGTGGGTGTCGTATGAGTATTTATTGCATGCGCGAAAGAACGAAGTTCTTCAAGAATAGCGTTTGTAGGCTCAATATCGGGTTTTTCAAAAATGATTTTTTTGGAGGGTTTATTGGCTCCCATTTCCATAATCATGTCATAAGGACCGGGTTCCCCCTCGAGATCTTCCATTTGAACAACCTCCATTTCTTTATTCAGAAAATCAACACTGATATAAGCATCTTTTTGAAAAAAGCGCGATTTACGCATATTTTTCAATGAAATACGTGAAGCGGTTAAATTAGCTACGCAACCGTTATCAAATTCTATCCTGGCATTGGCTATATCGGGTGTTTCAGAAACCACAGCCACTCCCGAAGCGGAAACTCGTCGAACAGGTGACTTCACAACGCTTAAAATAGCATCGATATCGTGTATCATGAGATCCAATATTACAGGAACATCTGTTCCGCGCGGATTAAACTGAGCAAGTCGATGTGTCTCAATAAACATTGGGTCTTTTAAAAAGGGCAGAGCAGCGCGAAAAGCAGGGTTGAATCGTTCTACGTGTCCCACCTGAACCTGAACGTCGGCTTCCTGAGCCAGTGATAATAATGATTTGGCTTCGCCGGTCGTTTGAGTGACAGGCTTTTCAATAAATACATGCTTTGACTTTTTGATGGCCATGGAAGCACAATCGAAATGACTCAATGTAGGAGTAACAATATCCACACAATCTACTGCATCGATAAGCTCCTCAATAGAAGGGAAAGACTTTACACCGAATGAAGTTTCGGTTTTTGATGCATTTTCTTTGTCCGGATCGTAAAACCCAACGAGTTCGAAATCCTCCTTGAGTTCCTTGATCAGTTTGATGTGAATCTTGCCGAGATGGCCTGCTCCAAGCACTCCTATTTTAAGCATACTTAATTTTTATACAAAGATAAGAGATGCATCCATTTAAACCAGTCCGCGATAAACACTTTATGAACAGCGGATGTTTATCAAGAGGATGAAACGGAAATGAAGAAAAAAAAACAGTCGAATATTTATCATTTTTAGAATTTACTTATATTTGCGCTCCCGTTCCACGAACGAAAGGACGGATTTCCTTACAGGTTTGAAGGAAAATTTTATGGTGGTTGTAGCTCAGTTGGTTAGAGCGCCGGATTGTGGTTCCGGAGGTCGTGGGTTCGAGACCCATCTTCCACCCAAAGAGGTCTTACTTAAAAGGTAGGGCCTTTTTTGTTTCTTTTATTCTGGATGAAATGAGCTCCGATGGGGCGACAGGATGTTTTCTGAAAAAGCAAATCGTAACTCAGAGAATCAATTCTGGTTCTTTGACTGAAGAACTGAACCCTTCCACCATTTTTTGATATTGAGATAATCGATGAAATAGACAATCCGTATGGAAACACTGTTCAGTTGATCGGCAGAAAGCGTACGCTCCAGGTTTTGGAGATAAGCGATCTGTGAGTCCGAATCTTCGGTGAAAATATTATTTTTCCAAACGATGTTTATCTCGCTTGCGGGGGAGAAAATCCAGCGATAAACCATGTCTATACTAAATGCATTGAAGTTCGTATTGTATTTATGCAAGCCTTCATCTGTTAATGTTTCAATTTCCGTGGCTAACAGGCTACCACCTTTATCAAGCTCAAAAAAATCTTCGTAATTTACCCTTGACCAATAATGTCTTAATCGCACCGTGATTCCTGATTTATTATTGATGGTATAACTAAAATCTATCGTATTTGTGGTAGTGCTCACATCCCTTTTTCCAAAGAGGGGGTTTTCCGATTCTGGTTGATTACCGATAAAAGGTATGGCATATCCGATCTGTCCCTTACTAATGTTTTGACTGAAATTATAAACAAGGAAAATATTATTTCCTATTCTGAAGCGCGGAGAAATAAAATAATCGAAGTCACTCCAGTCACTCGAGGAATAGTTCTGGGTATTCACTCGAAGATCCAGTGCAAATGCTTTTTGATAATTGGAGGATATCATGAAACCTCCTCCGTAATTGACAGGAATCACGAAAAAATAACCGGGTGTCCGCGGCTCAAAAAAATCTTTTGTTTCTGTGTAGGTCCCGCCAAAACTAATATTCATTGAATGAAACTTTCTGTTCGTCAGCCAAATATTGCTTTTATAACTCATGTTGATGAATTCATTCGGGTTATACAGCCTGCTGTAAAAATTGGAAAAATTCGCGGAGAAGTTGTTCAGTTTCCAGAAGGGCTTAAAAATATTGTACCGGAGTGTAGCTGAAATATTTCTTGAATTATTATTTCTTAAAAACCCCAGATCATTAGGGTCATAGGTGTCGCTTTCTTCATTATAGTTGAGGTCATACCGAAAGTTTCCCTTCTGCTTTCCTACGGAGAGTCCCATGTTATGTCCGAAAATATTTTCATCGGAGAAGTATTTTTGAGAAAGGGCTGTGTTCGCAAAAATGAAATACGTGTTATCACTTGTATTTAATTTCGTTTGAAGCGCGGTAACATTTGCGTCATAAGTTCCTCCGGATCTCCAGACATTGGTGTTTGTAAGGGTGATAGCACTGTTGTTTTTCAAATTTTTATCTAGAACAAGTACATTGTAGTTCGATAAAGGTGATGTTTCGAACTGTCTTTTTTTCCGTAATAAGGTATCTTCGATCGTCGCATACTGCCGACCACTTAAACCGTTGAAAACACCAATACCGAGTCCTTGTTTAGTCCTCCCCGAAAGTTTTGTCGCATTTATCAACGGGGTTTTATTTGGGTTGGATAATACGGTTTCGTTTTCGTTCAGATCCTGGTAAACTTTTCTGCTGTTGATGGGGTTGCCGCCTACACGACGGCTGTAGAAATGCCCGGTTTTTTCAAAAAGCTCCGTTCCTTCATTGAAAAATGGCCTGTTCTCATCAAAATAAACTTCGAAGGGACTTAAGTTAAGTACAACATTGTCTGTTACAACCTGACCGAAATCGGGTATAAGAACCATATCGAGCGTAAACGCCTCATTGATACCGTATTTAAGATCAAGGCCTCCATTTAGATCAAATCCAATGTCGGAACCGTCCTCGCCCTGCCCCGGAAAGTGTTCTACATATCCCGATAAATAAGGAGAGAAAAAGAGTCGGGGAGGTGGGGAGATATTTTGGATACCGCTGAGGGTTCCTGCTTGAGTTACAATGTTATCCAAGTCAGGACGTACTCCCCGCCAGGTAGATTCTTCTCGTGTCAAACTGATGTATCTGGTAAAATTAATGCCCCAGGACTGAATTTCCTTTTTGGCAAAACGTATGGCCGAATAAGGAATTTTGATCTCGACGGTATATCCGCTGTCCGTATGATTTACTTCGGAGTACCAGATCATGTTTAATTTTGAATTATAGTCGTCAGCGTAAATTTTAGCGTCATACTGAACGCCTTCCGTAGAAACTGAAAATACGAATCCATTAAGTTTATCTTGATAGGTATCGAGCATTACGGAGAAATAGTCCGTATTAGAATTGTACTGATCGCGCTGAGAAAGCACGCGTGAAATATCCCGAGGATTATCGTAGCAGTGCGCGCCTACATATATCGCTTCATCGTCGTAGAGGACTTTTACCGTCGTTTTTTGTTTGGAGGGAGCACCTGCATCCGGAGTGACCTGAGTGAACACACACGACGTCGAAGGTATATTCCAGCTTTGTTCATTCAAGACTCCATCTACCTTGACCTCGTTAGTGGTCCTGATAGCTGCTATTTCTCTGTTGCAGTAAGGAACTTCTTCTTGCCCGATACAGGGGAAAAAGATTAAACTTCCTAGCAAAAGATATAACAATTTCACGGCTGCAAATATACGGTTAACCGCTAAGATTGAAATATCCTTAAATCAGATAATGCCATGATTGTAATTTGTAAAACCCTTCAACAATCATTTTGATCTTTCTTAAACTTTGTTAATCCTGTGAAATTTAAATTTTTAACTGCATTTTATTTTATAATTTATAGGGGAATAATTTTTTAACCTTAAAAAAATAAATATATGAGTATAGTTAAAGTAATAGAAGTTATAGGAACATCTAAACATAGTTTTGATGAGGCCGCAAAGAATGCGGTGAAAGAAGCAGCGAAAAGTGTAAACAATATTGAATCCGTATATATCAAAGATATGAATGCCAAGGTTTCCGATGAGCAGATTGTTTCATATGGAGTGAATGCCAAGATTTCATTTGCTGTATCCGAGAACTAGCATGCTGTAATGAACAGAAATTATCGAATGATTTATTTGAACCAAAAAAATAGAGAATTATGAGTGTAGTAAAAGTTATAGAAATTATAGGGACTTCAGAAAAGAGCTTTGATGATGCAGCAAACAATGCAGTCAAGGAAGCCTCGAAAAGTATTAACAACATAGAGTCCGTTTATATTAAAGACATGAATGCCAAAGTTTCGAATGACAAAATCGTTTCATATGGTGTAAATGCCAAGATATCCTTTGTCGTATCGCAAAATTGATCGTCTTGAAACTTACTTGATGAAGAGCCGGAGATTTATCTTCGGCTTTTTTATATTAAATGTTTTTCAGTACATCCTATAACTTTCAACTGTTCGAAATTCCGTGATTTAAACAAAGTTAAAGCCTTATTAAACCGATTTTATAGGTAAAACCATCAAAGAACACTAAATTGTTAATAAAAACGTGGAAAAACAGCCTTTAAATCAAAAATAGAGAGAGATTCGTTTCGTATATTTGTAGCTGCCTGCATTTTTCGCAGTAGAAAAAATACTTTTACTTAATAACGTAAATTCAGAACATGAGTGAAGTTGAAAAGAATAGGGGGGATTATTCAGCCGATAATATTCAGATATTAGAAGGACTTGAAGCGGTTAGGAAGCGCCCTGCGATGTACATCGGTGATATCGGTGTGAAAGGTTTGCATCACCTCGTATATGAGGTGATAGACAACTCAATCGATGAGGCGATGGGTGGTTACTGTGATACCATTCGAGTGACAATCAATGAAGGAAATTCTATTACTGTTGAAGATAATGGTCGTGGAATACCAACTTCTATCCATAAAAAAGAAAACAAATCTGCGCTGGAGATCGTAATGACGGTTCTTCATGCCGGTGGTAAATTCGATAAGGATACATATAAGGTATCGGGTGGTTTGCACGGAGTAGGGGTGTCTTGTGTGAATGCTTTGTCTACAGAACTTTCAGCAGTTATTCACCGCGACGGAAAAATATTTCAGCAGGAATATAAGATCGGTGTTCCTCAGTACGACGTAAAAGAGATCGGTGTATCAAGTGAAACGGGAACAATCATTACGTTTAAGCCCGATGCGTCTATCTTTGAATCGATTGAGTATAGTTACGAGACCTTAAAAGCCAGAATGCGAGAACTAGCATTCTTAAATAAAGGAATAACAATAACGATTACTGATGAAAGAGAGGCTTCGAAAGATGAAAACGGAAAATCTCCCTCACAGGTTTTTCATTCAGAAGGAGGTCTAAGAGAATTCGTGAAATATCTTGATAAGAGCCGTGAACCTTTGATCGAAGAGGTGATTTACATGGAGGGAGAGAAGGATGGTATTCCTGTTGAGGTTGCAATGGTGTATAATACTTCTTATACCGAGAATATTCATGCTTACGTGAATAATATCAATACACATGAAGGAGGAACACACTTAACAGGTTTCCGAAGAGGACTAACTCATACATTGAAAAAATATGCTGAAGATTCCGGTCTTCTTGCAAAAGAAAAGATTGAGATTACGGGAGATGATTTTCGTGAGGGTCTGACTGCCGTTGTGTCTGTTAAAGTTGCAGAACCTCAATTCGAAGGTCAAACAAAAACAAAGCTGGGTAACCGTGAGGTTCAGGCGCCTGTTTCTCAAGCGGTTTCAGAAATGCTTACAATCTATCTTGAGGAACATCCTGCTGATGCAAGAAAAATAGTTGAGAAAATTATTATTGCGGCTCGAGCAAGAAACGCGGCGAGAAAAGCGCGCGAAATGGTGCAACGTAAGAACGTTTTGACAGGAAGTGGATTGCCCGGTAAACTTGCCGATTGTTCGGAAAAAGATCCTGCGAAATGTGAAGTATTCCTTGTCGAGGGAGACTCGGCGGGTGGTACAGCCAAACAGGGTAGGGACCGAAACTTTCAGGCAATAATGCCGCTGAGAGGAAAAATTCTGAACGTTGAAAAGGCAATGCAGCATAAGATCTTTGAGAATGAAGAGATCAAAAATATTTACACGGCTCTTGGGGTGCGTGTTGGAACGGAAGAAGATGCAAAAGCGCTGAACACCGAAAAACTCCGTTATCACAAGATAGTAATTATGTGTGATGCTGACGTCGATGGTTCTCACATTGAAACGCTGATTCTTACCTTCTTCTTCAGATACATGAAAGAATTGATCGAGCAGGGTTATATTTATATCGCCACTCCTCCTCTTTATTTGTTGAAGAAAGGGAATAAAGCGGAATATGCCTGGGACAATGAACAACGAGACAGATATGTGGAGCGCATGCGTGGAAGTTCACCTGCTTCGTCTGTGAGTATTCAGCGATACAAGGGTCTTGGAGAAATGAATGCTGAACAGTTGTGGGATACAACCATGAATCCTGAGAATCGAACGTTGAGACAAGTAACTATAGAAAACGCTGCAGAATGTGATCAAATATTCTCCATGTTGATGGGTGACGATGTTCCTCCGAGAAGAGAATTCATCGAAGCTCACGCCAAGTATGCAAATATCGACGCTTAATGATCGAATGCGATAAATTTTTAAAGCCGGGTAATTCTTTTATCCGGCTTTTTATTTTTTCTTTATTTATACTTTTACACATTCATTCAGAATGATTTATAATTGAAACGTATGAGATACTTAACATGTACTTTTATTCTTTTCGTTTTTGGATGCCTGTTTTACAGTTGCGGACCGACCCGATTCGTCGAACCTCTGAAGAGGGGTGAAAATGCGGTAAGCGCCGGATTGGGTGGGCCTATGGTTAATGTTCCCGGAATTGCTACCCTTCCTTTGCCGTTTTCCTCAATTACTTACGGACGAGGTATTACTGAGAATATTACCGCGTACGGCAGCTGGTTCCCGACTGCGGCGGTCTTCGGCGTTCTTCAGCTGGATGGCGGAGCAACCTACGGAGTATGGCAATCCAAGAATATTAAACACGGGGTATCTACCACCGCAGGATTTAATTTCGCTGTTGATAGATTTGAATCGAATGCACGATTCTGGCCTCAACTCGATGCCCATTATTACTGGAAGTACAATGCCCGTGCACAACAGCAGGATGATCTTCTGATCAAAGGCGGTACACCAAGAGGAAATCTTTTATATGCGGGAGTAGGGACCTGGTATGAACTCAAGGGTAAAAGGGCTCATGATCAAAAGCAACAGACCAGAATAGTACCAATGTTAAATATTGGACATGATTTTAATACAAGAAGATGGACATTCAAGACAGAGATTAAATTAATAGCCCCCTTTTCCAGTAATGAAGATATTGTAGTAGATTACAGAAGTATTACCGGTAGGTTCGGTGCAACAGGAATTTATTTTGGAATAACGCGAAGATTTTAACTTATGAAAACGAAAAATATAGTTCTATTAAGGATATTTTTACTTTTTGCCATTGTTGTAGCAACGTCCTGCAAAAAAAGACTTGACGATTTCTTGTTTAATAATGATAACTCAATCACGGAATACAAACTTGATAATTTTGAAGGACCGGTAAGTTTTGAAGACCCTGTAGGACATAATATACCATCTTCGATGATCAATCAGTTCAATTTTACGATAAGTTCAGAAGGTGAAAGTCTAAATATAGCTGCAATATATATCGGAGATATCAACAACATTTCA
Source organism: Brumimicrobium sp. (assembly GCA_033722555.1). Lineage (GTDB taxonomy): Bacteria > Bacteroidota > Bacteroidia > Flavobacteriales_D > Crocinitomicaceae > Brumimicrobium. Next base: position 62,981 of record JAWVYS010000015.1, read on the forward strand.
ACCGATACGGTTATTTTTTATTGTCATGGCAACAGGGATCACATGGATTATTACTGGTCGCGTCAAAAAGTATATGCCCACCTTGGAAATCTTGGAAGATTTGGTGTGTTAATGATAGATTATCCGGGCTACGGTCTTTCGGAAGGCAATCCCACCGAAACCAATATGTACGAAGCA
>JAWVYS010000016.1:0-62701 GCA_033722555.1 Brumimicrobium sp.
GGAGGAATGTCTTGGGGCAGACTAACGGTACAAAAGCTGTCTACGGCACACTGAAAAGAAATTCCCTTGTCGTGTCCAACATAGATCCTTTCATTGACAATCTCCAAATGGGTGATTCGGTTGTTTAACAGACCATCATTTTTCCCGAAGGAGGTAAAATCGTGTCCGTCGAAACGCGCCAATCCCCCCAATGTTCCTACCCATAAATACCCGTCTTGATCCTGAATGATTGCATTAACCTGTGATTGGGGAAGACCTTCCTTGGTGCTGTAGTTTATGAAGGCATACCTTTGCGAAAATGCTGTTAGGCATAGCAGTAAAGACGCTAATAAAAATACTGATCTCATCAGGCTATACCCTTGATCGTTTTTAGAAAGGCGCTTACACGATTGCGTGCAACGGGAAGTTGAACACCGTTTTTAAGAGCGATGATATGGCCATCCTCACTTATGTAATCTTTGACCATATCCATATTAATTATGTATGATTTATGAATTCGATAAAATTTATCGGAGTCAAGTATTTCTTCATAAATTTTAAGCGTGCGCGTATCCAAATACCTGGAATCGTCTTTAAAGTATATCATCGTGCAGTTACCACTAGCCTCCAGATGCGAAATAGTATCTTCTTCAACGATCTTAACGCCTTTCGTGTGAGAAATCGCTATACGATTATTCACTTTATTTCTCATAAGTCTGTCGGCCAGATTTTGTAGAGAATCGAAATAAGCTTCATAATTACCCGGATTTTGGGTAAAAGTCTCCTTGGTCGCGATAAGCTTATCAACAGCCGTCCTGAGATCCTCGTCGTCTATTGGCTTCAATAGGTAGTGAGCCGCATTGGCCTGAAATGCGCGGATTGCATAATCTTTGAAAGCGGTTACAAAAACGACCAGAAAATTCCTTTTATCCAGTTCTTCGAGTAATTCGAATCCTTCAGAACCACTTGGCATGCGAATATCAAGAAAAACTACGTCCGGATTGGAACTTTCGATGATGCCTTTTGCTTCCTCTTTGTCTGAGGCCTCGCCGATTACGTCGATCTCCGGACAGTAGGTTTCAAGCATCATAATGAGATTTTTTCTGGCTAAATCTTCATCGTCAACAATAACAGCGCGTAAGTTCATAATGATTGTTTTATCTAAATATAATTATTTTTTTAAAGTAGCTTACTCTTTGATCTCATGTTCAAACGAATCTAAATACCTTCTATTACCTATTCAGTACAGTTTACTCATTATTCAGGTCCATTCAGATGTTTTTCTAACTCCGGCCACGATTGTTAAGTATCTTTGAATTGTATATAACTCAAACCTTAAAACATACAGTTATGAATAGAACTTTACCGCTCGGTCCAACTATGATTTGGATCTTTAATGATAACGGAAACTAGGTTTCCGTTTTTTTATTTCCTGTGATATACTTATGCGCGCATATTAAATTGGTATGAAAAATTCATCAGTTAATCCTGACGGAAGTATGATTTAGCTAAAAGCTCTCAGTTTTGAACAATCTTACCTTCCTTGTTCCTACTTTTAGCGTGATGTCGAACGGGAATCAGCACACAAGAATAATTAAGGGCAAAGGAGATAATGCCCCTGATGTACAGCTCTACGGAACTATTCTTGAATGTGCTTTTCAGTTTGAAGGTCAGTATTCCTATGCTGTTTCTCTCGAGTCAGGTTCTATCGTAACCAAAGGCGAGTTTCTGAATGGATTTCGGCTCGATATTTCTGAATTACCTGTAGGTTTTTATCAACTCGTTATCTTCAACGAACTTCAGCGCTTCATTTATTCCTTTCGGGTAGAATGAAATTCTTCAGAACCTTACAAACCTCTTCGGTGGCTTCAAGATGCGACATGTGTCCGGCATTTTCGATCAGATGAAATACATTGTTAGTACCAGCGGTAAATGACTTCATTTTATCGTATGGAATCAGTTTGTCAAATTTACCCTGTATGACAAGACATTTATTTCCCAGTTGCGTCATTGCCGAAATATAATCTGAACGGTCACGCATTGCTAGAACAGTTCCTGCGATTGCCTCCGCTTCAATTTCTAACGCTTCATGTATGAGGTTTTTGATGTTTTCACGGTGCAATTCGGGGCGATAAAAAAGATTCGGTATTGCTTCCCGGAGAAATAGAGACTTATTTTTTTTTACGATACGGGCCACTTGGGTTCGTTCAGCTTTTTTTATATCGGAATCCTCCCACGGGTGCGAATTGAGAAGGATCAGTTTGTTTATCTCGTCAGGTTTTTTTCTATACATTCCTAAAGCAACATACCCTCCAAGGGAATGGCCTGTTAACGCAAAGTTTTTCAGTCCGAGCGTTTCAATCAATGCAAAAACCATTTCAGAAATCCGGTCAAGTGTCGGATGTGGTGCTTCTGAAGGAAAGTTAGACTTACCATGACCCGGGAGTTCGATCAGAATGCATTTTACTCCATTCAAGCCAGGGGTAATCGTATTCCACATCGTATTGCTTTCCAGAAAGCCATGCAGAAAAACAACAGGGTAACCATCACCGATTACCCTGTAATTGAGCATTGTATCTTTATTCATTATTTATTCATCCAGTCCTCTATTTCCTCGACCTCAAGAGGAATTCCGGACATCATATTGAAAGGTTTATCTCCTTCGCGAATAAGCAGGTCGTCTTCTAAACGTATACCCAGCTTTTCTTTAGGGATGTAGATTCCGGGTTCACACGTAAGAACCATACCTGCTTCTATTGGTCTGTGATAAAGTCCTGAATCATGGGTGTCCAGTCCAATAAAGTGAGAAGTTCCGTGCATAAAGAATCTTTTATACGCAGGTTTCTCGGGATCCTGATTTTTAATGTCTGTTTTATCGAGTAAACCAAGCTTCACAAGTTGTTCTTCCATAAGTTTCCCGACCTCTTTATGATATTCGGGAATTAACGTTCCGGGAACTAAAAGTTTTTCTGCCTCTTTTTTTACATGTAAAACGGCATTGTATACATCTTTTTGGCGCTGAGTAAAGCGGCCATTCACCGGAATTGCTCTGGTTTGATCCGAAGCATAATTGGCATATTCAGCACCGAAATCCATTAATATGACCTCACCGTCCTTACATTGGTCTTTATTTTCGATATAATGAAGGACGCATGCATTTGCTCCGCTTGCAATGATCGGAGTATAAGCAAATCCTTTTGAGCGATTTCGAATAAACTCATGAATAATCTCTGCTTCGATCTCATATTCCCAAACACCCGGTTTAACGAATTCCAAAACTCTTTTTACCGCTCCTTCGGTAATATTACACGCTTTTTGCATTAAGTCAATCTCAATATCTTCCTTCACACTGCGAATCGCATGTAAAATTGGGGCACTCTTGTGTACCTGATGGGCCGGATAATTTCTTTTGCAAGCCTTGATGAACCGGTCTTCGCGGGTTTCTACATCCGTATTTGCCCTGAGGTGTTCATTTGTGTTGAAATAGATTCCTTCAGCTTCGGCCATGAGCTGCTTGAATATCGTGTCAAACTGATCGAGCCAGTAAACAGTTTTAACTCCTGTGTTTTCGTAAGCCGCCTCTTTCGTAAGTTTCTCACCCTCCCATACGGCTATGTGATCGTTGGTTTCACGAAGAAACAGAATCTCACGATGCTTGGGATCAGAGGCATCCGGAAAAAGCGTTAATATACTTTCTTCCTGATCCACTCCGGACAAGTAAAACATATCCCTGTTTTGTTGAAAGGGGATGGTGCTGTCTGCACTGATCGGATAAATGTCGTTGGAATTAAACACAGCCACTGTATTGGCTTTCATTTCTTGCATGAATTTTGTGCGGTTTCTTTCAAATAATCTTTTGTCGATACGTTCGTATTTCATCGGAATTACATTTAATAATTTTTCAATTCTACGTTAAAATCCATAGATAATTTAAGGGCTTAGAACGTAGAAATTTTATTTGTGCAAGATACAAATATTTCTTTTCGGAAGGCGAAAGTAGATGGGAAAACCTTTCTCGGGAAGGTCTATGTTTAGGGTTGATTTGGAAATAAAATAAACGCAAGTTAAAGAAGTTCAAGTGATCGGTTCTATTTCTTTTTAGAACCTGTTAGCTTTTTAATTTCATTCAGTTTAAACAGAGCCTCCACTGGAGTAAGCGTATCTATGTCCAGGCTTTGAACCTCTTCCCTGATTTGTTCGAGAACAGGGTCATCGAGCTGAAAAAAGCTTAACTGCATATCAGAGGAGTTGCCTGCCTGAATGATCTTTTCTTTTTCCTTTCCGCGTGAAGAGTTCTCCAGTTCAGTAAGCATCTTGGTTGCTCTCTGAACGACAGCATTTGGCATTCCGGCTAATTTAGCGACATGTATTCCAAAACTATGTTCACTTCCTCCTTCAATCAGTTTTCTTAAAAAAAGTATTTTCGTTCCAACTTCTTTTACTGCCACGGTATAATTCCTGATCCGCGGAAATTTATTGGTCATCTCATTGAGTTCGTGATAATGCGTTGCAAACAGAGTTTTACAACGCGCCGCGGGATGCTGGTGAATGTATTCAGCAATCGCCCAAGCAATGGATATTCCGTCATATGTACTTGTTCCCCGGCCTATCTCGTCCAACAAAACAAGGCTATGGGGAGAGAGGTTATTAAGAATACTGGCTGTTTCATTCATTTCGACCATGAAGGTGGATTCACCGGAGGAAATATTGTCTGAGGCTCCAACACGTGTAAAAACCTTATCGACAACCCCAAGAGAAGCACTCTTTGCAGGTACGTAAGATCCCATTTGCGCCATGAGGCAAATCAAGGCTGTTTGGCGAAGAATAGCACTTTTACCGGACATATTTGGACCGGTGATCATAATAATCTGTTGGGTTTCATTATCCAGGTACACGTCATTGGGAATGTATTCCTCCCCGATCTTGAGTTGCTTTTCAATCACCGGATGCCTTCCTTCTATGATGTCAATACTAAGGTCTTCGTTCATTTTTGGTCTGCTATAACCGTTTTGCTCTGCTACGTTTGCGAAACTGTTTAGGCAGTCTAATTGACTGATGAGGTGGGCGTTGAACTGGATAGGAGTGATGTAATCAGCCATGGCAAAAATCAGCTCCTGGAAAAGCTGTCTTTCCAAGGCAAGGATTTTTTCTTCTGCCCCGAGAATTTTATGCTCGTATTCTTTCAACTCTTCCGTTATGTACCTTTCGGCATTTACAAGTGTTTGTTTTCGAATCCACTCTGAAGGAACTTTGTCTTTGTGCGAATTCCTTACCTCAATGTAATACCCGAAAACATTGTTGAACGCAACTTTCAGACTAGTGATTCCGGTTCTTTCGGATTCCCGTTGCTGCATTTCTTCCAGAAAGTCTTTTCCTGAACTAGAAAGCCGGCGTAATTCATCGAGTTCGGTATGAAAACCATCTGCGATGACTTTTCCTTTTCCAATTTGAACAGCTGCATCACCGTCCAGTTGTTTTTTGATAAGTTCAATCAGCTTTTCACACGGATTTAACCTGTCAACAATTGAAACCAATGCTTTGGAATTCGTTTTTTTCAGTAATTCACAAACAGGCGTAATTTGAAGGAGTGTGCGTTTCAATTGGTTGACTTCCTTAGGGTTTACCTTTCCCACGGCAACCTTGGAGGCCAAGCGTTCAAGATCATTAATTTCTTTAAGTCTTTCACCGAGTTCAAAACGTATTTCTTCATTTTTCAAAAGGGCTTCAACGGCATCCAGACGGTTGTTTATAGGTGCAACTTCTTTTAAAGGAAGAACCATCCAACGCTTCATCATTCTACCGCCCATCGGTGTTAGGGTTGCGTCCAGAACGCTGAGAAGAGTAGCTCCACCTTCATTTTGAGAGGAGATGAGCTCGAGATTTCTGGTAGTGAACCGGTCAAGCCAAACATATTTGTTTTCTTCTATCCGGGCGATTTTTGTGATATGTCCTAAACGCTCGTGCTGTGCTTCTGAAATGTAGTGAAGAATGGCACCTGCAGCGATTACGGCCTCATCCAGTTCTTCCACTCCGAATCCTTTCAGGTTTTTTGTCTGAAAGTGTTTGTTTAGAATTTCTCGGGCAAAATCTTCCTGAAAAACCCAGTCCTCCAATTTATAAGTATGGTACTGTGTTCCAAATCTATCGGTATACGCAGCGTTTTTCTGTTTGGAATAAATGACCTCACTCGGTTCAAAACCTTGCAAAAGTTTATCGATGTATTCAATATTGCCCTGGGCAAGTAGAAATTCACCCGTGGAGATGTCCAAAAAGGAGATTCCATGTTCGTTTTTGCCGAGGTTGATAGCTGCAAGGAAATTATTTTTCTTCTGTTCGAGAACCTGATCGTTGAAAGATACGCCCGGTGTTATAAGTTCGGTCACTCCTCTTTTTACGATAGTTTTTGTCATTTTGGGGTCTTCCAACTGATCACAAATAGCTACCCGTTCACCGGCTCTTACCAGTTTGGGTAAATAAACATCGAGTGAATGGTGTGGAAACCCGGCCAGTTCTATATGCGAGGCAGCACCGTTTTTTCTTTTGGTTAGAATGATTCCGAGAATACGGGAGGCCTTAACAGCATCTTCGCCAAAGGTTTCATAGAAATCACCGACACGAAACAAAAGTAGGGCACCAGGATGTTTTGCTTTGATCTGGTTATACTGCTTCATCAAAGGAGTTTCGCTCGACTTTTTTTCTTTCGCTGTTTTGGCCAAAATGAATTTGTTTGTGTTATTTTGCGGACTGTAAAAATACGGGCTTTGTTCTGGTTCATCATCACTGACAAGGGTCCACTTATCAAAAATTATGAACAGGAAATTAAAACTTTGGGAATTAAATCGGCCTTCTGTTGAAGAATTTAAAGAAAAGAAAAAATTCCCCGTGGTTTTAATCCTCGATAATATCCGAAGTCTTTCAAATATAGGTGCTTTTTTTAGGACTGCTGATGCTTTCAATGTAAAGAAAATTTATCTCTGCGGTATCACTGCCAGTCCCCCACATCGCGAGATTCAAAAAACAGCCCTTGGCGCCACGGAATCTGTTGAATGGAAACATGTTGAAGATGTAGTCATATTGATTCAGGAGCTGAAAAAGAAAAAAGTAAAGATTTGCTCAATCGAACAAGCAGAAAAAACAATCATGCTGAATGAATTTGAGATTAATCAGTCATCGGAATACGCCTTGGTTTTTGGAAATGAGGTGGATGGAGTGAATCAGCGCGTGATCGACGAATCCGACTACATTTTGGAGGTTCCCCAATTCGGTACGAAGCACAGTTTGAATGTTTCCGTTTGTGCCGGGGTTGTACTATGGGAGTTTGTGAGAGCTTTCTAATGTGATAAATAGTTAATTTTCCACGGCCTCCCGGGTTTCTTTGGTATTCATCGTTTTTCTGATATTTTTCTCCTGAGCTTTTTTCGCTTTGCGAATGATAAGCCTGTTACTTCTGTCATACGTAATGTAATTCCACCCCCAGTTTACGGCCACCACCAGTTTGTTTCTGAATCCGCTGATGGAAAATAAGTGTACTGCCGACCAGATGAGCCACGCTAAGAAACCCCCGAATTTGAGTTTTCCCAAATCGGCTACTGCCTTACTTCTTCCGATCGTGGCCAAAGCTCCTTTATCGGTATATTCAAATTTTTTCATTTCCTTACCTCCAAATTTTCGATTCAGGTTTTTTGCAAGGTGTTTACCTTGCTGGATCGCAGCCTGCGCTAACATGGGGTGACCTTTGGGATATTCATCGCTGATCATTGCAGCTATATCTCCAATGGCGAAAAGATTTTCGTAGTCCTCGACCTGAGAATACCTGTTTACACGTATGCGATTGCCCTTAACGATATAGTCCGGGTTAATCCCGCGGATGAGATTCCCTTTTACCCCGGCTGTCCAGATCACCGTTCTGGACATAACAGGTTCTTTATTTGTGGTGATTTCCTGCCCGTCATAGTTTTTCACCGAGGTTTCGAGGCGAACATCTACCCCCAAATTTTTTAAATACTTCAGGGCTTTCTTAGAGGCTTTGTCCGACATCCCATTGAGGAGTTGATCAAGTCCTTCGAGAAGAAATATGTTTACCTTTTCGGCATCGAGATCGGGATAATCCTTTTTTAGTACAAATCTTTTGAATTCAGCTAAAGCTCCGGCAATTTCAACTCCTGTCGGTCCACCACCGATTACAACAAAATTCATCAGCGCTTCCCGTTCCTTGGAGTTTTTTGAGATCTCGGCCTTCTCCAGATTTTCGAGTATCATGCTTCTTATGTCCAGCGCTTCCTGTATAGATTTCATTCCTATACAGTGCTTTTCAATGTCTTCCATACCAAAAAAATTGGTGTTTGTGCCATTAGCTATGATGAGATAGTCATAATTCACGCACCCTATCTTGGTGTAGACAGTTTTGGTTTTTGGATTTATCTCCTTGACTTCTGCCATTCGAAAAAATACATTCTTATAACGTTTAAACAATTTTCTGATGGGGAAAAGGATACTGTCGGGTTCTAGTCCACTGGTAGCTACTTGATAGAGGAGGGGCTGAAACTGATGGAAATTATTTTTATCGATTAGGACGATCTGAGCCTTGTTTTTAGCTATTTTTTTAATAAAGTTTATTCCCCCAAATCCAGCTCCTATAATAACTATGCGCGGAAGATCCGTTTCCGGAAGGTTTATACTGTCCGATCTCTTCAGATCGCTTATGTATTTATTTTCATCACTATTCATTGCTGTGATTTGTTCATTTAATTGTTTTACCTGAGCACCTTCCCAAACTGCATTCAATATCAGTGGATGGAATATACTTTTATTCTTAACCGATTTAATGTAAATATTGTTTATTTCTGATCTACTTAAATCACATCAAAGGTTGTGAAAGGGTGTATTCGAAAAAATAAATTTTTCATAAAAAAAGATAATTTTTTGAGGCTATATTTTTAGTGTGTATGCATAGTAAAATTCCTGAATTATCATCGATCTAATACGCTATTAATTAGCTGAATACCCTATATACAAAGGTCTCTGAGGATTTCAGTTTTTAGAAAAAAATATCAAGGCGGATCGGACTAAATGTTAATTTTTTATTAATAGGAGGGGCAACCTGAAAAATTTCTTCAGCGTTTAAGTATTAGAAGTTCTTTTATTCATTTAAAATCCACAGCTATGAAACACTTTATTTTTTTTACTCGTTTAGTAGCAGCATTATTATTGATTGTCTCGGTGAGACAGCAATCCGCTGCTCAAGTTTCATGTACCGGTGATACGCCTTTTTTTCAGGTGGATTTGAGCGCAAGTCCTAATGCAACCTGGCTAAGTCCGGCAGTAGTTCGCGATGGATCATGCTGTGGAGGAGGAGCCAATCAGGTAAATTGCCTGGAGGTCGAGTTACTTTTACATCCAAATGCTCAAGGAATTATTTTCGAAGTAGCTTCAGGAGCAAACCCCGGAGGCTCGCTCTTTTATCAGGTAAACTGTCAGGGTGTTCCGCTATCTTCTCCTAACAATACGATATGTCTTGATGGTCCGGGTCCTCATCATATTTCTTACTGTAAGGTAGGGAATAATCAGAATACTTATACTATTACTTCGATACCAGCTGCAACTGCTTCCGAAGACATAACTAGCTCTCCAAGTTGTCCGGACACCTTGTCAATTACAGGAATAGATCCTACTACAGTAACATGGAATTCGATCTCTCCGGGAAATTCAGGTGATTATAACGGCTTCTTGTCAAATCTCGACGGTACAGCACAGGGTGCTAACGGAGTTCCTTTCTCGGGATATGCGGATGTTATCATGACACCTGTAAACGGGGCACCTTCCCAAATCATGTATGAAGTGTGTGCTACACCACTAGGTGGATGTGGCGAAGGAGCATTCTGCGACACGATAACCGTTGGTGTATTCAATGACCTCACTTTACAAATCAATCCCCAGAATCCAGCGATATGTTTTGGGGATAATGGTGCTGATCTCACGGCAAACGTAACCGGAGGAATTCCGCCTTTATCATTTAACTGGAGTACGGGTGAGAGTACCCAAATGATCAATGTGCAAAATGCCGGAACATATTGGGTGGATGTCACCGACGGAATTGGTTGTATTGTATTGAGCGATACAGTGGTAGTGAATGAGATTACTGCGGATATAGTTTCGAATGCCGGAGCAGATGTAACAGTATGTGCGGAACCCATTCCGACTATATTGCTCCAAGGGCTTGTCTCAGGAACGAATAGCGGTCAGTGGCTCAATGGACAGGGAAATTACAATCCAAATAATCAGGTGCTGGAAACATTGTATACACCTACACCTGCTGAAGTAAATGCCGGATTTGTAGATTTAACGCTAAGCTCAACAAACAATTTAGGTTGTCCCGGAGATTCAGATGTAATACGTATTAATTTGCCGACCTTTAATACAATGCTAGACACAGTAATTTCGAACGTGTCTTGTGCAGGTGCAAACGACGGATCTATAGATCTCGAAGTCACCGGTGGGTACGCCATAGATTCCTATTTCTGGAACACGGGAGCAACAACTCAGGATATCAGTGGTCTAACCTCCGGTACTTATCAGGTTCAGGTGGTGGATGAGCATGATTGTGCTCAAAACTTCTCCTTTGTTATCACTGAGCCGAATCCGCTCAATATTATCAATGTTCAACTTTCTAATTATCCTTCAGGAGATAACATTTCATGCTTCGGTGCGTCGGATGGTTCTATCTCACTCGATGTGGAAGGAGGAATAAGTCCATACTCCTATCAATGGTCTAACGGTATGACATCAGAAGATATTAGTAGTGTAGGTGGAGGTTCTTATATTCTGACTGTAACCGATGCCAACGGATGTACAATAGACACCACCATTCAACTGACGGAGCCTTCACCGATTATTCAGACCATAACTGCATTGGAATATCCAAGTGGTGATAATATTAGTTGCTTCGGACTGAGTGACGGAAATATAGATTATACAATCAGCGGTGGTTCTCCAGTTTATAATATTTTATGGAATACGGGTCAATCCACAGAAGATATTTCTGGAATTCCTGCGGGTACTTATTCGGTAAACGTAACGGATATTAATGGTTGTTCGGCTGATACTTCAATCACTCTTTCTCAACCGACTCAGCTCACTCAGGATATACAGTCTCCCACCTATTTTAGCGGAGATCATGTGAGTTGTCACGGACTCTCGGATGGAAGTATTGACTATACTGTTAATGGTGGTTCGCCTGCATATTCGATAACTTGGAATAACGGTACAAATACAGAGGATCTGACGGGTGTTTCAGCAGGGGTTTATAGTGTTTCCGTAACGGATATCAATGGATGTTCAATAGACACAACGATAACATTAACCGAGCCCGCGCCTTTGACCCAGGATCTTGATCCTTCTGTTTATGCCGGTGGCTTTAACATTAGTTGTTTTGGTTCTTCCGACGGAAGCATTGATTATTCAGTTCAGGGCGGTGCACCAGGGTATTTTTTCTCGTGGAATACTGGGGCAGACTCTGAGGATCTTGCTTCATTGGAAGCGGGAACTTATTCAGTGACAGTGACCGATATGAATGGTTGTACTACTGACACCTCAATAGTGCTTACAGAACCACCACTGCTTCAAGTGAATGCATCGGTAACTTCCGATTACAACGGACAGGATATCAGTTGTTATAATGCTTCCGACGCTTCAGTAGATGCTCAGGTTAATGGAGGGGTTCCAAATTATAATATGGTTTGGACGAATTCTCTGGGAGATACAGTTGGATACGGTAGTTCATTAAATAATCTTCCTCCTGGTAATTACGACATACACGTGGAAGATGCTTCAGGCTGTACGACCTATGATGCCGTGACTATAACTCAACCAGATTCCCTATCGGTTGATATTGATATACTGAGTAATTTTAATGGTTTGCCAGTAAGTTGTGAAAACGTGAATGACGGATCTGTTCAGGCAAACGTTGTCGGTGGTACTCCGGCCTACTCTTACTCTTGGAGTAACGGCAGTTTAAGTGCAAATCCAATTCAAAATAATCTTGGTTCAGGAACTTATTATGTGACAGTAACCGATCTGAATAATTGTTCTGCAGTAGACACTGTAATTCTCGAAGCTCATCCTGTACCTTCTGTACAGGTAGGAGCAGGAGACGAAGCCTGTGAAGGTGAAACTGTAAGTTTTTCTGTGAACTCTGATATAGGGACTACGGCAACCTGGAGCTTTGAAAACGGGTTTGTTTTTAACGGAACGACTAATAGCAATGTGTTTTTCGACGATATAGGATGTTTCGATGTTACCCTCACAGTTACCAGTGATCAAGGGTGTTCAGAAACGCAGGTGATTGAAAATCACATTTGCATCAATCCTTTACCTTATGCCGATTTCTCTCAGTCGCAGGCAGAGGTAACAACTTTCTCTCCGATCGTTCAGTTTTGGAACCAGTCGAATGGTGCAATAAGCGTAGAATGGGAATTCGGTGACGGAAGCACCTCTTACGATCAGAATCCATACAATACATTCCCGGATGATTCAAGCGGTACGTATCAGATACAGTTGATCGCAACGTCTCAGTATGGATGCAAGGACACAGTAACTTCACTGGTAGTTGTAAAAGAAAAGCTGCTTATCTACGTACCGAATACTTTTACTCCTGACAACGACGATTATAATCAGGTTTTTCTACCGATTTTGACTCAGGGATTCGATCCATACAATTATGAGTTACTGATATTCAATAGATGGGGAGAGATACTTTTCGAATCACACGACCACCGTGTTGGTTGGTCAGGGAAATACGGGGGAGAAATCGTTAAGGACGGAACCTATATCTGGAAGATTAATGTAAAAGATAAAGACGGAATCATGCAACAGTTTAAAGGGCATATTAATCTGATCAGATAGATTTTTTAAGGAAAAAACTGAACGATATCTCAATCCGGGATATCGTTCAGTCTATTTAAGACATTTGAAATAATCGAAAGGTTCCAAACAGTCCTTACACTGATAATGTGCTTTACATGCCGTGCTCCCAAACTGGGAGATCATTTTCGTATTCTTCGATTTACATCGTGGACAAGGAATAACGGTTTTCGTACCGAATAATACCGACTTATCAACTTCATCCTGTGGTGGGGCTATGCCGTATTCTTCCAACTTTCTCTTTCCTTCTTCAGACAGCCAGTCAGTTGTCCAGGCAGGGGAAAGAACCAGTCTTACATCTGCTTCAATATCCTCTTCCAATAGTCTCTTCTTGATATCATCCTCGATAACCTGCATCGCAGGGCAGCCTGAATACGTTGGGGTAATAACTATCTCCCATCTGCCATTATTCTGTTTATTCACTTCCCTCACCACTCCAAGATCTACAACAGTCAGTACAGGAACTTCAGGGTCCTTGACATCTTCAAGAATTTTCCAAATATCTTCTTCTGTAAGATCTTTCGTCATTTCATTATTTTCTCGCGGTGTATTGAGGGCTTCGAATTTCAGGGTTCAAAAGAAATCACCACTCCATTCCCGGATAAGTTCTTTGCATATACTGAAGTTCAGCCAGTAAATACCCAAGATGCTCAGAATGTACTCCTTTTCTACCTCCGTCGAGTTGCCATTTCGCTTCAGGCAGCGACAGAGTTGCTTCATCTAGTACTGCTTTAACGTTATTGTGGTAAGCCTCTTTGAAAAGTTGAGTATCTACGGCAATTCCCTCCTTGATTAAAATTTCGTCTACTTCATCCTGATAAAATAATTCATCGATAAAGCGGAAAAGGTCATTGACTGATTCCTGAACTCTGTTGTGAGATTCTTCGGTTCCATCTCCTAAGCGGATCACCCATTCGGAAGAATGTTTCAAATGATAACGAACCTCTTTAACAGCTTTTGAAGCAATCGCCGCAATTTGTTCGTCTTTACTGTTCATTAATCCTTCGAGTAATAACCTATGGAAGTGATCAAAAAAGAACTGTCTCACGATTGTTTTCCCAAAATCTCCGTTTGGCTGTTCAACGAGCAGCAAATTTTTATACTCCCTTTCAATCCTAAGGAAGGCAAGGTCATCCTCATTTCTTCCTTTATTCTCTACCTTGGCGGCATACCGATAATATTCCGTAGCCTGACCGATAAGATCAAGGGCAAGGTTGGTAAGAGCAATATCCTCTTCCAGAATGGGGCCGTGACCGCACCATTCAGACAATCGATGACCAAGTATAAGTGTGTCGTCTGCGCGTCTAAGGACATATTCAAAAATCGCTTCTTCTCTCGTCATTTGTGATCAGTTTACATATGTTTTATTCCATCCGGAACATCGTAGAAAGTCGGATGACGGTATGTTTTTGAATTCGCAGGTTCGAAAAGCGGACCTGCTTCTGATGGAGCTGAAGCGGAAACATATCTGGACTCTACTACCCAGATACTAATTCCTTCGCTTCGACGTGTATAAACGTCTCGTGCATTGTTAATCGCCATTTCTGCGTCGGAAGCTCGTAAACTTCCTACATGTTTGTGGCTAAGCCCTTGCTTACTGCGGATAAATACTTCCCAAAGTGGCCATTCTTTTTTATTCATAGTCTGTTATTTATGAAGCCTTACGTTTCGCTCGTTTTTCAGCATAAGCATTTGCTGCTTCACGGATCCACATTCCCTCTTCTTTCGCTTTTTTTCTTGCTTCAACTCGTTCCTTATTGCATGGTCCGTAACCGTTTACAACCTGCCAGAATTCATTCCAGTTAATCTCTCCGAAATCGTAATGTCCGGTCTCTTCATTGAACTTTAAATCCTTATCAGGAATTTTGAGGCCTATCTGATCAGCTTGAGGAACAGTTACGTCCACAAAGAGTTGACGCAGTTCATCATTGGTGTGACGCTTTATCTTCCACGCCATTGACTGAGCCGTATGTTTCGAGTCTTTATCGCTTGGGCCGAACATCATAAGGGCCGGCCACCACCATCTGTTCAGAGAGTCTTGCGCCATTTCTCTTTGTTCAGGAGTTCCCGAAGCTAATTTGGCCACAATCTCAAATCCCTGACGCTGATGAAAGGATTCTTCTTTACACACTCTCACCATCGCACGGGCATAAGGTCCATAGGAGCATCGACATAACGGCACCTGATTCATAATCGCAGCACCGTCCACCAGCCAGCCTATCATACCCATATCTGCCCATGTCAAACTTGGATAGTTGAATATACTCGAATATTTTGCTTTCCCCGAATGCAGGTCGTCAATTGTTTCCTCACGGTCTGCTCCTAAAGTTTCAACGGCGCTGTACAAATAAAGTCCGTGTCCCGCTTCATCCTGAATTTTCGCCAGCAATACAGCTTTTCTTCTCAGGTTAGGAGCGCGCGTTACCCAATTTCCTTCGGGTAACTGACCAACTATCTCTGAATGTGCGTGTTGTGATATCTGACGAATCAAGGTTTCGCGATACTCATCCGGCATCCAGTCTTTCGGTTCTATTTTAATTTCGTTGTCAATTTTCTCTTGAAATTGACGTTCTAATGTGGCAATATCTAATTCTTTCATAGTTCTACGCGGTTTATTTTTCGTTTCATTGAGAAAGTTTAAAAACAAACACCTCACAAATTTAACAAATATTTATCAAGTAAGTTTTGTCTTTTGAGTGTGGATTTATCAGTTTATGATTTCTATCAGGAATTTACATTATTTTCCGAATCTAACCAAAAAAACGGCTTTATTGTTAATTTTGTAGCCACACAATTTGCGCGTTATGAATCCAACTTTTTTTGAATTAGAAATCGCTGACATTCGGAATGAAACTGAGGATACAGTTTCTGTGGCATTCGAGGTCCCGGAGGACCTGAAGGATAAATATATTTTTAAGCCCGGTCAGTATCTTACTTTTAAGAAGAAAATTAATGGTGAAGATCTTAGAAGGTCTTATTCTATTTGTACTTCACCGCTAGAGAATGAGCTGCGCGTTGCGATAAAAAAGGTGCCAAACGGCCGTTTTTCTACGTTTGCAAATGAACAACTGAAATCGGGCGATAAAATTGAAGTGATGACGCCTACCGGCAATTTCACTACCTCTCTCGATGCAAAAACGGATAAGTCATTTGTCTTCTTTGCAGCGGGCAGCGGGATCACGCCGGTGATGTCTTTGATTAAATCTATCCTCACTCAATCACCGAAAAGTGATGTCACCCTGTTTTATGGTAATAAGGGTATAGATAGCGTTATATTTAGAGAAGAGTTGGAATCACTGAAGAATCAATTCATGAATAATTTCCGACTAATACATGTTTTTAGTAGGGAAAGTATAGGTAATAAACTTCAGAAAGGTAGGCTGGACGAAGAAAAGATAGAACTTTTATACAAGGCTTTTTTGGACGGACAAAGCGTTGATGAAGTTTTCGTTTGTGGTCCTGAGCCCATCATCTTTGCAGTTAAGGAGAGTTTTGAGAAACTGGGATTTGACAAAAACAAAGTGCATTTTGAGTTGTTCACAACCCCGGTAAGAGGCGAGAAGAAGGAGCATCATCACCGCGATCATGAGCAACAACAGCTCAATGCAAATGTTAAGGTCATCCTGGATGGTGAGCAAACACTTCTTCAGTTGGATTCGGCCGGCGAAAGTATTCTGGAAGCAGCCCAGAAAGCCGGAGCTGATGTTCCCTTCGCCTGTAAAGGTGGGGTATGTTGCACGTGTAAGGCTAAAATCCTGGAAGGATCTGCTAAGATGGATGTGAATTATGCGTTGGAGGAGGATGAAGTAGAGGCAGGCTATATTCTAACCTGTCAAGCACATCCTACAAGCGAACAACTCGTTGTTTCATATGACGATTAAACTAATGAATTTATAATTATGGGCTTTTTTGGAAAATTATTCGGCGGACAAAAAGAGGTAGGAGAACAGAAAAGGAAATCCGGATTTGAACTTTTAAAAATTGCTTCAATTGATCGATTAACACAGGATTCTGTAAAGGTCACTTTCGATGTTCCGGAAGAACTTGAATCTGCCTATTCTTTTATCCCAGGCCAGTATATTAACCTTATTATTGAACTTAACGGAAATGAGTATCGCAGATCTTATTCCATTTGTAGTGGGGTAGATGAAAAACTTGCTATCGGTGTCAAAACTGTAGAAGGAGGTAAAGTGTCTACCTGGCTAAATACTGAAGCTAAGTCGGGTGACGAAATCAGGGTAGGTTATCCCGAGGGAAATTTCACGCTATCAAAACTTGAAGGGAATTATGTCGCTTTCGCGGCAGGAAGCGGAATTACCCCCTTACTTTCGATCGCAAAACTGATTCATAAATCTCAAAATTCAAAACTCATTCTTTTCTATTCGAATAAAAATGAGGAGAGTATTATGTTTAAAAATGAACTGGATAATCTGGATTCAGGGCGGGTAGAAGTACGTTATCTTTTATCCCGTCAGGAAAAGGAGGGATATATTCAGGGCAGGTTGGATGCTGAGAATATAATCGACACGATCAAATCAGAACTGGAACTGCTGAAATCCAAAGGTTTTTATCTATGTGGTCCTGAGGAAATGATACTTAATGCTTCCGAAGGACTTAAATCATTTGGTGTTCCAGAGGAAAAAATACATTATGAATTATTTACTACTCCCACATTACTGAAATCAAAAAAGAAGGAAACGGTGGCAGCTTTCAACGGTGTTGCTAAGATTACACTTATTCTTGACGATGAAGAGGAGAATTTTGAACTTGAAGCGGATGGTCCAACCATTCTTGATGAAGCGGAGAGTTACGGCATAGACGCCCCTTTCTCCTGTCGGGGAGGAGTTTGTTGTACTTGCAGAGCAAAAGTTTTGAAAGGCGCTGCTTCCATGGATAAAAATTATTCTTTAACCGACAAGGAGATCGAAGAAGGATATATTTTAACCTGCCAGGCTCACCCGAATAGTAAAGAATTAACCATAACTTATGACGAGTAAGTCGAAGAATATTTTAGTGATCGGTTCAAGCCGTGGAATCGGAAGAGAGCTTGTAAAAATATTTGCGAACGACACGGGTAATAAGATCATTGCCTTATCGCGTAACACAGAAGCATTGGCTGATTTCGGCTCTACGGAGAATATAGATTATCACGGATTCGACCTTGCAAGCAAAACCGTAAAAGAGGATTTAGCAGGTATTCTCAACAAGTATGACCGCATAGATATTGTAATTCATAACGCCGGGAAACTGGTAAACAAACCGTTCGAAGTACTTTCAAGAAGTGAAATAGAGGCATGTTATCAAACGAATGTAATCGGCGTGATGCTTGCAACACAGGCTATTCTGCCGAAAATGAAAGATCAAGGTGGGCACATAGTCAATATATCGACAATGGGGGCATTTCAGGGATCGGTTAAATTTCCGGGTCTTTCCGCCTATTCCACCTCTAAGGCGGGTTTGGTGAGTTTTACAGAACTGTTTGCCGAAGAATATAAGGATACCGGAATCAGAATGAATTGCCTGTGTTTGGGGGCCGTACAAACGGAAATGCTGGAGGAGGCTTTCCCCGATTTTAAAACTCCCCTGACCCCGGCTGAAATGGCGAGTTTCATTGCTGATTTTGCTTATAACGCTCATAGATTTATGAACGGTAAAGTTATTCCGGTTAGTTCAGGCAATCCTTGACGGGAATTTTGCTCATTTCTTTTCTAATTATTGCGCCTATTAAAATACCTATTTTATTCAGGTTATAGAAGAAAGTGATCCGTTGCTTTAAATCTGGGAATTGGACTCTCGAAAGCTCTAAAAAAAATAAAAGGAGAATAATTCTATCCGTTTTTTTATCGGATCCGTCGATCTATTTTTGTGAATATAAAATTCTAATTTCGTGACTATAAAATACTACGCAGTAAAAAGTTTGTTAAATAATGATTATTAATTTGTTTAATCTAATTTATCTTTGTACTTTAATTTCAAATTAGCAATAAAAATTCTGCACAATGAAAATATATTTGTACCTTACAATACCGGCGCTTCTTCTTTGCGGTTTAATGGCTTCTGGACTGAAGTCAGACCCAAGTGTTTTTAAGCGAGAATTTTCTGATATTTCTTCTTATCATAATTATTCTTTAGAAGGAGATACAATTAAGAGAAAGTCTAAGGATAGTCTTTCTATCGAGAATCATAATACAAAAATTTTGGAAGAGGAAACCTTAGACCCCGTTAACTCAGGATTTCAGATGTACATTTCCAATGGAGATACAGTGTATTTTAAGAAAAGTCCACAGATGCACATAATAATTAATCAAAAGTAAGAGTGATGAAAAATGCATATATAAAATTAATGTGGATGTTCATGGGGTTACTTTCTTTTGAAGGTTTATCGCAAGGAACATGTGCAACCGCAGTAAATTTAGGAACCCCCTCATCAACTTCTTCCTGTACGACGATTTCTTCCTCTACTGGAAGTGGTAATACTGTTGGTTGTTCCGGTTCAGGTTTCGGAGGAGGTGGTACTTTATACTGGGTTTCATTTTGTACTAATTCTAATAATGACTGTATAGTTCTTGATATTGCTACTTCAACTACTTCGAATGTTGAGATTGCCGTTTATTCCAATTGTAGTGGTAGCTATGTTAGTGGAAGTATAGCATGCTCCAACAGTGGAACAGGAATGACATGGACTTCTGTTAGTCCTGACGGATTAAGCATGGTGACAACGGCTAATACATGTTATAGGGCGAGAATTTGGGTTAAAAATGGTGGGTCACTGAGTGTTTGCAGTTATACCTCCGATCCGCCCAATGATGAGTGTTCCGGGGCTACAGGAATCAGTGGCACAACCACCGCCGATGACAATTACTGCATGACAGAAGCTGCGACAGACCCTGCTCCGGCACAGTGGTGTGCTGGTACTTTGGAGAATACGGCCTGGTACACGTTTACGGCCGCAGCGGATGGAAGCGCTACAGTTACTATAAATGGCATTACATGTACTGGGGGGGGTGCTGGTTTCCAAATTGGATACTGGACAGGTTCTTGTGGTTCTCTTACTAATATTGGGTGTGCCTCTGGGAGTGGGGGAACGGTGACAGCAACAATTTCGGGTTTAACAGCCGGCCAAGTCGTTTATATCGGTATTGATGGAAACGCAGGTGCGAACTGTTTTTACGGAATATCAGTTAATAATAGTGTCCCTTTACCGGTGGAGTTAACTATTTTCGAGGGTGAAAAGTTGAACGATAGGTTGAATGCACTGCGATGGATTACGTTGAGTGAGAAAAATAATGATTACTTTATCGTGGAACATTCTTTAGATGGTAAAACATGGAATGAAGTTTCTCATGTTGAAGGAGAGGGAAATTCCTCTACCCCTATTGAGTATAGTGTCGTTCATTTATTTACACCGGAACGTATTAATTATTATCGATTAAAACAAGTCGATTTCGACGGTAAAAGTGAGACCTTTGACGTGATTTCAATCGATAACAGAACGAATGTAAAACTTGTGAAAACAGTTAATTTGTTAGGGCAAGAAGTAGATAAAGATTTTAAAGGTATAGTTATTGAAATTTACAGCGACGGCTCAAGGGTTAAACGTTACAATAAATAATGTAAATTCAATAGTCTGAAAATGAGAAAGCACAGTACTCACTGAGTTACTGTGCTTTGTTGTTGTTTATATATTTAACCTTTCAGATCCTTATCATCGGATTCGAAGGACCTACCAGATTCTCCTGATGTTTGAAACTTACAAGATCGGCATTTAATTGCTCAAAGAAGGATTCAAAGTCTTTTTGAGGAATCATAACTGCGCTATAGGCACATATTCGACCGTTAGAATCATACTTGATATGCATGTCAAATTTTTCACCCCTTTGAGTAAAGATATGTTCCCTAAGAGCTCTAACCGTTTGCTTGACGTCTTTGCCTTCCATTTTTTCCTTATCGAAACCGATTTCGTATTCGAATCGCATTGTTGTGGCTTCCTGACCGAAGGCTACTTGAGAAAGAATCACTGCTGCAAAAATCAAAATAAAGTTTTTCATCTTTTATCGTTTTTACGCCCTGCGGCGCTGTTTACGATATAAATTTACGTGCAGTAAGAGAAAAATGTTTCCGGAAACACATCAGTTAGTGGAATTTAGGTATAAATACGTAGGTCCCGATATCGGTTTTTCGATAGGAAAAAATAAAAAAGGCGATCCGAAGACCGCCTTTAATAATAACTTATCAGACCTGCTTATTTTACGATTGCCGTAAATGAAGCGTTATCATGATACTTAATGAATTCTCTGTCCTTCGCAGCTTTTGCTTTTAAAGAAGCGTCTTTCGCGAATGCACTCTTCAAATTAGAAACGATGTCATCCAATTTGTCCTGACGAGCTCCAGCGATTGCTTTGAGGTAATATCCTTGTGCTGTTTCAGCATCTTTAGAAGCGTTAACCGTTTTAACCGCCGCATCGATGTTTTCATTCAACAATTGAGCTAGCGCTTTATTGAAAGACGCCTCTCCACCGAATTTAGAAACTGCCTCTTCGTAATCTCCATCTTGAATTGCAAGAATACCGAAGTTGTAAGATACTTCACTTCCTGCACCAGAAGCTTCCTTAAGAAGAGATTTCGCTTTATTACGGTCTCCATTTACTCCAGCGATAGCACCTAAATTATTTTTAGAAATCGGATTTTCTTTAATGCTTACTGCTTTTTCGAACTGAGTTTTAGCTTCAGAAAGTTTGTTCTGCATGTAAAGCACTGTTCCCATATTGTTTACCGGACGGTGATCGTTCGGGAAAAGACGAGCAGCTTCTTTGTAAAGACGAAGTTTTTCGTTCAAATCATCTGTCAACGTTGCAGTAAATAATATTTCCTCGATATTCAATGTATCGATGTTTGACTTTGATAGAGCTTTAAGTTCTTCATCAGAATAACCTGTTTTCTCATAGTTGATAACTATTTCCGCACGACGTTGCGCAGGGAATATGTTCTTATCCAAATATGTAAAGGTTTTACCCAAATCACGCATCGCTTGTTCACGAGCCGTAGGAGTTTTCTGCATTTCCAAAATGTTCATGATAAGGTCTTTTTCAGACTTTTCCATATCAGAAGCAGCAAGAGCTTTTTTGAACCCTTCGAAATCTTCACCTTTACCAACTGTTGAATAAGTTTCCTCTTTTTGAGCAGCTTCGTTAGCAACATCTTTCTGAGCAGCAATTTTCATCGTTGCCTGCTTAGCTGTATTTGCACGTTCTGTTGAAAGGGTGTTGTTCTTATCCTCCTCACCTTCGATAGAAGCGAAAGCAGTGATGTTTATGCTCTTAATTGCAAGCTTAGGATTTTTCTGAGTTTCAGCAAGGAAATTCTTCATTTCCATGATGTCTTTATCCTTCAATTCAGTTGAACGAACTTCAGAACGTCCCTTGAGATAGTGAATCTCAGCGGTCATTTTTTCCATAGTTGTTCGCTGAAACTTGTCTTTTTCATAAATAACTCTGAAATCCTTGTTTACCCACAGTGGAGTTACTATAGTAGCATCAGCGATTTTAGTTTCAGGAACTACACCTTTTTCTTTATCACCTTTGTATACCTTTCCGGTTACTGTTAGCTGTGAAACTTCCATGTCCGGAGAATAAGCGATGATATCTTCATAAACAACCTTTCCTCCTGGTTTGTAAGGAATTACTGTTCCGTTAGCAGTAGCTTTTTCACCTACAATGGTTACTGGTTTCAAAGCGTGAGTACCAAGAGATGGAGTGATTTCAGCATATGCTTTTTTCTTGATCCCTTTTTCAGGAAGCGTAATGTCTACTTTAACTCTGACGCTGTCGCCATGCATTTCAAGCGGATCAGGAGTAACAGCGTAATCCAAATCCTTTAAAAGATCACAACTGGTTGTCATTACTCCAGCTGCGGCAATGAATGCCAAACTTTTGATACCTTGTTTTTTCATTATCATTTTATTAGTTCTTTCCTATTTACGATTGCAATAATAATGATTTTTTTTAGCACTTCGAAAAAGAAGCATATTTAATGTTAAAATGTTAATAATTATTTTTTATACAATATAAGGTCGGATTGATCGTTACAAAGGGTTAATAAATCTTGTATCTCTTTGTTTTTCAATGGGTCTAAAAGGTTTGGCGCTATTTCAGCCAGGGGTTTTAAAACGAATTTTCTTTCATAAATTTTAGGATGCGGAATTTTCAGATTTTCCTCTTCTATATGTTCATTTTCATAGTATAAGAGGTCAATATCGATGATTCTGTCGCAATAAGCTCCGTTACTTTTTCGCTTTCTGCCCATTTCGTTTTCCACCTGCTGAAGTACTTGAAGCACCTCTAAGGGACTAAGCTCACTTTTCAATCCGACACACTGGTTGAGAAATGCATTATTGCTTTCGTAGCCCCATGGAGGTGATTCGTAAACCGATGAAGCTGTGAGTTTCGATTTAAAAACTTGTTCTAGCCGTTTTGAAGCGCGGTCAAGGTTCTGGAGCCTTTCACCTAAATTACTGCCTAGACTAAGGAAAATTTTTTTACCGCTATCCGTATGATAATCCATATTTGCCTGTTACGTAAAAAATATGCCTTTCGTAATTAAAAACACTGCGAGATCACCGCTATTTGACTAATTTTAGATTCTCAAATTTACATAATTGTTTATATGGAAAATAAAAAAGTCTCTTTCGGACGCGTATTTTGGCCCAGTTTAACGGCAGGAATTGTCATTTTAGTTGTCGTGGGTGGAATTTTTGCCATTCTGATCGGTAGTTTGTTGAGTGGTAAACCTGCCTTTCAGGTTGCACCAAAGACGGTTCTACATTTGAAACTGGAAGGACAGATTGGGGAAATGAGTGAATCAGACCTCAGTCCCAGCACCCTGAGTATTATAGATAAAGTGGGTCTGGCAGATTTACTCTATGGTTTTGAACGAGCCAAAGAAGATGACCGAATCAAAGGTGTATTTGTCGAACTGGAAAATGCACAGTGCGGTTTTTCCACAGCCACTGAGATTCGAAATGCGATCAATGATTTTGAGAAAAGCGGAAAATTTGTAGTCGCTTATAACAGAGGTGAAGCGGTTTCTTTGAAACAGTATTATATCGCATCTGCGGCGAACGAAAGTTACGGTTTCTCCGGTTCCTTGTTCGAATTTCTGGGACTAGGAACGGAGCTTATGTTCTTTAAAGGAATGTTCGATAAACTTGATCTGGAGATGCAAGTAGTGAGAGGATCAAACAACGCATTTAAAAGTGCGGTTGAACCTTTTTTTCTGACCGAGATGAGCGATTCAAGCAGACTTCAGATCCGTACCTACTTAAACAGTATGTGGTGGGATGTTAGAAAAGAGATAGGTGAGGAGCGAGGAATTACTCCGGAGGACCTGGACAGATATGCTGATAGTAGCGTAATTCGAAGAGTCGCTGATGCGGTAAAATATGAACTCATAGACGAAGAAAAATTTCGTGACGAGGTTTTAAATATTATTGCCGAAAAAGTCAAAGCAAAAAGTCCGGAGGATATCAAATTCAAGGATTTCCAGAAATACGCTCAGAAAAAATTCAGAAACAACCAGGAAATTGTTTGGGGTAAAGATGCCAATATTGCCGTAATTGTCGCAGAAGGAGCTGTGGTTACAAAAGGAGCAGGATTAAGCAGTGAAGAGATAACCAAACTCTTTAGAAAGGCAAGAAAGGATAAAAACATCAAAACAATCGTTTTCAGGATTAACAGCCCTGGAGGAAGCGCCCTTGCGAGTGATGAGATTTGGCGAGAGGTGAAGCTGGCGAATGAAGAGAAGAAAGTGATCGTTTCCATGGGAGATGTGGCGGCCTCCGGCGGATATTACATTGCAGCTCCGGCGCATAAAATTTTTGCACAAAATACTACCATAACAGGATCGATCGGTGTCTTTGGTGTTATACCTTATACAGGCAAAATGCTTGAAAATAAACTTGGCTTAACATTCGATCGTGTGAGTACAAATCCTCACGCAGTCCTAACTACAAATAAAAAACTGAGCGAGGAGGAATATGCCATGATACAGGATGAGGTAGATTACGTTTACGACAGGTTTTTATCAGTGGTAGCTGAAGGCCGCGGAATGTCCAAGGAGGAAGTTAATGTGATCGCCAGAGGCCGTGTCTGGACTGGTCGGGATGCCAAGGAAATCGGACTTGTTGACGAAATTGGTGGACTAAGAGAAGCAATCAGTTATGCCGCTGAACAGGCAGGAATCAGTAAGCCGGTCGTTCGTTACTATCCAAAGGTTGAACTCGAACCATGGATGGAGATAATTCAGTCGCTTGAGGAAGAAGAGTCGGCTTCAGAAAGTGCGCCTTTACCTGAAGAAATGATAAGATTGTATGAAAGAATTAAATCGGTTGAAAACATGACCGGAATTCAGATGAGACTTCCTTACGAGATTGTCTGGTAACGTATTAAATTGTCTTGAAGCCCTGTTTCTTTTTTTAACAGGGCTTTTTTTATTTTCAAAAGTTTAAATTCGTTGGTTAATTAGCTACCCGGAATATATGAAAGACCTTTTCAGTTCATCCTTGCGCGAAACCGCTATCCGGCTGTTGACTTTTTTTATTGTTTCCTTTGTTTTCCTGAGCTACGGGTTTTACCTGCTTTTTGATAAGCATTTTTTCAAGGAACCGGGAGAGATTTATTTTTATGCGATTCTGAATGAATATTTCTTCACTTCGCTCATCGGTTTGGTCATTCTCCTGCTCTTTGTTATTACGCGTACTGCGAAGTGGTTCAGAAGAATAATAGACATAACAATCATATTACTTCTGGTTTTTCAGTCTGCTTCGGTATTTTATTTTATGATCACTCTGGAACCTCTGAGTGCTGACTTATTGAATTTTAGTGCTGCCCATATGGGAATGGTTATGGAAGATTTCGTCGTTTTCAGGTTCTATTACTTGTCTCTTCTGCTGATCCCTGTTACATATTATTTCCTCATCAAAATTGTCCGTAAAAGAAAGGTCTTTTTATATGCTTCCATGTTGTTCATTCTTCCGCTTATCATCATTCCTTTTACCGGTATTCAGTTTTATCCGAAAAATTCAGGAATAAGCAAGAGTCAGCTAGCCGAAAATAAAACCTATTACTTTTTAAGAACGCTGTCTCACTATTTGTTTGAAGAAAACAATGTGAATTACTCGCTTGCAAAGAAAAAGTACCGGGAGATTGAACGGGACAAACTTTTGTTACAGGAAGATTTTCCGCTGCTTCATTCAACTCCGGAGGGAAATACGCTGGCACCTTTTTTCGATCTTCAAGAAGAACCGCCAAACATTGTTTTCATAATCGTTGAGAGTTTATCTTCCTCATACAGCGGCCCTGCAGCGGATGAACTTAGTTTTACTCCTTTTCTGGATTCACTGGCAGGCGAATCACTTTATTTTAGAAATACGCTGGCCACGGGGGAACGCACATTTGCTGTTCTACCATCTGTTCTCGCATCCCTCCCTCACGGAACTAAGGGATTTCTGAATCTTAAAGGGGATTTTCCGAATCATCATTCGCTCCCGCGTTTTTTATTTGATAATGGATACACCGGCGCATTTTTTTATGGGGGCTATGCCCGGTTTGATCATATGGATGTTTTCATGGATTCAGAGGGCTTTCACCCGATTTTCGATAGAAAAGAATACAATTACGAAGGAACCGGCCTCAAAACCTCTGTTGACCCCGTTCCATTTGGAATAGGGGATAAGTTATTGTTAGAAAATGTCCTGAAATACTCAGACAGTTTAAACAGAACAAACCCTTATCTTGACGTTATTCTTACACTATCAATGCATTTTCCCTTCAATATCGAGCGAAAGGAATATTATATGAATCGTGCTAGTGCAAAACTAAGTGCCGCGAAGAAATCCGATCCTTCCTTTTATAGGAAAAATAAGAAATACATTGAACCTTTTGCAACTATGCTATACACGGATGATGCGTTAAAAGCTTATTTCAGGAAAAGAAGGATGAGAAAAGATCATGAGAACACCATTTATATTATTCTGGGAGATCATATGATGACAGACATTCCTCAAGAGAGTCCAGTCGAGAAATATAGGGTCCCGATGATCATTTACTCTCCGCTTCTAACCAGAACAAAAACCGTGAATGCAGTTAATTCCCACCTTGATATTACACCGGCCCTCGTAAAATTGATTGGGGAGCAGTATGCGTTTAATATTCCCGACCAGGTGCATTGGCTAGGAACTTTACCTGATACCTCATCGTCTTTTCAGAATAAGAGAAATATTCTTTTCATGCGTAATAACAAGGTGTGCACGGATTTTATGTTGGGTGAATGTTTTATCAGTTATGACAGAATTTACACCATTGAAGACGGACTCCGGCTAAAGCGAATAGATGACGAAAAACGTCTCACTGAACTCATCGGGAACAGGGCTTATTTTGAAAAACTCCATGCTGAAGTAATACGTCGAAACGAACTCCTTCCTCCCACGGATTATGATGTAGTTCTGCATGAAAGTAAATCGGAGATTATCCGTTTTTCAGACACTTTGGAATTTGTTGAAATCTACCGGGACTCATTGGTTAATAATTTCGAAAAACTCGAGTTGAAACTTCGAATAAAACTGGATGAGGGCTGGTATTCCGGTGATCGTGAGGAACAGGCTATGCTGATTTGCTCCATTCAAAGAGAAGGAAAGCAGATTTACTATAAAAACATGAATTTATCTCTGGAGAAAACTGATATTGCAGAAGAAAGAGTTATAAATCTTAATATTCAGGATAATCTTGGCTTCGAACTGATGAAATCTGATGAATTTGTGTTATATTTTTGGAATAAGGAGAAGAAGGGAAAGGAATATCAGGTCGTGATAAGTAATTTCACTATTCTTGGCAAAAGCGAGAAGCAATGAGGAAAATGTGGTACTTCATAATTTTTTTACTCATCCTGGTCTCATGCACTGAAAAAACAGTGTCAGATGAAGTTTGGGAAGTCGATATTCCCTCAGATCTTCAGTTTTTGGGCCATAAAGGTAGTGGAACGATTGACGAGCTGGGGAATCTCGGATTTATGGAAAATAGCTGGCCGGCTGTTAAAAATGCATTTGACAGAATAGACGGCTGTGAGGTTGATCTTCAGCTCAGCCGGGATTCGACATTGTGGGTTCATCACAATCACGATGTTCTCAACTGTGATGACTCCTTGGTTAATTTTTTTGATCAAACTGACCTCAGTATTGATCAGATTAGTCAGTGCGTTTACGGTGGTCAGCTTATAAAACTGGAAGCTTTATTGAACAGAATTAGAAAAGAAGATTATCTGAACAAAACGCTTTCTCTTGATTTAAAAGTACTTTATAACCCTGTTACGCTGGAAACATTTGGCTCGGAAGAAAACCTAGCGCGCTTTGTGGCAAAGTTGCTAAAGGAAATGATAAGTGATGAGCAGATCGATATCTTGATCGAGGTAAGTTCACTGTCACAGTATACTATTTTTCGTTCTATGCTGAAAAACGAGATCTTTCTGATAAATTATCATCCTTCGTCGGCCTTTCTGGAAGAAAGTAAAAGGAATAGGATCGATTTATCCTTACCTCTTTCTGAGCTACCATCCTCTGTTAATTTTAAATCAAGGGATGAAGTTCAGTTATGGACCATAAATCAGCCCGATGAAATGTTGAAGGCACTGAAACTTAAGCCTGATTATATTCAGAGTGATAATGTGACAATGATGGAGTTTTTTAAAGAAATTCAATCGGGAAGCACATTGCATCGGGTGCGGTTAGATACCTTTCAGGTTAAAATGGATTCAGACAGAGAGTTTCATTCACTGGGAGTTTATGACGCTGATGATATCCGCGCCCTCGCTAAAATTACTCTTGAAGTCAATACTATTCCCGAAGAATGTGTCCTGGTGCTGGAAGCTGTAGATACAAGGGAAAAAACTGTGCACTGGGAGGGCAAGAACATAAAAGATTCAGGGCCGATTTACTTTTTCATCGACCCTGAATACCTTAAATACAAGAAAGCAAAGATCATTAAACTTTATCTCTGGAATAAGGAACACAAAGTTGTAGACCTGGTGCTCACATCAGAGAAATTTGTTCTTTGATTATTTATTCGCTTAAAATGAAGCCTTCTTTTGTGGCGGTCCATCTTTCGCCGGCTTCCGGTTCATGATAAAAGTGATCTTTTCCTGAGCTTATTTCAAAACGCATGTCAAATGGCATGTCCGGTATTACGACGGATTTTCCGGTTGGTACACGAATTTCCACGGTGACCACCTGCGCTCTTAATTTCGAACTTTTCGGAAAGGAATAGGTTATCGGTAAGACAAGGGAGTCCGAAAAATAGTTGGGTTGATACTTTATTGCCCTCGTATTCTCCATCGCTGCTTTAGGTGTTTTACCATTGCTTCTTTTCTTCACAGCCACTGAAAAATTCGTTAATACAGTATCGTGAATAATCTCAATAAATGGCATCCCCATTTCTATTTCTTCTTTTCCTATATGTATAAAATTGTGTTCGTCAGGTACTAAAGCACCTTCGAGTAGATAACTGTAATCCTCGGAGTAGTTGGTTGTAAGATAAAGGACCTGGGTGCTATCCATTTCTGTGTTTTCAATTTCTTCTTCAATATTGAATTCACTCTTGAAATCGAGCCCTAGTTGCAAACCGGTGTACCCGAGAATTACAATGGCAATTATCCATGCGATCAATCCCCCTATGAAAGGAAACTTGATCTTTCCTTTGTAGTTAAACAAGAGTTTAATTCCGACACTTACAATGGCCAGAATAGGCAGAAGAATTACAAAAAGTAATGACCAGAAAGCCCAGTTTGACGTACCTGACGGATAAAGTGCCGAGAAGATCGTTTTTAAATTATTATCCATGTTTTCCGACGTAAAATTGATCAGCTCGAAATCACCGAAGAAGAAAATCAGGGACCCGACAAGGAATATGATCCCCCCTGCAATAAATGCAATTCCCAAAATCTTTGCGAAGAGAAGTAAGATAGATTTAACTACGGATCTTCCTTTGTGTACAGACTGTTTAATGGAACTTGCTGCCCGAGTAGCCCCACCTTTGGCTTCTTTGGTAAATCCTGAAACGAACTCTTTGATATTGTCGAGGGTTGCCGGTTGGCCACGCATTTCGAGTTTTTGAGCCGTTGTTTTCGCTTCGGGAATTACTATCCAAAGAATAATATAAACAAGGATACCGCTACCTCCCAGAATAACCATAAGTATGAAAATTATTCGAATGATTACCGGATCTATGTCGAAATAATGACCCAGACCCGATGATACTCCTCCGATAACACCGTTTTCATCGTCACGGTAAAGCCGCTTACTGATTCTCTCAGTGTTCGGTTGGGTGGCATTTTCTTTATTCTGAGATTCCTCTTCTGCATCCGGATCAGGAACTGAATAATCAGTTGGTTCGCCCATAATCTGAATTACTTCATGAACATTCCCTTCAGTAATAACCTGCTTTGATTCATTTAACTGACCTAGAAATATTTCTGCGATACGGGCTTCGATATCCTCTATAATCTCATTGACTCCCTCTTCTCCGGCAAGCAATTTTCTAATTTCATCAAGGTATAATTTCAATCGGTTATATCCGTCTTCTTCAATGTTAAACACTAGTCCGGCAACATTGATAGTTACTGTCTTTTTCATTTCAATGTGTTTTTGATATTTTAATTACTGCTTCCTGGAGCTCCTGCCAGGTATCTTTCAGTTCTTCCAGAAATTCTCCGCCTTGTGCTGTAAGCGAATAATATTTTCTGGGTGGTCCTGCGCTCGATTCCTCCCACCTGTATTCCAACAAGGATGCATTTTTCAAGCGGGTGAGGAGCGGATAAAGCGTTCCTTCTACAATGATGAGTTTCACTTGCTTCAACTCTTCGATGATTTCAGAGGGATAACATTCTTTCTTTGAAAGTATGGCAAGTATGCAATATTCTAAAATTCCCTTTCTCATCTGTGCCTTTGTGTTTTCAATTTTCATAACTTTTTTAATTCCATAAAACGTTTTTTTGCATGAAAGCTTCGCCAAATATATAATAAATAGTACTATGCAATACAAAGTACCATGTAAAAAAATATAAAAAAATTTAAAAAGGAATAGTCTTACAGCTTAAAGATCTGAAAATAAAATACTTAGAACTAACTATTTTTATCTTGAAAAATCAGATGATCGCTTTAAGGGCTTCATCAAGTGTTCGGTAGGGAGCCAGGCAGACTCTGTTTACACATACATAAATGAGTTTTTCATCGGTATTTTTATCCTTTAATACAGGAAGGTGATCGGTCTTTCCGCCGGCGAGGATTTTATTCGGAAAGTATTGTTTGCCCATTTCGTAAGGGACGTGCTTCTCGTGATTGCCTGTTACGGATATTTCATAGAAAGGCTCCGTGAAATTCAAAGCCAGCATTGCCCAATTTGAATATCCGGATCCATATCCCGGCATATCGGGATAAAGATTGGAAAGCATCTGGCGGGCGCGTTCAATGAGTTTATCATCAGCGTAGAATTTACCTAACCGGAAAAGATTGTGTGCCATTACACTGTTTGATGAAGGAATAACATTGTCGTGAATTTCAGTTTTACGGGCGATTAATTCACCCGAGTCCTCCGTAAAGAAATACATTCCTGTTTTTTCATCCGTGAATTTTGTGTTGCAATAACCGAGTATTTCATAGGCGAGTTGAATCCATTTGGTGTCAAAACTAACTTCGTATAGTGTGATGAACGCATCGATGGTGTGAGCATAATCCTCAATAAAAGCCTTAATTTTTGACTCTTTATGCTTGCTTGTTCGCCACAAGCTGAAATTATCCTCCAACTGGAAATTCTGCAACCAGTTTCCAAGAGCGATAGCCTCATCAATTAGATCGCTGTCCTGGAGTGCGGTTCCTGCAGTTGCGAGACCTTTAATAGTCATGGCATTCCATGCAGTGAGCTTTTTATCATCTATTCCCGGTTTCGTTCTCAGTGCTCGTCTCTGAAGCAGTTTCTCACGTACCTTGTTCAATTTGATCCTGAACTCTTCCGGATGGAGACCATGCTTATCCGCAAAGTCTTTCAATCTATGGGTTCGCATCAAAATATAATTACCTTCTTCC
This sequence comes from Brumimicrobium sp., assembly GCA_033722555.1. GTDB lineage: Bacteria > Bacteroidota > Bacteroidia > Flavobacteriales_D > Crocinitomicaceae > Brumimicrobium. The sequence continues at coordinate 32,021 of JAWVYS010000016.1, forward strand.
CAGTATCCGAGTTGATTAATGTTATAGTAATCCGAAAACCAGTCAAAATCTTCCTGAAGTAACTCCCGAAGTTCATCTTTGGTCCAAACATAATACCTGCCTTCAACGCCTTCGGAATCAGCATCTATTGCAGAGAAATAACCTCCTTCAAAATCTTTCATTTCTCTGTTTAGCCAACTGACCGTTTCTCTGATTACATTTTCATAGAGCGGATTTTTGAATTGTTGGTAGGCGAGCCCGTACAACGTTAAAAGTTGGGCATTATCGTAGAGCATCTTTTCGAAATGGGGAACTTTCCAGAGCAGGTCAACCGAATACCTGGAAAAGCCTCCGCCGATCTGATCATAAATACCTCCGAACGCCATTTTTTCCAGAGTAAGTGCAACATGTGAGAGAACAGTTTTGTCCTTTTTTTGCACCCCATAACGCAACAAGAATTCATAATTGTTTGGCAAAGGAAATTTCGGAGCCCGGTGATCCCCTCCCTCTTCAAAATCAAACTTCGTTTTCCATTTTTTAACCAGGAGATCAAGAATGTCGGTGTCAAATTCACCTGCAACGATCTGTTTGTTGATCAGGTCCGACTGACGAATACCTTCTGTTAATTTTTCTGCGTAATCCTCAACCTTTTCAGGTTGTTCCGAAAAGACCTGTTGAAGATTCTGCAGCACTGTCTTCCATTGATCTATAGGGAAATAAGTACCGCCATAAATGGGCCTTCCATCGTTGAGCGCAAAACAGTTAAGGGGCCAACCTCCTTGTCCGGTCATTATCTGAACAGCCTGCATATATATCTGATCAACATCGGGACGCTCTTCTCTGTCGACTTTGATACACACGAAGTATTTATTCATTATTTCGGCGACCTCTATATTTTCAAAACTCTCCTTTTCCATCACGTGGCACCAGTGACATGCAGAGTATCCGATACTTATCAAAACGAGTTTATTTTCTGCGCGGGCCCTGTCAAAGGCTTCAGTACTCCATTCAACCCAGTTCACGGGATTATGAGCGTGCTGAAGTAAATAGGGACTGGAAGACTTTATCAGGTCATTGGTGAATTCAGGCATGACTGAAATATTTATGTATTTTTTGTCAAACCTTTATATTAAGGTCTTTCGGATTTATTGTCTTGGTTTCGTCAATCTCCTTTTTTCTGGGAATACCAAAGACTGAAGCTTTGAGTTTGCCTTTTAGCCTTACATTTACCGATGATTTTGTGATATATCGGGCAAGTTTAAACATCGCGCCTTTTTCCAGTTCGATCTCAATAGGAACATTGTCGACGGTTGTTTTTTTTCTTTTCATTTTGAAGGCTTTGGTAAGATGAGCCTTACCGATATATTCTTCGTCCACATAAAGATCAAAGGCGGATCTTTTTATTTTTATTCCAAAACCGTTCGGATTAAAAACTGTGACATCGAGATTGAAGCTAACCTTTTCCTGAGTTAATTTTTCAATTTTAAAATTGGAAATACCTTTGAATTCAGGAATTTCAATACAGCCGGTTAAAGAAGATATAATTACTACGAGTATAAGAATCTTGAAATATCGCATATCTATTTATTTAACTCAGCGAATTCTTTATAAAAATAGGGTATTGTTTCGATGCCTTTGTAAAAATTGAACAATCCGTAATTTTCATTTGGTGAATGAATAGCGTCAGAATCCAGTCCGAAGCCCATTAATACTGTCTTTAAACCCAAAACTTCCTCAAACAGTGCTACGATCGGAATACTTCCTCCGCTTCTTAAAGGTATGGGTTTTTTTCCAAAGGATTTTTCCATTGCATTGCTGGCTGCCTGATATCCGGAGGAATCTATAGGCGTAACAGCAGGTTGTGCTCCGTGGTGCGGTTTAACCATCACCCGGACAGATTCAGGAGCGATGCTTTCAAAATATTCTTTAAAAAGTCGCGTAATTTCATCCGGATCCTGGTGGGGCACTAAACGCATCGAAATTTTCGCAAATGCCTTTGAAGGAATAACGGTTTTTGCACCCTCTCCGGTGTAACCACCCCACATCCCGTTTACATCAAGCGTAGGCCGGATCGATCCTCTTTCTCGAGTCGTATATCCTTTTTCCCCGTGAACATCTTTGATATTCAGAGCCTCTTTATATTTATTTTCGTCGTAAGGAGCTCTGTTCATTTCGGAGCGTTCTTCTTCAGTAATCACCTCAACTTTATCATAAAATCCGGGAATGCTAATTCTGTTGTTTTCATCCTTTAATCGGGCGATCATTTCTGAAAGTATATTTAAAGGGTTAGCCACGCATCCTCCGTAGAGACCTGAATGAAGGTCTCTGTTAGGGCCCCTGACCTCAACCTCTACATAGCTGAGGCCTCTTAATCCTGTGGTGATAGAAGGAGTATCGTTTGAAATGATGCCGGTGTCCGATACCAAAATTATATCCGCATTTAATCTTTCTTTATTCTCTTTGATGAAGATCCCCAGATTTTCACTACCGACTTCTTCTTCTCCTTCAATCATGAATTTTGCATTACAGGGCAATTCATTGCTTTTAACCATGGCCTCAAACGCTTTGATGTGCATGAACATTTGTCCTTTGTCATCACAAGCTCCTCTTGCGAAAATGGCTCCTTCAGGATGATTTTTTGTCTTTTTTACCGTTGGTTCGAAAGGTGGAGTGTCCCATAGCTCCATGGGATCAGCCGGTTGAACGTCGTAGTGGCCGTATACCAAAACTGTTGGAAGTGCGGGATCGATTATTTTTTCTGCATAAACAATAGGATGTCCTTTGGTTTGACAGATTTCAACATTTTCTGCTCCTGCTTCTGTGAGATGAGAAGCAACCATTTGAGCGGCTTCCTGTACATCGGATTTATGTTTGGGATCAGCTGATACAGAAGGTATTTTAAGTAATTCGAACAGCTCTTTTAAAAATTTCTTATCGTTTTCCTTGATGTATTTTTGAGTTTTGTTCATTCGTATGTTTTTTTGTTAAAATTAGCGATATTATCCATTTTTAGGAGCTATAAAATATATTTTTTATAATTCATGCAACCTTTTTTTAGTTGAATCAGTTTAGAATTATACGAACTATAGACATATTAAAATTTACTTTCCGTGAAAAACCGAATTATCATATTAATCCTCGCACTGGTTTCAATTATTCATCTCGTGAATGCACAGCAGATAACCACAACAGCTCCAAATATTACACCCGTTCAGGCCGTTGAAGATATCCTTTTAGGTGCCGGAATAAATGCATTTAATATTACTTATAACGGAAGTGCTGCAAATGCTATGGTACCTCAAAATAATGTGCAGGAATTTGATGCCACCGGCACTACCTTTCCTATTGAAACAGGAGTTCTGATGTCAACAGACGGAACGGGGAATTTAAATGATCCGGATGTATCTGCTCTAACCCCTAATGCTACCAATGGAGCAATTATTGAGTTTGATTTTGTTCCCACCGGTGATACTTTGTCATTTAACTATGTTTTTGCTTCCTCAGAATACGCTGACTATACATGTGGTGCATTTAATGATGTTTTCGCGTTTTTTATCTCCGGACCAGGAATTAACGGTCCTTATACCAATAATGCTGAAAATATTGCAACAGTGCCGGGTTCAGCTAATATTCCTGTAGCCATAAACAGTGTAAATAGCGGTTCTGCGAGCACTTTCGGGGATACCTCGAATTGTTCAGCGGTTGATCCCAACTGGCAAGCAAACTCAATTTACTTCACAACAGGTTTTAACACGCTCTTTACTAATTCTGTCTCTCCTATCTCCGGGTCAGGTTTTGATCCTGCTTTCAATGGAAGTACAGTTATGCTTCCTGCCACTTCAGACTTAGTGTGTAGTGATACCTTTCATATTAAATTGGTTATAGCCAATGATGTAGATCAGAGTTATCAATCCGGGGTGTTCCTTCAGGCCAAATCCTTCAAGTCCAATATCATACAGGTAGAAAGCGATGCTTCTGCGGGAGTAAACGTATTGGATTCTGTTCTCATAGAAGGTTGCTCTGAAGGCGTTATTACTTTTATACGGCCAGAGGGTTCTAACATTAACGATACGATTTCAGCACCTATATTTTTTGGAGGTTCAGCAACTCAGGGAGATGATTTCAATCAGCTTTTTCCTGGTGACTCAATAGTTATTCTTCCCGGTGTGGATACGATCTCAGTGCAAATAATACCTGTTGATGATGGAATTACAGAAGGTCTTGAGGAAATAATAATATCTGTAATGTCAATCACTGAATGTGGAGATACTGTATATTCGGAGTTAACGTTCTATATAGATGATCAACCCTATTCAACTGTAACAGCTCTGGATACCACTATTCTTTGTGCAAATGACAGCGTTCCGATCTGGGTCAACACAGTAGGTGGATTCCCGCCATATACGTATGAATGGGATACAGGAGATACCGGGGATACTGTGTTTTTAGCAGGGGTTAATGATGGTCCTACGAGTTACATAGTGACCTCAACAGATGCCTGTGGTTTTGAATATCAGGACACTGCGACCATTACGCTCAATCAGACGCTCGCAATAGATACAATGATTCAGTTTCCCGCAACCTGTGGTGAAGCCGATGGAGTAGTTTCAGGCATGGGTTCAGGATTTACCGGTACTCCGGATTATACATGGACGGGTCCGGGACCGAATAGTCCATCTTTCATAAATGCTTCCGTATGGGAGAATTTATCTTCTGGCTGGTATTATTTCACTATTGAGGACGACGTCTGCTCGGTGAATGACAGTATTTTTTTGGAACAGGATCCTCCACCTACAGCGGCTTTCACTGCGAATCCGCCTACAGGAAATGTTCCTCTGGAAGTTCAGTTTACAAATAACTCTGATCCGAATGCGGATTCGTATTCATGGAATTTCGGTAACGGGGATAGTATTACTGTCAACAATTTAAGTGGACAAAGTACTACATATACCGAGGAGGGAGTTTATACGGTCACTTTAACGGTTGTTGAAGGTTCGTGTAGCAATCAAGCGACTGTTCAGATAGTTGTTATTAAGCCGAAACCCTTGAGTTTTGATATGCCTAATGTATTCACTCCGAACGGTGACGGTAGTAATGACGTGTTTACTTTGAATCCGGTAAATGCTGTTTCTCTGGAACTTGTTATTTTGAACCGATGGGGCAATGTTGTTTTTGAAAGCAACGAAGTGAACGCTTCATGGAATGGTAAGGTTCAAAATTCCGGGGCGGAATGCAGCGATGGAGTATATTTTTATAAGTTTATTATTGTAGGCGAGGATGGCGAAGAAGTGGAGCAACATGGATTTGTACATCTCATAAACGCAAATTAGGCTGAGGCTTTAAACGATATTAAGAATGGAATCCAGGTAAGGATTCCATTTTTTTTTTTTAGCCTATCAATGATTTTCCTGTCATAGCTTCGGGTTTTTCTATAAGAAGTCTTTCCAGTATAGTGGGGGCGACATCTGCAAGAATTCCTTCTGATAATTTCACTGAGGAATCTTCGGTTACGAAAACCACAGGAACAGGGTTTAATGAATGAGCCGTATTCGGAGAGCCGTCCTCATTTACAGCCATATCCGCATTTCCGTGGTCAGCAATGATTATCAGTTCATAACCTTTTTCTCTGGCTGCTATGACAACTTTTCCAAGACAATTATCAACAGTCTCAACGGCTTTAATGATTGCCTTGTAAACTCCCGTATGACCAACCATGTCGGGATTTGCAAAATTTAGGCAGAAAAAATCAGGTTGATTGTTCTTGATTTCCTCGACTATCTTTTTGGTAACTTCAGGTGCGCTCATTTCGGGTTGAAGATCATAAGTGGCTACCTTCGGAGAGTCAACAAGGATGCGTTTTTCATTCTTGAACGGATTTTCCCGTCCACCGGAAAAGAAAAATGTTACGTGCGGATATTTCTCCGTTTCGGCGATACGAACCTGCGTTTTATTGCTACTTTGAAGAACCTCACCAAGGGTGTCTTGAAGATTATCTTTTTCAAATATGATTTTAATTCCACGGAATGTTTCATCATATTCGGTCATAGTTAGAAAATTCAGAGACAATGGTTCCATATTAAGCTCAGGAAAAGATTTCTGAGAAAGTGCAGCTACTATCTCCCTGGGCCTGTCGGTTCGGAAGTTGAAGCATATTACTATATCATCCTGCTCAATCCTTGCATCCGCATCTGTTTCAATGACCGTTGGTTCAATAAACTCATCGGTAATATTTTCTGCGTACCAATGCTTGAACGCATCGTTGCAGTCTGTAAATTTCTTTCCCTCCCTATGCACCAGAAGATCGTAGGCCTTTTTGACACGTTCCCAGCGATTATCTCTATCCATCGCATAATATCTTCCCACGATACTTGCTAACTGAATTTCACTTCCTTCAATGTGTCTTTCCAGAAGCTTGAAAAACCCTATTCCGCTTTTTGGGTCGCAATCTCTTCCGTCCGAAAAACCATGAATAAATACCTTTTTAAGATTATACTCCTTTGCCATATCGCACAATGCGTGGAGGTGATTCTGGGAACTGTGAACACCGCCGTCGGATACGAGTCCAATGAAGTGAACCTTTTTGTTCTTTTCAGCCGCTTCTTTAAAAGTTTCTTTTAATACAGGAATCTCAAAAAATTCTCCTTCCTTAATAGCTTTATTGATGCGGGTGAGCTCTTGATAAACTATTCGTCCTGCACCTATATTCAGGTGACCTACTTCAGAATTTCCCATTTGTCCGGCCGGAAGTCCCACTTCCTCTCCCGAAGTCAGTAATTTAGCCGTAGGGAAAGTGTTCATAAGACTGTCCATTACGGGGGTTTGAGCGTTATAAACGGCATCAGAAGCACTTTTATCCCCCAAGCCCCAGCCATCCAGAATGATCAGTCCAACCTTCCTATTTTCCATGATTAAACGTTATTTTAAAATGTGAACCTCTCGGTTCATTGGGTAAATAACTAATCTTTCCTCCGTGGATTCTAAGTAACTCTTTTACTATATATAAACCGAGCCCTGTTCCTTTTTGAATCCTGGTTTCTTCGTTACCAATTCTTACAAATTTATCAAAAACAGAGGATTTGAATTTCGTTGGAATCCCGATTCCCTGATCCTTCACACCCCATACAAGTTGTCGATCCTTTTTATGAAGATAAACTGTTATTTGAGGCTCCGGTCCGCCGTATTTAAAGGCGTTATCCAGTAAATTAGTCAATATGACCTGAACAACAAAAAGATCGACTTTCGCCTCAATATTTTCTTCTATATCAAAAGTTATGGTTGTACGTTCCCTTGACCATTCGGATGCTATGCGTTTCAAGTGCTCATCCAGTCTGACCGTTTCGTAATTTAATTTTAACCGGCGGTTTTCTATTCTGGTCGCTGTAAGAATGTTTTCAATCATATCCTCCAGCCTCTTATTTTCAGTAATGGCTTGATTCAACAAATCTTCCTGTTGCTCTCTGTTCAGTTCATTTCGTTTGAGCAGTGTTTGCAAATATAGTTTGTTAGAAGCGAGCGGCGTTTTTAGTTCGTGCGTAACAGACAGTAGAAAATTACTTTGTCGTTCGGATAATTTTAGGTCTTTAATGATTGAACTCCTTATTTTCCAGAGTCCAAGAAGCATAATGAGAAGAAAAACGGTTCCTTCACCTACTATCATCAGAATCCTGTTTCTCGAGGTGCCCTCTTCATCCGACAGTTCTCCTGAAAGTTCGATGAGATGATAACCCCACCAAATAAATTGTAAAAGAACATAAGCCCCGAGCACATAGAAAAATATGGCGGTCTGTCTTTTCATTTTCAATAAGCTCTTGCCAGATTACCTTCAACGTAATTTATAAATGCGCGATTCACGACCTTGTTTCCTCCCGGAGTCGGATAATTCCCTGTAAAATACCAGTCACCTGTATTGTTTGGGCAAGCTTCATGAAGGTTTTCAATGGTTTGATACACGATCTTTACCTCAGCGTTAATGTTAACCGGTGTTAGCAGCGCTGATATTTTCTCAGAGATTTCATCGGCTGAAAAAGGAGCATAAATTTCTTTTACGTAATTCTTAATTTGCTCCTTCGGACGAAGTTCTTGTTCCTTACATTTTCTGTAAACTTCATCTATAATAAATCCTGTTCCTCTTTCTTTATGCAATTCAATGGCAGCCTCGAAAGCAATAAAATCTCCCATCCGTGCCATATCAATTCCGTAACAATCCGGATATCTGATCTGCGGTGCAGAAGAGACAACCACGATTCTTTTGGGTTCCAGTCGATCAAGAATTCTTAAGATACTTTGTTTAAGTGTAGTTCCGCGTACTATGGAGTCATCGATCACCACAAGAGAGTCTTTACCACGAACGACCGTTCCGTAAGTTATGTCATATACGTGAGCGACCATGTCCTCTCTTCCCTCATCTTGAGTAATGAAAGTCCTAAGTTTTGCATCTTTTATGGCTATTTTTTCAAAGCGCGCTTTTCTCGAGAGAATCTGTTGAAGATCTTCGGTAGAAGCATTATTGCCAAGTTTTTGGATTGCGGTGAGTTTTTCAATATTCATGTAGTCCTCGAGTCCTTTCATCATACCGTAAAAAGACATTTCGGCAGTATTTGGAATAAAGGAAAATACAGCGTTATCCAGGTCGTTATCAATTGCTTTGATAATTTGTGGAACCAGTAGCTGACCTAATTTTTTTCGTTCATTATAAATGTCGAAATCATTTCCTCTTGAAAAATAAATCCTTTCAAAAGAACACGCCGCCCTTTTTTCCGGTTCATTGATCATTACCTCAGTGACTTTCCCGGATTTTTTGATGATTAGGGCATGTCCGGGTTTCAGTTCATTGACGTTTTCTTTTCTTAAATCGAAGGCGGTTTGTATTACCGGTCTTTCAGATGTAACCACACAAACCTCGTCGTCCTCGTACCAAAAAGCAGGGCGTATTCCTGCCGGATCCCTCATTACGAAAGCGTCACCGTGTCCAAAAAGACCGGACATGGTATAACCACCGTCCCAGTCTTCAGAGGATTTCTTTAGTATACCCTTAATGTCTAGGTTCTCAGCAATTTTTGCCGAAATTTCTTTGTTGTTATACCCTTGCGCTTTGTATTTCTTGAATAACTCCTCATTTTCAACGTCCAGGAAGTGTCCTATTTTCTCAAGTACCGTAACAGTATCCGATATTTCCTTGGGATGCTGGCCCAATTCAAGCAACACATCAAACAGTTCATCAACGTTCGTGAGATTGAAATTTCCGGCTACAACCAGATTCCTTGTCATCCAGTTATTTTGTCTCAAAAAAGGATGACAATTTTCCATGTTGTTCTTCCCGAATGTCCCGTATCTCAGGTGTCCGAGAAAGAGTTCTCCGGTGAAGCCCGCATTTTTCTTTAAAAAATCAATGTCCTTCAGTTTTTCCGGTGCGATAGCTTCAATACTTTCAAAACGCTTGTTTATAGAAGTGAAAATTTCCTGCAAAGGTTTCGGATCTATCGATCTGAGGCGGGAAATATACCTTTCTCCGGGCTTCATATCGAATTTTATATTTGCTAATCCTGCCCCGTCCTGACCTCTGTTGTGCTGTTTTTCCATCAGCAAATACATTTTATTGAGGCCGTAAAAAGCTGTACCGTATTTGTTTACGTAATAATCAAGGGGTTTCTTTAACCTAAGAAGTGCAATCCCACACTCATGCTTAATCGCATCACTCATGAACTACTAATTTTTCTGTGCAAAAATAGCTTATTAAACTCGTTTAACCTTAAGATTTCCTCCGAACCTCAAATTTTCCCGGTTAAAAAAGCAACTATTTATGTTTAAAACAGTTAAAGTAGTACGTCTTTATAACCTGATTATTTATTTTAACATTTAGGACATAATATTTCGTGAGGGTTATCGTAAATTTGAGAAATGTTGCGAAAAATAATCTTCTTACTATTTGTAGTAGTTCCTTTTCTTTCGGGTTTAGGACAGGAGAAGGTATGGATGCACCCCAATAAGGGTCAGTGGGATGCTCGGATTTTATACAAGGTGTCCCTGGGTCAGGGAGAGTTTTATATAGAAAATGATCGATTTACGTATGCCTTGAATAACCTTTCTGAAATGAACGACCATGGGCACGACCATGACGAACATCCGATTGATAAAATAAAAACGCACACGGTTCATTCTGTTTTTGAGAATTCTTCCTGGGAGGGTCAATATGTTGAGGAAAAAGCATCTTCCTTTTACAGGAATTATTTCCTCGGTTCGGATAGTTCCAAATGGGTGAGTGAAATTCATTCTGTTCAGTATGTAAGACTTATAGAATTTTATGAAGGCATAGATCTTGTCATCGAAACAGATCAGGGACTCATCAAATACTCGTTTGCCGCAAAACCAGGAGCAGATGTTTCTCAGATTGTTATTAATCATCAAGGGGCGGACCGTGTTGTTTCTGACGGAAGAGAGGTGGAGCTTCACACCAGATTTGGACCGGTGAGGGAGCGCAATCTGAATGTATGGAATCAAAGTGAATCTGGCGCGGTAATTCCTGTGCGGGCATTGTTTAAAGTTGAGGGCAATCGGGTCTATTTTGATTTGCCGGATGGTTATGACACTACACAAGCCTTGATCATAGACCCTGAAATCACTTTTTCGACTTTCACCGGTGCAACCTCAGATAACTGGGGATTCACTGCTGCTCCTGACAATAATGCAAACCTATTTGCGGGTGGAATTGTTTTTGGTTCCGGTTATCCGATCACGACAGGAGCTTACGATGCTTCCTTCAACGGTGGGCAAGGTATGTTTAGTATTGATATAGCCTTGACAAAGTTTAATACTACCGGGACAGCTTTGCTTTATTCTACTTTTGTCGGAGGAATCGGGAATGAAACCCCGAATTCCATCGTGACCAATAGTCTGGATGAGTTGTATGTTCTTGGTGTTTCGAGTTCCACAAATTTTCCGGTTACTGCCGGAGCTTTTCAGACGATCTTTGGAGGAGGCCCGAGCACCACTCAAAACGCCTTACAGTTTAACGGTACTGACATAGTGATCTTTCGCTTAAATGCTGCGGGCACGAACTTACTTTCGAGTACTTATATGGGCGGAAATGATATTGACGGTTTGAATCTAAGTACTCCACTAAAATATAACTACGGAGATCAATTTAGAGGAGAAATTATTACTGATGAAAACGATGAGGTTTTCATCGTAAGCTCTACCAGATCAGCCAATTTCCCAATTGTAAACGGTTTTGATGCGACATTGGGAGGAACACAGGATGGGGTGGTAGCTAAATTTTCTGCCAATCTAAATACGCTTTACTGGTCAACCTTTATCGGCGGATCTCAGGATGACTCGGGTTATGCATTGCAAACGAATTCCTCCGGGGAGATTTATGTGGCCGGGGGAACAAATTCTTCCGATATGCCACTTTCGAATGGTAATGCAACCGGATTAATTGGCGGACAGTCAGATGGTTATATTATTCGTTTGAACGGTAATAGTTCTAACCCAATAAATGGGACTTACGTGGGAACTTCGCAGTATGATCAGAATTATTTTGTTCAACTCGATCTCGACGATAATGTGTATGTTTTCGGTCAGTCACGAGGCAATATGTCCATCTCACCCGGGGTGTATAATAACCCCAATTCAGGACAGTTCATTCGTAAATACAATACCAACCTCAATTCTATTCTGTGGACAACAGTCGTAGGTGGAGGGAATGGAGTAATCGAAATCTCTCCTACAGCTTTTCTTGTGTCAGATTGTTATGAAATATATTATGCCGGATGGGGAGGGCAAACCAATCAGTCCAGTCAAGCAACGAGCAGTACCTCTTCAGGGTTTCCGGTAACTCCGGATGCTTTTGAACCGAATACGAGCGGAAATAATTTTTACATAGCTGTTTTGGATGAAAATGCTACGAACCTAAATTATGCTACTTATATGGGAGGAGTTAACAGCAGTGCAAACCATGTGGATGGAGGAACAAGTCGTTTCGATAAAAAAGGGCGGATTTATCATGCTGTTTGTGGAGCTTGTGGGGGAAATGACAACGGTTTTACTACCACTCCCGGCGTATATTCCCCAGTCAATCAAAGTTCCAACTGTAATTTAGCGGCATTTAAATTTGATTTAGGGATTATTGAATCAACAATCTCAGCGCCCGAACCTTTCGTTTGTATTCCGGATTCAGTTTATTTTGTAAATAATTCCCAGAATGGAAACGAGTATTTCTGGGATTTTGGAGATGGAACGACGAGTACAGACTTTGAGCCTGTTCATTATTACAATCAACCGGGAAATTATGACGTATTATTGGTCGTTAGTGATACAGCAGGTTGTTATGAGGCGGATTCCAGTTATTTCTCAATAACTATCGGTTTATTTGAAGGTGCGGTGGTAGATCCGCCGGATCCGATCTGCCCCGGAGATTCTTATCAACTGGAAGCTACCGGAGGCGCTGTTTACGCCTGGAGCCCTGCCCAGTTCCTTGATGATTCAACACTGGCTATGCCTACTGCCACAGTTTTTCAAACAACTGTCTTCACTGTAATTGTGTCTGATAGTTGTGGTATCGATACATTGACCACAACACTTGAGGTTTTTGGAGGGAATGCAAATTATTCGGATGATTTGGTTATTTGTCTGGGAGATACAGTAGAGCTTTGGGCAACAGGGGGAGCTTCTTACCTATGGAGTGACGCTTCGAATATTTTGGGACCTCCCGATCAGGACACTATTGTTATTTCTCCACAAACTGATACAGAATATAATGTTACCATAACCACAGCCGAAGGTTGTGAAATTTTCGGAAATGTTTTTGTTGAGGTATTCCAGGCAGTCCCTCAACCGGTTATTGAAGATACCATTCCTCTGTGTTTGGGTGAAAGTGTAAGCGTCACTGTGAGCGGTGCGCCGTCCTATGAATGGTTTCCCAATCAGGACATAATGCCGAATACTGGTCCAACGGTTTTGATAAGTACGCCCGTTGACAGATGGTATCTGGTTGATTTCAGTAATGCCTGTGGAACGGTTAGAGACAGCGTATTTATTGATGTAATTGAAGTAAATGCAATGGCTGGTAATGATACGATAGTCTGTCCTAAGGAACCCGTTAATTTATGGGCTACGGGCGGAGTAGCGTATTCCTGGACACCGGCAAACAGTATTTCTAACCCCTTTCTGGATAGTGTTGTGGCACAACCGATATATGCAACGACCTATACCGTCCTGGTAACGGATGAACACGGTTGTCAGGCTACTGCCCAGGTTATTGTTGATCATTTTCCTCTTCCGTATGTTCAAACCAGTCCGGATTATTATGGTTTTCAGGGCGACGAGGTACAACTTGGTGCCAACGGTAGTAGTCCTTTAGGAACTTATTCCTGGAGTCCTACAGAGTATTTGAGCTGCGTAAATTGCCAAAATCCGGTTTCGGTGATACCAACATCGATGACTTATACTGTTGCTTTTGAGGATGAAAATGGATGCAAGGCGGAGGACGATGTAACAATATTTTTTGAGGGTATAATATATGTTCCAAATACTTTTACGCCCGACAATAATGGCTTCAATGATTTCTTTTTTCCAAAAGGCGGGAATATAGATGAATTTGAGATGCTGATCTTCAACAGGTGGGGAGAGGTGATTTTTGAATCCAATGATTTTCATAAAAAATGGGACGGTACTTATAAAGGAGAACCTGTTAAGGATGGTACCTACGTCTGGAAAATTATTTATTCCGATTTTCACGGGAATAAAGAAGAGATTACGGGTCACGTAAACGTTTTGAGATAATCGCGAATTTCATGCTGATTCCACAGAAATAAAAAAGCACCGGATTTTTGAATTCCCCGGTGCTTTGAATAATTTAATTATTTCTCGTTATTTCGTTACAACCAAACGTTTGGGTTGCGTGCGTTTACCGCCTGTTTGAAAATGAACGAAATAAACACCTGCATCAAGGTTTTTAAGGTCGATGACATGTAGGTTTGTCAGTTCTGTAAATGATGAATTAATGACCATTTTACCTGTCGCATCAAAAATCTCAATGATACCCTCATTCATAACGTTTGCAAACGATATCTTAACCTCATCCTTTGCAGGATTTGGCATAAGTCTGAATTCATCGACACTTAAATCATTTCCGATACCGGTATCATCAAGGTCATAAAGTAATTCAAAGTCATCGAAATAATATCCGTCCTCCTGAACATATTCGTCGGAGATCAAAATAAAACGCATCATGATCTTTTCCCCCAGATAATCGCTGAAATTTATTTCCTCAAGAACCCAGGAAGATTGAGTGCCATCGTATAGTGGTTCACCTACGGGTTGAGGTGTTCCCTGATTCTGTACGCCCGGATTGGTATATTTTCCGCACTGTGGAATCCAGGTATTACCAAAATCAGTGGACACCTGAAATTGAACATAATCCCATCCGTCCTCAATATCCCATTTGGCTCTGAATCGAACGGCGGCTGCAGTAGCGTTGGTTAGATCAACAGTGTCATTGAATACGTATTCACTGAAAGTATTCTGGAAATAATCAGCTCCCGGACTATCGGTAAAAGAATAATCGGCAGAGTAAAAATCCTCAGTGGTAAGATCCCAGTCACCAGTCCAGTTATCGGCATTAGCAGCGTTATCGGTAAACTGAAGCGTTGCACTTCCGAAAGTCTTTATAATCGTATCTCGTTTGATCCATGCTCCGTTATCTGTGGTCAGAACATATTTTATTTCATCTCCGTACTGAATTGTTGGATTTAGGATGTAAGAAATCGCTCCGGTCTGAATCTCTTCTACCAGGAGATTGTAGGTAATTGAATTTCCTACAGATTGAATACCGTTTAGCGGTTCTATACTTACTGTCAGAGGCCCTGCCTGTCTTCCGAGCCGTTGAATCTGATGGTTGAAATCCCCTGTCATGGTAGTTACGCTTGAAGACAAATCGGCGTCCTCAGTTACTCCGTAAACCAGGGCAAGATGTGCAAGTGTGAGGTTTGGAAATAGCATGTCGATGCAGTCATCCGTAATAACCGAAGCAGGAGCCCAGAAACCGTCGAAACTTACTTCCGGAGTCATGGCGAAAATTCCTTCCGTTTTATACATATAATCATCTGAATCTCCTGAAGCAGGGTATAAACCTGAACTCTTATACTGATCATATCCGCTGAAACGGACCATGTGTCTTGTAATGTCATCGAAATAGGTGTGATCGGCGGCAAATTCGTTGTTGGTAGCTCCGATGGGAAATAATAGCAATCCTCCGTGGGTATGCGCATTAAAAGCCAGCGTGATGTTCCAGTTTTCCGCAATCTTTTTCATGTTTTGTGTTTCGGGTTCTGAAAAAGGCCCGGATCCCGGATAAACATCGCTGTCCTGATTAGCGCTTACACCGGTAGTTCCCCACTGATAAGAATAGTTTCGGTTCAAATCAACGCCCGGGTTTGTAGATCCCACATTCGGGTTTTTGTTTTTACGGTGCATTCCACCGCCATTGGGATCGTTCACCACGTTGTGAACATATCCGTCAGGATTGATCATCGGTACGCAAAAAATCTCAAGGCTGTCAACAAGATACGTTACCTCGGGATCTGTCCCGTAATTTTCAAGCATATACCACATGAAAAAGATCGTTTCGGAGAGTGAACCCGGTTCACGTGCGTGATGCAGCGAGGTATACAGAACGCGTGGTTTGCCTTGGTCGACATTGGGGTTATTGGAAATCTTAACATAATAAATCTCTCGACCCTCGTGACTTAATGTATCCGATATAGCGGACCGTTGAGTAATTAAGTTGGGGTATTGAGCATACATATCATCCAGGATGTCCAGATACTCCTGATACGTATAAAAACCGGCCATCGACCCCAGGGTGAAATTGGAGGGGACGGTTGGGTTAAAAGTGCTTCCTTGTGTATTCGGACAAGTGAGGTTTTTCTGCGAAGGAATGTCTTGATAAGCGCGCTCCACGTAATAGGATTTAACGTCCTCAATGAGAATGTCAACTTTAAATCCGGCTTCCCTCACCAGATTGATTTCCGACTCAGAGAAATCACTGATGATAAAAGTATTGTCCTTAATTGAAGCATGATCGACTGCGAGTCCGAGGTCAGATAATGTCTTTATCTGAGCGTTTGTTGTCCAGATTCTTGCTCTTGAATAATTCTCTTGTGAGAAGACGGCAAGATTAATAATTAAAAGAGTAAAGATTGTAAATATTCGTTGAATCATAATTATAGCATTTAGGTAAAAGTACGGAAATTGAGCAATAAATGACGAACAATTGGATAAGCGGTTGCTACCTTTTAATCACTCTTAAGCGGTAAATATGGATTCTCACTGATTACCAGTCAATAGTGTTCATAAGGTTGAGGAGGTCCTTTTTTACAAAATTCAGAGCCGGTAAAATAGAGTCGTAATTCGGGCGTGCATTGAAATAAACCACTCCACTGATAAAACGATCGGTACTGTCTGTAACATAGAATTGAAAAGGTGAGGCAACATTTCCCTGTAATTCAAAGAAGGTGCCGAAAACGCGTTCTTCCTGTCGGATGATGTTTGTGTCAAGAATGGCAGTAGCTTTGATTTTATGTTCGTTTACTTTGTCTATGGCATAATTCACATAAGTTGCCAGTGATGTGTCCATCTGAATAACGCTGAGGTGAAGGGTTCCGTTCAATCCTTTAAAAACAACATCCCTGTTGCACGTATTTGCGTGAGGGGCCGTAATTTGGAAGTAGGCGGGTTTTTGAAAATGAAAATTACACGTGTCTTTATAATTCTCATAGGTTCGTTCCGGTAAATTGATCTCGAGATAAGTTGGCGGTTTTGGAACGTAATTTTTGTTCCCCTCGCAGGCGATTAAAACAAGGATAAAAGCACTCAAAACAAAACTAATCTTCGCTGACTTCATCAATCTCTTCCTTTATAACCTTCACCATCTTAACTCTTTTTTTGTCTGATGACTCCACCACGAAACGAATGTTTTCGAAGGTAAAGGATTCGTTGTTTCTTAAAATTTTGCCTGATTGCTCGATCAAAAATCCCGCTATAGAATCGGATTCTCCTTTGGCTTGTTCGAAGGCTTTTCCGTCAATATCCAAAACTTTATACAAATCGACCAGAGGAGTTTTACCTTCAAAGAGGAACATATTCTGATTGATCTTTGTGTAAACGATGTCGTCATCGTCAAATTCGTCCGTTATTTCTCCAACAATCTCCTCGAGAACATCTTCCAGAGTTACAACACCTGAGGCTCCTCCGTATTCATCTACCACCACCGCCATGTGCATTTTCAGTTCCTGGAATTCCTTCAGAAGATCATCTATTTTTTTGTTTTCAGGAACGAAGAAAGGAGGCCTTACAAGTTTGGTCCACTGAAAATCCGGTTTTTCATCGAGATGTGCGAGCAAATCCTTTACGAACATAATTCCCGTAACCTCGTCAAACGTATTTTTATACACCGGAATACGCGAATACCCCGATTCAATTATGATCTCCATGAGTTCTGTGTAAGTAATACTTTCATCCACAGCAACGGTGTCAACGCGTGACCTCATGATCTGTCTGACATCTGTATTTCCGAAATTTACGATTCCCTCCAGGATTCTTTGCTCTTCTGAAGAGGTTTCACCCTCGCGGGTAAGCGCAATGGCATTTTCAAGGTCATCCGTGGACACCTTTATCTGACGCTTCCTTGCATATTTTACGATTCGTTCGGTTCCGCCGACCAATACCGATTTTAACCACGAAAATGGCGGTATTTTTCCTGTTGTACGAAGGGGAACAGCCATAAGGTTTACCAGCTGAAGACTGTTTCGGTTGGCATATATCTTTGGTATTACTTCTCCAATTAGAAGAATGGTAAATGTTATTCCTCCTATCTCTACGGCTGAACGCACGTAATCAATCCCCTGTTGAGTGCTTTCAGGGTAGATCATGTCGAAAATATAACTTGCGATGATCACGATACCTATATTAACAAAGTTATTGGTTATTAATATAGTAGCTAAAAGTTCTTTAGGGTTTTTCAAAAGATCTAGTGCTACCCGGGAGGTAGCATCGGTACGTAATTGAATCTCCTCTCTTTCCTCGGGAGATAAGGAGAAAAAGGCAACTTCTGAACCCGAAACGAGGGCAGAGATAATCAGAAGCAGAATAAGTACTACAACGGAGACCCAGAATGCAGAACCAAATTCTGCGGGGGCGGCGTTTAATAAAATACAACTGAGAGGTTCCGTGTCGTCCATGGAGAGCATGTCAATTTAAAAAGGCAGATCATCTTCTTCTTCGTCGGAAAGGCTTTCAGCCATCGGGTCCGGTTTTTTCGGAGTGTCTTCAGATGAATAGTTGGGTCCGGAAGGAGAAGTATTCTCCCCACGTGATGAAAGCATAGTAAATGTATCTGCAACAACCTCCGTAGCGTATTTTGTTGCTCCGGTTTCATCCTGCCAGGATCTGGTTTTGAGTTTACCTTCTACATACACTTTCGTGCCTTTGGTAAGGTATTTTTCAGCTACATCAGCCAGTCCACGCCAAACCACAATATTATGCCAGTCTGTAATTTCTCTTTTTTCACCGGTCGTTTTATCGGTGTAATTCTCAGAGGTAGCGATCGAAAACCTCACCAGTTTGGTTCCGTTTTCAAGGGATCTTACCTCGGGGTCTTTTCCAAGATTTCCAATCAGAATCACTTTATTTACACTTCCTGCCATAAAACAAATGTAAAACAAATAAACAAAAAAAGCGATATCACAGGGAATAATTTAAAATGCCGGGCTTCAGTCGCTGCCCTGAATGTTTTCCTCAAGAAATCGCTCTATCAGCCTTGGAATCGGATAATCGTGAATATCGTCAAGATCAAGGGTCAGGTATTCTCTTTCATTTCCTTTGTTGGTTATTCTTTTTTCTGTCAGCCAGAAATGTGCATTGATTTTTTGATGACTTAGCAAGTGGGTGTAACTCGCCTTTTTTTCGATCGTGTTTGTATTCCATTTCTCCAGTGAAGCTTTATTGGCCTGATCGTGATCAAGCTCAATATCTGATTCAATCAAAGGAAACTGATAGAGATTCTGCCAGATACCCTTTCCTGTTCTCTGTTCGATCTGAATTTCCCTTCCTTGAGGGAGGAAATAATTGAAGAATTTTTCGGTGACTCTGGTTTTGTTCTTCTTTACAGGATAGAAATTTTGTTCGCTGCGACGAAAGGCCATGCAGTTTTCGCTTATGGGGCACGTTTCACAGGATGGTTTTGAGGGGGTGCAAACAAGAGCGCCCAGCTCCATGATCGCCTGATTGAATTCATCGGGGGAATCTTGAGATAATAACTGTTGGGCATACTCCCTGAATAATTTCTGTCCTGCTGAGGAATCTATAGGGGTGCTTTCTGCATAATACCGGGCGAGTACCCTATAAACATTTCCGTCGACCACCGCATGTGGCAAACGAAAGGCAAAGGATGCGATCGCCGCAGCGGTATAGTCTCCCACGCCACGGAGTTTTTTTATGTTTTCAAAATCCGAAGGAAACTGACCCTTATAATCATTCATTATTTGTTTAGCGGCAAAATGCAGGTTTCTGGCTCGACTGTAGTATCCCAAACCTTGCCAGAGATTTAAGACATCTTGCTCGTCGGCCGCGGCAAGATCTTCCACTGTGGGGAAATTTCTTACAAACTTTTCGTAATACGATCTGCCCTGATCAACTCTCGTTTGTTGTAAAATGATCTCCGATAACCATATAAAATATGGATCACTGGTTTCTCTCCAGGGTAGTTTTCTCGAATTTTGTCGATACCAAAACCGAATTGATAGAGCAAAATCATCCATTAGGGTAAAAAATGAAAAGTTTATCTTCTGAATGCAAAGTTAAAACGATTATTCGAAGTACCTTTGTACTTGAAAGTCACATTGTTGTTAAATTATAAATTTTTTAAATATGACAAAAGCAGATATTGTTGCTGTAATTTCAGAGGAGATTGGACTAGAAAAAAATGAAGTTCAAAAAACTGTTGAATCGTTCATGGAAGCCGTTAAAGGTTCTTTAACGAAAGGAGAAAATGTTTACCTGAGAGGATTCGGAAGTTTTGTAGTTAAGGAAAGAGCAGAAAAAACAGGTCGAAACATTTCTAAAAATACTACGATTATTATACCTGCACACAACATTCCTTCCTTCAAGCCTGCGAAAAGCTTTGTGGAGGATGTAAAATCAAATGTTAAGGTAAAGTAATTTGTTTTTTGCCCCCCATAGTTGGGACTTAACAAAGTTATTTATATCTTTGCACTCCTGTTTTTACGACAGGAGTGTTTTTTTTGATACAAACACCGTAGAATTTAGAATATTAATACTTAAAATATATTGTTATGCCAAGTGGTAAAAAAAGAAAAAGACATAAGATGGCGACACACAAGCGTAAAAAGCGTTTGAGAAAAAACCGTCACAAAAAGAAGAAATAATTCTTTTGAATGAACATATGAGATAGGTGAATTAACTTAGTGGGGAAACTGCTAAGTTATTCGCATTTATAAACTTAAATACGGCTTCCGTGAATTACGAATTAGTAGTCGACTCCCGCGAAGGGAGCGTTTGGCTTGCACTACTAAAAGACGGTAAGCTTATTGAACTCCACGAAGAAAGAGGCTCTACAGAATATACCGTTGGTGATGTTTACCATGGTAAAGTTAGAAAAGTTGTTCCAAGCTTAAATGCTTGCTTTGTTGATGTAGGATACGAAAAGGATGCCTTTCTCCATTATTTGGATCTCGGGCCTCAGTTTTATTCACTCAATAAGTTTACTCAACATACGTTGCAAGGCAAACAAAATGTTGCCGACCTTTTATATTTTAAAACTGAGGAGGACATCCCTAAGGATGGGAAGATCACTGATGTAATTTCTTCTTCTCAGCATATCATGGTGCAGGTGGCAAAAGAACCTATATCCAGCAAAGGACCTCGCCTCAGTGCAGAGGTTACTCTGGCTGGTCGTTATCTTGTTTTAGTACCTTTTTCCAACAAGGTTTCAATCTCCCAAAAGGTGAAGGATCCTGAGGAAAGAGATCGCTTACGGGATATCATGAAGAATATCAAGCCCAAAAATTTCGGGGTGATTATTCGTACTGTTGCCAAGAACAAGAAAATTGAGCAACTTGATAACGATCTTAAGGATCTGCTTGAGAAATGGAAGAAACTGCACGCAAATTTAACCAATTCCACTCCGCCGAGAAGAATACTTGGCGAGATCAATAAGGCTTCTTCCTTGTTACGCGATCTGCTGAATGCGGATTTTACAAATATTCATGTCAACGATGAGGCGCTTTACGATCAGATCAAGAATTACGTGACGTCTATTGCTCCCGGCAGAGAGAAAATCGTTAAGCAGTACAACGGCAGGCTTGAGATCTTTGAAAAATTTGGCATTAACCGTCAGATCAAAGCTCTTTTTGGCAAGAAAGTACCTATGCCAAGCGGGGGGTATCTGATCATTGAACATACCGAGGCAATGCACGTAGTTGATGTCAACAGTGGTAATCGAAAGGATGCCAAGGGACAAGAAAGTAATGCGCTTGCTACCAACCTGGAGGCGGCTGAAGAACTGGCCCGCGTGCTGCAGCTCAGAGATATGGGAGGGATTGTTGCGGTTGATTTTATCGACATGCACGAAAAGGAGAATAACAAGGTTCTTTATGAGAAACTGAAGGAGTTCATGAAGTCGGATCGTGCAAAACACAATATTTTGCCTCCGTCTCGGTTTGGGGTCGTTGAGATCACCCGACAACGTGTTCGGCCTGAAACAGACATTGAAACATCCGAACAGTGTCCGGTATGTGACGGAACAGGGGAAATCAGTGCAAGTATACTCTTCGCCGACGAAATAGAAAATAATCTGACTTATTTACTGAGCGACAGAAAAGAGCAACATGTTACTCTCTTTGTACATCCGTATATTGAATCGCATTTTAAACGCGGAATTCCTTCCAAACAAATGAAATGGTTCCTGAAATTCAAAAAGTGGGTGCGTGTAATTGGAGTAACTGATTATCACCTTCTGCAGTACTCGTTCAGAAATAAGAAAGACGAAGAAATTTCACTCTGATGAAAGGCGACGAAAAGGAATATACCTTTTTGGAAGCCAAACAGAAAATTGAAGCTTGGTGTGCTTACCGTGACAGATGTCATTCAGAGGTTTCTCAGAAACTTCGGGAAATGGGACTCGACGGTGAGGACACCAATGCATTAATCAGTCATTTGATAGAATACCGATTTGTAGACGAACAACGCTTTGCGGACAGCTTCGTATCAGGTAAATACCGGATTAAGCGATGGGGCAAGCACAAGATTCTGGCCCATTTGCGGCAAAAGCATGTTCCTGAACCTTGCATAAACGCAGCGCTGAAGCAAATTGACGACGATGAATACATGTCCAATTTGTATAACCTGGCTTCAAAAAAGTGGAAAGAGAAGAGGGGTACTTCTTTCGAGAAAAAAGCGAAAGTTCAGCAATTTCTTTCATCCAAAGGATATGAATTTGATCTCATCCTGGATGTTATAAAAAGTGTGGAGTCGGAGGGGAATGATTAAATTTCCTTAATTTTAACCTGTGAGCTGCGCTCACGTTTTTATTTCATTTATATTAGCGATTCTTAAAACGGAAAAGTGTCAGATAGCGTCATCATTATTCCAACCTATAATGAATTAGAAAACATTGAGCGCATTTTGCGCACGGTTTTCGGCTATGAGAAAGATTACCATGTTTTGATCGTGGACGATAATTCTCCTGACGGGACAGGAGGGAAGGTAATGGCGCTTCAGGATGATTTCAAAGGAAGACTTCATCTTCTTGAAAGGGAAGGAAAGCAAGGGCTTGGAACGGCTTATATTGCCGGATTCAACTGGGCACTTGCCAGAGACTATCAGTACATTTTCGAAATGGATGCAGATTTCTCACACAATCCCGATGACCTGATACGGTTATACGAAGCATGCGCTGCGAAGGGCGCAAAGCTCTCCATAGGATCCCGCTATACAAAAGGCGGGAAAATAAAGAACTGGCCCTTTTTGCGAATCCTGATGTCTTATTTTGCATCTATTTACGTAAGGATGATACTTTGGATCAATATCAAGGACACAACCGCCGGTTTTAAATGTTATACCCGAGAGGCGCTGGAAAAAGTGAATTATGAAATTATTCCCTTCAAAGGTTATGCTTTTCAGATTTGTATGAAATACGGTGTCCATAAACATGGTTTAAAAATTATTGAAGTTCCGATCACTTTTGTCGACAGGCAATACGGAACATCCAAAATGAGTACCGGTATTTTTAAAGAAGCCTTCGTAGGAGTCTGGAAAATGCGGAAAATGAAATTGTAGCCGATGAAATATTTATTGAAAAAACCGACAGTAATCAATGAGGGCAAAAGTTTAGTGCTCGATGTACTCATTGAAGATGATAGGATTTCAAGAATTGATACGCATATTGACTCTCCGGGTGCTACTGAGATAAATCTTGAGGGAAAATATCTGGTTCCGGGAAGTATTGATGATCAGGTTCATTTTCGTGAACCGGGCCTGATTCATAAAGGCACTATTTATACGGAAAGCCGTGCTGCGGTTGCAGGAGGAATAACTTCTTTCATGGAAATGCCCAACACGGTGCCCAATGCTTTGACACAGCAATTGCTTCAGGATAAATATGATATCGCAGGGGTTTCGAGCATAGCCAATTACAGCTTTTTCATGGGGGCTTCCAATGATAATATTGAAGAAGTTCTCAAAACAGATCCCGATAATGTATGTGGTGTGAAGGTTTTTATGGGTTCAAGCACAGGAAATATGTTGGTTGACGAACCCAAAACCCTGGAAAAAATTTTCTCAGAAGTACCTATGCTGATTGCCACGCACTGTGAGGATGAAACTACCGTTCGCAAAAACATGGAGGTCTTCAGGCAGAGGTATGGAGAAGATGTTCCTGTTCAGTTTCATCCGGAAATAAGAAGTGAAGAAGCTTGTTATCTGTCCTCGTCAATGGCAGTAGGGCTTGCACAAAAGCATGGTGCCCGCTTACATGTTTTACATATTTCTACCGCAAAGGAATTGGAACTGTTCGAAAATAAAACCCCGTTAAGTGAAAAACGAATTACCGCCGAAGCATGCATCCATCACCTCTGGTTTTCAAAGGAAGACTACCTCAAAAAAGGAAACCTCATCAAATGGAACCCTGCGGTGAAAAATGCTTCTGACCGTGAGGAAATCTGGAAAGCGGTTCTTGATAATCGGATTGACGTAATTGCAACGGATCACGCTCCTCATACGCTTGAAGAGAAGGGGCAGACATACTTCAAGGCTCCTTCCGGCGGCCCGTTGGTACAGCATGCTTTACTCGCTC
This sequence comes from Brumimicrobium sp., assembly GCA_033722555.1. GTDB lineage: Bacteria > Bacteroidota > Bacteroidia > Flavobacteriales_D > Crocinitomicaceae > Brumimicrobium. The sequence continues at coordinate 56,367 of JAWVYS010000016.1, forward strand.
TTTTTGAAAAGGCAAAGGAGGGTGTTATTTCCAAGGAAAGGATCATAGAAAAAACTGCGCATGCGCCCGCTACATTATTCGGAGTGGTTGACAGGGGATATATACGTGAAGGTTATTTTGCCGACCTCGTTGTCATTGACCCCGGCAAATCGTTAACAGTCGAGAAGTCGAATATTTTATATAAGTGCGGCTGGTCTCCTTTTGAAGGATATACTTTCAGCCACAGTATAGCAAAGACCTTTGTGAATGGGGTTATGGTTTATGATAACGGCAAGATAATCAGTGAATCTCACGGTCAACGACTAAAATTCAGAAGATCGCGATGAAACTATTTTTTTATTCCATAGCATTTGTGCTTATCCTCATATTTGCTTCCTGCGGATATCAGCTGGAGAAGGTCGAAAAACCGGACGACCTCATTCCGAAAGATACCTTTGAACTTTTGCTGGAGGATATGATGCTTTTAGAGTCGTATGTACGAATAGATCAAAACAATGTTCATCAATTTCACCGGCCCCTGATTCAGTCTTCTGAAATTATTTTCGAAAAGTATGGGGTAGACAGTTCCAGATACATTCGTTCCATGGATTATTATGCCCAGAAACAGGAAATCTTGCTGGAAATGTACGAAAATATACAGAACCGTGCCCAAATTGACGCGGTTGAGGCCGAAGAGGAGTGATTTGAGAACTTGTCAGACCGGGTTTCCTGTTAGATTATTCAATTTTTGGCCAGTGTGCTCATAAATCGAATCATGTCAGCGCTATTCTGTTTCACTCAGGTATATCAACATACTCCTCTGTATTATCATTTAAATTTAAAATAGAAATATATACGGTCCAGTACTCCGTACATGGGTAATAGGTAGTATCTGTGATATGCCTTTGTAATAAGATTTTATCTTCAGCTAAATACTGGGGATTACCGGCTGAATAAGTCAAGTAATTGGAGTCCAGCAATGTCTCTACCCCGTTTTCATAAACGTGGATACCTGTTTCTGAGGTGAAATAGATTTTGTCACCGTGAACCCTGACAGGTTCTCCTGAACCCTGATGGGCTTGTGAATATAACAAAGTCTCAGATTCTGTTTCCAGGTCGTATTCTTTAATATATAATTCGGAGCCGCTTGATCGTGAGAAGACAATTTTCTCATCATTCAACCAATCAAATTCTGCCATATTATTTGAAAAATCTTTTATTAAGCTGCCGTCTTCTGCGCAAATCTTATGTCTTATTGCGTCAGCATCGAAGTATAAGTATTTGGTGCCGTCGTGATTCCATCGAGCCTTATAATTATAATTTCCAGTATTAGTTAGTTGTATGAGACTATCTCCGTCTGGTTTAACTTTATAAAGCTGCAAGTCTTTTCCTGTAAAAATGATCCAGTCTTTTGCGCTCCAGTCGATGTCATAACCTACAAGGTCAGTGATCATTTTCATTTCGTTACTGCAGAAATTGTAAACACACAGTTCAGCATGCCAGCCGAGTTGATTCGGGTCTTTGCGAATAAAAGCGAATTCAAACGGATTGTTTGGATTTAAAACGGGATCGTTATACACATATGGCTCAAGATTCATGAACTCCGGAGTCACAATACAATTATTGTGATTATTTACTTTGTGATTTGTGAAAAGAATCCGCATAAGCTTTGGTTCTCAGATCATACATTTCAGGGCAGTAATCTCCCTGATTACCTATGGAAATATCTTCAAGACAGGGCACCTTGTCTTTCCGGCAACTGAAAAATACTATACCCAGTGTAAGGGTTAATATAATCGATAAAGCTGTTTTTGAAGTTTTCATAATTATTCGCCATTAGGTTATGGTTCCGTAATCAAACTTAACGAAAAAAGTTCGAAGGAAAAAACATAGTTTATACTTTCCTTTCGAACTGAAAAAAAACAATAGAGGGATTTTTAATTGGATTCAGTCAGATTTTTACCCTACTTAAGAATCACATCCCTCTATCTTTTTTGTAAATTTGTTAGCAACTAAAAACAGAACGATGTACGGAAAACTAAAAGACCATTTAGCAAAGGAATTAGAAAATATCAAGGAAGAAGGCATTTTTAAAAAAGAACGAGTAATTACCACTCCCCAAGGGGCTGAGGTACACGTAAAAAGCGGTGAAGATGTTGTAATCATGTGTGCCAACAATTACCTGGGTTTATCTTCCCATCCGGAAGTAATAAAGGCGGCAAAAGAAACGCTCGACTCTCATGGTTTTGGGATGTCTTCAGTACGGTTTATTTGCGGGACGCAGGATATTCATAAAGAACTGGAGAAGAAAATCGCGGACTTTTACGGAATGGAAGATACTATTTTGTATGCAGCCGCTTTTGATGCAAACGGAGGACTGTTCGAACCTTTATTTACGGATGAGGACGCGATTATTTCGGATGAACTCAATCATGCCTCTATCATTGACGGAGTTCGTTTATGTAAAGCACAGAGATACCGTTACAAGCACAGCGACATGAAAGATCTCGAAGAGCAGCTTAAAAAAGCGCAGGATCAGCGATTCAGAATAATCGTTACGGATGGAGTATTCTCCATGGACGGTGATATTGCCAAAATGGATCAAATCTGTGACCTCGCTGAAAAATATGATGCTTTGGTGATGTCCGATGAATGTCACTCTGCGGGATTCATAGGTAAAACAGGGCGTGGAGTTCCTGAGTATCACAACGTGATGGGACGTGTAGACATCATAACCGGAACACTGGGTAAAGCACTCGGTGGAGCGATGGGTGGTTATACGACTGCTAAGAAAGAGGTCATCGAGATGTTGCGTCAGCGATCGCGTCCGTATTTGTTTTCCAACTCCCTGGCTCCCTCGCTTGTAGGGGCCTCTATCAAGGTTTTTGACATCCTAAGCTCTTCTACAGAACTCCGTGATAAATTAGAGGAAAACACGAAATACTTCAAAAAGGCCATCATTGATGCAGGTTTTGAGATCGTAGAAGGTGATTCTCCAATTGTTCCCATCATGCTTCATGATGCTGCACTTTCTCAGAAATTTGCAGATAAATTACTCGACGAAGGGGTTTATGCCATCGGTTTCTTCTATCCGGTTGTACCGAAGGGGAAGGCCAGAATTCGCACACAGCTTTCTGCAGCCCACTCGAAAGAACAGTTGGATAAAGCCATTGCAGCATTCATCAAAGTAGGCAAGGAACTCGGTGTGATCAGTTAGTTTTAACACCCGATGCAGAGGAAGACAATAAACGCTGTTATAGGAATCGGGGTGCTCTCCATATTGAGCATCCTGATCATTCAGGTTTTCTGGATAAAAAGAACCGTAAAAGCACAGCAGGATGCAGTAATAATCCAACAACGTCAGGACAGTCTAAACCTTCGCCAGTTTGAAGAGCAGGTGCGTGTTGCCTTGAGAAATGTAGTCGAGGAGATCAGTACCCATCATGCAGATAGTTCGGATCTCTACGGTGCTGTTAAGCAGAAAAGCACGAATTATTTTTCGGTTGACATCAATGAGGATCTTCATCCGTATTATCTGGAACAATTGCTCAAACGTAATTTTTATGATCACGACATCACTCAGAACTTTCAGTACGGAATCTACGATTGTTTCAATGACAGTATCGTATACGGGAATCTCATAAAATTTTCCCGTGATTCTTTGTATGCACCTATTTCAGATACCGTAACAGGAATCACTTCTCCAAAACTCGCATGGAAAAAAGACGGACATTATTTTACCGTATTCTTTCCTGACGTAATGGCTCAGCCTTCGGAGAAACTGATAGAAACCAGTTCACCTTGGTTGTATTTAATGATTATAGTAGGACTGATCCTGGTGTTCTTTGCTTTTGCCATTTCGGTCATTATTCGTCAGAAAAGGATCTCGGAGGTTAAGACGGATTTTATCAATAATATGACCCACGAACTGAAAACACCTATTTCTACCATTGGTCTTTCCAGTGAAACACTTCTCCGTGATAATTTTTCACACGATGAAGAACGTCTCAAGCAATATGCAGGTATCATTTACAAAGAGAACAAACGCCTCGAAAAACAGGTAGAAAGAGTTCTTAACATTGCTAAACTTGATAAAAACGAACTAACCCTTAAAAAACAGTCAATAAATTTACATGAGATTATTGAGGAAGCCGCGGAGAGCTTTCGCTTCAATCAAATGGAAAATGGCGGAACGATAGATTTGGATCTTAACGCAGTAAATGATTGTATTGACGGAGATCCGGTGCATATTACGAATATATTATTCAATCTTATCGACAATGCCGTAAAATACTCCCGTGAATTGCCAAGGGTTACTCTTCGGTCGGAAAATGAAAGGAAGGGAATTGCAATATGGATAGAAGACAAGGGTATTGGTATAGCCAGGGAAAATTTAAAATATATTTTTGAAAAATTTTACCGTGTGCCCACAGGTAATTTGCATGATGTAAAAGGTTATGGTCTGGGACTCTATTATGTGAAAATCGTTGTGGAGGCTCACGGTGGCACAATTCATGTTAAGAGCCAGGTCGGAGAAGGAACCAGTTTTAAACTTTGGTTTCCACGCACTAATTAAAATACAGTAATTATGAAACCAAAAATACTTTTAGTTGAAGACGATACCAGTTTAGGATTTATTGTTTCAGACCAGCTGAAAAGTGAAGGATACAGTGTTGCGTTATGTTCGGACGGACTGGAAGGATTTCAACGATTCAATGAGGACACTTTTCACCTCTGTATACTCGACGTAATGATGCCTAAAAAAGATGGCTTCACGCTGGCGAGAGACATCCGTAAAATTGATAAGAATATACCGATTTTGTTTCTGACGGCAAAGTCGATGACAGAGGATAAGGTAGAGGGTTTTGATGCCGGTGCAGACGATTATCTGACCAAACCTTTCAGTTCCGAAGAGTTGGCAGTGCGCGTAAAGGCACTCCTTAAGAGAGTGAATATAATATCTGAGGAGGATAACGGTCAAATAAGTATAGGAAAATACAATTTTGATACGGTGAACTTCAACCTTTCATCCGATGAGTTTGAAAAAAAACTTACCAAAAAGGAAGCTCAGATCCTGAAAATGTTGTGTAAGTTCAAAAACCAGGTCCTGCCGCGGGAAATTGTTCTCAACGGTGTTTGGGGGCAAGACGATTATTTTGTTGGTCGTAGCCTTGACGTTTTCATTACCAAACTCAGGAAATATCTTTCAGACGATGAGAGGATAGAAATTCAGAATGTTCACGGCATAGGATTTAAACTTGTTACACCGGAAGATAACTGAAGGAAATCAACCCTTCGTGTATGAAGTTAGGACTGTTTTGCCGGCATATTTACCTTTTTTATCGTAGCTTTCGGTTTTAACTACACCGAATCCCGGAACATACCAGTCCTTACTGGTCGTTGTCATGTTGAGGAATTTGTTTTTGACATTGGAGGTTTGTGAAATAACCAAGGCAGTATTGGTTCCTATCGGAGTTGTGACTTCTTCCTCTTTTTCAATCTTCCTGTCTGTTACCGTGGTTTCAATATTCATGACAGACATACCGGACATAATAGCTTCGATGGTAATTTTTGCATCGGGTAGCGTTTGGCCGACTTCCGGATTCAGTGGGAACTGAATATCTGTAGCATCGATTTTAACCTCCATGTCCTTCATACTTTCCAGTTGTGCCGGATTCATAAACTGTTTCATATCCACCTTGAAGGTTCCGTCCTCACACTTGATTTCTGTAGTTTGTTCTGAAACCGGCTCTCCTTTATCATCTTTCAGAATCATTTTAACCTTCCAGACAATGGCATTGTCGCCGGTTGTGACATCAAGCACCTCATAACTTGTATAGCCTGATACTTTATCCTTTTTATCGTAAGAGGTGATTTCCCATTTGCTTCCTTTTTCGAGGAGCTCGAGGTTTAAACACTCCTGAGAATATCCGATCAAATTGGCAGCAAGAAATACAAGTGAAAATAATAAAACTTTCATGTAGCTATGATTTAATGATTTTCCTGCAAGATAGTAAAAAAATGAATTACCGATTTTGATTTTATGTTAACTTTGCACAGCATTTCATCTCAAGAAATGTATAACGGCTCCGTAGCTCAATTGTATAGAGCACTGGATTTCGGCTCCAGCGGTTGGGGGTTAGAATCCCTCCGGGGTCACTAAGAATAAAAAAGCTCTGTGTTTCACAGAGCTTTTTTTATACATGTATCTCGAAGTCTGAAATCTGTGATTTCAAGCGTAGAGATACATGTATAAAAAAATAGCAATTGAGGTACGAAATTGCGTACTTTTTATTCGGAATTCGGAGCCTAATGGGATCACGTAAGTAATCCCTTAAAATTAGAACCAAAATGAA
>JAWVYS010000017.1:0-60516 GCA_033722555.1 Brumimicrobium sp.
AAATGATGGTCTGTTAAACAACCGAATCACCCATTTGGAGATTGTCAATGAAAGGATCTATGTTGGACACGACAAGGGAATTTCTTTTCAGTGTGCCGTAGACAGCTTTTGTACCGTTAGTCTGCCCCAAGACATTCCTCCTAAAAACATTACGGGCATTCTGGATTTTAAGAATAAGATCTATGTTTCAACGAACGGTGCCGGCTTATTCCTTCTCAGGGATAAACAGTTGATCCATGTTGAAGGCAGCCCTGAGCGCATCAGAGACATGGTTCTAAGTGACACATCGATTTTCTTGGCTACGCGCAACGGTATTTTCAGTTTTTCCGAGAAAGAAAAATTTCAATTGGTTCCATCTACTTCTGAAAGCTCCTATTCTTCAGTCTTCCTTTACGATAATTTGCTGTACGGATCCACTTATGATGGTGAACTCATCAAAAATGAACCTGAAAATAAACAAACCAAAACCATCTTTCTTGAGGAGGACAACCCTTTCAGGAATGCCTTTAATGATAGTCAGGGTAATTTTTGGCTTAACTCAAAGAACGGAGTTGTTCTTATAAAGAATGAAGAAATAATACGCTTCACCGAAAGTACCGGCCTGCCAATCAACGATATCAATATAGTTTTCGAGGACAGGGAAAAAAACATCTGGTTTGGATCAGGCGGAAAGGGTTTACTGAAATTTACCGGTGAACTTTTAACCCACTTCAATGAAAAAAGTGGTTTACCCAGTGATCTGATCATTTCAGTCATGAGGGACGATAAAGAAAATCTTTGGTTATCCACTTACGACAAAGGAGTCTGCAAAATGATGGATGACGGAACCATTATAACTGAAGATTATATTCCCAGCATTGTTTGGAATATGACAGAATCAAAGGGTCTTCTTTTTTTCGGAAGTAATTTTGGTTTGCACATCTATGACCATAAGCAGTGGAGAAGTCTGTACGTTGAGGACGGATTACCATCCAATCGTGTTACCGGTTTAAAAAGGCGAAGAAACGGCGATATTTATATAGGTACTTCTGAAGGAACCGCGCTATATGATATAAATACTCACAGCTTACAAAAACCATTTAAAAACGACGCATCTATAACCAGTGTAAGGGATTTTATAGAATTCAATGACCAATTGTACATTGCCGCTCAGAACGAAATTTACAGAATCAGAGATAACAATCCTCAACTGATTCATCGTTTCGATGCGGGAATCAGTTGTATCGAGGTAGACCAAAAAGGTAATCTTTGGTTGGGTACAGAGAACGGCCTTTATATAGAAAGCAAAGGGATTTTAAAAAGTTTTACTCTTGAAAGTAATGGCGGTGCAGAGTACATCAATTTCCTCAGAAAGATAGACAGCGTGTTGTTCGTAGGAACGAATAACGGTCTTTACGAGATAAGCCTGTCCAATAAAAATGTAAGGCATTACGACATCAATTCCGGACTGGTTGATCTTGAAACCAACCTTAACTCCAGCTATCTGGATGAAGGGCGCTATCTCTGGTTCGGAACCGCAGCGGGATTAATGAAAATGGATCTGGAAGCTCGGGAAACAGGTATTCACCAAATCCCCCCGAAGGTTCATCTAACCAGTATAAAAATCAACTTTGAAAAAATGGGTGGAACTAGAATTCAGGATCTCATCACTTCTGAAAAAGAAACCCTCGAAATCGCATACAAAAACAATAATATTTCTTTCGAATTCGACGGAATTTATCTCACTAATCCCGGAGGACTAAAATACTCTTATTATCTGGAAGGGTTTTCAGAAACCTGGTCTCCTACCGAAGAAAATCCTATCGTTAATTTTACGAATCTTAGTCCTGGTGAATACAACCTACTGTTTAAAGCAATCACGGATAATGGGGTGGAATCGGATACTTTTCAGATAGCGTTCGAAATTCTTCCTCCGTTTTACAGAACGTGGTGGTTTTATGTGCTCTGCTTTGTTTTTCTCGCAGGACTTGTCATATTAATGGATCGTTTACGAGTAAAAAGACTCGAACGTAAAAATTATCGCTTAAAACTGGAATTCGAAAATAAACTCACACGCCTGGAACAGCATTCCTTAAATGCGAGTATGAATCGTCATTTTATTTTTAATGCACTTAATTCCATTCAGTATTATATAAATTCCTCAGATACCAAATCGGCTAATAAATACCTCTCGAGATTTGCTAAACTCATCAGGAAGAATCTCGACAGTTCCAGTCATAAAAACGGTATGGTTTCTTTAAGGGATGAACTCGAGAGACTTGAACTCTATCTCGAACTTGAAAACATGCGCTTTCAGGGCAAATTTGATTATCAAATAAAGATTGGCAGACACGTTGAAGTAGAAATGCTGAGAGTCCCGGCGATGTTTCTCCAACCTTTTGTAGAAAACAGCATAATACACGGAATACTTCCGCTTAAAGACAGAAAAGGGCTGATCACCATAAAAATTACTGATCATCTCGACCATATCCGTATTGAAATAAAGGACAATGGTGTAGGAATCGAAAATTCACTGAAGAATAAAAAAGTATATCCTGACAACCATGAATCTCAGGGAATGCTCATTACCAAAGGAAGAATTGAACTTCTTCAAAAGATTTCGGCGCGATCAATAGAAATGATTGGTCCCTCTCAAATCAATGAAAATGACAGTTCACTCAATGGAACAGTCGTTATATTCAAAATACTTAAGCAATATTTGGAATAACCGTTAATCTGTTGTATATTTGGTAGGTAACTCTTGAAGTATACGTTATGAAAAAGTTTATTTTATTCTTGTCGGTTCTGACTTTGATCTTCTTCACAGGATGTCAGAAAGAGGATATCAGACCGAACACCGATGATAGACACCACTGTTCGGGTGATCATCATGGAAGCGATTATGAAAAAGGCAGAAATCCTAATTCAGATCCGAATGGAGACAATAACGGAACTTCTCGTCCAAATCCCATCACTGACCCTAATCACGATGAGGATGAAGACGATAAAACAAAAAGATAATATTCCTCTTAGTAATATTTAAAGCCGGAGCATTTGTGCCGGCTTTTTTCTTACCCTATTTTTTACATCTCTAAGGTTTAATAAATCAGACTGCCATTCAATCAATATTCATTACTGTTCATACCTTGAGCCACATTTTTCTCTCTGATTATTAGTAGCTTTAATATTGCGAACTCTAAAAATTTCATCTATGCCTAAAACAGCTTCTCCCGCTCTTTTTGAACTCATTAGCAGCATGTCTAAAAGTGAAAAAAGGTACTTCAAACTCTTCGCCTCAAGACATACTATAGGCGACGAAAATAATTACGTGAAAATTTTTGATTTTATTGAATCTCAGCAATCCTTTAACGAAGAGGAAATTTATGAGCATTTCTCAGGGGAAGCATTTCTTAATAAATTTTCCATAACAAAAAACAGGCTTTATGAACAGATTATGCGATCTCTGGATAGTTATTACAGTAACTCGTCAATTGACACACAAGTTCACCGGCTTATCCACGGAGCACAGATTCTATACAACAAAGGCCTATACGATCACGCCAAAAGACAACTTTTGAGTGCGGAAAAACTCGCTGAAAAAAATCAGCGCTACCTACTTTTACAACAGGTAAATAATCAGTTGAGAGATATTATTGAAACTGAGGGTTATCGCAATCACTCCGAGAAAGATCTCGAAAAAATTCATCATACGGATCATTTACACCGCGAAATGCAGGCATATCTGGGTGAACTATGGATTCTGAAAAGTACGTTATTTATGTATATGAATCAAAAAGGAAAATCGAGATCTGAAGGAGATTTAAGATTTTTCCAGAATCTTTTCAGCCGCTATCAGAATCTCAAGAAACCTCAGAAAGTTTCTTATGAAATTACCTATCTGGAAAATCATTTTGAAAGCGCCTATTATTTTGCCATTCATGACAAACAAGGTTCACTCGATGCCCTGGAAAGGAATCTCCGGCTGATGAAAAAACACGACCAGATGATTGTTTCGTCACCCAATAAATACCTTTCTCTTCTTACAAACATTATTCATTTGGAATCGGCTGCCGGCAATTTCAGAAAAGTGCATGATCTTCTTAAGGAACTGAAGTTTTTCACCAGCAACTACAACATACCTTTAAATGAAGATCTGGAAATCAAGCTGTTTTCAAGCACTTTCAGCACAGAACTCATGCTATTTATTCATAAAGCAGAGTTTGATAAAGCGTTGTCGATAGAGCAGGAAATCATCGACGGATTCAAACGATTTGGAGAGGGAATTACACCACTAAGAAAAGCCTATCTGGCGTTCAATTTAGCAGTCGCAAATTTCGGAACAAACAATTTCAGCAGGAGTCTTTACTGGGTAAATGAAATACTTAACGATGGTGATCTCGACCAGAAAGAGGACATCATCGCTTTCGCAAAGATTCTGAACCTCATCATTCATTATGAGCTCAAAAATGATCAGTTATTACCCTACGCACTAAAAAGTACAGCACGATTTTTAAAGAAACGCAATCGAGTTTATCGTTTTGAAACGGTATTCCTGAAACACATTCGAAAAATTTCTAATGCCGATGACAGGTTCGAGGTTGAGCAAGTTCTCAAAAGCATTGAACAGGAAATTGATGAAATAGCCTCTGATCCTTTTGAATCTGTAGCCTTCGAATATTTTGATTTCCGCTCCTGGTTGAAGTCAAAAATCAAGAATATTCCATTCAGTATAGCAAAACGTGAAGCTTATCTTTCAAACGCATCTTAGATTTGCCCAGGAGAAATGCTGATTACCAGAGAATCGGATTGTTCATTTTTTCCTCTCCGATGGTAGTTGTAGGCCCGTGACCGCAATAAACCTTGGTGTTTTCAGGTAGTTTAAAGAGCTTATCAATTATTGTTGATTTAAGGTCCTGAAAATTACCTCCGGGAAGATCTACGCGTCCGTAACTCCCCTTAAAGAGGATGTCTCCGTTGATCAATACACCTTCTTGTTGGTTATAAAAAGCAACGTGGCCCGGAGCATGGCCCGGTCCGAAAATCACCTCAAAAGTTATATCTCCAAAGGATAAGTGCTGACCGTCATGCAAAAAATGATCCGGTTCGGGTGAAGTTTCAAATTCATTTAATCCGTAAAGTGAAGCACTTTTATCCCCGAGATGAAGCGTTGGAAGATCAAGTTCATGCAAATAATAATCGACTGCATATTTTTCCTTTATAAAAGCATTTCCCATTACGTGGTCAAGATGTGCATGGGTATTGAGCAAGGCCACCGGCTTTAAACCTTTATCCGAAATATATTTTTCCAGATATGCCTTTTCTTCCCTGAAATAGCAACCCGGATCAATAATTACAAGGTTTTTTTCAGAATCACTAACGAGTACAGTGTTTTCCTGCATCGGATTAAAAGTCAGCTGAACGATTTCCATTTTACATCAGTTTATCGGGCAAATTTAAACATCTCAGTATAGGGATAAAAATAAATCAACTGTTTATTGCTAAATCATACCTACCTGATAAGTTGATCAAACCAGTATCACCGGAGAAAGATTCAAATAATTTATCAAATATGCTTACCTTCGATCAAATTACTAAAAACAACTAATTTTCTTTCTATGACTTCAAGCCTTAAAAATCTGGTTGTGCGAAAATCGGAAGAAATCTTTGAAAAAGTCAGCGATTACCGTCGTCATCTTCACATGCATCCTGAACTTTCCTTTCAGGAATTTGAAACAATGGCCTTCATCGCTGATCAATTAAAAAAAATAGGAATTGAGCATGAAACAGGAGTTGCCGGTACCGGTATCGTGGCAATCATTCGGGGAAAAAATCATAGCGAAAAAGACCCTTGTATCGGGCTGAGAGCAGACATCGATGCACTTCCCATCCTTGAGGAAAATAACACGGCGTATAAATCGACCAAAGATGGTGTTATGCATGCCTGCGGTCATGATGTTCATACATCAGTTCTACTGGGCGCTGCAGAAATTCTTAATGAGATCCGTGATGAATTAATGCATCCTGTCAAACTTATTTTTCAGCCGGGAGAAGAAAAAAATCCGGGTGGGGCAAGTTTAATGATTAAAGCGGGTTGTCTCAAAAATCCCGATGTAAGGGAAATGTATGCTCTTCATGTATTTCCCGATATGCCGGTTGGCAAAGTGGGTGTTAAGGAGGGATTATACATGGCTTCCTGCGATGAAGTTTACATAACTGTGAACGGAAAAGGCGGTCACGGAGCAACTCCGCATCAAACGATAGACAGCATTTTGATCGGTGCCGAAATTGTTACTTCTCTGCAACAAATAGTAAGTCGCCAGTGTGATCCTAAAATTCCATGTGTGCTGAATTTCGGACATTTCGAGGGATTAGGAGCCACCAACATTGTTCCTTCCAAGGTTCATATCAAAGGTACTTTCAGAACAATGAATGAAGAATGGAGAGCGGAAGCTTTGGAGAGAATAAAACGTCAAGCCGAACATATAGCGCTCGCTCACGGCGCAACTGCCGATGTTGAGATTAGTAAAGGTTATCCTTTTCTAGAAAATGATGCAATGCTTACGCGCAATTTTACTGAAAAGGCGAAAAACTGGTTAGGAGACAATAATGTTGAAGAACTACCGATCCGATTAACAGCAGAGGATTTTTCGTTTTATGGTCAGGAGATTCCTACCTGTTTCTTTAGAATCGGTGTACGCAATGAAGCCAAAGGAATAACTTATGGCGTTCATCACCCGCGCTTTGATATAGATTTCGAGGCTCTGAAAACAGGTATGCAAATGATGGTTATGGCTTGTATCTGAAAAAAAAATCGGTGATCTTTTGGATCACCGATTTCTTGCTAAACTAAACTAGTTAATAAAAACTATTTATTCTGTTTGCTCAAACAGTACTTATTTAAATACTGTAATTGTAGCTTCTTTTGATTTATTTACTAATTGATTAATAATATTCTTGGGTTCGTTGCAGTGAAAGTTCTGTTGGCGCCCGTCAAATTAGTAATTGCAATTCTGACCGTATTCGCACCAGATACATAAACCGTCATTTGACATCCTTGTAAACTTACATCAATCGAGCCAATAACAATATCACCCAGAACGGCTCCCGGAACAGGAATAGCCGGCGAAATCCAGGTAGCTCCGTTCATAATCATTCCTGGATTTATAGGATTGGCGGCAACTGCTGCATTTATTCCTGTTACTGTAGATTCGATTTCAATACCTCCGGGAGTATTAATGATATTAATTCCGGCACCTGGTGTAAGGTTGGCCAAATTAAAGTTGTTTGTAGTACCATTCCCGATAAGGAGCTGTCCATCGGTAGCGACGCTACCATCTACACCTGTACCACCGTTTTGAACCGGTAAGACGTTTGTTACTTTTGTAGTCAGGTCAATCGTTCCGTTAGCGATGTCCTCATTCAGAATAGTTTCGTTCAGAATTTCATCTGTTTCGACTGCTCCTGTAGCAATGTCTTCTGCAAGAATGGTTTCATTGAGAATTTCATCAGTTTCTACAGCCCCGGTCGCGATGTCTTCGGCAAGTATTGTTTCATTTAGAATTTCACTTGTTGTAACAGCGCCCGTATCTATATCGTTTGCCTGTATTGATTCGTCGAGAATAACCCTTGAATCAACTGAACCCGTACTATAGTCCTGATTTAAAATCGTAGAGTCAAGTATTTCATCTGTTTCAACGGCTCCTGTGGCGATGTCTTCCGCAAGTATTGTTTCATTTAGAATTTCACTTGTTGTAACAGCCCCCGTATCTATATCATTTGCCTGTATTGATTCATCGAGAATAACCCTTGAATCAACTGAACCCGTACTGTAATCCTGATTTAAAATCGTAGAATCGAGTATTTTTGCCGTTGTGATCGCATCATCAGCGATATCATCGGTATAAAATGAATAAGGAACCGCCATAAATTTTTGATTACTCACTAATTCATAATTACCGTCATCATCGATAGCAATCTCTACTCTCAACCACTGATCTCCGTTAATCCAAGGCATATCAAGAAGTGCGGTATAATTACTTTCTGAAGTCAAAGTACCCAAACCTATGTTCAAAGAAAATAAACCGTTTTCATTGGTAACAGTCGAATGAGTTTCCTGATAATATATAGGTCCGTCAGAGCCGGCGGTAATCGTGAATCGCACACCGATCTCCTTGTTATATAAAGGTTTTCCTACGACGTCTTTTCCAACGACCTCTTTTCCATCTGTATCGATAGCGACAGCCTGATAATTAATTCCTTCAAGGTTAGCAATTTGCTGTGTATTTCCTATGAACGCAGTTGCCCCGAAGAATAAAGCGACTAATAATTTATTTAAATTTTTCATCTTTTTAAGTTTAAAAGTTTTACTTAATAGTAAAGGCCAGACCCAGAGTCAAGCCTAAAAGTGTATTATTTGACTCTTGATTTTCAACCGTTTCTATATTCTGAAGCCCTAACATATAATTGAACTGAGAATAAACAGAAACTAAATCATTCACCCTGAAATCCACCCCCGGAGATATAAATAAACCGTAATCTGTTCTTTCAAGGTCTCCGCTGTTGATAATATCAAAATTCTGATGATTGAGTGTTTGAGTTGCTCTTAAAAGATAACCGAAATAGGGCGAAACTGCCAAATAAGGACTAAATCTGTCGAAAGAATACATATATCCTATATCCAGCCGCGAATCGAAGTACTGTAAATTCCATGAATAATTTGCATCGTCATAGACTAGCGAAGCTCCTGCGTTTCTCATACCAACTTTGATTCCACCAAACAATCCGAAATCCGTAGTAAATCTGTATCCTAAACTGTAAGATCCGGAATAATTCGGATTATACGACTCATCTCTTTCACCCTGACTGTTGGTGAATTTGAAATTAGTGATGTTTTGAGAAGCATCAATAGTGATACTTGATTGAGCTTCAGAATTAAAGGAAATCAGACATACCATCAAGCCGGTCGCTATCCCTGTGATTAATTTACATTTATACTTTTTCATGACTAGTTATTTAGAAATTATTAATTTGGATTTGAAGGTTCTACCTTTATTGTCTCTCAGAATTAAAAAGTAAGTACCCGTTGCCCATTCAGAACAGTCGAAACTTTGTTCTCTGAAATTTTCAGATTTTATCACCTTGATGAGTTCACCCGTGGTCTTAGTAATACTTATTTCTGCCACATCCAGTGATTCCATCGTTTCGACCTTGAAGAATTCACGTGCCGGATTGGGATAAACTTTACCTTCGATGGAGTTCTCACTAAGAATCTCAACATGGAAAGTTCTAGACTGAATGAAGCCGGGTCTGATTTCTACCTCTGCATCAGGTTCAGTTTTTGTCTGATGGGGCTGACCGACCGACTGTTCTATCAAAACCTTTCCGGACTGAGAGCTTCCTCCGTAGGCATTGATGGACTGTCGACTTATGGTTTGCCCGAAAGCGAACGCAGCACCAAACAACGTTATTAAACAAAAAGTGCATTTTCTCATAATTTTATTTATTTTATGATTCTAAATACATATACGAGTTATATTTCTCTGAAAGTTGCCTGAATATCAAAAAATCATTAAAATTTCTTGCTGATACTCAGATTTAGGCCGTAAGAAAGGCTGTTTGTGCGGAAATATGAAGCAGGTAAAAATTCTGATCCCTTAAAAATGTTTATTACACCCAGTTGAGAATAAAGACCGATTTCCATCCTTGTATTCCTTGAAAGATCTCTTCCAATGCTGACACCGGCAGCATTACCCAGATCCATAGTTCTGAATCCTTTTTCCAGGTAGGGAATACGCATACCGCCGTAATCCACTTTTTTCGAAATCGCATAACTGGTATAAATTCCTAATTGTGACTTAAGAAAATACTTTCTCCCCCGATCAAGATACCACATTCGTAAATACGAAATTCCTAGGCCGGTGTAATTGAGTCTCATTGATTTCAAAACCGGAGCAGAACTATTTACATAATCCTTATATATAAATGACTTCACGTTGTTCAAATTCACTTCCGCTCTGATACCATGTTTAGATGATATCCATTTCTCTCCGTGTAGCGTAACACCATAGCTCAAAGGATTCAGTAATTCAGAATTGCTTCCTTTTATCACCTCAGTTCTTAAAGGGGTTAGCAAAGTGGAAAACTGCGACTGCAAACTAATTCCCAATAAATATTCAGAATGAAAAACATCATTTATATGAATCAAATTTTGAGGAGAATCACAGGGATAAATGACGACTAAAGGAGAAAGGCTTAATGCATCATTTTTCTGTTCCGGGATGACTGATTTATCATCCTCCGAACTATCATCAACAACTAAATTAAGAGGTTTTTTAAAGGATTGACCCTCTGATAAAAACGGAGGAGAAATGTTCAGTGAACTTCTAAGCGGAATTCTCTTATTTAAATAATCCTTCTTGTTTTCCTCAACTTTGGCCGATGGTTTTTCAGAAAGTTTTTCTGTTAAAGTATGTTGTAATTTATTTTCGCCATCATGAGGCAGAAATTCTGAAATATCAGCGAATGATTTATTCTTTTTAATCTCTTCAGAATGGTCAATATAACCGTCGAAAAAATTGAACGGTAAAACAATGAATAATACGAGAATAATTGATAAAACGCCATAAGAAGGACGAACTGGTTTAGCGGGATAACGGATCTGAGCCAATTGAGAGGACAAAGCCTCCCATGTAGATGTTCTGGGTACTGAATTCATATCCTCCATATTGGCTTTAAACCAATGGCGAGGCCATTCCTCCATGGAAACAGAGATATTTTCCCATACCGAAGAGGAAGGGGATAGATCAATCTTTTCGTATTGATCCTTATACCACTTTTTTATCCAGTCCTCCATATTTTTTTAATTCCTCCTCAGGAAGAGTTCTGAGAAGTATCTTTTTTAAATATTTTTTTGCTTTAAATAACTGTGACTTTTAAGTGCCTTCAGTTATACCTAGCTTTTCAGCGATCTCGTTATGTTTATAACCTAATAAAAAATAAAGACTTAAAACCACTCTGTATCCCTCAGGAAGATCCTTGATTATACTAAGAAAATCAGCATTTTCAAAACGGCTTTCAACCTCATCGAACGTTACAAGCAAGCTTTCCATTTTGTAATCCTCGTCGATAGTCAATTTCTTCTTATCCCATTTATTGGCACGGTAATGATCTATACAGTTATTGGTGATTACCGCCCGAATCCAACCTCCTAAAGATCCGGAATCTTTATACTTATGCAAATTCTGAAAAACTTTAAGAAATCCTTCTTGTAATAAATCGTTCGCAGTATCATAATCACAAGAATAAATCAGACACACTCTAAACATATCTTTTGAAAAAAGGTCATAGAGTTCCTTTTGAGCAGAAGACTTTCCTGCCAAACATTTCTTAACCAGTTTTCTATATTTTCTTTGTCTCAACTCAATTAATGATCTTAAATGTTATACCGGCAACAAACGCCTCATTAAATTCCTCTTTAAAATCCTCTCCAAGCACAGAAGTAAGATCAATCTGGGCTTGACCTATATTTGCGTTCATAAGCGCTTCCCAAATGCCCAAATCAACCGATTCAAAACTATGTTTAAAGTCAAAATTGAACTGTAGATTTTGTGCGTTTTCATCTATGAGAACAACGTTTTCACCGTACTTATTACTGATGGAATTTTCAGTTACGGATAAGTTCAAAGGAATTAACATTGTACTTTGAAAAGGCTGTCCAGCATTAGAAGAAACTTGAGTTTCACAACTTGAACCCAATGATGATTCAAAAAATACCGTAATTCCTAAATCCTCGTAAGTTCCGATAGGTAAATTTATAGCGTAATTCGTATTACCTAAGTTTGATAAACTTACTGTCAGAGGAGTGGAAAAAACCTTGTCGACATCGTCCCCCTGAAGACGCTCTCCTGAAATTCTAATTTGAGTAATGTTGATTTCAATATTTTCAATTTCGATCTCAAAATTTCCCTTAGAAATCATTTCTTCAGTATCTGCATTAATTTTGAGAGGCAAAGAAACCTCCTTATCCCAGTCCGTTTTTTTGCAAGAAGTTATCACTGTAAAGAGACTAAGAAAAGATAAAATAATATAAACTTTCGCCATAATAATGCTTTTCGTACAACCATAACGACGTATATGCTCATAAAGGTTGCCTGATTTTTAGAATTTGACAGATACAGGAAATTTTCTTTGTTCGAAATGACCTAAACCTAAGGAAAAATGTCCTTAAATGACTTGGTTAGGTAATATCCACAAATTCTAAACAATAGGGAGAGAAATCTTGTTGAATATTATAAAATGTAATAATGGATAGAGTATTAATAGCTGGAGCCAACGGGAACACGGGAAGAGAAATAGTTAATGTATTAAAGGATCATGCTGATTACAAACCTGTAGCAATGATTCGTAAATCCGATCAAAAGAGCTATTTCGAAAAGCAAGGAGTAGAAACGGTTCTTGCTGATTTGGAAGGTGATCTATCCCATGCGGTAGAAAATATTGACCGCGTTATTTTCGCCGCCGGGTCGGGAAGTGATACAAGTGATCAGAAAACAATCGACGTCGATCAAAAGGGCGCCATTTCACTCATGGAAGAATGTGAAAATAAAAACATCAGGAAGTTTGTCATGTTGAGTGCCATGGGAACAGACAACCCTTCCGAGATGTCATCTATTTCCCATTACTTAAAGGCTAAAAAGAAAGCAGACGATCATTTAAAGGAATCAGGTCTTTCATTTAGTATTGTAAAACCCGGGAAACTGACTTTTGCATCCGGAAGTAACACCATACAGGCTGAGGAAAAACTCGACGAAAAAGGAAGCATATCGCGCGAAGATGTCGCTCAAGTTCTGGTTCAGTGCCTGTCAGATGACATCGCGCAAAATAAATCTTTTGAAGTCCTTGAGGGAGGAACTACGATTAAAACAGCTCTAAAGAATCTCTGAATTCATCAGTTCGCCATCTCAGACATAAACTTAATCCTCATCAACCTGAGCTCTTCTTCGGTATAGTCTCCATCGAACTCGTTATATGCCTCCTCCAATGAATCCGTTTCGGCTTCGGAAAAATATTCGTAAATCTCTTCTTGGTTTTCTTCATCCAGAATCTCATCAAGATAATAGTCTATGTTCACTCGAGTTCCTGAATTCACGATCATTTCGATTTCTTCGATAATCTCTTCCATGGTCTTACCCTGGGCTTTACCAATATCCTCAAGCGGCAGCTTCCTGTCAATATTTTGGATAAGCTGAACCTTTAATCCCGATTTGTTCACCAATGATTTTACAACCAGATCCTGTGGTCTTTCAATCTCATTTTCTTCTACGTATCCTCTGATCAGAGAAAGGAAAGGGGCGCCATATCTCAGAGCTTTTCCGTGCCCAACGCCCTGAATGTTGGTTAATTCCTCGGCTGTAATCGGATACTGAAAAGACATGTCCTTTAAGCTTGATTCCTGGAAAATAACAAAAGGCGGAATATTCTTCTCTCTTGAAATCTGTTTTCTCAGATCCAGAAGAGCCCTGTATAGCACTTCATCAAAGGCATCTTTGGATCCCGCGCTTACTACAATATCATCAGAAGTATCGGATGAATAATCGTGCTCTTTAACCAAAACGAAGGAGACAGGATTTCTCAGGAAATCCATTCCTTTTTCAGTCATTTTTATCACACCGTAAGACTCAATATCCTTGGATAATAGTCCTGAAACCAGGCATTGTCTTATCACAGCGTTCCAAAATGCCTTATCCTTATCTTTCCCTGCTGCAAAATGGGGAAGTTGATCGTGTTTATAAGACTTAATTTCCGTGGTTTGTTCTCCGGTTAAAAAAGAACAGATATGGGTTGCGCGCTGCATTTCCTTCAACTCATTAACAGCGTGCAGTAATTTTACCACCTCATTTTTCCCTTCTGTTTTTTCTTTCGGGTTTTTACAGTTATCGCACATTTCAGAGCAGTCATCTGCATTGTATGCCTCTCCAAAATAATGCAGGAGATATTGTCTTCTGCATATTGAGGTTTCAGCATAGGAAACAATCTCATTCAGCAGTTGTCTTCCGACCTCCTGTTCGGCTACGGGTTTTCCCTGAAGGAATTTCTCCAGCTTCTCAATATCCTTGTAAGAATAAAAAGCAACGCATTCTCCTACTCCTCCATCTCTTCCGGCACGACCGGTTTCCTGATAATAACTTTCAAGTGACTTCGGTATGTCATGGTGAATAACAAAACGTACATCAGGCTTATCGATTCCCATTCCGAAAGCAATGGTAGCGACTATCACATCCACCTCTTCCATCAAAAACATATCCTGATGCTTTGCACGAGTGGGGGCGTCCATACCCGCATGATAAGCCAATGCATTAATTCCATTCACCCGAAGAACTTCGGCCAGTTGTTCCACTTTTTTCCGGGATAAACAGTAGATTATACCGGACTGTCCTTTACGACTTCTAATGTATCTAATGATCTCTTTTTCGATATCCTTTTTGGGACGGACCTCGTAATACAGGTTATCCCTGTTAAAAGAAGCCTTAAATATCTTTGCATCCCCCATATTCAGATTCTTTTGTATATCCTGCTGAACCTTTGGGGTAGCCGTGGCTGTCAAAGCAATGATCGGTACGTCTGAAATGGCTTCAAAAATTTCTCTCAGCCTTCTGTATTCCGGTCTGAAATCATGACCCCATTCGGAAATACAGTGAGCCTCATCTATGGCGAAAAAGGAAATTTTTACTGAAGTAAAAAAATCAATGTTTAATTGCTTTGTCAAAGATTCCGGAGCAACGTACAGTAATTTTGTTTTTCCGGCGGTTATATCTGCTTTTACCTTATTGGTTTCTGTTTTTGACAGCGAACTATTGAGTACATGAGCTACCGCATCGTCCTCACTTACGTTTCTGATAGCATCTACCTGATTCTTCATTAATGCGATCAGTGGAGAAACAATAATGGCCGTACCTTCAGATAATAATGCGGGTAACTGATAACACATAGACTTACCCCCTCCGGTTGGCATAATAACAAAAGTGTTATTGCCCTCCAAAATGTTTGTAATAATTTCTTCTTGATCTCCTCTGAACTGATCATAGCCGAAATACTTTCTAAGATTACGATTCAGTTCAGTCATTTCAGTTACAGACATACCTAATATTCGTTTTACACACTAATTTACAAAAAAAGGAACACGAATTTAAACATTCTTGAATTACATTTAAACTCTTGTCATAATATAACAGTAACATTTAGATAAAGCCTTGATAAACATAGATAAACTACCATATAGTTAAGAGAAACCAAATCAAGAATCCAAACAAATAAATGATTCCCAATACACTTAGTAGTATCATAAACTTTCCCGGTGCGTTTTCTTTTCCTATCATATCAGGCATTACAAGTCTGAAATTAAGTAAAGCAATAAGAGGAGCAACAACGAAAGACAGGGTTGTCGCTGCATTTACAATCATGGAAAAACTGTTTTTATCCCCCTGATAAATAAGAATCAAAACCAGTCCTCCCAATGAAACCAGTAGAGGCATTAACCGGTTAATTAAATTATTTTCGGCCTCTGATTCACTTTCTTCATGGTTTTTCAAAAGGAAAATACTTGCATTAAGTGCTCTGCTAAAACCGTCTATTACCGTTAAAAAGGTTGAAAACATAATTGAAAAAGCAGCTGTGGAAATAATATAGGTCGACCAGTCTCCAATAGATGTTGTATAAAGCGAAATCACAAATGCTGAAAAAGACACTCCGTCTTCAGGCACAACCATATTGCTTCCATATACCAGCAATGCCCCCATAGTGAGAAACAAGAAAGCCAGAATGGCCGAAATCCAGTAACCCAGACCAAATTCCTTGATCACCTCCTTTACGGAGGATTTATAGCCTGTTTGTTTCACTTTTTCCACTGTCCATAAGGAATTCCATGTCGAAAGGTCAATAGCAGTAGGCATCCATCCCATCAAAGGAAGCAAAAATCCTAGTGCAGGGAGATCCATAGGAGGAAATAAAGTAACATCTGAAACAGGACCTTTGAACAATGCTGCAAAAAAAGCAAAAACAGTGGTTAGAAGAAGAACGATCCCAAGCACCTTTATGAGTTTTTCCATGACTGAAAACCTACCCAAAACCAGGAGTAGTGCGCAAAAAGAAAATAGAACATAATGCGTGAAATTTGCTACGCCGGTGAGCGCAGACAGTCCGAAAAGATTTTCCATAAACCCTATGGTAACGGCTCCTACAGCGGCGGTTACAAACAACATACTTACGAGTGTAACAGCAAGATAGGCATAGAGCCAAAATTTGGAAAGTCTGTAATACCCTGAAATAATTGACTTGCCCGTTGCTGCTGCATATCTCGATCCGAATTCAAAAAACGGATACTTAAGAATATTGGCCAGTGCGATAAATCCTATAAGCGTAAACCCGAACAGAGCTCCTGCCTTGGTACTCTGAACAAGGTGACTGACTCCAATCGCCGTTGCGGCAAACAAAACACCGGGTCCTAATATATTTTTCCAGTTAGTCATGCACTATATTGTCCATTCACTGTGCACTAGCGCTTTGAGACGATATTTCCCGTCTTTTTCCAGGAGCACCATCATCAGAGAACGCCAGTTCATCCCTGATGGATCACTTGCCGGCTTATAAAATTCTATTACGGTAGATTTCGGGAAGACTTCGCGAACATTGTTCAGCGAATTTCCTCTGGATGAGGGTATGGTATCCTTTGAAACCTGAACACCTTCTGCCAAGGGGTCAAAATCCAAAGCAAAACGATTAAGATATTCCTTGAATGTCATTTTGATTGGATCGCCCGTTCCGTCATACACCCCCCAAATCAATTTTTCATCACCGGTATACAGTTGAGTAAAACGTATACTCTGAACTTCCTGCACATGTGCAGTATCTACGTAAGAATAAGGAGAGAAATAAACCGAGGATGCGCTGCCAACCTCGAGTGCAACCATATGACCTTCCTTCAGAAGCTTGACGATATGTTTAGCAAAAGTAACCGCGTCTTTTTCCCCAATCAACTCTTGCTCGAGGTACTCAATGTTCTCTTTTACGATCACAGTGTCTCTTTCAGGCTCCTCTTCCAGAGCGGTTTCATCAGAAGGGTGACACGCCATCAAAATCATTAATGCTAAAATATAAGTGAATTGTAAGGCCCTCATAAAGTAATGAATTGCGTTTTTACGAAAATAGTAATTTTTTCAACCTGTAATCTTCCTGATCCACTTGATAATTTGAACCGCGAAAAGAGGTAGCAAACTTGTAATTCCGATAAGTATCCAGAGTCGTGGCTCCAATGATTCTATTGACAGTACCTCAGAAATATAAGGAATACTAATAGCAAGGACAAGAATACCAAAGCAGAACAGAAGTGCCAGCCAGACATAAATATTCCGAGTCACCTGGTTGTTAAAAATATTTTCTTGGGTATCACGCATATTAAAAACGTGCAGTAACTGAGCAAAAGCAAGACTGAAAAAAGCCACATCATTCGTTACATTTTCCGGTTCGTCCCAGACATAAGTCGCATACAAATATGCGCCGATTACGCTTGCCGCGATGATTACACCGTAAAACCCGATGCGGAACCAGCTTTTTCGAGTTAAAATAGGTTCCTCGGGATCTTTTGGAGGAAGTTGCATGACTCCCGGGTTCCCTGAACCTACCCCAAGCGCCAAAGCCGGAAAAACATCGGATAAAAGATTAAGAAAAAGCAACTGTAGAGGCAGAATGGGTAATTCAAACATACCAAAACTGATTGCCCCTATGATCAGTATTTCAGCCAGATGATAAGAAAGTTGATAAACAATAAATTTCCTGATGTTTCCAAAAATCACTCTCCCTTGCTCAACAGCCGATACAATCGAACCGAATGCGTCATCTTTCAAAACCATGTCTGAAACCTCCTGAGCTACCTCTGTACCTCTCTTACCCATTGAAATTCCAATATTCGCTTTTTTCAAGGCAGGAGCGTCATTCACCCCGTCACCCGTCATACCTACGATCTCACTTTTGTTTTGAAAATGTTCTATCAGACTCAGCTTCTGCGAGGGATCCACGCGAGCAAAGATTCTTATTCCCTCAAGATCCTTATTTCCGTCCAAATAGCCGTCCAGATCCCTGCCTGAAACTGAAATTTTGGAATTTTCATTTTCCTTCGCTACTATTCGAATGGACTTACCTACGTTTTCAGCCGTACCCGGATGATCTCCTGTAACCATAACCACCTTTATTCCGGCCTGCTTAGCTTTAAGAATTGCTTCCTTGACTTCACTTCTTGGAGGATCAATAAAACCAACAAGACCAGCAAATATCATATCTTTCAGAAAGTCAGGATTATCCTTTTCCTCCGGGAGTTCATCCAGATATTTATAACAGAAAGCAAGTACCCTTAATCCTTCTTCAGAAAGTTCTTCGTTCTTTTTCAACCATTTTTCCTTGTCCTCGTTGGTAAGTTTCTCTACGTCGCCTTCCTTGAGTATCTGTTTTGAACGTTCGAGCACCTTATCGGCAGCACCTTTCCCGGCTACATAAAAACTATCATCGAAAGAATAGATCGCACCCATTACCATCGTATCAGAATCAAAAGGAGCGTGTGCCTTCTTTTCTTCGGAACTGTATTTATCATACAGATCCTCGTTTACTTGCTTACAAAAATCCAAAAGAACCACCTCCAAAGGATCCCCTTCTCCTTTCGGAGGATTTCCATCTTTACTTTCCTCATCCAACGAAGCATCATTAGCCAAAACAGCAATTTTCAATAATTCTTTGACATGCTCACCTTCAGGAACAGTACCTTCCATGTCAGAATGATCCACATTTACACTTTCTTGCTCCGGATAAGAAAAAGTGTCCACCGACAATTGATTCTCGGTAAGTGTTCCTGTTTTGTCAGTAAAGATCATGGTGGTTTCTCCCAGCGTTTCAACTGCTTCAAGTTTTTTTACGATCACATTTTTTTTGGCCAGATGCATCATTCCTCTTGCGAGAGCAATACTGGCAACAATAGGCAAACCTTCGGGGATGGCAGCCACAATCCATGCAATAGACGTTTGAATCAGTTTATAAAGATCCTCTCCTATCCACCAACCGGTAAGGAAAAATAGTGCTGCCAAACCAACCGTAACATAAATCAGATGCTTCGCGAGCCGGTTGAGCTTCGTGTTAAGAGGAGTTTCCTCCCTCTTTTGTTCACCCACAAGCTTGGAAATACTGCCTAATTCGGTAGCCATTCCTGTAGAAACCATTACCGCCTTACCCGAACCTCCTGTGACCGCTGTTCCTTTAAAAATACAGTTTTCACGATCTCCGATCTGCTTTTCTTCGCCGATTGCATCTACGGATTTCTTCACAGGAATTGATTCTCCGGTCAGCGGCGACTCGTCAAGCTCAAGGTTACTTACCTCCATTAACCGCCCATCTGCCGGAACGATATCCCCTGCTTTCAGAACGAGGATATCTCCTGGAACAATTTTCTCCGAGTCAATCGTAACTTTATCTTCCTCCCGGATCACGACCGAATGCACCTTATCCATTTCTTTCAAGGCTTTCATTGAGCGCTCGGCACTATATTCCATCCAGAATCCTATCATTGTGTTTAAAAAAAGAACAACCAGAATGGCTACGGCTTCCACAACTTCACCATTAAAAAGTGCTAATATTCCGGCGGTTGTAAGAAGATATATGACGGGATTATTAACCTGATCAAAAATGATTTTCCAGATACTTCTCTTGTTTTGCTCTTTCAAGCGATTCGGACCATATTCATCCAATCTGGAATCCGCCTCACTGTTAGAAAGTCCTTCAGGTCCTGAATTAAGTTCTTTCAGAACCTCCTCAACGGAAGACCGGTACATTTTATCAGCTATTTCTTTCGGATCGAATTTTTTGGACATCGTCCTTTAAAAATAAAAAATATACCCTCAATTCAGACGATGAAATCAGTCAGAAATAAAAAAATAAGTTAAATCGAATTATTTTTTTCGGGTTTCTCAGGAACAGGATCATGTCCGGATCCTCCCCATGGATGGCAAGAAGAAATTCTTTTCACAGCCAACCAGCCTCCGCGAAAAACCCCCCATGTATTGATCGCTTCAATAGCATACGCCGAACAGGTGGGAGTATAGCGACAACTAGCTGGTAATAGAGGACTTACCAGCCATTGGTAAAGTTTGATGAGCAGTATGAATGGAAACCGTACTATGTTTTTAATGATTCTCACAGCACAAAAATAAGGAAAGCCTGATATCTCAATTATTTATTTACCCGGGTATTTATTTTTGTATTATCTTTGTTTCTGCATTTAAAAGCGAAAATAATTCATTTTAACACCTATAAGAAATGAAAACAGTGGTTCATAAAGCAGACTCCCGCGGATACGCAAACCATGGCTGGCTAAAATCCTATCATACTTTTAGTTTTGCGGGTTATTACAATCCCGAGCGTATGCATTTCGGTGTATTACGCGTGCTAAACGATGACACAATAGCCCCGGGCACAGGTTTTGGCAGGCATCCGCACGACAACATGGAAATCGTTTCTATCCCCTTAAGTGGTGCCTTAGAACATTCGGACAGCATGGGGAATCACGGAGTGATACGATCGGGTGAAATTCAGGTAATGAGCGCAGGAACCGGAGTTACTCACAGTGAAATGAATCACAGTAAAGAGGAAGAAACAAAATTTCTGCAAATCTGGATGTTTCCCAATAAACGGAACGTTGAGCCCAGATACGATCAGCAGAAAATAGAACTTGAGAACACAACAAACGACTGGATTCAGATCCTCTCCCCGAATCCCGAGGATGATGGGGTTTGGGTTCACCAAAACGCGTGGTTTTCCATGGGGCGATTCTCGAAAAACAAAGAGATAATGTACAAAATGAAAGAGAAAACAAATGGTGTCTACTTAATGGTTCTTGACGGTGAAATAGAACTCAATGGAATTAAGCTAACTCAACGAGACGCAATAGGAATCACCGAAGCAGAACAGTTTCATTTCAATACATTGAAAGATGCTCAGTTGTTACTTATGGAAATCCCCCTGTCTCTCTAAGTTTCATTACTATAGAGAATCTATTTAATATCTTAGGCCGCCGGCACTGAATAAGAAAATTAACCGTGTTAAATTTCTCTCTCAAAGAAAAATAAACTATCTTTGCCAGCTCAATTAAAATATAATTATATGAATAACTACGAAACTGTTTTCATTTTAACTCCCGTTTTGTCTGAGGATCAGGCAAAGGAAGCAGTAAAGAAGTTCGAAGGTGAGATTGAATCCTTCGGTGGAAAAGTCACTCATACAGAGTCATGGGGTCTTAAGAAATTGGCATACCCAATTCAAAAAAAGACAACCGGTTTTTATTTTCTGCTTGAATTCGAGGGTCAAGGAAATTTAATTTCTGAACTCGAAGTTTCTTTCAAACGTGACGAACGCATCATGCGCTTCTTAACAGTTAAGATGGACGAAGACCACAAAGCGTGGGCCGACAAAAGAAAGTCAAGAATGAAGAAATCAGCGAAGCCAGAAACGGCAGAAGCAAAGTAATTAACAAGTAAAAACTAGCGATTATGGCACAAAATGATGTGAGATACCTGAATCCGGTAAACATTGAGATTAAGAAAGACAAATATTGTCGTTTTCAAAAAAGCGGAATTAAATTCGTTGATTATAAAGACGCGGATTTCCTTTTGAAGTTATTGAATGAGCAAGGAAAAATCCTTCCTCGTCGTATCACCGGAACTTCAGCAAAATACCAAAAAAGAGTAAATAAGGCAGTTAAGCGTGCGCGTCATTTAGCGATTCTACCATACGTGGCAGATCAGTTAAAATAATAGCCTTTTATTAACCCATTAATTGTATTAAGATGGAACTTATATTGAAAAAAAATGTGGATAAACTGGGCTACAAGGATGATATCGTTGAGGTGAAGCCAGGATATGCCCTTAACTTCTTAATTCCTCAGGGATACGGAATTATTGCAAATCCCTCAGAGAAAAAAGCACATGCTGAAATGTTGAGACAACGATCTCACAAAGAAGAAAAAATCAAAGAGGAAGCCCAAGAGATAGCAAATAAACTCGAAGGTTTAACGATTAAGATTGAAGCAAAGGTAGGTGAAAACGGACGTATTTTCGGTTCTGTTAACACTGTTCAACTTTCTGAAGCACTCAAAGCAAAAGGAGTTGACATTGACAGAAAATCACTCAAAATCAAAGAAGAGCCGATTAAAGAGGTGGGAACGTACACAGCGGAGGCAAATCTTCACAAGGATGTTTCTGCAGAATTCCAGTTCGAAGTAGCCGGAGAGTAACGATAATTTTATATCATAAAGAAACCGTCGGAAAATTTCCGGCGGTTTTTTATTTTCACAAGATTGTTTTGGTTTTCATTTAACAACAAACAGCCCTCAATCTTCGGTATTTAGCACTACCGAGAGGCTATTAAAATATTCTTTGACAAAGGGTCGTACACCATTAGTTAGTTTATCGGTATGAAAATTTATGAGCAGACCTTGGGGCAGTTTAAGGAGAATCATGTAGCTGATATCCTTGAGTTCGGAGGGAGAATTCCAAACATTTTTCATAAACACTTTCAAGGAGTCCGGGGCCTAATTCACGATGTACACTGATTGCACAACCGGTGATTTCATAGGATAACTGAGTGACTTCTGACTTTGTCATGTGATTTAGATTTTAAAGGTTTTAGACGTGAGTAATGTTCAGGAAAGGGAAACCATCAACGAATTAAGGGTTTTAAACTATGGCCCTCAATGCTCTTAATTCTTTAATGGTTAAACCAAAAAAGCAGACCATTATTTATTTCCAACCCTTTTTTAATCACGGTAATTTAGTCGGGACCTTATTTAAGCGATCATTCAGAACCAAACTACCGGCTACTGCCACATTCAACGAATTGGTACCGGGAAGCTGAACCAGATAATGACATTCTTCAAGAACCTGTGGCGGTAAACCATTATCTTCTGCACCCAACAGATAGATGGCCCGCCTCGGATGATCAAACTCCTTGAGTGGAACAGCCCTTTCATCCAATTCAATACCGACCAGACGACAGTCATATGGAATATTTTTCTTCAGGTCTTCAAAGGAATCATAATGAAACAAAGGCATTCTCGCCCAGGTCTTAAGAACATCAGAAGTCTGTTTCTTGTAGTTTTTACCCACTGTAAAAATATATGACGCTCCCAAAATATACGCGGATCGCCATAAAGTACCAATGTTGTAATCCCTTTTATGCTGCAAAATTCCAATGCCGCAATAATTCATATATTCATCCTTGATCTTCATGATATGCTTTAAACATGTAAAGTTAAACTTTCGAAAGAAAGAGCAATATAAATCGCTTTACCTAAATTTCGGAAGAATTGATACTTTTGATATACCGACAAAGAAATCATGGAAAAAACCATATTCGAAATCAGTAAAATGGACTGTCCCTCGGAGGAGCGACTGATTCGCATGAAGCTTTCGGAATTGGAATTTATTCACCACCTCGATTTTGAATTAAACAAGCGCACGATTACGGTTTTTCACACAGGCGACTCAAAAGCCATTGAAAAATCAATTAGTGAACTAAAACTGGGAGAAAAACTGCTCAGTTCAGAGAAAACGGATCAACTTGATTTTAAAGAAAACAAGGATCAAAAAAAGCTTCTGTGGGCCGTTTTGATCATAAATTTTGTTTTTTTCATCGTTGAAATGAGTACAGGATTGATTGCTGGTTCCATGGGATTGGTGGCCGACAGTTTGGACATGCTCGCCGATTCCTTGGTTTACGGAATCAGTCTTTATGCCGTAGGTGGATCGCTCAACCGAAAGAAAAGGGTAGCCTCAGTAGCCGGATATTTCCAACTCACTTTGGCCTTTATCGGATTCACTGAGGTAGTAAGAAGATTTATTAGTTCTGAAATGATGCCTGATTTTACCACCATGATTATCGTTTCGATTCTTGCCCTAATTGCAAATATCATCTGTCTCTATCTTCTTCGGCAATCAAAAAGCAAGGAAGAAGCTCATATGCAAGCCAGTATGATATTTACCTCCAACGACGTTATTATCAATCTCGGAGTTATTCTGGCCGGTATTATGGTTTTTGCTTTTCAGTCCAAACTTCCTGATCTGATTATCGGCAGCATTGTTTTCATACTTGTAATCCGGGGTGCTATTCGAATACTCAAATTGGGGAAATAGAAAGAAATCAATAAACAGAACTTACGTTTGGTGTTTTTCTCCTCGACATATAGGGGCGAATATGAATGAACAGACCTATAAAATTCATTAATTTCGTGAACTCAAAATAAAAAAGTTATGGCCGGACCCGAAAAGGAAAGAAAATCGAAAATGCAGGCACTGATTACAGAACTGAAATCGGGTGAGGAAAATAGGATAGAGACTGCTTTAAAAGGCTTACAGGTTCATGGAGATGATGAAGCTATTTTACCCATTCTGGAGGTTTGGAACGCAGGCGTCAGTTCAAAGGCAGAACAAGAAATTATTACTTTTTTGAGCGATATAAAATCTTCGAGCTCTGTAGATCCAATCATGGAAGTCTTAACCGATTCACATTTTAAGAGAATTCACCATCCCCTCCTCACCACCATCTGGAATACGAAGGTCGATTATTCTGCATATTTAACGGATTTCGTTCGCATTGCAACGGAAAATGATTTCATGACCGCCTTAGAATGTTTGACAATTATTGAAAACATGGAAGGTCCATTCGAAGAGCACCATTTCCTCGAATCTGAAATAGCCTTAAGAGCTTATGCTGAGAGAACTCAAAAATCTAAAGATTCTGAAGACGAAAGAAAATTGCAACTCGTTCGGGAAATCGGCCGAATCCTGAAAGATTTTGAAACAAATAATATCAACCTATAAGGTCTAATAGCATTGTAAATTCTTGTTGTTGGGGAACTATTTTGAACAGCATTCAAAGAGACAGCCGCAAAACGGAAAAACAGATCTATTTTTATAGGGATATTATTCCCGTTATATCTTTAAAACGAAAGTTAGGTATTAAAACAAACCGTTGATCTCCGCATCTATTGAGGAAATGATCTTTCCGAGATCTTCAGGATCCTCAAAATAATTGTTGTTATCGACATCGATAATCAGTAGTTTTCCCTTATCGTAGGTGCTGATCCATGCTTCGTACCGCTCATTGAGTCTCTTCAAGTAATCCAAACGTATACTCTCCTCGTAGGTTCGCCCGCGTTTTTGGATCTGATTAACAAGCGTCGGCACACTTGCTCTTAAATAAATCAGCAGATCGGGAGGAGACACGGTCGATTCAATGAGATTAAATAGTGAGAAATAATTTTCAAAATCTCTGGTAGTCATCAGACCCATGGAATGCAAATTGGGTGCAAAAATAAAAGCATCCTCATAAATGGTTCTGTCCTGAATTACTGTTTTGTTGGTTTGTTGAATTTCTTGGATTTGTGCAATACGGCTATTCAGGTAATAGATCTGAAGGTTGAATGACCAGCGCTGCATGTCCTCATAGAAATCATTGAGATAAGGATTCTGTTCCACATCCTCATAATGAGTCTCCCAGGAGTAATGTTTGGCTAACATTTCTGTGAGTGTTGTCTTTCCTGATCCAATGTTACCGGCTACCGCAATGTGCATAAACAAAAAATTTTTGGGAAGACTAAAATACAAATATTGTTGAAACTTCCTTCCTATTCACGATTTAAAATATATTTTTTGATTCCTTCAGGAGTTAGAAAAAAGATATATTTTCCATAAATCCTGAAGTCTTTAATACCTTTTTCGGGCAGAGCAATTTGATTCCTGGCCTGTGTTTTAAGGTTTACTTTGATAATATATTCGTTTTGAATAAAATACAGGTTGTTTTCCATTACAGCAACAGCAACCACGCCCGGAGCTTCAACAAATCGAATCAAGGTTCCATAATAGTCGAAAATAAAAATCCCTTTATCCTTAAAAAACAGAAACAGCTGATTATGACTTTCAAAAATACCATCCGGTTCAGACACACCAGTCAGGGAGGCAAGGTTGTTAATCTCCGTATTGGTCAATCGACTGTTATCAAAAAGTATCAACCTTGAATTATCAGCGTCGTATACCCAGTATCTGTTGGTTTGACCTGAATAACAGACATCCGTGGCATAAGCTATATTTTCGGCAGAAAGATCTTTGGCATCCTTCTGAAAGGTCAGTGTATTATCTACAAAACCTATAAGTTGTTGATTTTGAGAAAAAACAAGAGTCTTCAAAGAATGTCTTGCATCGATTTTGGTAATTTCTCCAAACCTCTTGCTGCTCTGTGAAAATTGCAAAGCAAAGGAGGTATCAAGTTTTTTGAGCACATCATTCTCTGAGAGGATAACCTTCCCCATTGGGTCAACATCCCATGCCAGCACTTTTGAATTCTCATACGAATTTTGAAGAGCCCAATTTTCCTGAGCAAATAAGTGCCCTGCAAAGATAATAAGACCGCTTATGTAAAGTATGTACTTCATCGGGAAGGTTGAATATCAAGAATCGTTCCTTTTGAAACCCTGACAATGTCTTCGAAAATAGTTCTTTCGTTAGAAAGTCTTGGAACTTTATGCTGTCCCCCTAATTTACCTTTGGATTTAAGCCATTTATCAAAAGTACCCGGTTTAGCTATGTGGATTACAGGCACGTTTAAAGTCAAGTTATTGGTTCTTTTCGCATCGTAATCCGAATTGATCTCTCTCAGCGTTTTATCCAAAATCTCCTTAAAACGTTCAAAATCTTTCGGCTCGTCAGAAAATTCTATCAGCCATTCATGCCCGCCTTGTTTTTTCTCTTCCATAAAAACGGGACAGGCGGTATAATCCTTGAGTGTCGCAGAGGTAGCTTCACAGGCTTTTTTCACGGCGAAGTCGGCGTTCTCTACGATCACCTCTTCTCCAAATACGTTGATATAATGCTTGGTCCTACCGGACACTTTAATCCTGTACGGTTTTAAGGAGGTGAATTTAACCGTATCTCCTATGATATATCGCCATAAACCACCGTTGGTTGATATAACAAGTGCATAGTTCTTATCCGCCTCCACATCTTCAATGCCGACAACGGTTTTCGACTTGGTTCCCTGATATTCATCCATCGGAATAAACTCGAAAAATATACCGTAATCCAACATTAGGAGAAGATCTCCTCCTATTTCATCCTGAATACCGAAAAACCCTTCAGAGGCATTATAGGATTCGATGTAGTGCATATCTTCATGGGGGATGAGTTTTTTAAATTCAGCTTCATATGGCTTAAAACTAACGCCTCCATGCATAAAAAGCTCGAGATTGGGCCAAACTTCCCGGATATCTTTTTTGCCTTTTATCTCAAGTATCCTGTTAAAAAGCACCAGTGTCCAGCTGGGGACGCCTGAAACGCTCGTTACATCTTCGTCCATTGTCCCCCTTGCGAGTTTCTCTATTTTCTCCTCCCATTCACTCATCAGTGCTATTTCCTTGGAAGGAGTTCGTTTAATTTCCGCCCACCACGGCAGGTTTTTTAGAATGATTGCCGAAAGATCACCCGAATAACTGTCTGGCCTCAGTTGGTTATACGTAGCTGTTCCTCCTACCACCAGATGTTTTCCTTTGTAAAGGCTCGTATCAGGAAAATGTGAATAATAAATGGCCAGAAGATCTTTTCCTCCTTTATAATGACAATCTTCTAAGGAGTCTTTGGTAACCGGGATAAATTTCGAACGATCAGAGGTTGTACCGGAAGATTTAGCGAACCATCGGGTTGTTCCCGGCCAGAGAAGATCAGGTTCACCCTCGATAGCCAGATCCACCCAGTATTTTACATCCTCATAATCCTGAAGTGGAACATTCCGCTTAAAATCCTCATACGACTCAATCTTGTCAAAAAAATATTTCTTGCCGAAGGTGGTTTCCCTTCCTTGTTCAATCAGTTTCTCAAACCATTCTTTCTGCACCTCGACAGGATGCTTCCTGAATAATTCAATCTGATGAATTCTCTTTTTTATCAACCAGCCGAAAATCGCATTAAATGGCATTTGAAAAGAAATGTTTGAGCCATGAAGATACTAAAAGCGTAATAATTTTTAAAGAATTTATTTTTTTTTCCAACCTTTTGAGATATTCATGCGTTATAGATTTGAATTTCTGGTTGGTTTATTATTGGTTTACGATGAAACGGTTGCATTTTAGGATGCAGCCGTTTTTGTTTATGCTGTTCTAACTCGATTTGAAAGTTCAATAAAAAAATTGACGGATCCGTTACCAATTAATAAACGGCAGCTTCCTCTTAGAATTCACATTCCACAAACCAATCTGTAAACCTTTTAGATTATTTGTTTTATTCACTAAGCCAATTTGCAGTCCCTTTGTTTGATAGGTAGAATTGAACAGTGCAATTCCAAGTCCATTCAACTTGTGGATATTATTTACAAATAAGTTAAACGAAATTCCATTGACCTTATGATTCATGCTGATAAAAGGAGAAATTGATATACCATTAATATCTTCTGAGAATGTTCCCAAACCAGAAATCATAATGCCATTATGGATGACTCGTTTAATCCGGGCACTATCTCCATAGACAATTTTACTTACCGTGTCGTTATGATATAAAAAGCTTGTATTGAAAACGTAAAACGGACCAAAGAAGCCTTGACCTAATAGTTGAATATTCAATCCATGAGATTTTTTCGTGTAATATTTATTGCAAATAGCTTCTGAACCTATTGGTCCCAATGCTATTCCAAAAATATTATGAGCTTGTGAAGGCAGTACCCATAAACCATAGCGATTGATTTTTTTATTTGTCGTATCTGTTTTAACCTCATTTATTGTATCCAACTCCTGCGAGATTGAAAAAAGTGGGGCAAACAATAGTAATACAAAAAACAGTGATTTCATTTCTATTTCTTCCTAAAGAACACCCTCACCGGCACTCCTTCGAAATCAAAATGTTCGCGGAGCTTATTCTCTAAGAACCTTTTGTAATCATCTCTCACATATTGTGGTAGATTACAGAAAAAGGCAAAAGCCGGAGCGTGTGTCGGTAGCTGTGAAACAAATTTTATCCGGATATATTTCCCTTTTATAGAGGGGGGAGGATTTTGTTCCATCACTTCCTGCATAACCTCGTTAAGCGTAGAAGTTGGGATCTTTTTGATCCTGTTCTCATACACCCGCATCACAGTTTCCAGCGCCTTATGAATACGTTGCTTCGTTATCGTAGAGGTAAACAGAATAGGAACATCGTTGAAAGGAGCCAACTGCTGACGGATCTTTGATTCAAATTCCTTCGTGGTTTTATGATCCTTCTCTATCAGATCCCATTTATTAACGAGAACCACGACCCCTTTATGGTTCTTTTCGCACATGTAATAAATGTGCAGATCCTGTTTTTGTATTCCTTCTGTAGCATCAATCATGAAAATACACACATCTGAGCTTTCGATTGTATTCACCGATCGAAGAACCGAATAGTATTCAATATCCTCATTCACCTTGGCTTTCTTCCGAATTCCGGCCGTATCAATCAGAATAAAATCAAATCCAAAGGCTTTATATCGCGTGTTCACCGAATCACGGGTTGTACCGGAGATCGGAGTAACAATATTCCTTTCCTGTCCGATCAGTGCATTGGCGAGTGAAGATTTTCCTACGTTCGGCTTTCCCACTATGGCTATTCTGGGAAGATCACTATCCTCCTCGATTGTTTTCGATGTGAAGGTCTTCACCACGTCGTCCAGAAGATCTCCTGTTCCGGAACCGTTGGCAGCCGAAACATCATATACGTCTCCTACCCCGAAGGAATAAAACTCAGAAGAAAGTCCTACACGCTGTGTATTATCAACTTTATTCGCAACAATAAAAACTTTCTTTTTTGCCTGGCGAAGCATTGCAGCAACCGTTTCATCCAAATCTGTTATCCCTGTGGTAACATCCACAACAAAAATGATCGCATCGGCCTCCTCAATGGCTATTTCTACTTGTTTTCTGATCTCTCCTTCAAAAATATCATCCGACCCTGTGACATAACCTCCTGTATCGATAACGGAAAAATCGTAACCATTCCAGTGACCTTTTCCATAGATACGGTCACGTGTAACTCCGCTCATTTCTTCAACAATGGCGTGACGAGTACCTACGAGACGATTAAATAAAGTCGATTTTCCTACATTGGGCCTCCCTACTATGGCGATTACATTACTCATGTTCAGTATCCGTATTTCTTTAATTTATTCTGATTGGATCTCCAGTCCTTATCAACCTTCACAAAAGTTTCCAAAAAAACCTTTTTTCCGACAAACTGCTCAATGTCCTTTCGGCTGTCAATACCAATATATTTTAGTTGTCTTCCCTTAGCACCAATAAGAATACCTTTTTGAGATTCTCGCTCAACGATGATTACAGCACGGATCTTTATGATCTCCTCCTCTTCAATGTAGTCGGTTACTTCCACCTGACAGGCATAGGGAACCTCCTTTTTTAAGTTGAGAAATATCTTTTCCCGAATGATCTCAGCTATAAAAAAACGCATGGGACGGTCAGAAATAGCTTCTTTATCAAAATAGGGCGGAGATTCCGGTAAAAGATCCAGTAAAATTTCCATAACCACCTCCGTATTAAAACCGTGTAGTGCCGAAATAGGAAGAATTTTCGCTTCAGGAAGTTGTTCCTGCCAGTGCTTCAGTCGGTCAGCCACCGTATCCTGATCCCGCAAATCAATTTTATTCACCAGCACCAGCACCGGAATTTTCAATTTCTTGATTTTCTCCAGTGTCTCCTCATGGTTCAATGTGCTCTCAAATACATCGGTGATTAGCAACAAAACATCTGCGTCTTTCAAGGACGTTGCCACGTAGCTCATCATCGCATCATGAAGTTCGTAAGCGGAATTTACTACACCCGGAGTGTCAGAAAAAACAATCTGATAATCCTCCTCATTCAATATACCGTGTATTCGATGACGGGTAGTCTGAGCTTTAGAAGTTACAATGGATAATTTTTCACCCAATAACCGATTCATGAGTGTGGACTTACCCACATTCGGACTTCCGACAATATTTACAAAGCCTGCTTTATGTGCCATGGCGTATATTTGATGCAAAATTGCAAAATAATTAGTAAGAAAAGAAACGAGGCTGCCCAATGGATGAGACAGCCTCGTTCAGTATGATTAAGAAAAAATTACTTTTCTTCTTTATCTTCCTTTTTGTCCTCAGCTTTATCTTCCTTTTCAGGAGCAGATTTTTCAGCTGCAGGTTTTTGAGCTTCGGCTTTAGGAGCAGCCTCCTTTTTCTCTGTCTCTTCAGCTTTTTCAGCCTTCGGAGCCTCTTCTTTCTTAGTTTCTGCTTTAGCTTCAACTTTTGGGGCTTTTTCCTTTTTAGCCTCACTCTTTGTTTCCTCTGTTGATTCAGCAGCAGTTTTAGATTTAGAACCTCCACCTCTTCTTGAACGACGAGTGGTTTTCTTTTCTCTCTTTTCTCCTCCTGTCATCAACTCATTGAAGTCAACAAGCTCGATCATACACATCTCTGCATTATCGCCTAAACGGTTTCCGATACGGATAATTCTTGTATATCCACCCGGACGATCTGCAATCTTAGGAGCAACATCACGGAAAAGTTCCGTAACCGCCTCCTTATTTTTAAGGTAACTGAAAACTACACGACGTGAATGCGTTGAATCTGTTTTTGATTTGGTCAAAAGAGGCTCAACATATACGCGAAGTGCTTTTGCTTTAGCTACGGTCGTATTTATTCTTTTGTGTTCAATTAAGGAACACGCCATGTTAGAAAGCATTGCTTTTCTGTGCGCCGACTTTCTGCTCAAGTGATTTAATTTCTTACCGTGTCTCATTTTATTCGCTTAATATCAATGTTCTTAATCTTTGTCTAATTTGTACTTAGACACATTCATTCCAAAGGACAATCCTTTCGCTTCAACCAGATCCTCTAATTCTGTCAAAGATTTCTTACCGAAGTTTCTGAACTTCAAAAGATCGTTCTTGTTGTAAGAAACAAGATCTCCCAGTGTTTCAACATCAGCAGCCTTCAAACAGTTTAGCGCACGAACAGACAGATCAAGATCCACAAGTTTGGACTTCAACAGTTGTCTCATGTGCAGAGAAGTTTCATCAAACTCCTCAGTTTCTGATTTGATCTCACTATCCAAAGTGATTCTCTCATCAGAGAACAACATAAAGTGATGTATCAAAATTTTTGCAGCTTCCTGAAGAGCATCTTTTGGATGAATAGATCCGTCAGTTATTATGTCGAATACCAATTTCTCATAATCTGTCTTCTGCTCTACACGGAAATTCTCTACAGAATATTTTACATTCTTGATCGGTGTAAAGATAGAATCTATGAAAATGGTTCCGAATGGCGCTCCTGAAGTCTTATTTTCTTCAGCAGGAACATATCCGCGTCCTTTAACAACAGTAAGCTCTATATCCAGTTTCACGGAAGGCTCCATATTGCACAGAACCAGATCAGGATTTAACACCTGAAACGCAGAAGTGAATTTACCTATGTCTCCTGCGGTGAATGTATCTTGTCCGCTCACGGATATTACTACAGTTTCCTCATCCTGCCCTTCGATTTGTTGTTTAAATCGAACTTGCTTCAGATTAAGTACTATTTCTGTAACGTCCTCAACTACTCCTTTGATGGTTGAGAACTCATGTTCTACACCTTCAATACGAATAGATGAAATCGCAAATCCTTCCAAAGAAGAAAGTAAAATACGTCTCAAAGCATTTCCTACGGTGATACCGTAACCAGGTTCTAACGGACGAAACTCAAATTGACCTTCGTGCTCATTAGACTCAATCATAATCACCTTATCAGGCTTTTGAAAATCTAAAATAGCCATATTAATTCGTTATTTTTATTTAGAATATAATTCGACGATTAGCTGTTCTTTAATGTTCTCAGGAATTAATTCTCTTGAAGGAACACTCACAAAGGAACCTGCCATTTTAGCAGAATCCCAGCTTAACCAGTCATAATTTTTCGAGTTAGAAGCAATAGAATTGGTGATAGCCTCCAAAGATTTGGATTTTTCTCTTACCCCTATTTCTTCACCAACTTTAACCGTATAAGAAGGAATATTTACTACTTTACCATCTACGGTGATATGCTTATGAGAAACCAACTGACGCGCAGCACTTCTGGTTGGAGCAATTCCCAAACGGAAAACCACATTATCCAGTCTCGATTCACAAAGAACCAACAAGTTTTCCCCGGTAATTCCCTTCATAGCAGATGCTTTCTTGAAGATATTGGAGAATTGTCTCTCCAAAATACCGTAAGTGTACTTCGCTTTTTGTTTTTCGGCCAACTGAACTGCATATTCAGACTGTTTACCTCTTCTTTTGTTCGGACCGTGTTGACCCGGACCGTAAGACCTTCTTTCCAGCGCTTTGTCTGGACCAAAAATAGGCTCTCTAAATCTACGAGCTATTTTGGATTTTGGACCTGTATATCTTGCCATTGTTTTATTTATTAATTCGAGGACCGGGAATTAAGGCATCCTCCTTCGCCGGTTAAACCCTCTGTTTAAATTTAATTATACTCTTCTTCTCTTAGGAGGACGACATCCGTTATGCGGCAACGGAGTAACATCGATTATCTCTGTTACTTCTACACCACTGTTATGTATGGAACGGATAGCGGACTCTCTTCCTGCTCCCGGACCTTTAACGTATACCTTCACTCTACGTAATCCGAAGTCATGCGCTTCACGAGCACACTCCTCTGCCGCAACCTGAGCCGCGTATGGAGTGTTTTTCTTTGACCCTTTGAAGCCCATTTTTCCAGCTGAGGACCAGGAAATAACCTGACCTTGCGTGTTCGTTAAAGAAATAATGATGTTGTTGAAGGTAGCTTGAATATGCGCTTCACCAACTGCATCTACTTTGACGTTTTTCTTCTTCTTTTGATTAGACTTTGCCATTCTGTTTAACTATTATTTAGTTGCTTTTTTCTTGTTAGCAACAGTTTTTCTTCTACCTTTTCTGGTTCTGGAGTTATTTTTGGTTCTTTGACCACGTAGCGGTAAACCGGCTCTGTGACGAACACCTCTGTAGCACCCGATATCCATCAGACGCTTAATGTTCAACTGAATCTCAGAACGAAGGGCTCCTTCAACCTTAATAGAGTTGATGGTGCTACGAATCTGAGCAACCTGATCATCCGTCCAATCCTGTACTTTGATATCCTCAGAGATCCCGTTGGAACTTAATATTTCCTGAGCTCTGCTCTTACCGATTCCATAGATATATGTTAAACCGATAACTCCTCTTTTGTTTTTTGGTAAATCAATACCTGCAATTCTCGCCATAACTTAATTACAATTAACTATCCTTGTCGTTGTTTCAACTTTGGATTCTTTTTGTTTATCACGTAAACTCTTCCTTTTCTCTTAACGATCTTACAATCTGCTGATCGTTTTTTTACTGAAGCTCTAACTTTCATTTTTCTTTCTTTTTAAGGAGATCACTCCAATTACTTATATCTAAACGAAATTCTTCCTTTCGTTAAATCATAGGGAGACATTTCAACTTTTACTTTATCCCCCGGTAGAATTTTTATGTAATACATTCTCATCTTTCCTGAAATATGAGCTGTTATTACATGCCCATTTTCAAGTTCCACTCTAAACATAGCATTTGATAGTGCCTCGATAATTGTACCGTCTTGTTCTATGGATGCTTGTTTCGCCATAATTCCTTTTCTTCTTTTACATTCCGGATAATTCACCCTGCGTTCTACGTCCTCTGATCTTCGTGCCTTCCATCAGTCCATCATAATGACGATTCAGTAAGTACGATTCGATTTGCTGCAGTGTATCAAGTACAACACCCACCATAATCAGCAATGAAGTTCCACCGAAAAACAGAGCAAATCCGTCACCCACACCAAACTGTACAGCTACCGCCGGGATCACCGCTATCAAGGCAAGGAAAACCGAACCGGGAAGGGTAATCTTTGATACAAGCGTATCAATAAAATTCGCTGTTTCCTCTCCGGGACGAACACCAGGAATAAATCCACCGTTCCGTTTCATGTCATCAGCCATTTTCTTTGGATTGATCATTATCGCTGTATAAAAATACGTGAAGACAACAATCAGGATTGCAAGAACGAGATTATACTGCCATCCGAATATTCCAAAACTTTGACCAGCAAACATCACAGGCACCGTCATAATGGCCTGAGCAAAAATGATAGGCATTACTCCCGAAGCATTCACCTTGATAGGCAAATATGATCGAGCTCCCTGAGTTGCTGAAGCCGCACCACCGCGTGCACCGGCCACTCGCTTCGCGTAATTCATCGGAACCTTTCTTACTCCCTGTACAATCAGCACAGTAGCCATCACAATCAATGCAAAGACAACGACTTCAAGGATCACAATCAGAATCGAATGCTGAAGTGTTTCAGCTACAAATGCTTGCGGCAAACGAGCTATAATACCAACGGTAATCAGCAAGGAAATTCCATTACCAACACCTTTATCAGTTATTCTTTCACCAAGCCAAACCGCAAACATTGCTCCGGCTACCAGCACAAGAACAGACTGGATCCACCACAAGGCACTATTCATAAATTCCGGTGGAATCGCGCCTTTACCATCCACGTAAAGCGTGAGATATCCCGGTGCCTGAACAGCACAGATAATTATGGTAAGAATCCGTGTGTAATTGTTGATTTTCTTTCGTCCACTCTCACCTTCCTGCTGCATTTTTTGAACAGCCGGAACAGCCATACCCATCAACTGCATGATAATCGATGCAGAAATATAAGGCATAATACCGAGCGCTAAAAAAGACGCATTGGTAAAACCACCACCTGAAAGAAGACCCAAAAGACCTTCAATAGATCCTGCGTCAGCTGCTTCGGTTCCAAGTTTTGAACTGTCTACACCGGGTAAGATGATGAAAGATCCAATCCGAAAAACAAGAATCAAAGAAAAGGTTACTAACAGCCTCTTCCTCAGTTCTTCGACTTTCCAGATATTCTTTATGTTCTCTATTAGTTTCTTCATTTGGGTAAAATAGTTGGCAAAGTTAATTAGATTTCTGTACAATCACCACCTTTCGCTTCGATTCCTGCCTTTGCAGAAGTTGAAAACTTGTGTGCTGTTACCTTAATCTTTGCATTTAATTCTCCTCGTCCAAGAATTTTAACCAATTCTCCGTTTCCTAATAAACCGTTTTCACGCAGGACATCCGGATTAATCTCAGTGATATTCTTTTTATCAACAAGATTTTGAATAACATCCAGATTAACCGCTTTATACTCCGTACGGTTTACGTTTTTAAAACCGAATTTAGGAACTCGTCTTTGAAGAGGCATCTGACCACCTTCAAATCCGATCTTTTTACTGTATCCGGATCTGGATTTCGCACCTTTGTGTCCGCGGGTAGAAGTTCCACCATAACCCGAACCTTGACCACGTCCTATTCGACGCTGGCTCTTCACGGATCCTTTTGCCGGAGTTAAATTATTTAGATTCATCGCTTTCAATTTTTTTAAGGGTTTTACTCAACAACTTCTACTAAGTGTCGAACTTTTTCAACCATTCCGAGGATTTGAGGAGTTGCCTCTTTTTCCACCACTTGGTTTAATTTTCTCAATCCTAATGCTTTTATCGTGTCTTTCTGACGTTTCGGACGCTTAATAGCACTTCTTACTTGCTTGATTTTTATTGTAGCCATTTCGAAATTTATTAACCGTTAAACACTTGATCTACTGTAATCCCTCTCTGTTTAGCCACAGAAACAGCATCTCTCAGTTGAGAAAGTGCGTCTATCGTAGCTTTAACCACATTGTGTGGATTAGAAGATCCTTGAGACTTCGCCAATACATTATGAATACCAACACTTTCCAACACCGCACGCATCGCACCTCCTGCGATTACACCGGTACCGTTAGAAGCAGGCTTGAGTAAAACACGAGCGCCACCATATTTACCTTTTTGTGCATGAGGCACTGTAGCATTAATAATGGGTACTCGTATTAGGTTTTTCTTAGCGTCGTCGATACCTTTAGCTATTGCTTCCGTTACTTCGTTTGCTTTTCCTAAACCATGTCCTACGATTCCGTTTTCATCTCCAACCACTACGATTGCAGAAAAACTGAATGCACGACCACCTTTTGTTACTTTTGTAACCCTGTTAATGGCTACTAACTTATCTTTTAATTCTAAGTCAGAAGTCTTAACGCGATTGTTTACTTTTACTGCCATTTTTATTAAAATTTTAGACCACCTTCTCTCGCTGCATCGGCAAGCGATTTTACTCTTCCGTGGTACAAATAACCGTTACGGTCAAATTTGACCTTTTCAATTCCTGCTTTCATTGCCTTTTCAGCGATTAGTTTTCCAACCACCTTGGCTTGCTCTATTTTCGGAACATTCTCACATTCCTTAACACCTTGTGAAGAGGCAGAAACCAATGTTTCTCCTTTTAAATCGTTGATCACCTGTGCATAGATTTGTTTGTTACTTCTATACACGGTAAGACGAGGGAGAGTATCGGTACCGGTCAGATTCTTTCTGATCCCCCTTTTAATCTTAGCTCTTCTTGCTATTTTACTAAATGCCATGATAATTTAATTTATTAAGGTTATTTACCTGCGGCCTTACCAGCTTTTCTTCTTATTTGTTCACCTTGGAAGCGAATACCTTTCCCTTTGTATGGTTCAGGCTTACGGAAGGAACGAATTTTGGCAGCTACTTGTCCTATCAGTTGCTTATCGTGTGACTCTAAAGTTACAACTGGTGCCTTACCTTTTGCGGTTTCAGCAGATACCTTAATTTCTTTTGGAAGTTCTATGATAATCGGGTGTGAATATCCTACAGACAAAGTCAACATCTGACCTTGTGCCTCTGCACGGAAACCAACTCCGATCACTTCAAGAACTTTCTTGTACCCTTCCGTTACACCCTGGATCATATTCATAACCAAAGCACGATACAAACCGTGTTTAGCTCTATGTTCAGGTGCTTCCGATGCGCGGGTGAAAGTTAAAACACCTTCCTTCTGCTCAAGTTTAACACTGTCATCTACTTCCTGTGTTAACTCGCCTTTCGGCCCTTTTACACGAACGAGGTTTCCATCAACCTTCACTTCTACTCCACTCGGGATGCTTATTGGGGATTTACCTATCCTTGACATTGCTCAATAATGCTTTTAAATTAATAAACGTAACAAAGAACTTCACCTCCTACGTTCATTGTTCTTGCTTCTTTATCGGTGATAACACCTTTGGAAGTCGAAACAATCGCGACACCAAGT
Organism: Brumimicrobium sp.; assembly: GCA_033722555.1. Classification (GTDB taxonomy): domain Bacteria; phylum Bacteroidota; class Bacteroidia; order Flavobacteriales_D; family Crocinitomicaceae; genus Brumimicrobium. Next base: position 38,298 of record JAWVYS010000017.1, read on the forward strand.
CCGTTTAAAACTCTTGGAAGTTCTTTTGAATTACTATACTTTCTCAACCCTGGTGTTGAAATACGCTGCAATTTTGTAATCGCAGGTGTTTTCGTTGAAGGGTTATATTTTAGTGCAATCTTAATTACACCTTGTTTGTCATCCTCTTCAAAACGAAAGTTGCTGATGTAACCTTTCTCAAAAAGAATTTTGGTCATCGCTTTTTTCGTGTTTGATGCAGGAATTTCCACAACTTTCTTACGTGCACTGCTCGCATTTCTAATACGAGTCAAAAAATCTGCTATTGGATCTGTATTCATATCTTTTTCTAACTATAGATTACCAACTTGCTTTTTTAACACCCGGGATTTTTCCGGAAAGTGCCATCTCTCTAAAAGTTACTCTGGAAATTCCAAACTGACGCATGTATCCGCGAGGACGTCCTGTCAGGCTGCATCTGTTGTGCAGTCTTACTTTTGAAGAGTTTGCAGGCAGCTTCTGTAAAGCTTCCCAGTCTCCGGCTTCTTTCAATGCTTTTCTTTTCTCAGCATATTTTTCTACCAGGGCTTCTCTTTTGCGCTCACGCGCTTTCATTGATTCCTTTGCCATTTCTTCTATTTTTTTGTGAACGGAAAATCAAACGCATCCAACAACGCTTTACCCTCCTCATCATTCGGAGCCGTTGTTACAATTGTAATATCCATTCCTAAAATTTTATTTACTTTATCGATATCTATTTCAGGGAAAATGATATGTTCCTTCACACCCATGTTAAAGTTCCCGCGTCCGTCAAAACCTTTTGCAGGTACACCTTTAAAATCACGTGTTCTCGGAAGAGCGATAGAAATCAATCGATCAAGGAACTCATACATTCTGTCTCCGCGTAAGGTAACTTTAGTTCCGATTGGCATACCTTTTCTCAATTTGAAATTAGATACGTCCTTCTTGGAAATAGTTGCAATAGCACGCTGTCCTGTAATTGCCGCTAAATCTTCAATTGCTGCGTCGATCAATTTTTTATCTGAAACAGCCTCACCGATACCCTGAGAGATCACAATCTTTTCAATTTTCGGAACTCGCATACCAGATTTGAATCCGAATTTTTCAGTCAAAGCAGGAATTACCTCTGCTTTATACTTTTCTCTAAGTCTTGGAATATAACTCATCACTTAATATCTTCTCCTGTTTTCTTAGCGTAACGAACTTGCTTTCCATCCTTGTTTGTGTGTCGTCCAACGCGTGTTGGCTGACCGTTATGAACAAGCATGAGGTTGGAAATGTGAAGACCCGCTTCTTTCTCCACGATACCACCTTGAGGATTTGCTGCGTCCGGCTTAGTGTGACGTTTTACGATATTTACGCCTTCCACGATCGCACGATCCTTGGTTCTGTCAATTCTTAGGACTTTTCCTTCCTGACCGCGATCTTCACCACTTAAGACTTTTACAGTGTCTCCTACTTTAATGTGTAATTTCTTTTGCATGATTTTACGATTTTAAAGTACTTCAGGAGCCAAAGAAACAATCTTCATGTAATTGTTCTCTCGCAGCTCTCTGGCTACGGGTCCGAAAATACGAGTTCCTCTCATTTCATTCACTTGGTTCAAAAGAACCACAGCATTATCATCGAAACGAATATAAGAGCCATCCGCTCTACGGATCTCTTTCTTCGTTCTTACTACCACAGCCTTGGCCACCTGTCCTTTCTTGACACCACCAGAGGGCATTGCGCTCTTAACAGAGACCACTATTCTATCTCCAACAGAAGCATAACGACGTTTTGTACCGCCTAATACGCGGATACATAAAACCTCTTTTGCGCCACTGTTGTCGGCCACTGCAAGTCTTGATTCTTGTTGTATCATCTTTTAATGATTATTTAGCTCTTTCAATAATTTCTACTAATCTCCAGTTCTTGGTTTTACTCAACGGACGACACTCACGAATTCTCACTGTATCACCTTCGTTACAGTCATTTTTTTCATCGTGGGCGACAAATTTAGTAGTTTTTTTTATGAACTTACCATACATAGGGTGTTTTACTTTACGCTCAACAGCAATAACGATGGACTTATCCATCTTACTGCTGGTTACCACACCCGTACGTTCTTTTCTTAAATTCTGCTTTTCCATTTCAAGCCAATTTCTAAATGAGCAGGCTAAGCCTGCATGTTTCTTTTAACCAACTCCGTATTCAATCTTGCGATTGATTTGCGAAGAGACTTAATCTGAAGCGGATTTTCAAGAGGTGAAACCTTATGGGTTAACAACATCTTCTTCATCTTCTCCTTCGACTCTTCCAAACGATCATTGAGATCTTCTAACGATAATTGAACGATTTCTTCCTGTTTCATATTTCTATTTATTTTCCTGGAACGACATAATCGTTACGAACAACGAATTTACATTTTACAGGAAGCTTTTGAGCTGCCAGACGAAGAGCCTCTTTAGCTGTTTCGTATGGTACCCCATCCGCTTCAAACATAATGCGACCCGGTTTCACAACTGCCACCCAGTGACTTGGAGCACCTTTTCCCTTACCCATACGAACCTCTGCAGGTTTTGATGTAACAGGTTTATCAGGGAAAATGCGGATCCAGACTTTACCTTCTCTCTTCATGTATCTGGTAACGGCTATACGTGAAGCTTCAATTTGTCTGGATGTAATCCAACCCGGTTCCAAGGTTTTTAATCCAAAAGATCCGAAAGCAATAGTACTACCTCTGTGAGCAATACCAGTGTTTCTTCCCTTCTGCGCTTTTCTAAATTTGGTTTTCTTTGGTGATAACATCTTCAGTCCTTTTTAAGTATTAAACTTACTTCTTCTTTCTTTTTGCACCGGCAGTAGCAGGACGTCTTGCTCCACCCTTTTTCTGAGCTTCAAGCCCAATATTGGGGGAAAGATCACGCTTACCAAACACCTCACCCTTACAGATCCATACCTTCACACCGATACGACCGTAAGTAGTATGCGCCTCAGCCAATGCATAATCAATATCTGCTCTGAATGTATGGAGAGGGGTTCTTCCATCCTTGTACATTTCGGAGCGTGCCATTTCAGCACCATTCAAACGACCAGATATTTTCACTTTGATACCTTCAGCACCCATTCTCATCGTAGAAGCGATAGCCATCTTAATTGCTCTACGGAAAGAAATACGTGCCTCTATTTGACGAGCAATACTGTCAGCAACCAAATGAGCATCCAGTTCAGGACGTTTGATCTCAAATATGTTGATCTGAATCTCCTTGTTCGTCAATTTCTTTAACTCTTCCTTGAGTTTATCTACCTCCTGACCACCTTTACCAATAATCACACCCGGACGTGAAGTATTGATAGTAACGGTAACCAGTTTTAATGTTCTCTCGATGATAATTTTCGAAATACTTGCTCTCGATAAACGAGCGTTCAAATATTTACGGATCTTATCATCTTCAACAATTTTATCCTTATAGTCTCCGCCACCATACCAGTTAGAATCCCAACCATGTATGAAGCCTAATCTATTTCCAATTGGATTTGTTTTCTGTCCCATTTCCTAATTTTTAACTCCGTCCACTACAATTCTCACGTGGTTGGATCGTTTTCTAATTCTATGCGCTCTACCCTGAGGAGCTGCCTGAATACGCTTAAGCATTCCTGCGGGAGACACCTCAATGGTCTTTACAATTAACTTCTCATCCTCAAGACTCTTGTCTTCATTCTTCATCTCCCAGTTCGCAATTGCAGATCGCAAAAGAGTGGCAAGACTTTTAGAAGCATCTTTCTGGTTGTGTTGCAATATGTTTAACGCCTTATTTACCTCAACTCCTCTGATGAGATCGGCTACCAATCTCATTTTGCGCGGAGCGATGGGAGAATCCTTAAGCGATGCAAACGCAATGCTCTTGTTCTCCTCTTTTCTCTGTTCGGCTTTTAATCTTTTTCTAGCACCCATGACTCTGAAGTTTAATTCTATCTTCTTTTATCTTTTCTATTACCGGCATGACCACGGAAATTACGCGTTGGCGCAAATTCACCCAGTTTATGCCCTACCATATTCTCAGTCACATACACAGGAATAAATTTATTCCCATTGTGAACTGCTATTGTAAATCCTACAAAATCCGGTGTAATAGTAGAGGCGCGAGACCATGTTTTGATTACACTTTTTGAACCCGAGGATTGTGCTTCTTCCACTCTCTGTGATAGTTTGTAATGTACAAACGGTGGTTTTTTTAACGAACGACTCATATCCTATTTCTTTCTTTTCTCAATAATAAACTTGTCTGAATACTTCTTCTGAGAACGCGTTTTGTACCCTTTAGCAGGAATACCTTTACGCGATCTTGGGTGTCCACCGGCGTTACGCCCCTCACCACCACCCATCGGGTGATCAACAGGGTTCATAACAACTCCACGAACACGTGGACGGCGACCCAGCCATCTGGTTCTACCGGCTTTACCGGAAACAACCAAACTGTGTTCTGCATTCGAAACAGTACCTATTGTCGCAAGACAATCCGTTAGGATCATTCGTGTTTCACCGGAAGGCATCTTAACGATAGCATACTTCCCATCACGAGCATTCAATTGTGCATACGTACCTGCCCCTCTGGCAATAGCTCCACCTTTACCTGGTTTCATCTCAATGTTGTGAATAACTGTTCCCAGAGGAATATCAGCTAAAAACATTGCATTTCCCACGTTCGGTGTGGCTTCTTTTCCGGAAACAACAGTGTCTCCTACTTTCAACCCTTCAGGAGCGATAATGTAGCGCTTCTCACCATCTGCATAATACAGCAATGCTATACGTGCAGTACGGTTTGGATCGTACTCAACAGCTTTTACTGTAGCAGGAATATCGTGCTTATCTCTCTTAAAGTCGATTACACGATATTTTTGCTTGTGACCACCACCCATATAACGCATAGTCATTTTTCCGGTGTTGTTACGACCCCCCGACTTCTTTTTTGAAGCGACGAGCGTCTTTTCCGGTGTCGACTTCGTTACTTCGGAGTAGTCGCCGATGATCTTGTGTCTTTGCCCTGGAGTTGTAGGCTTTAGTTTTTTAAGACCCATTTCTTTTAATTAATTAAACGTTAGTAAACAAATCAATCGTTTCTCCCTCTGCAACTGTTACAACCGCCTTTTTATAACGCTTGCTACGTTGCTCAACGATACCTTTGTTAGTGTACTTAACAGAGGATTTACCACCGCCATAATTCATAGTACGCACTGAATCAACAGTTACGTCATACATGTTCTCGACGGCTTTCTTTATTTCTATCTTATTCGCTCTTCGGTCTACCACGAAAGTGAAGCGATTATTCATTTCACTGTCTGTTGTAGCTTTTTCCGTGATAAGCGGCTTTTTAATAATTGTGTTCATCACCAATTAGTTTAAGATCTTTTCAATTTCTTCGATTGCACCTTTTGCAATCACTACCTTACTGGCATTCAATACATCATAGGTATTCAATAAATCGGCGGGAACGATTTTCGTATTTCGCAGATTTTTTGCCGACAAATAAATATTGTCGTTGTTCTTACCCAATACCAATAAAACTTTTTCATTCTCCATTTTGAGATTAGCCAAAATAGACTTGAATTCTTTTGTTTTCGGTGTATCGAATTTTAAGTCTTCCAAGATGATTATACCATCATTCTGAGCTTTGTAAGAAAGCGCTGAACGACGTGCAACTCTTTTTAACTTCGTATTCAATTTGAAATGATAATTTCTCGGTCTTGGTCCAAACACTCGGCCTCCTCCGCGGAAAACCGGGCTCTTAATAGAGCCGGCACGTGCAGTACCTGTTCCTTTTTGTTTTTTGATCTTACGTGTACTTCCCGTAATATCAGCTCTTTCCTTCGACTTGTGAGTACCCTGACGCTTATTTGCCAAATGTTGTTTAACATCAAGGTAAATAGCGTGATCATTGGGCTCAATTTCAAAAATTGAGTCTGAAAGTGTTACCTTATCCGAAGTAGCTTTACCTTTTGAATCTAATACCTTTGCTTCCATTACTTCTCAATTATTACTGTTGAACCTTTGGCTCCGGGAATAGATCCCTTAACCACTAGAATATTCTTATCTGCAATCACTTTGATCACCTCAAGGTTTTCAATAGTTACGCGCTTATTTCCGGTTTGTCCGGCCATACGCATCCCTTTGAATACACGAGCAGGGTATGAAGCAGCACCGATAGAACCGGGCGCTCGCAACCTGTTGTGCTGACCATGCGTTGACTGACCAACACCACCGAAACCGTGACGTTTTACAACCCCTTGAAAACCTTTCCCTTTTGAGGTACCCGAAACGTGTACAAACTCTCCTTCAGCAAAGAGATCTGCTTTAATCGTTTCACCGGCTTTCAATTCTTGATCAAAACCTTCAAATTCCACTACTTCACTCTTTGGAGTAGTGTTCGCTTTCTTGAAATGACCTTTCAGTGCATTCGGCGTATTCTTTTCTCTACGCTCACCGAATCCTAACTGAATAGCTTCATATCCGTCGCGATCTTTCGTTTTAACTTGCGTAACTACGCAAGGACCAGCTTCTATCACTGTGCATGGTGTTGCCTTACCCTCGGCACTGTAGACACTAGTCATTCCGACTTTTCTTCCTATTAATCCAGGCATTCTTTAATTATTATAGATTATACTTTTATTTCAACATCAACCCCACTCGGTAATTCCAGACGCATTAAAGCATCTACAGTCTTTGAAGAAGAACTGTAAATATCCAGTAACCTCTTGTACGAACAAAGTTCGAACTGCTCACGCGCCTTCTTGTTTACGTGTGGTGATCTCAATACAGTGTAAATTCTTTTATGAGTTGGTAAAGGAATAGGTCCGCTTACCACTGCACCTGTTGTTTTCACTGTTTTTACGATTTTCTCTGCAGACTTGTCTACAAGATTGTGATCGTAAGACTTTAATTTAATTCTAATTTTTTGACTCATCGACTTATAAATTAAGCGGAAACTTTTCCTTTTACTTTAGCAATTACTTCATCAGCTATGTTACGAGGGCATACATCGTAATGTGAGAATTCCATTGTTGAACTAGCACGTCCTGAAGAAATGGTTCTCAACATTGTCACGTATCCAAACATCTCTGATAGCGGAACGATCGCACGGATCACCTTCGCACCCGATCTGTCATCCATACCCTGCATCTGACCACGACGACGGTTCAAATCAGCTACGATATCACCCATATTCTCCTCCGGAGTTACTACCTCCAATTTCATAATAGGCTCTAGTAATTCAGGATTTGTTTTCGGAAGCGCATTTCTGTAAGCCATTTTCGCAGCTACCTCAAACGAAAGAGAATCTGAATCCACCGCGTGGAAGGAACCATCGTTCAACTCCACTTTAAGAGAATCCATTGGATAACCAGCCAATACACCGTTCTTCATCGCGATTTCAAATCCTTTCTGAACAGAAGGAATATATTCTTTCGGTACGTTACCCCCTTTAATATTATTGATAAACTCTAGACCTACCTTAGTCTCATCATCCTGCGGAGCAATCTTAACAACGATATCTGCGAATTTACCGCGACCACCTGATTGTTTTTTGTAGACCTCTCTATGATCAACTGAAGTTGAGATACGTTCTTTGTAATTTACCTGAGGAGCACCTTCGTTTACCTCCACTTTAAACTCTCTTCTCAAACGGTCAACAAGTACCTCAAGGTGAAGCTCACCCATTCCTGAAATAACTGTTTGTCCGGATTCTTCATCAGTAGAGATCTTAAATGTAGGATCCTCTTCAGAAAGTTTGTTTAGACCTACTGAAAGTTTATCCATATCAGCCTGAGTTTTTGGCTCGATAGCAATACCGATTACAGGCTCTGGGAAGTCCATTGACTCAAGTACGATCGGTTTTTTCTCATCGCAAAGAGTATCACCTGTACGGATATCTTTAAATCCAACTGCAGCACCTATATCACCACATTCAAGTACTTCAATAGCATTCTGCTTGTTAGAGTGCATTTGGAACAAACGTGAAATACGCTCTTTTCTCTCCGTTCTTGTATTAAAGGCATAAGAACCCGCTTCAATTTTTCCGGAATAAACACGGATAAAACAAAGACGACCAACAAAAGGATCGGTAGCGATCTTAAACGCTAATGCAGACATCGGCTCATCAATGGAAGGCTTACGAGCTTCAGTATTCCCAGTATCCGGGTTCGTACCTTCAATTGCCTCAACATCAATCGGAGCAGGTAAGAATGCCATAACAGCATCCAAAAGCGTCTGAACTCCTTTATTCTTAAATGCAGAACCACACATAATAGGTGTGATAGCCATTTTGATAGTCGACTTTCTAATAGCCGCGATCATTTCTTCTTCTGTAATAGAATCAGCATCCTCGAAGAATTTCTCCATCAGTGTATCGTCTGATTCAGCTACGGCCTCAATAAGCTTCGCTCTCCACTCTTCAACAGATTCAACCATGTCAGCAGGGATTTCCACTTCCGACCAAGTCATACCCATATCCTCCTCATTCCAAACGTATGCTTTATTAACCATAAGGTCAACAACTCCTTTGAAATCATCTTCAGAACCGATAGGCAACTGAATAGGTACAGGGTTACCACCAAGACGCTCTCGAATCTGATCAACAGTTCCTAAGAAATTCGCACCTGCACGGTCCATTTTATTAACGAAACCGATTCTTGGTACTCCATACTTATCAGCCTGTCTCCATACCGTTTCCGACTGTGGCTCAACACCTGAAGAAGCACAAAACAATGCAACTGCACCGTCAAGCACACGCAAAGAACGCTCAACCTCAACTGTAAAGTCTACGTGACCGGGAGTGTCAATAATGTTTATTTTATAATCATGTCCCTGATATTTCCAGAAACATGTCGTTGCAGCAGAAGTAATCGTTATACCTCTTTCCTGCTCCTGTTCCATCCAGTCCATTGTAGCGGCACCATCATGTACCTCACCAATCTTGTGACTGATACCCGTATAATACAGAATACGCTCAGTGGTTGTAGTTTTACCTGCATCCACGTGGGCCATGATCCCGATATTTCGTGTATATTTTAAATCTCTTTTAGCCATTTTACTGTAACTCTTATAATGTTTTAGAATCTGAAATGTGAGAAAGCTTTGTTTGCTTCAGCCATTCTCAACGTATCTTCTTTCTTTTTAAAGGCTGCACCTTCTTCTTTCGAAGCAGCGATAATTTCGTTCGCCAGACGCTGCGCCATTGTTTTCTCATTTCTCTTACGAGAGTATGTGATCAACCACTTCATAGCAAGTGATTGCTTTCTACCTTCTCTTACAGGAGTTGGGATCTGAAAAGTAGCTCCACCCACACGACGGCTTCTAACCTCTACGCTGGGAGTTATGTTTTCTATCGCTTTTTTCCAAACGTCGATACCTTCCTGATCTTCTATTTTACCGTCAACAATATCGATGGCATCGTAAAATATCTTGAACGCTACGTTCTTTTTACCATCCATCATGATATTATTTACAAACTTAGTTACTGTCTCGTCCTTAAATCTCGGATCCGGAAGTATCTGAATTTTTTTCGCCTTTCTTCTTCTCATGACTTACGTTTTATTTTTTAGGTCTTTTTGTACCATACTTGGAACGACGTTGAGTTCTTCCCTCAACTCCGGCTGTATCCTGTGCACCACGAACAATGTGGTAACGAACACCGGGGAGATCTTTTACTCTCCCTCCACGAACCAATACCATGGAGTGTTCCTGTAGATTGTGGCCTTCGCCGCCAATGTAAGCATTGACCTCTTTACCATTTGTTAAACGTACTCTGGCAACCTTCCTCATTGCCGAGTTTGGCTTCTTAGGTGTAGTGGTGTACACACGCACACATACTCCTTTACGCTGCGGACAAGAATCAAGTGCTGCAGACTTGCTTTTCTTCACCGGCGCTGTTCTACCCTTGCGAACTAACTGTTGAATAGTTGGCATATTTCTCTTTAATTTTTACAATAAATTATTACCTCAAAAACACTTTGAGGGGTGCAAAAATAGTCTTTTTATTTTAGAAAGCAATTATTTAGAAAGAAAAATTGCCGATTTTAACAGAGAAGTGTTAATTGCTTATCAATGCATCATGTAACACTTGATACAAAAGTAATAAATTTCAAGTATAACGCTCTGAAACTTAGTTAAAATATAGTGCGAAGGTATATATCCTCAGGCCTGCAACATATCATTTCTTGTATCAATAATATTTCAAGGGCCATAGATTCAGGTTCTTTTGCTACGATCTTTTTAAGAAACCTATTCTCATATATATTTAAGTGAAATATTATCTTTGTTACTATGAATTATCTGAATGATTTGAACGAAAGTCAGCGGGTCGCTGTTGAACACATAGATGGTCCAATGATGGTAATTGCAGGGGCAGGATCAGGCAAAACAAGGGTACTCACCTACCGCATTGCTTATCTCATGCAAAAAGGGGTTAATTCATTCAGTATTTTGGCACTCACCTTTACCAATAAGGCTGCTAAAGAAATGAAGGAGCGGATTGGAAATATCGTTGGCGACAGCGAGGCCCGGAATATCGCCATGGGAACTTTTCACTCCGTTTTCGCCCGCATACTTCGTTATAACTCAGATAAACTGGGATATCCTTCGAATTTCACCATTTATGATACACAAGACTCACGCAGTCTGCTCAAAACGATTATCAAAGAATTCGGCCTGGATGATAAGGTATATAAACCGAGTGCCGTTCATGCAAGGATTTCCAGCGCCAAGAATAATCTGATTTCTCCCGAAGCCTACGAAGCCAATGCCGAAATCGTGGGTGAAGACCGTATGTCAAGAAAACCAGAAATATTCCGCATATATAAAGAATATCAGAACAGGTGTTTTAAAGCAGGGGCCATGGACTTCGATGATCTTTTGTATCAAACCAATGTTTTGCTGAGAGATTATCCTGACGTACTGCATTATTATCAGCAGAAATTTAAATACATCCTTGTCGATGAGTATCAGGATACAAATTACTCACAGTACCTCATCGTTAAAAAACTCGCAGCAGTTCATGAAAATATTTGTGTGGTGGGAGATGACGCTCAGAGTATTTACTCCTTCAGAGGCGCCAACATTGAAAACATCCTCAACTTCAAAAAGGATTATCCCGATTATACCTTATTTAAATTAGAACAAAATTACCGAAGTACAAAAAACATCGTTGAGGCAGCCAATAGCATCATAAAAAGGAATGTCGATCAAATCCGTAAAAAGGTTTGGACCTCCAATCTTGAAGGAAATAAAATCAATATCATTCGCTGTTTAACCGACAATGAAGAAGGACGTGTGATTGTGAACCGGATCTATGACATCAAAAAGCAGCAGGGTGCAGATTATAAAGATTTTGCTATTCTTTATCGAACAAACGCTCAGTCCCGTTCTTTTGAGGAATCTTTGCGTAAACTGAATATGCCGTATAAAATTTACGGTGGACTATCATTTTATCAGCGTAAAGAGATCAAGGACCTTATCGCCTATTTCAGATTGACTGCCAATCCCTCTGATGAAGAAGCCCTGAAAAGAGTCATCAATTACCCTAAAAGAGGAATAGGAAAGGCTTCCATCGAATCCGTTATGATCGCTGCGAGTCAGTACGATGTTTCGATCTGGGATGTGATTTCGGATTTCAATCGCTACCCGGTGTCTATTGCAGCGGCAGCAAAAAATAAAATTTCCGAATTCGTCACAAAAATCAGAAGCTATTCTCTTCGGATGGAGAATACCCCGGCCTATGAATTAGCGGAAGATATCGCTAAATCCTCCGGAATCCTGAAGGACCTTTACGATGATAAAACACCCGAAGGAGTAACACGCTATGAAAACATACAGGAACTTCTTGCAGGTATTAAAGAATTTACCGTTTCAAAGGAAGAAGCAGACGAAATAGGTACTTTGAGTGACTTTCTGATAGATGTAGCACTGTTGACCGATGCCGACCAGGAAAAGGATGAAGACAGGAACAAGATTACCCTGATGACGATTCATGCATCCAAAGGACTTGAGTTTCCCCATGTTTTTATTGTAGGTCTTGAGGAGAATCTTTTTCCGTCGCAGTTATCACTTACATCGCGCAGTGAACTTGAAGAAGAACGCAGGTTGTTTTACGTTGCCGTAACACGAGCAGAAAAGACCTGTACACTCTCCTATGTCGTAAGCCGCTATCGGTGGGGACAATTAATTACGGCCGAAGCCAGCCGATTTATTGATGAAATAGACCAGATTTATGTAAATCATGAAATTGAAACCAGAAGTCAGACAGGCGGCAGATCTCTCACAGGATATAAACGCCCTTCGGAGGACAGAAGTCCGGGGTTCGGAATGATGGGTAAACCACAACAGAATTTAAAACCCTTACGAGAAACAAGATCTTCGAATTCAACAAATACCCCGACCACTCCCGGTGGTACTCAGGAACCCCTGAAAGTTGGATACAATGTAATACATGAGCGCTTTGGCAAGGGTAAAGTTACAGCACTTGAAGGCAAATCTCCGGATCAGAAAGCTACAGTATTTTTCCCTCGTGTTGGTCAAAAGACCCTTATTTTGAAGTTTGCACGGCTTACCGTTGTTGAATAAATTCTACTCCGCGTAATATTAGTCAGCTTATATTCTGACTATATAGAACAAACATTCTCATTTTTTTTGTGTTGTAACAAGGAAGGATCATTCCCTCTCGGGAGCATACATGAAAGTCCTCCCGACCATAGAATCAGTTTTTCTAAACGAGGTCCTTTTAAGTGATTGCATGATGAAAACAATACTTTTAGTAGTAATAATACTGTTTTGTACCCGGGTCCAAAGCCAGGAAGCGAAAAACGAAATTAGTCTTCGTGAACTGCAAGAGCTTGCTCTGGATAATAACTATGGCTTACGTGCAGAAAAAAGCGAATTGAAGAGAACTGAATTATCTGTTAAGAAAGCCTTCACTTTTCCACGAACCGAGATTTATGAGGAATATGATGAAAACGACCTCGCTCCGAATGGTATTCCAAATCATAAATTAGGCATTCATCAGGATTTAGAATTTCCAACCGTTTACAGCAGAAGAAAAAGGGTTAATCTCAAAAAAAAAGATTTACAGTTTGAACATCTCAGATTTGAAACCGCCTCTTTAATGGAAAAGATTACTCAGCAGTATTATTATATTGCCTATCTGGAGAACCGGAAGACTGTTTTGGGTATGTTAGACAGTTTATACGCTGATTTCTCGAGATCTGCGAGGAATAAAAATGACAGTACAAATATAAAAGACCTTGAAATAGCTACCGTGCTGGCTAAATACCGTAAAATATCTACGGATTACATTAGCGTTAACAACGAACTCGAAATGGCTTATGAAGAAATGCATTCATTAATTCAACATGACACCACATTTCACATTTCCGCAAAAGCTTTGAAAAAAGTTGATTTCAGCGAAGAAGATACATTGTCCTCTCCGGGAATAAGATTGTATCAGAGCAGAAAAAGATTGTCTGAAGAGAAACTCAAATTAGAAAAACACATACTACTTCCGGCGTTTGGTGCGGATTATTTCATTGCATCAAACCGAGGTTTAAACAGTTACTTACACGGTTATCATTTTGGAATTAAATTACCCTTACTCTATTTTGGGGATAAAGCGGAAATTGCAGCTAAAAAAATGGAAGTAGAAACTGCCTCATATGAACAAAAGAATTATGAAATAAGATTGATTTCAAAGCGAAAGCAATTGCAAGCAACCGTTGACAGATTCAAAATTCAGTTAGCATACTACGAAAGTGAGGGAATATCATTGGCGGATCAGATTATAGAAATGGCCAGAAGGAGCTATAAACAAGGTAATATTGATTTTTTCCAGTATGCTAAAAGTCTGGAGGATGCACAGGATTTTCGACTGGATTATCTTGAGGTGCTCTATGAGTATAACAAAGCGGCCATAGGATTAAATTATCTCATCCTTTGAAGGTTCATCACAATTTCGGGTGATTTTCCTCTTTCTAAATGAATTCTCTCGTACTCCATTTCATTCTGTTAACTTTGCTGAAAAAAATAATGAATAAAAAATTCATGCTTCGGGCCATTGAACTTTCTAAAGAAAGCGTTAAAAACGGTGGAGGACCTTTCGGTGCTGTAATTGTTAAAGACGGTGAAATAATAGCAGAGAGTGCCAACAGCGTTACAAAGGATAACGACCCGACTGCACATGCAGAAGTTAACACCATACGATTAGCATGTAAAAACCTCAATACATTCGTGTTGTCAGGGTGTGAAATTTACTCTTCCTGTGAACCTTGCCCGATGTGTTTAGGAGCAATTTACTGGGCCAGATTGGATAAACTATACTTCGGTAACAATAAATTTGATGCCCGGGATATTGGTTTTGATGACAGTTTTATTTACGACGAAATTGAATTACCCGCGGAGAAAAGAAAATTGCAAACAATAAACGTTATGCGTGATGAAGCGCTACAGGCTTTTCAAAACTGGAAAGATTTCGACGAAAAAACAGAATATTAGGTTATATTTCTAAAATGTATCAACCCTTAAATTAGGACGTGAAAATTCAAGGACTATCACAGAGGATGAATCTACCCGTGTTAATTACATTGGTGTTGATTTTTCTTTTTGTGATTTTTAATAACGTCTATTTTTATCCCACCAACACTATCTCTTGGGACGTATTTGGTTATTACCTCTATTTGCCTTTAACATTCATCAGTGATGGAAGTCCTACCGAACAACTTCAATACCTTGACCATATCATTTCTACCTACGACAGCACAGAAACACTTTACCAGATTCAACCTCTGGATGAAGGAGGTTTTGTCCTGAAGTACACCTCAGGATGGGCAGTATGCTACGCGCCGTTTTTCTTTTTTGGCCATTTATTTGCAAACATCACTTCTCACCCTGCCGACGGATTTTCACTGCCTTATCAAATAGCCGTTTTTTCAGGATCGATATTTTATTCCTTAATTGGGATTTACTTCCTTTTAAAAATCGCACTTGCGTTTTTTAAGCCTAAAATTTCTGTCCTTATTGTGCTGCTAATCATATTTGGAACCAACTATTTATTTCACAATACAATGTACGGTCAGAATGCAATGACTCACAACCTACTCTTTACAGGTTATACGATCATCATTTGGCTGACAATCAAATGGTATAGAGAACCAAAACTAAAAACCATAATGTATTTAGGTTTAGTTTGCGGATTAGTTATATTAACCAGACCTACGGAGATTGTATGTCTGTTAATCCCTCTTCTATGGCCTATACCCGGCGAATTAAATCGTATTGAGTTCTTCAAAGACAAATTAAAACAACTGGTTATTTTCAGTATTATTTTGATTGCGGTAGGAAGTATTCAACTCATATACTGGAAATCGACAACAGGAAAACTTCTTTTTCTAGATTACGGAAATCCCGCGGAAGGTTTAGATTTTCTTTCCCCACATACAATTGAGGTTCTTTTCAGTTTTCGAAAAGGATGGTTCGTTTATACACCGCTCATGGCTCTGGCAACATTGGGTTTTCTCGTATTATACAGAAAGAATAAACGACTATTCATTCCATTGTTCATTTTTTTTATTACCAATCTTTATTTGGTATCAAGCTGGTCGGTCTGGTGGTACGCCTCCTCTTTCAGTCAACGAGCCTTGATTCCCTCCATGGCAGTTATGATAGTACCCTTGGGTTATTTACTTATTTATATATTTAATAAAAGATTCTTAGAAAAATTAATCATGAGCCTTTTAATTTCAGGAATGGTTATCCTGAATGTATTCCAAACCATCCAGTTTTATTTGGGAGTAATTCCGGGTGATCGTATGACCAAAGCTTATTACTTTGCGACATTTGGGAGTCTGGTTCCGAACGATTCTCTCAAAAATGAATTATTGCTCATCGATAGGAATCATATTGAAGACGTCGATTTCACAGATTCCTCCAAGTACAGTAAAAGTTTGTTGTACCATAACACATTCTCCAAAGAACCTGGAGCAGTTGCTCATCCAGACGAAACGGGCAAGTATGCCTTTAAACTAAGTAAAGACACTATTTATACTCCGCCGTTTAAGATAGCTTACAAGGATTTAACAGATCGTGACCACGCTTTCATTCGCATTCGAGCAAAGGTTTTCAAAACCGGCGAAGACCCGGAAAATCCAACCTTACTTACTGCGAGTTTTGACTATAACGGAGCAGTGTACAAGTGGGAAAATATATCCCTTGAGGCTGTTCCCGCAGGGAAATGGTCGGAAATAGAACTCATTTATTTAACCCCTGAAGTAAGAAGCCTTGAAGATAAGCTCACTGTACAGTTCTGGCATCGTCAAGAGCATCCCATCTATGTAGATGAAATAAAGGTGGAAGCATTTTCGCCAAAATAATTAAGAATCTGTCGGGTATCGGAATAAATAAAAAATCTAAATTCAGATCAGACTGTTTACGTGTTCATCTTTACAATAATAAACTCTGTTCGTCGGTTTTGCTGATGCAATTTTTCCTTTTCCTCTTCAGTTGATAGTTTATTGATTTCCTCGTCAGAAAACTTAGGAACACTTTGACCAAATCCTTTGCCCGATATTCTATCCGGCGAAATACCTTGAGAAATTATATATGCAGCACTGGACTTCGCTCTTCTGTCCGATAACCACAAGTTATACTTTTCCGAACCTCGTGAATCGGTATGAGCCCTTAATTCCACAACAATCTTCGGGTTATCCTTCATTACCTCAACAACCTTATTGAGTTCAATTTCAGCTTCAGTTCGGATATATGAGCTGTTCAAATCGAAATAGATAGGTTTGACATCAACGATGTCCGCAAGGTCGGTTTTGCCCTCTTCAATTTTGGTTAAATTGACATCGAGAAGTGTACTCAAATCAATTTCGGTAGTATCGCCAAGCTGATAATTCAGGCTCAGCGTCTTTCCAATATATCCCTCTTTTTCAACGATTATCTTTAAATCTATCAGCTCCTTATAATGGAAGGGTAGCCTTTCACCGTTTAGACTCCCCTCTGTGTCAGAAAACAGTTCCTCCACCAATTTATCTTCATTACCGACATTTTTGATTACCAAATGAGCTCCTTCAATCGTTTCTAAAGATTCCTTTTCTCTGATCACTCCAATAAATCGATAATGAAGCGTTCGCGCCTTGTAAATATCCGACCTCTCCGAATCGCGGTTACTGGAAAAATATAATACATCGCCAGCCATATTAAAGTAAGCATCAAACTTAACTGAATTAATGGGGGCGCCAAGATTAACTGGCTTAGACCAAGACTGCCAGTCCGAGCCTTGCTTCACGGAATAAAATATATCGGCATCACCAAGCCCTCCGAAACCATTACTTGCAAAAAATAGGGTATCCTTATTCGGTGTAAGGAAAGGAGATATCTCATAACCGGGGGAATTTATTGTCAGTCCTAAACTTTGTGGCTTTGACCACGAACCGTTCATATTTTCGCTGACGTAAAGATCCTCTTCACCCAGTGATGGTTCTCCTTTATAGGAAATAATGATAGTCTTCTCATCCGGTGAAACAAAAAAACCATAAAAGTTGCCGTCTATACTGAGTTCAGGTATCTGCACGCGCACCGGCTCACCCCAGCTGCCATTCGGATTTCTTTGAGCAACAGCCAAACCTTTAACCTGATCCTTTTTACCTGCATAAGCATCCAACAGATAAATCCTGTTTCCGTCTGATGAAAGGCCTACAACTGCATTATGGAATTTATTATTCAGATCTTTCAGGTTTTTCGCCTCCTGATAGCCTGTTCCGTTTTCTCCTCGTACAGAAAACCAGATATCCTGATCCCATTCTCCGCTCGTGTTCGACGGATCCAATGTTCTTGTGAAATACAAAAGGGAACTGTCTTTTGAAAAGAACGGTGTGCTCTCCTCTGCTCCGGAATTAACCTCTTTTCCCAATGGCTCTGGCTGAGTTACCTTCCACAACTGAGCATTGAGGCTTGAAGCGAAAAATAGCAACAGGCCGGTATAAAACAGTGTTTTACTCATTTCTTTACTGATTGAATTTTGTTATCTAAACATAAGTCCCAAAACAACCTCATGCCCTCCGGCCGTGAAATTATTCATTCGCGAGGTGGAATAATCAAAACTGTAACCGATCTTGAATCGTTCATTTATGTTTGCTCCGGCCATCACAATTGCGGCATCCTTATATCTAAAACCTAAGCCCAACCATAACCATTCTTTATATTCTGTCTGAATATTCAGCTGTCCCACCGGATTGGCCGGATTCATATATTTCAGACTAAGAGCCGGTAATAAAGTGATGTCTTCATTCAGGTTGAATGTTACACCACCCATCAGGTCAAAGTGCATCACAGGATTAAAATTCGTGTTCCCGCTACCAAAACTTACAAAATGCTGAGTAAGCTGATTGCCTGTTATACCAATAAAAAATCTATTCGAGTAAACGTAAAGTCCCGTACTGATATCCATGAACATGCGGCTATATCCGTTGTTTGTGAAATTTTCATAGGTCTGATCGGTAGCGGTACCTTCAATGTGTGAGAGTACTTGAGCTTTTTCGCTAAGAAAGGTGTGATTCGAGGCTCCTATTCGGGCCCCCAGCGAAATATTCACTTTTTCTGTTACCGGTACATGTATGGCATAAGTCCCGGAAAACGCAAGTTGCCTGAAAGCACCGTATTCATCGGCAATAAACTGTCCACCAATACCGTGCTTAAGCTTTCCGGTTCCAAGTTCAGGGTTACGGATGGGACCAACTGACGTTCTCAAAGAAGGATTGTGTCTGACAGGTTCTCGCTGAATCGTCGTTGCAAAATTCAGATAAGCAGATCTTGGCGCTACATTGCCCTGCATATCGTTATTAAATCCTAGCCACTGATAGCGCGACCCTAAAGTAATGTCCATAAAATCATAAGCGCCGATCGCTCCGGGATTACTCATCCCCTGATTTCTGTGAAACTGACTGAACTGAGGTAACTGCTGACCAATTACAGTCGTTGAAGCCAACATCAGAACTAAAAATATATTTTTAAAATGTGCCATTTCGAAAAGTTTATTCCAGGATTATAGAAATCGCTCCGTTCTTTGAATCTCCTGATTCATTGTTAAGATCTATCACAAAATAATAGGAACCGACCGGTAAAGCCTTTCCGTCTTTTGTTCCGTCCCATGGATTCTTATTGTAAAGTCCGTCCTTGGAAGAATCGTGCTCAAAAATCAGGCTACCCCATCTGTTATAGATCCTTACAACATTATCCGGATAAGCCTCATCCAAATTAGGAATCAACCAGGTATCATTTAAGCCGTCACCATCAGGAGTAATCGCTGTAGAAAGGATTATATCACAATCAATTACCTCTATGGTCACTTCAGATGCCTCGCTCTCACATCCATCCAGGGTTTCTGTAATGTAATATACCGTCGTACCCGAAATATTTTGAGGCATCGCATTTTCTCCGGTACCGTAAACCTGTGAAAACTGATTTAAATACCAGGTAAGTGTACCACCCGCTGAACTTTCTGCTCGCATGGTGTCAAAAACTTCCGTTGAACAATACTGAGCATTCTGATAGGCTACCGGAGCAGCAGGTGAAGGCTTTATTAATATTTCAAAAGATAGATTAACCGTATCCGAACAGTTGTTATCTGAAATTACCTCAATAACATATGTTCCGGATGCATTTCCGAGATTAATAGTGTTTTGCGAGGAAGTTGCAGTTTGTCCGGTTCCGTCAAGGGTATATTCGATATTCCAATCTGCCTGGCCGGTAACATTCAAAATGATATCCTGCGGAGTTTCATAATCACAATAATCCATATCCGTTAAGGAATTCGTAATCTGCGGAAGATTATTTATTGTTACGATAACCGCTATTTCATTGGAACATGCTGCACCCGAATCATACATGTAGTATGTACCTCCGTTTGTTACGTTTGGACCGACCACCTGACCGCCATTTGCCTGAGTGTCGTCATACCAGGCCTCACTGCCTGAAAGATTACTTCCTGTAATAACGGGTAAATCAAGATCCCCACAAGCTGTCAACGGAGCCATAGGGTCTATCACAGTGCTTTGCAGAACCTCCACAGTTATTGTCTGAGAGGCCGAACATCCATTATCGTCCGTTACCATATAGGTCAAGTCATAATTTCCGGCAGTATTACTCTCAAAAAGTGGTGAAACGATCGTTTGATCATCGAGGTAAACCGCTGCCGTGTTTGACCAGTCGTGAACAGTGTAGGAACCACTTCCTCCAGACGGGTTACCGTTCAGCTGTACAGGCTCGTCCACACATACAGATATCGGATCGGGAGATATACTTACCGTTGGGTTTTCGTTCACATAAACCGTAAAAGAAGTCTCGGATTCACACACACCATTGTTATCGAATACGTAAATGATCATTGGAGACATCGCGCTCGTAATAAGCGTACCCTGTGTCAGTTCATCAGCAGCATTTCCCCCCGGTGCGGAATAAAAGGCCTGATTTCCTGTCAAATTCGTTCCTGTAATGTATGTTGATGGATCCGGGATACTGAAATCCACCTCACACGAACTTGTATCGGCTATCGGATCAATAATAGGAGCTCCCGGATTGTTTAGAGTCGCTGAAACCTGATCCGATGAGCAGCCCGTTACCGGATTAGTAAATATCACATCATAGTTTCCGGCAGCGAGATTTAAAATATCGTAATTAAGTGTTGCTGAAGGATCTGTCCCTACAGCATCCCCTGACCAATCAAGCACTCCTGTACCTGTTCCATTAACCGTGATATAACCGTCGGTACCATTACAGGTTGTTGGATCATAGGCCGTTAACGTAATCACAGGTTTTGGATTCACCGTGATGGTAATGAAGGTGGAACAACCATTCGCATCAAGGAAAGTGATATCCGCCGTACCGGCTCCTACACCGAGAACATTCCCGTTTACATCTACCGTGGCTACTGAAGGATCAGAACTTGTCCATGGCGAAGTAGCATCGGGAGTACCTGTAGAAGATATGGTTGTTGTCTCGTCTTCACATATTTCCTGATCTCCCGATAAAACGGGTACTTCCTGGATATCAACCGTGATATTATCACTGCCCTCACATCCATTGTCATCGGTAACCGTATAAGTAAGGTTATAAGTACCATTACCCGCAGAGATTAGTGTAGACGGTGCCTGAATGTTCGAATTATTCAAAATACTTACGTCTCCTGTCCAGGAATGGGTGCTATAAACACCGCTTCCTCCCGCAGGATTTCCGTCTAGTGTAAGGGATGTTCCCTCACAAATTTCGGCCGGATCGGGAGAAATGGTTGTTACCGGATTCTCATTTACATAAACCGTAAAGGATATTTCGGAATCACAGGTACCACTATTGTCATACACATATACCGTAAACGGAGACATTGCGGAGGTAATTACAGTTCCCTGTGTCAGTTCATCTCCAGGATTCCCGCCAGATGTAGAATAGAACGACTGATTTCCCGTAAGATTAGTTCCGGTGATAAATGTCGAAGGATCCGGAATCACGAAATCTACTTCACAGGAACTTGTATCCACGATAGGATTAATTACAGGCGCTCCCGGATTGGTTAACACAGTCGACTCGGTATTTGAAATACAACCGTTTACATCCGTAAATGTGATATTATAATTCCCGGCAGATAAACCGGTAATACTGTGCATGAGTGTAACAGAATTATCCGTACCGGCAGAGGTTCCAGTCCAGCTTACATCACCAGATGTTGATCCGGAGACAGTATTAACTTCAATATATCCATCCGTGCCGTTACACACCGTTGGATCATAAGGATTCACAGAAATCTGCGGATTCGGATTCTCTGTAACGTTGTATCCAGGTGATGTTCCTGTACATCCGTTGGCATCCGTTACAGTTACCGTAATTGTGTTATCCGCTGTAGTTACGTTTGTGGTCTGCGTGTTAGCACCGTTCGACCATACATAATTTGAATAGGCCTGAGTAGAGATTGAAGCCGTATTTCCTGCACAGTAATCCGTGTCTCCGGTAATAGTCGGTGTAGGATTCGGATTCTCTGTAACATTGTATCCCGCTGAAGTTCCGACACATCCGTTGGCATCCGTTACAGTTACTGTAATCGTGTTATCTGCTGTTGTTACGTTGGTGGTCTGCGTGTTGGCACCGTTCGACCAAACATAATTTGAGTATGCCTGAGTAGAAACTGAAGCCGTATTTCCTGCACAGTAATCCGTGTCTCCGGTAATAGTC
>JAWVYS010000018.1:0-58994 GCA_033722555.1 Brumimicrobium sp.
AGCGATTTACCCTTATTAAATGCTCTGAGCCATTCGGCCCATTCATGAACTTCCCAATTTGCCCACATCCAGGAAGGCCATCTGTCAAAGTGCTTGAGAATCTCATTTGTTTCTGCGGGAGTCCCTTCGTAATTCTTGACATGTCTGTTGAGTTCATAACACGCCGGCCAATCACCCTCAACTGCCACAAAATCAAAACCGTGTTCCTCCATAAGAATTTTAGAGATCCTGGCTCGCCAGTTATAATATTCATGGGTGCCGTGGGATGCCTCGCCCAGCATCACGATCTTTTTATTCTTTACGGAATTTATAAGGTGACTAAGGTCATCCGTTGAATCAAATTCATTTTTGTTCTCCTTTATGGTTGCTATTACTGATTCATTCATTTGAAATATTGTTTAATCGGTTTGAAAATTCCTTTAAAGTCTTGAATAAATGTCCGGCCTTTCTCTCGATAGTATGCTTGCTGCCAGACTCACCTCACTGATGTCCAAATGATCAACAAAGGTTGGAGCCCTTCTGTTTTCATTTTTGATCCAGAAGTGTTCAATTTCGTCGGCCAGGGAATATATTTCTGAACTGATTTCCGGATTGAGTCCATTTTCCTGAAGGAAATCCAGATTGCCATGCAGACACCTTAGTCCCAAAGACAACCCCAGCTCCCTGAAAGCCAATCTATACTCCGCCGATTCTTCAGGATCAAAGGATTCACTGAATACCTTCAGTCCATTTTCGGCATCCTTCAATATTCTTTCCGGTCTTATACATTCCGGGAGGTCAGTATATTGTCCAAGCTCTGCAGTTCGGATAGTATTGATCAGGAGTCCGCCAATTCCGAGCGCATCATCCGTTCCCCAGTCAGATCGACCACAAAGTTTTTTTAACTTTTCCGTATAAATGTCAAACTCCTCTTTATAAGACAAATCTGACTGTAGAACCTGTAATGCGCAGATGAGTCCTTCAAGAGGGTCAT
Organism: Brumimicrobium sp.; assembly: GCA_033722555.1. Classification (GTDB taxonomy): domain Bacteria; phylum Bacteroidota; class Bacteroidia; order Flavobacteriales_D; family Crocinitomicaceae; genus Brumimicrobium. Next base: position 974 of record JAWVYS010000018.1, read on the forward strand.
GTGCTCCCATTACAGGAACCAGCGGACGGGAAAGATCAACACTCATTTTCCAATACATTTTCAGCTTTCCCTCCCTGTCAGAAATAAACTGAGAACCGGCCAGACTCAGTTCTGTTGCCCAAAGCGCGAATTTTTTTCTTTCAAAGTGTTTACTCGCTTTCAGCAAAGCATTGATCCATCGCGTATGGTAATGATAGTATTGTCCGTCTCTTTCCCACTCAAGTTTCTGGTCATAGAGTTGCTCCGGTTTTCTCTCCGGAAGTTGCTTTCCTATTCTCAGGCCTCCAATTGTTGGGTGCTTTTCTGCCCGTTCTTCGGGTAAATTACTGATCCAACCGTCACGGGGATCGTGTTCAGCGAATTTTCCCAGGTGGTAATGGACTTCTTTAATAGTTCTTAACGCCTGATCTTCAAATTCGGAGTCGTCACAAACCTCAAGTAAAGCTAAAAAATTGAGAACGGCGAATGCATCTGTCCACAGATAACGCCTGTTTGCTTTTCCATCCTCCTCAGCAACACCGGTTCTTGTTGCAAAGCCTTTCATTAATTCCGAAGACATCTCCTGAATATATTTATCTGTGAGTGTGTCCATAATTATACATTTTGAGCTTGTCCAGTCATCGGTACAAAACTTACCATCAGAAGCGTTTCCTCCTTAAATTGGTCCTCACCCAGTCTTTCAATAAGTACAAGTTTCTGGGATAAAGTTCCAACCGGTGCAAGGAGTTTTCCTCCTATCTTCAACTGTTTTTTGAGTGTTTCCGGGATTTTGGGTGGTGCGGCAGTCAGTTCTATAGCATCGAAAGGACCTTCCTCCGGCCATCCGTCGTAACCATCTCCAAAGCGTGTTTCAATATTCTCAATATCCGTTTTTGAAAGATTTTCTTTGGCAAGATTCGCCAGCCATTCAATAATCTCAACTGAATAAACTTTTCTAGCCAATCTCGAAAGTATGGCGGCGTTATAACCGCATCCCGTACCAATTTCAAGAACTTTCTCGTCACCCTCCAGATCAAGTGCCTGAGCCATATAAGCCACAATATATGGTTGACTGATAGTCTGGGATTTCCCAATGGGAAGGGGATTATCTTCATAGGCTCGTTCTTCGAGGTCTTCAGGAACAAAAAGTTTTCTGTTTACTTCCTTCATTGCTCTCAACACATTTGGATCATGTATATCTCTTCCCTTCAGATGAATTTCTATCATTTCTTCTTTTGTCGTCATATCGTATTTACTCTTATTAATAATAACATATATAAACCACAACACGCTCATTCTATAAGAACTGCAATTTGAGCTGAAATACTGTGCGTTATAATATAAGAATAGAAAAAAAGAAATCCAAGAAGATGCTTAAACAGCTTCTAAAAAGAATTAAGGATTTAACAAAACTTTAAAAAAGAATCGAATGCAAAAAGAGGACTTCTGAAATGGTGCGTTAATCTCTTAGATTAAAGCGATCTATACCACTGAACCATAGGGATTGGCAGAGGAAATAATTCATTCTCTACCACAACACCAGTAAATCCAAACTGAAAGGCTTTCCCTTCGTCCTGATGCCATCTCATACCCGGTATTATTAAGGCTATTAGCGGGTTGTAATATTTTGAGCCATATCTGACGTAAGTGTTAGGAAGTAAAATGAATGAGTCGAAAACAAAACTGAGTTTTGGGGATATTTTCACCATGCCTGCTAAGCTCGTAAGTGCTCTTCCACTTCCATCCCCGGACAACCATATGGCCCCATAACCGGCAGAAACAGCAGCATTTACTCTTCTATTACCCACAGAAAAAGTGGCAAACGGCAAGGCTCCACCATAATCAGGCGCTGCCCAAGTACCAGAACCTAATAAACCTCCAATAGCCAAGTGAGTATTTTCACCTAATCGAAAACTCTTTTTCACTGTTCCTATAATCGGAATTCCCATCCAGGATGTCATGACTCCTAAACCAAAGTTTTTTCCTACTGCGAACTGAAAATCGGGCCCAAATAGGTTCCACTGAATATAATGTTCCCCTTTCTTAATTGGTAACCCGTTGGTAGTAATAAAATAGCGAGTAGCAAATTTATCTTCGCCCACAAATTGGCCCAAACTATTGAATTCTTCTTTTTTAATCGGTATTATTTCTTTGATCACATGTTGTGGGATATAAATCTCGCGATTATCAGATGTTAAAACCAGTACTTCGCGCCGATCTTCACTAATAATTTTTCCAATAATCTCGCTCCCGTCGGTTTTTATTATCCGGTAGCTAAGTGTGTCTTTCTTTTTAATTGTATCATTTTGAGCGAAGGACAATGGTGCTAAAAAGAATAATATTAAGATAAAAATTGTTGTTTTCATAGTTTCTAATTTTACTGTAAATTAAAAACTATCTGCGGAATTAGCCTAACCGAATTAAGCAAGTATTAAAACCTGAGTTGCGAAAATCACAACTGAATCAAACAGAAACAACCAAATCCAGTTTTTCCTGACATTCATCCCGAAGTTTTTTGAACTCATCTTCATTTCCCTCAACGGGTTTATTCCAGAAGGGAATCATTTCTTCCAGTTTATCGTTCCAGTCGTTTAAATCCAGTTTGTCCGAATACTCCTGCTTTAAGATTTCTATGGCGATTTTTACCGCCGTAGAGGCACCGGGAGAAGCTCCGAGTAATGCCGTAATTGTTCCGTCTTCATTGGACACTACTTCTGTTCCAAACTCGAGATCCGCTCCTTTCTCTTCGCTTTTCTTAAGTATTTGAACGCGTTGTCCACCTTCTCTAACTTCCCAGTCTTCAGGTTTAGCATCTTTTACAAATTTTTTCAACTCTTTCATTTGTCCGTCCTTTCCCATTGCCACCTGTTCAAGAAGATATTTTGTGAGGTTGAGATTTTTCCAGAATGCACCCCAGTAAATTGGAATATTATCGAAATTAATGGATTTCGGGAAGTCCAATAAAGATCCTTCCTTTAAAAACTTTGTACTAAATCCTGCAAACGGACCAAACATAAGAGATCTTTTTCCATCTATATGCCGTGTGTCCAGATGAGGCGCTGACATAGGCGGATTGTTTCCACTCGCGCGTGAATAAACTTGAGCATCGTGCTTTTCAATCAGATCTTCATTTGTACATACCAGCCATTGTCCACTTACGGGAAAACCACCATATTCGCTGTGTTCCTTAATTTCCGACTTTTGTAATAAAGGAAGGGCACCACCTCCTGCACCGATAAACACCTTTTTTGATTCAAAAGTAAAAGAATCACCATCGGGCAGACTCTTGCCTTCTACTATCCAACCGCTGTTTTTTCGATTTACATCTTTGACTTCGCGGTTCATCAAAACATCTGCATCAAATTTCTCTCTTAGGATTTTAGTTAGTGCTTTGGTAACAGATTCGAAATCAATTTCAGTTCCGTGCGTAATGCGTGTTCCTGCGAGGTGTTCATCTTTAGTTCTTCCTTCCATTATCACAGGAAACCATTCCTTCATTTTATCAAAATCTTCGGTATATTCCATATTTTCAAACTGGACATATTCTTTCATTGTTTCATATCTCTTTTTGAGAAATTCAACCTGTTCTTTGTCATGAACCCAGCTGCAGTGAGATGTTTGCCTTATGAATGATTTAGGATCCGAAAGCAGGTCCTGGTCTATGAGATAAGCCCAAAACTGTTTGGTTAATTCAAAATCGTGACAAATTTTGAGCGCTTTGGAAATGTCAATAGTTCCGTCCTCTTTTTCAGGAGTATAATTTAATTCACAGTAGGCTGAATGTCCGGTTCCTGCATTGTGCATGGTTTTGGAGCTTTCCTGACCGACTTCCGACAGCCTTTCGAGAATGAGTATCCGCATTTTAGGACTTAGTATTTTTAGAAGTAATGCATAGGTTGCACTCATTATACCTGCTCCTACGCAGACAAGATCGTATTTTTGATCCTCAGCATTCTTAGTCATATATTTCAAATTTTTCGGATTCCCTTTAAGATATAAAAAAATACTGAATTATAAGCAAGAATCAGGATAGGTATTTAGCCCTGGAATACGGGGTTAAACAAATCAAGCGCAAATCTTAATTGAAAAAATCAGTGAGAAAGACATTTTCTGATAATTTCTGCATGACTTTCATAGCCGAAATTACCTCTTATATACCCTTGTCTTTCACGCAAAAACTTATCATCGGGCAATTCCTTCATTTTGTCAGATATCATTTTTCTTATGGCCCCCGGATCATCAGAAATATCACAGAATTCCTGGAGTCCCGTGCCTTCCGCCATTTGAGAATTACAAATAACAAATCCTCCGGAAAGCATGGAATCAATCAACTTTAATTTTAGCCCGGTGGACTGAAAAGTTATGAGTAAATGAATTTTCGCAGCAGACTTCAGTACCTGCATTCTTTCCGCTGTCGGGTTCTGAACGAGTTCAACATTTGGGAGTTGGGAAATTTCTTTCGCCAGCTTTGGACCCGGTGATTTACCAGCGATGATAATCCTTTCTCCCAGCCCTGGAGCTATATTTTTAAGGATCCAAAGGGCGGCCTTTTCATTTTCAGCCACGCTTAAATTACCGTGATAAAAAACTACGTTCTGCTGATTTTTCTCCGGCGCTGCAGCAAAAGGCGGTACGGCGATTGGAAGATATAATACATTTTTGAAAATTCCGGAGTAGTACGCCGTGTCTTTCCGGGAAATACATAATAAGTACTGAGCATTTCTCAACTCAATTTCATGTTTTTTAAGTTTTCGTGCCGCATTTTTAAAGTACTGTTTGCGCCATGTATTCTTTTCGGCTTCAAAAAGTCCACTGTAATATTCATGTTCAACATTATGCACACGAACAAGTTTGAGACGATCCCTCAGTAGAGGATGTCCCAGAAACCCGGTAGAGTGTTGACCCTCGAATAAAATAGGAGCCTTGTCTTCAAGCAAATTTCTCAACAGCTGTTCATTTTTTCTGGAGGCAACGATCATGGGTGATTTACCGACAGCAGAAAAAAGGTTATTGCGTCGTTTGTAATAAAAAACCTTTTCTGTAAACCTGTTAAGTTCAGCTGCTTGTCCTCTGCCATAATCGAAGCAGTGCAAAATAATTTTAAACCCTGCCTCATGCAGGGCCTGAATTCTGTTGAAAACATCGATCACTCCTCCGTAATCCGGCGGAAAAGGAACGTCAAAAGATATGATGTGAATTCTCTCGCTCATTATTTCGTCAAGCACGAAAATAAAGAATATCTGTCATTACCGGCAAAATTAGGATTACGAACATTTTAGGCCGCCTAATTTTATTTCAGTTTTCGGAGTTCATTCCTGAATTGTTAATTAATTTCCGGGAAAGAAAAATTAATTTATATTTGAAAAAGGCTAAATAATAATGGTTTATGAAATACTATATACTCTTCCTCTTGGTTGGAGGTTTATTTCTTCAGGGGTGTAAAACATCTTTCCGAATTTCCGTAAAGGAGCCTGCTGTTGTAAAAATACCTGAAAATGCAACTCGTTTCGGAGTAATCAATAATGTTGACAGCGAAAACAGTCCCGAGAAAAAAATAGCGGGTGTCATCATGGGAACCGAACAAATTAACGGGAATGTGGAAGCGGCAAAAAGAGCCGTAGACGGAGCACTCAGAGCGCTGGAAAATTCAAGCAACCTTAAAGGCCAAAGCCTACCCGAGCTAAGTGAGATTCGCGATGTTAACGGTGTGATAGAATGGGAAAAACTTAAAGAAATAGCCAAAGAAAAAGAGCTTGATGGTTTTATCGAGCTCACGCAAATGGAGAGCGTGGCCCCGGTGGGTGGATCAGTGCTGGCGAACGCTTCCGGACAGAACAATATGCGTTTGGAAGGTACGATGTTCGTCAATTATTACCTGGTGGACGGTGAACAGAAATATGAGAGATACAAAGTTTATCATGTCTATAATATTCCGACAAGTGGTACAAACTCTGTGGTTGGGATCCTGAATGATGTTCGGCGAAAAAGAGAATATTATGAAGCACTCGGTTTTCAGCTTGGTTATAAATCAGCTGCTTTAATCTACCCGAATTGGGTATGGGTTCACCGAAAATATTACACAAAAGGAAATTCTGTTTTGAAAAGAGCCAAACCAATGATTCAAAAAGGGAACTGGGATATAGCAGAGGAGCAACTAACCATGGGGCTTTCCGAACGCAGTGACCGAATCAGAGGAAGGGTGCTTTATAATCTTGCTCTGGTGAAAGAAGGACAGGGTCAGATCGATGAAGCTATCAAGTATGCCAAGGAAGCTTCGTTGGAATGCGGCAACAAATTGGCCAACGATTATCTCGTTATTTTAAGAGAACGTAAATGGCAAATGGAACAGTTGGGAGGCTAATCATTTTCAGGATTCTTGCGAACCGGACTAATTTGGATTAAAAACAACAATCCCTGTTTTATTTTTTTGCGTTAGAAGTTTTTCGGCTCATCGCTCTAAAATCTTAAAAAATACAAAGCTTCTACATGAAGCGATTAATGTATTATTTTTGCTCCGTGAAAAGAGGTATATTCATTCCGGAAAACGTTGTAAGCGTGAGCCTTTTATTGGCCATAACGCTAATTTCGCTTATACCTGCATGCCTTTATGCGCAAAATACATATAGCGGAAAGTACCAGTGGAATGAGGGCCTCTCCGGAAAAGCTGTTTACAACTATGTTCTCAGCGAAGATGAAAAAATAAAAAATGGATCTTTTCTTTTTACCCGGGAGGAAAACGATAGCCTCGACGGTGATGCTTTTGCACGGATCACGATTAACGGCGAATATCTTCAGAATACAAAAAACGGACAGTGGGGGTATGAATATAAACTCCTCTTTCCTGAAGGGGGACCGTACATTGACAAGCTACATATTCTAAGAAATACACAAGGAATCCGGTATGGAGTTAACGGTTTTTTTGAAAAAGGTGCAGCAACCGGTGAATGGAGTGCTCTTGAAACTAAAATAGAGAACAGTCGGGTAACAGACACCTTATTTTACAGTTTTGTAAGTTTTACAAAAAATCGCTTTTCAGGGGAAGTTATTTCCCAAAACAACCTGAACCAGGTAAAAGGAAGTCTCACTCAGAAAGGTCTCTTCGAGGGAGAATGGATCATCGTTCATAGTGATTCTACCGTTCCGGTGGTTGAATATCTGAGCTATAAAGAAGGAATTCTTTTCGGACATGAAATAAAAATCGGTAATCAAAGCTACACAGTCATGTATTCAGGTATGGATCATGATCCCCAGGAAAATGAACTGTGGGAAGAAATTCCTTTGAATAATGATTACTGGAACGTACTTTATTTCTCAAGTCTTTACGGTAAAACGGATAGCGGTGATATGCTTCCTTCCACCGAGGTAAATGATCTGTTGGACAAATCTCATGACCTTCTTAACAGAACATTTTCATCATTTTCAGCGCATGAAGGAAAGGCCATATGGGAGTCAGAATCACCTTTCGAAGATCCGCGGGTAAAACTTCGCAAATATCCGTATAGCGATACCGAAGAAAAGATGATCGGGGAAATGATAAAAAGTTTTTCTACTATTGAGAACGTTGTGCATACTTTTTTGAGCCACCCTCAGGTGGAGGTAAATAAAAACTCAGACAGGGAAATTGCGCTTTATCACCAGGTCTATTCAGTTTACTCCGAAGCGTTTAATAAACTGAATAAAATTGTTTCCCTTTATAATAATCCGGCTTTCGAATATATAAACAGGCAGGATCTGATCCCTGAAATTTTCTCCGGCACCGAATATCCTGATTCGGTGAGTTATATCTTTCATGACAGTATTCACAGGGTTAAAATTGATTTTCCGGAAAATCTGCCTGCAAATATCTCAACACTCGAAGAGCTGTTCGGTCATATCAAAAAATTGCAGCTTCAACTCATCCGGCATCAGGAATATATTCAGCCAATAGTAGATAAGTACGAATTAAAAACAGCTTTATCAGACCAGGAATCAGAACTGATTGAAAAGCGTGATACACTTATATACCTCTATGAAAATTCAGCGATGAATGATTATCATCGCAAGCTTGCCGATCAGATTTCCGGATTCGTCAAAAAAGAATTCGATGCATATACGAATCTCACCGTTACTGAAAGACTTGAAGTAATTGCGAATATCAACCAATGTTTCGGGGAACTGATTGAACTGTACAGCAGTTTAAGCAAAGTGCCTTCACAACGTGAGAGGATAAAGGAAATATACACACGTACTGTATGGAATCCCTATACTTTCACGGACATGAAAGAAATCGTGAAAGAACGGATTTACGACGCTTACACCGATATACTCATTGATTTTTTGCTCACGGATATCAGCAATTCGATCGCTTGTGATAAGATAAAGGGGAAATCCGATAATTTCACCTTGCTTTTTGAAAAAATGAAGGAGCTTCGTTTAGAGGACACCAGAGAACTTGAAAAAAAATTGAAGAAAACCTCAGATCCTCGAGAAATCCTTGAGCTTATGGGATTAAAATTTATGAAGCGGTAATTTATGATGATTTATTACTTCATACGACGTTTAGGGTTTTTCCTGCTTCTTCATTTGAGCGTATTTTCGGTGGCTCAGGATCCACCCGAAGAATCGGTATTTTCTGATCCCTCTACTGAATTTTGGGCAGGTTCATATATGAATTTCCGCGTGAGTGATAAATTCTTCTGGGCCGGCGAGTTCCATTTGCGATCCAACGGAATAGAAGGAAGACCTTTTGTAGGATATATGAGTAAAATATACAACCGACACGGTATCAAATATATGTTTTCAAAATATTTCAATGCCACGGCGGGAGGAGTACTCAGGTTGAACTTTTCACGGTATGGAAATGAAGGAGATAATAAAGCTTTAGTGCTTGAACCGCGTTTTTGGCATGAATACGTATTTGCCAATTCCTTTGACCGATTCATGATTTACCACCGGCTTCGTTTTGAACACAGATGGACGAAACCGAACAAGGATGACGCCGAATACCGATTCAGAAACAGGTACAGATATATGATCACAGCGAAGATACCGTTGAACAAAAAGAAACTCGTACCCGGAGCTTATTACTTTTCTCCGTTTATAGAACTTATTATGCAAAGCGGAAAATCGGTGATTGCAAATCCGCTGGAAGACCTGAGAATATATCCTCATTTCGGTTATATCATTAATCCGCAATATTCCGTTTCACTTGGAATTCTTTATACTACAGGGCAAAGCAATGCTCTTGGATATACCTACCGTCAAAGATGGATTCCGCGTGCCAATGTTTACATCAACCTCGATTTCCGAAAACAATCGATGAAAATTCCTGAAATCAATTTACGTGATTAGGCCTTTCTGAACGGAACATTTTTGACTGCCTTTTTCCTATTATCTTTGTATTCTAAATTTCAATCGATGATGAATTTTAAACGGCTTTCCCGGATTCTGATGGTTTTAATTATCGTCTCTGTCGTAATTTCACTGAGCGTCATTGTAAGCTTGATCAATTCTCAACATAAAAAAGAAAAAGACCTAAAAGCGGAACTGCTCAAAACAGAAGAACGATTAAATACCGTCATCCACGAAAATGAAAAGTTAAAAATTCTGGAAGTTGCCGACAATTATTTTGCACGTGCTGAATATAAAGAGGCCCTGGAAAGTTATGAATCTATTTTGAAAAACTTTGATCTGAGCGAAGCACAAAGCAGCAGATTAAAAGAACGTATTTCAAGGATTAATGAAATTCTTGATAAGAATCAGCATGTAAGTGCAGAAATGTTACTTTTTCAATCTGCACTGGACCAAAAAGACAAAAGTATTGACAGCCTTCGGTCAAGAATAGACAGCCTGACGGGATCCTGGTCGTATGAACTTGAAAGGAAAAAAACAAGGATAGATGAATTAACCAAAGAGATCAAGGATAAGAACAATGAACTCCTGAAAAACAATAAAGTTAAAACGCTGTCCTTCACCAATGAAAAAGGAGACCTGATTTATTATCTCGGAGAAACACAGGAAGGTAAAGCAAACGGCGGAGGGGTTGGAATCTGGAAAACAGGAAGTATCTATAAGGGGGAATGGAAAGACAACAAAAGACACGGTGAGGGAACCTATGAATGGTCTGACGGCCATAAGTACATCGGTGAATTTGAAAACGATAAACGGCAGGGCGAGGGAAAATATATATGGCCCAGTGGAGAACGGTATGAGGGAGAATGGAAAGACGGTAAACGCAACGGTTACGGAATCCTATACGATAAGGACGGTAATATCCAGTTTGAGGGAAGGTGGAATAACGATAAAATCCTCGAGAAGTAAATCCTTTCGAATCTATTGATTCACACCTTTCAGGATAGAATTTATTAATTCACTCAGTTCTTCCCCCTTTGTTAGTGTCATCATGTGTGAACCATCCTTTATAACATGATCAGGTACCGTATTTTCAATCGGAAGGGTATGGTCTTTATCTCCGTGAATATGTATGATTTGCTCCGAGTTTTCCTCCCTGTCCCATAAGACAATCAATTTTACGGTCCGTTTAAAATATAGCGGGGACTTTCTTTTCAGCATTGATTTAAAGGTAGCTTTCTCTTTCTTTCTATCCGGTTCAACCAAAGGCTGTAGAAAAAGTGCTCCCCGCTTGTATAACCAGCCGGGGATAAATTCGTGTATCCTCAGGTTTTTCTGTATCCGATAGGTTTTTGGTAATTCACTGGCCGAAGCCGCACTTGAAATGATAATGGTTTTCTCGGGATGGATAGTATGAGCGATTTCTGTACAAAGCATTCCACCGAGGGATACACCGATCAAAATGACTTGTTTTGACGTATCAATTTCCCGACTAATTCTTACAGCGAACTCACGCATGGATTCATTTGCGGAAGGAAGGCCATACTCCAGACAGTAAACTTCAAACCTACTCGTATCGAATTCAAGTTTTGAAAAGATTCTGCAGTCGGATCCCTGACCCGGCAAGAGATAAATCTGACTCTTTTCCTGGGCTTTCAAAGAAGCGATCAGAAATAAAAACAGGATTACCGGAAAAGTCTTCACCTTGTAAAAATAAGTTTTATCCCTATGATAAAAAAGAATGATTCACGATGAATAAATCTATGTGCTCCTTGTAGCCGCCCGCCTTAGTTTGTCATTGATTGTTTTACCAAGTCCACGGTCCGGAAATCTCTGTGCAACGATCATATCGAAATTTCTTTTATCCAACCGGTGCATTGCACTATATAAATTCCTGGCTGCTTCGTTCAGATCGCCCGTTTCGGAAAGAATCTCCTGATTTTCACGTGGAAAATCCCTATAGGCTTTGCTGAATAGTATTAATCCTATGTTTTTGTTTTCTGTTTGTTTGAGGAAAGCATCGAGGTCATCCGGAAAATAAGTCTCGGTTGACGGTGCATAATGCTTAGACAACATACCGGGAGCTTCAGGTTTATTTTTATCCGAGTGAATTTTAAGTGAAAGGCTACCAATTCTGTCTTCAATTTCCTCGAGGGATAAGGAACCAAGCCGGTATAAAACAGGGTTATCTTCCTCAAATCCAAGAATCGTAGATTCCAAACCTCTTTCACAATTCCCTCCATCCAGTATCAGGCCCAACTCATCTCCGAAATAAGCGCTGACGTGTTCAGCGGAGGTAGGACTTATGGATCCGAATGGATTGGCACTCGGTGCGGCCAGTGGAAAATCGAGCTTATTCAAAAGTTCAAGCGTTAAAGGATGGTTTGGAATACGCACCGCAACCGTTTCTTTGCCGGCTGTTACCAGTTCCGGGACTTCCGGTTGTTTTTTTAGAACAAGGGTCAGAGAACCCGGCCAAAACTCCTGTGCTAATTTCATAGCAGTTTCGGGAATATCCGTTGCAACCTTTGATAGATAGTCTATTGATTTGATATGGACGATCAGAGGATTGTAAAACGGCCTTTTTTTCAAAGTAAAAATCTTTCTGACCACAGCCGGATCAAAGGCATTTCCTGCAAGACCGTAAACTGTTTCCGTGGGAATCGCTATCAATTCACCTGAAAGGAGTACTTTTTTGGCAAGATCAAGGTCTTTCGTGATCATTTTACATACTTTTTAGCCTTAACCTGAAGTGCCCGACCTTTCTTATTTTCGTTGAACCCTCCCCGATCAAATGTAAGGTGTCCGTTCACAAAGGAATGGGTGACTTTGGTTGAAAAAGTGGTTCCTTCCAATGGAGACCAGCCACATTTATACAAGATATTATCTTTCGTTACTGTCCATTCATTCTGAGGGTCAATAAGTACGAGGTCACCGAAATATCCTTCACGAATAAAACCGCGTTTGTCAATGCTGTATAATGTCGCCGGGTTGTGACACATCTTTTCCACGATCTTTTCAATACCCATTTTTCCCTGTTTGTAAAATTCCATCATTACGTTCAGGGAATGCTGGATCATGGGTGCACCCGACATTGATTTAAAATAGGTTTGTTTCTTTTCTTCAAGTAAATGAGGAGCGTGGTCAGTGGTAATAATGTCTATTCTGTCGTCCAGTAATGCTTCGAAAAGTCCTGTTCTATCGGCCTCTGTTTTAATGGCCGGATTCCATTTAATCAAGGTGCCTAAGCGTTTATAATCCTTGTCTGAAAACCACAGGTTCTGAACGGAAACTTCTGTTGTGATCTTCTTTTCTTCGAGTGGAATATCGTTCCGAAAGAATTTCGTTTCCGCCGCCGTGGTAAGGTGTAAAATGTGCAACCGGGCATTGTGCTTTTCCGCAAGTGAAACAGCTCTTTCTGTTGCCTCGTAACACGCTTTTTCACTTCGGATAAGCGGATGGCATTCCACCGGAACATCCTCTCCATATTTTTCACGAAAAAGGATTTCATTTTCTTCAATGATCGCTTCTTTTTCCGAGTGAATGGCAATGATTGAATCACACCTGGAGAATAGTCTTTCCAGAATTGCAGGATTATCTGCCAGAAGGTTCCCCTTTCCGGAAAAATAAAGACCATCGTCTGATACCCCTAGTAATCCGGAGGTATCCAGGTTAATCACCTCATCGATATTCTCACCGTTTACCCCTAAAAAAAAACCGTAATTTGCCAATGATTTCTCAGAAGCTATGCTGTATTTTTCATTGAGCAGCTCCATGCTTAGAACGTTTGGAGAAGTATTCGGCATATCTATGAATGAAGTAACTCCTCCCGCGACGGCCGCTCTGCTCTCGGTATAAAGATCCGCTTTATGGGTTGGACCCGGTTCACGAAAATGAACCTGCCCATCAATAACCCCCGGTATAAGAAATTTGCCTTTACCTTCAATTATTTCATAATCAGACCCGGAATCGATCTTACCAATCCGAGCTATAAGTCCTTCCGATAAGAGCACATCTGCCTCAAAAGATTTCCCTTCGTTGACCAGTGTGGCATTTTTAATCAGTATTTTTTTCGTTAAACTCATTTACCTTTCGGTTTAGTAAAAAAGGGCAGCTATTAAGACGCCACAAAATTATTGAAAAGCAAGTATTATTTCATGAATATTTCATCGAGTGCATCACAAAATTTCTCCGCTGCGGATTTTAATATTTCTTCGTTGTGAACATACGAAACAAATCCCACCTCATATCCGCTAGGTCCAATATATACTCCTCGCTCAAGCAAAGCCTTATGCAAATTCTTAAAGGGAGTCATATCGTTGTCGATTTCATCTGCCCGGCGGATCGCAGTTTTATCTGAAAAAGCCAGCCAAAAAATGGATCCGATACTAAATATCTCAAATTTATATCCTTTCTCTTTTGCGTGCTTATTGATTATATCCACCATCAGCTTTGTGCGCCTTTCCTGATCCGCGTAGAAACCTTTCTGAGCACACATCGAGAGTTGAGCGATTCCTGCAGACATGGCCACGGGGTTACCGCTCAGTGTTCCGGCCTGATAAACAGGTCCGTCGGGGGAAACACTTTTCATGATGTGACTTTTTGCGCCATAGGCTCCAACGGGAAGCCCTCCACCGATGATCTTACCGTAAGAGACAATGTCCGGTGAAATATCATAATATTCAGCTGCACCAGAAAAAGCGACTCTGAACCCGGAAATTACTTCATCAAAAAACAGTAGAACCTCATGTTCGGTGCACAATTCTCTCAATTTAAGCAGGAATGAACGCTCCTGAAGCAACAATCCGTTATTGGCAGGAATTGGTTCGATGATGGCACAGGCGAGTTCTTTGCTATATTCTCTGAAACACTCCTCCAGCATTTTTTCGTCATTCAGAGGAATTACAATTGTATCAGCAGCTACATTTTCCGGAACGCCGGCGCTTGAACTCTCACCAAATGTAGCAAGGCCTGATCCTGCTTTTACCAGCAAAGAATCTACATGGCCGTGATAACATCCTTCGAATTTGATGATTTTATTTTTCCCGGTATAGCCTCTTGCCAGACGGATTCCGGACATTACTGCCTCGGTTCCCGAGCTTACGAAGCGAATTTTGTCGATGAAGGGGTTTCTGGAAAGAATAATCTCCGCCAGTTGGTTTTCCAGCTTTGTAGGCGCGCCAAAACTTGTTCCTTTTTGAAGGTTTTCAACGATATTTTCATAAACTCTTGGATGGTTGTGTCCTAAAATCAATGGTCCGAAGCTTGCGCAAAAATCGATAAACTTGTTATCATCTTCATCCCACAGATAGGGGCCATCGCCCTTTTTAATAAAGAGCGGTGCACCTTCTACCGCTTTAAAGGCCCGTACGGGTGAATTTACTCCTCCGGGGAAATAATCTTTTGCTTTTTCGTATAATGCCTCTGAATTGGTACGCTTCATTTATTCGAATTTTAATTGGACCATAAAGATAGTGTTATCACGAAAAAGCAGCCAAAACAGAAAGGAAGAATCTTTTAATTTCGCATTTTAGAAGAACCTGATCTTTCCAAAGCATTTGCAACCGATCCAACCCAGGGGTTCGCGGCTGGAACCGGGTACTTTTAGCATTCAACTGACGCCTTGGTCATAAGAATAGTGGATGGGTAATTTTCCTTCTGTCCAGGATCAATCCTTGCTAAACGAATCCCAGCCTTGTGCTTTAAGTTTGATTGCAGCACCTTGTTTGTCTATCATGTAAACACCGGCATTTTCAGGGGTAAAGTGTCCGATCACAGACATGTGCGGATTTCCTTTGATCTTATCAAAATCGGCCTGTTTGATGGAAAACAACAGTTCGTAATCCTCGCCACCGTTCAGTGCACACGTGACTGGATCAATGTTAAAATCTATTGCAGTTGTTGAAACCAGGGTATCGATCGGGATCTTTTCATCATAAATCTGAGCACCCAATTTGGATTGCTTACAGAGATGAAAAATTTCAGAAGCCAGACCGTCTGAGATATCAATCATAGCGGTTGGTTTGACATCCAGTTCTTTCAAAAACTGTATTACGTCTTTACGCGCTTCCGGTTTAAGTTGTCTTTCAAGCAAGTAATCAAATCCATCAAGATCCGGTTGAATATTTGGATTCGCTTTGTAAACAGATTTTTCTCTCTCCAGTACTTGCAAGCCCATATAGGCAGCACCCAGATCACCGGTTACCACGATCAAATCATTTTCTTTTGCTCCGTTCCGATAAACCACGTCATCCTTACGGGCACTTCCCAAAGCAGTAATGGATATAACGAGTCCGGAGAGCGATGATGTGGTATCACCACCGATGAGATCAACGTTGTAAATATCGCAAGCTGCTTTTATTCCTTCATATAGTTCTTCAAGGGCTTCTTTGGGGAAGCGATTCGACACCGCGATGGAAACAGTTATGTGTTCAGCCTTTCCGTTCATGGCATAAATGTCGGAGAGGTTTACAACCACCGATTTATATCCTAAATGCTTTAACGGGGTGTACATCAGGTTAAAATGAATACCCTCAACCAAAAAATCCGTGGTTACCAGTGTGACATTTTCATCATCCTTACGAATTACCGCAGCGTCATCACCCACTCCTTTAATGGTAGATGATAACGCAGGTTTGAAAGGATTTGTTAGCGCGTCAATCAAGCCAAATTCTCCTAATGCTTCAAGTTCCGTTCTTTTTTCCTCACTCATGGCGCTGAATATTTATCGTTAATTGCTTTATCGAGAGCAGCAAAGGTAAAACCTTTCTCACGAATTTCGGTGATTAGTTCCGGTATAATGCTCTTCAGTCGACCCGTGGTTTTCTCATTTTCGTGAAAAACAATGATATCCCCTTTTTTGATGCCCCTGGATAAGGATTTGACAATATGAGTAGTGGACACCTTTTCATCGTAGTCGTAACTCATCCAGTTCCACATAACGAGATGGGCTTTCGTTAAAACGTAAAGCGCTTGTTTGCGTTTAAGGTCTCCATACGGGGGTCTGAACAATTTATGTGGCACAAGGTTTTCTGATCCTTGGAAATTATCAGTAAACTCCAAAAGACTTTGTTTTCGGGGAGAAATGTGCTTGAGACCGTGATGACCCACGGTATGCCCATCACTAATCGCCTCGTCTATGAAATGAGGATATTTGCGAATATTTTCCCCGAGCCAAAAAAAGCTGGCTTTTATATTGTTTTCTCGCAGAAGACCCAACAACCACGGTGTAATCTCCGGATGCGGACCATCATCAAAAGTCAGGAAGACCTGTTCACTTTGCGCAAGTCGCCATATCCGTCGAGGATAAAACCACGAAACAAAATTCGGTAATTTAAAAAATCTATTCTCCCTCGGCTTGTTCAGGCTCATCAGAAAATCTGTTTTCCCTCAGTAAAGCATCGTACAGACTTGCAAATTCCTCTGCTTCCTTCTGCATCGATCGTACCTTCGTTCTCACCGATCTTACATCCGCAATTTCACGCGAAGCTATTTCGGATACAATACCCGGTACTACTCGATTATTCAGTCGATCCAGTAATTCGCTGGTGTACCTGAATGCCTCGTTGGACCCGTCACTATGAACCCGTCGTATGATGTCAGCCGTGCGTAGGAAATTCATTGCAAAAGCAATGAAATCTTCCTGGTTGTTGTAGGCAATCATGGCATCGCTTTTCTCGAAATAATCCATCATGGTTTCAAGCTGTTTGAAATATTTGAGGGTAAGTTTATCCGCAGCCTCAATTTTATCCACTGAATAGAGCGCATTGATATATTCGGGAACTGTTCCATCGGTAAATACCTGCATACCGTTGGGCAAGGTTCTGCCGCTTCCACGCGGTTCTCCGAAATCAAAGATTTTATCAATGGGTAATTGCTCAAGTGAATACAATACGATCTCCTCTACCTTATCCGCATAGAACTGTGCGTCTTCGGGATTCGATTTTGGAGCCAGACTATCGGACTGAGAACGTAGAAAATCGTTCATGGATTTTCTGTATTCGTTGGCATACTTATTTGCGAGATCAACAAAGTTATTTCTATACTGATCCGTGTGTCTTCTGACGTAATAATCAACGAGCACTCCTTCCTCGTTCAGACTTCCGTAATCATACACTTCCATTACGTTCTTAAACATACGTTCTCTGGAAAGATTTTCAGCCGCATCTCTTTTCAGAGGAGTAAGTGCATGAACCTGTCCTTCGTTTTGCACAAGCCCTTCTGCGTAAAGCGCCTTAGCCACGTTTGAACCACCCGGACTCGAAAAATAAATGCCTCGCTTCCATTCGAAATTCGCAAGAATATCAAGCATCATGGCTTCTTCCCTGCTCAAACCGTTTATATCGCTTCTGAAAATTCCACCTTTTCTGAAATTGAAGCGGATCTTGTCCATACAGTTGTTCTTATTAGCCTCGTCTATAATGCCTGCTTTTACAGCATTCTCTGCATTTACATCCAACACAAAACCGGAAGCTGGGAAATATCGCAGTTTTCTTCCTCCCTGCTGTTCGATCATGTTGTCGTCATTACGTACGAATTCCATGGCATAATCCAGGGGAAGGTAATCCCACTCATTGGTCCAGCTGTTCGCTACGTTTTGCAACTGATCAAGCAGACTTTCGCTTGCAGAAAGATTCTTTCCTCTCAATTCCTGAAATAATTTTCTAAGGATCTGTTCAATCTTCACGTAATCCTGATATCCCGGATCTACGACAGGTACTTTTAATTCTTCGACAACGCGTGCCATCAAATCCTCCGTTTTAGCATTGGCTGCTTTCATTGCACCAATTGCACCGATCAAACCGTTGTTTAGTCGGCGATAAGAGTCGGCAAAAATCTTCTTATTTCCCTCGATTTTCTTTTTGAGAATTTCTTCTGCAAGCTGCGGGGATATTCTCGATTTGTATGTTTCATAATCGATGAACAGTATATAGTCTGTATTACCGGCACCCATTAATATCTGATCTTCTCTGAATTTAATGGGCAGCGGATCCGATTCGTAAGCGCGCATCATCATTTGTTCGGTATACCAGTCTGTCTGCATAAGTGACAAGTTAGCTACCCTCACATCGGTGCGAACACCCTCTACTTCCTGCAGGTACCAAAGCGGGAAAGTATCGTTATCACCATTTGTGTAGAGAATGGAATTGGGCGCACAACCGATTAAATAATTGTATGCCAGGGATTTTGCCAGCTCACGGTTACTTCTATCGTGGTCATCCCATCCCTGATTCCCCAATAGGAAAGGTGCCACCAGTCCCAGAACAACTGCAATACCGGCTGCACCGGTTCCCGAAAAATTGACTTTTTTCAATAGTGACATCAAGGCCAGGGCACCACCTCCAATAGCACCGATAATCATCGCAGAAATTGTAGCTGCCATCCCGTCTCCTCCACGGAAATCTACCACCAGACAAAGGAAGAGTATTGCCGCGAAAGAAACCCCCAGTCTTTTGTATTCCTTCAATGAGAAAGATCGATACGCTTCAAATAATCCATATACACCGAGTCCTATCCAAATTGCAAAGGCATAGAAAGAAGCGGCATACGCATAATCTCTTTCCCGTGGTTCATATGGTTTCTGGTTCAGATAAACAACAATTGCAAGCCCGGTAAATAAGAACAGAAGCAAAACAACGAAGGCATCCTTCGGCGCTTTAATAAAATGGAAGAAGAGCCCTATGAGTCCGAGTATAAGCGGAATGAAATAAAACTTATTATTGCTCGGATTATGCTGAGTGAAATACGGTGAATTTTCTCCCTGTGCTCCTAGTCTGGCCTGATCGACGCTTTCAAAACCGGAAAGCCAGTTACCTCTTAGAGGGTCTCCATGTCCCTGAATATCGTTTTGTCGACCGGCAAAGTTCCACATGAAGTAGCGCCAGTACATCCAGTTGATCTGATAATTGGTAAAAAAGGCAATGTTTTCTCCGAAGCTTGGAATAGGCTTGCCGTCTTCACCGATGGGTCCTCTTCTGCTCGGATCATAACCCGACCAGTTCTGGTATCCCCGTGTTCTCATGGCATCGCCTTTATAAAACATTCGGGGAAAGAAGGTGTTCTGCGTATAAACGGGAACCTGATTTTTTCGCGTGCTCTTATTGGTTTCAAAATATTTTTGGGTCAACAAATAACTTTTACCGCTATTTTTAATGTAGTTCTCAGCAACTTCTTTGTCTCTGAAGGCCGCAACTTCACTTCCGGATTTGGTAGAAACCACCCAGCGCTTATCGTAAAATGGAGAGCGATCTCCATACTGGCTTATCGGAGCAGCTTTCGAATTGTAATATTCTCCATAAAGAATAGGCCAGGATCCGTACTGTTCCCTTTTCAGGTAGGCATGAAGTGTTACAAGGTTTTCAGGATTGTTTTCGTCCAGCGGTGTATTGGCATTTGATCGGATCACGATTGTTGCGAAAGAACCATAACCAATGAGCAGAACAATCAAACCAAGCACGGCGGTGTTGGCTACCTTCATGTTTCTCTTGCGGGTGATGTAAAGTCCGACAGAAAGCAGTGCTATTATTAAAACAAAGAAGAATACGGCTCCTGTTGTGAAAGGCAAACCAAGAGAATTCACAAAAAAGACTTCCATGCGCGAAGCAAGAGCTATCGTTCCGGGAATAATACCGTTCTGAATGAAAGCGAGAACTATTACGCCGATTACACCGGTTAGGATAAATTGGGTGGTCGTAATTTTTTCGTTGCGCTGAAAGGCAATAACATAAGCCATACATGGAAGGACAAGTAATCCGAGAAGGTGAACACCGATTGCCAGTCCGAAAAGAAACATGATCAGTACCATCCACCTCATTGGAGTAATATCAGGCGATAATTCTCCTCTTTTGATTCTCGTCATTTCCTCATCCCATTTCAGGATGGCCCAGAAAATGACCGCTGTAAAGAGTGATGACATTGCATACACCTCTCCTTCAACCGCTGAAAACCAAAAAGAATCGGTAAATGTATAGGCCATGGCGCCTACAAATCCGGCACCCAGAATTGCAGTTTTTTGACCACTGCTCATTTCGGCACCGTCTTTTTGAGCTATTTTCTTTCCTAAGAGGGTGATGGTCCAGAAAAGAAAGAGAATTGAAAATGAGCTGCAAAGTGCAGACATTCGATTGATCCAAAGAGCTACCTCAGTAACATCAGAGGCAAACAGTGAGAACAGTCGGCCTACGAGCATAAAGAAGGGTGCACCCGGGGGGTGACCTACCTCCAATTTGTATGCAGCTGTAATGTACTCACCACAGTCCCAGAGTGAAACAGTATCTTCAACCGTAATGAAATAGACAATTGTTGAGATCAGAAAGGCTAACCAACCGAGGGAAATATTTAATTTTTTATAGCTCATAACTTAAAATTGAATCGCACGAAGTTAAGAATATTCACCTATTGACCGAATTAAAGACTTATAAAAATATAAAAAAGCAATCGGGATGATTTTCAGTTGTTAGGGCGAGTGAATTCATTTTTTTACAAAACAGTGTTGCAGTCAATGAAAATATTTATAAATTTGCACTCGCAATTGACCCATGGTGTAACTGGCAACACGTCTGGTTTTGGTCCAGAAGAGTCTAGGTTCGAGCCCTAGTGGGTCAACAAAAAAGGAGAACGGGAGTTCTCTTTTTTTTTTGCACACAGGGCGAGAAGTCTATGCTGACCGAAACGCAGTGGAGCGTCAGTAAGCCCTAGTGGGTCAACAAAAAAGGAGAACGGGAGTTCTCTTTTTTTTTTGCACACAGGGCGAGAAGAACGAAAAAAGCGACCACGGAGGGTCGCTTAAAAACTCTTATCCTCAGCAGGAAGAAGGTTTAACTTTCCTGCTTCATTTTTTTCAATCGCAGCGCATACACCGACTTATACTGCTTAGGATCTTCAAGGTATGCGTTCAATTCTTTCTTTGTATTTTCGTCTACAAACGGAAGAAGTGGTTGTTCTACCTGGTTGAATTTCTTCATGGACCTTTTAATCACCTCATCCCACTCCGGGTAATACTTGTCGAAATCATCCGGCTTGATCTTTTTTCTGCAATTCTGGTAACCGCAGGTAATTTCCATTTCTTCGGTGAGATTAAAAATTCCGTACTCGTCGGTTATCTGCTCCCCTTTCTGGATATCCTTTACTGCAATTTCAAAACCGTAGCCTGTACTAATGGTGTTGTAATTACAACAATGATTTACGAACTTGGCAAAATCCCAGCTGATAATGCGGTCGCCTTTCGGGTCTATGTAGGAGTATTTTTCGATGACATCCTGAATTTCCTTATTATGTTTCTTTAAATCTTCCGGTTTTACAACAATTTCAAGGCTATCTTTCACATAAACAATAGTTCCTTCGGGGATTAACTCCGTGGCAAAAACACCATAACCAACCAAATCATTAACGAATCTTAGTTCTGTATTCGAATGAATCATATTTTTCTATTTTTTTAATTGTTAAACTCGCTAAAAACGTCTGTTTACAAAGGTTTTCAGAGCATCTTTAGCTAAGTAAATTAAAATCGAAAGTAGAACATTTTTTGATTCATAACACTTTCTCAAAAAAAAATGTTTTTCTTCCGTCAAAACCATTAATATAACAATTTTTCAATTAAGTCACCGTGATTTATATCCGTTTGATTCAAAGTCGTTAAAAGCCTGAACAAAAGTTTGATTGAGAATCTTTTACAATGAGGCTTTATTGTTACAATACCTTTACTTATCAGCCGAAATTCTGCCTGTATAATCTTCGTAGTTCGTTTTTACGGATTTGATCTTTTGAGCATTTTCTTTGGGGTGTATAGCTTCACCTTTAAAATGTTTGATCGCCCTGATGAGTTCAGCTCCGAACAGTATCATAATCGTGGAAAAATATACCCACAAGAGAATAATGATTATGGATCCGGCAGCCTGATAGGTCTCCGAGAAATTACTGTTTTCGATATACAGATTTATCAGGTATTTCCCGAAGAAGAAAAGAACAGAAGTTACAGCGGAGGCCACAAACACGTCCTTCCACTTTATCCTGACATCGGGAAGGTATTTAAAGATCAGCATAAAAATCAGCAAAATAATCCCGAAGGAAACCACCTGTTCGATGATCATCAACACTATGGCCAGATCACCACCAATTATTTCCTCTATTTTATCGAAGAAAACCGAGAATAAGGTGTCGAGCATCAACGAAACCAACATAATAAGTCCGAGGCAAATAACCATGCCTAGGGACAAGAGTCTGTCAAGGATATGTTTCAACCAGTTTCGGTGAGGGGTTGCCACCACATCCCAGGCACGGTTCAGGGCTGTTTGGAGGGTAACGAAAACCGTGGTGGCCGAAAAAAGCAGCACACCAATACCCAGAATCGTTCTGAAATAATTGTCTCCGGAGAAATCTACACTTTCAACGGTTTTTCCTATGGTATTCACTGCAGATTCACTGAGGTAATTCCCCAGCTGGTTGGTCAATTCGACCTGTGCAGATTCCTGGCCTATAAATAATCCGGCAACCGCTATACTCGTTATTAGGAGACCGGGAAGCGAAAAGATCATATAAAACGCAATAGAACCGGCAAAAGCCATGGTGTTGTGCGAATCGAAACCTTCGGATAAAATTTTAAGGACTTCCCGTGATGCTTTAAAAAACTTCTTCATGTGCAGTAAAAATTTCAATCTTTCCGTTGTATACACTTAACATGATTTTTCGGGGTTTTGTTCTATGCTGACAAGGTAAGTCAGGTTTTCCGGAAAAAATTCGGGATTGTTTGATTCAGCAATTCTTTGGTAAAAATGCTGATCGTGGCTTTAAATCAAAGCGTTTATACTTTCCCCTCTGCGGCGGCCAATATTCAGAATAAAAGAATCAAAGTCAGTTCGAATTCATTAGAATATTTATTTTTGTGGGAGTAAGATGGGAGAATCTATGAATAAAATTGGGGTTATAGGAGGAGGAAGTTGGGCAACCGCTCTCGTCAAGATCCTATGTAACAATGTGCCGAAGGTGAGCTGGTGGATGCGGAATCAGGAAGCGGTGGATCATATACTCAAGTACAGGCACAATCCTCGTTATTTGCAGTCGGTTGAATTTAACCTTTCGAAAATAGATATAAGTACGGATCTTGAAGAAACCGTGCGTAACTCGGAAATCATCCTGATTGCGGCTCCTTCAGCCTTTTTGACAAATATATTTAAGGACTTCCCTGTTGAACTTTTTGAGGGTAAAACAGTGTTCTCCGCTGTAAAAGGAATCATTCCTGAATATCACGCCATACCTGCTCGTTTTATACATAAAACTTTCGGTACTCCTTACGATCAAATAGGTATAGTTTGCGGTCCGTGCCATGCCGAAGAGGTAGCACTGGAAAGACTGTCCTATCTCACAATAGCTTGTCAGGATGAAGACATAGCGGAAGAGGTGGCTGAGTTGTTTGCATGCAGATATATCAAAACAACCACATCGGATGATTTATTCGGAACTGAGTTATCGGCTGTATTGAAGAACGTTTATGCCATTGCCTCAGGAATTTGTGCAGGTTTGGGGCATGGAGATAATTTCCAGGCTGTACTTATCGCGAATGCCATTCAGGAGATAGAAAATTTCATTGATGAAGTGAGTCCCATTCACCGAGACGTGAAGTCAAGCGCCTATTTAGGAGATTTGCTGGTTACTGCTTATTCAAAGTTCTCGAGAAACAGGACTTTTGGGTTTATGATAGGAAAGGGATATTCTGTGAAGACGGCTCAAATGGAAATGGACATGGTAGCGGAGGGTTATTATGCCGTGAAATCAGTGATGGAGATCAACAAAAAGTTCAACGTAGATATGCCCATCGTTGAGGCGGTGAACAACATCATTTATGAAAAGATCTCACCCGTGATTGAAATGAAGATTCTGACCGATAAGCTGACTTGACGGTTTGCCCGCTGGCTTCGGCGGGCTGTTACCAGTTTTTTAGTTATTCAAGTTAGCTTGAAAAATGCTGCTCCGACGATAACAATGATAGTTAAAACTGAAAGTATCAATCTTTTTAAAATTATTTTTCTACGTGTGCCCAAGTATTTGACTATTCCGAAAAGGGAATAAATTATGCAAAAGAGCGCCCAAATTAAAACAAGAAAAGTAACAATTAATCCATTCCCCAAAGCGTCTCCTGAGATTGGAGGATTCGATGTGTCCAAAACATTTTGAATAATTAGATTGGTTTTAATACTCAGTCCTATTAGAACTAGATAGAATAAATAGAACCATTTAAATGCTTTTAATTTATTCATTTATTTATCGTTCGAATTTTTCTTCAATAAGAACAATAGATGTGTTTGCAAATTCAGCTAATGAATTGTTTATCATGTCTAAGTTTGTGATTTTTTACGCTCTTTTCATTGCTGGTAACGTTTGGCAAATAGGCACATGCGGCTACCAGGTTTGAACGTTCGCGGCTTGTGGTTATTTGATGTTGTACTCATGTACATTTTATTATCCTCGCATTTTAGGCCAATTTCCATTTTTGTCTTTACATACAACAACTGTTTGTTTAACACTTTCTTTCTTATCGTAAATGTCAACCGTCCAACCATGCTCATGACCCTCGCATTTTTTTGAATAATCAAAATGTTGACTTAATTCCCCATTCGAAAAATACTCTTTACATGACACATACTCACCATTTTCAAAAATATGGATTGAACTTAAACGCCCCTTACTATCGTACCATTTATATTCACCATCTAAAATGACTGGTTGATTAGATGCCGTTGACTTAGGTTTTAATGTATATCCTTTACCGCCACTTGTACCCATTGGATATAGGTTTGTCCCATTATCATAATAGGTGTAACGTAAATAAACGGCGTTTGAGCTATCGTCTACAACATTCCAATCCTTATCGAGATATAGAATCCACTTCCCAACCTTATTCCCATTGCTGTCGATTTGATTTATTTTTTCTGTCTGGCCAAAAATGAAAGTAGCCAAAGTGAAAAATAAAACTGTTAAACTCATTTTTGATTTCATAATTTATTTGTTTTAGTATTTATTTTCTTCCTTATGGTATGACGGTCTAAAATAAGCAAAGTAGCGCAAACCTTGAGCCCTATCGGCGCTATTTTGTTTATTTGTTGTTAGCGGTACTTCAATCATTCGTAAGGCTAAAAGTTACCAACTTGAAGTCATCTTGGTTAGTTGTTTTACACCTTTCGAGAAACATTTCATGTCACTCGATATCATTCTGTTCTAATTGAAACCCTAATTTAACTCCACTTTCGAGTATCAAATCAATCGAATAAAAACCAACGCTTTGAGTCTTTTTACAAAAGTCAATTTGTCTTTGATTAAGATATGACATGATTCCGTTCAGATCACATTCTCTATCAGAACCTAAAATACCTTTTCGAATGTCAATTGAGTCTCCACCATTTAAATTTGTTATTCCTTCTGAATAGATCAAGACTAATTCTTTTTTATAGAAGTGCAATTCAACACTTCCATAAGTCCAAATGTCATCGTTGAAAATATCTTCTTTTTCATAATCATCTGGATCTGGAAAATTATTAATTACCCATTCTTTGGATTTTCCAAGTTTCAGATGGTCAAACTTACCCGTTGAAAAGAATTCTTCGATATCGATATGTAATTTATCTCTGAGTTTCATGTTCGCATTACCGCTAACGTTTCGCAAATAGACACATGCGGCTACCACGTATGAACGTTTGCCGCTTGGGTTTATTTGCTGTTATGGATATTTTTTAGTGTATTTAGTTTCAGTTCTCCAAGCTCTTCAAATGAATGAATCTTTACTTTTTGGATCACTTCCCAATTCTTATTTTTTCGTTTATAAACTGTCACAGTAGAAGGATATACATAGTCAAATGTATCAAATTCATTCTCTGGATTGTCAGGTTTTTTCTTTGGGATTTCAAAAGCGAAATATTCTACTTTTTTTATATCATCTCTTATCCTATTGTTTTTATAATCTGCACCATCTTCCAATTCTAACTGGCTTTCACTGTATATAATTAAATCAAAGTGTTTATTCGTTTGGCATTGTGCCATTAAGTAACAACAAGTTAAATCATCACTGGGTGTGCCTTGGATTCCACCTTGCCATATTTGTAAAGAGTCGCAATCAGAAAGGAAATCGAACTCATCATAAATAATGCTTGAGTCATCATTTATTATCACATCGTTATTTGCAGATATTTCTGTGATTGTGTCTGAACTTAAAAGCCTCTTATTATCTTCTTGCTCTTTGCGATTAGATTCGGTCGAACAGGAAGTAGCTAAGAAAATAATATACAATATCAATAAAGTGTTTTTCATATTCTACAGTTATCCATAACTCACTTATAACAGTACAAAAGGTATATCTATCTGCAACCTGTATTTCAGTAGATACACTTTTCCTGTGTATTCTTCATCCAAAAATAAGCCTATTTTCCGGAAGGTTTTTAGAATTACATGCACATTTATTACGTTGAAAACGAAAAACCAATTTAGATCTCGGACGCTCGCCTATTGCTGCTGTGACGGCCTTCCATGTGCTAGCATTGCATTCTGTCAAAGCGTGCCAGGGGGATTTCAGCATTTTTCCTGATTCAATTCAACCCATTTCAGCATGCTGAATCCATACATGCAATACGCACGATTTATAGCGTCCATCCCGGTGGTTTGATTATACTATTGGTCAGGTCAAATCCAAAAACGCTTGTAATTTCCGGCTCGAGCCCGAGAAGTCTCAAGCATCAGTTCTTGTTGGGGCTACTGTTTTCAAAACTGAAGCCGCCTTCAGTTTTCCGAAAGCGGCTTCAATGATGAAAAAAACAAAAATTAATGTTTCACCAATCTGCTTGACAATCCCGAACCGGTGCGCACCAGATATACTCCATTCGCCAGGTTTGAAACGTCTACTTTATGGAAGGAAGCCTTTTCAGATTGCTGTACAAGCATACCGTAAAGGTCAAAAATATAAATGCTTTCCGCTTCATTCAGCTCAATGGTTGCTGTTTGTTGAGTCGGATTAGGCACAATGGAAAAACCTTTACTTAAATGCATTTCTTGTAAATCTGCCATTGGGTCAGACTCATTATACAACGCTAAAACTTCTGTATCGTTTAACGGACGGGAATATACACGGAAATCATCCAGCAAGCCTTCATACCCCAAAGTATTTGAACCATTTACACAAGGCGAACTCCCCAGTACAAGTGAGGCAGCATTGTTCAATGAAGCATTTACTCCCATCGTGGTCCAACTGTAGGACTGAATAAGGTTTCCGTTCAGGTAATACTTATTTTCATCGGTGACCGCATCAACTGTTACTACCACGTGAACCCACATGTCAGGACTATCCAAAGCACCGCTAAAACTTTGAGGAACGTTATCCCCGCTGTTTGTGTCCCAGACCCATGTTTCGAAAACGATTGCCTGGTTATTATAATCAATCGTGAAATCAATAAACTCACCACTTGTACAAGCTTCTCTTTTCGACATTACTTTTCTTTGCCCGCTGAAAAAAGCACTGTATTTCATCCAGTATGAAACGGAATAATGGGCATTTAAATTTATATCGCCAAGATCTATCACGCCGTGTGGACCAGCATTCGCGTTGGCCAGGGATAATGCGTAATCGGCATTCCCAAAACGATCCGTTGCAAAAGCAACACTGCTCATGTTTCCTGCCACGGAGGCATTCGAACCGCTAACCTGTTCCAACAATGATAAGTTATTAAAATTCATGTGGCAAAGCAGGTTATCGGTTGGAATTTGAGCAAATCCAAAAGATGTTGATAAAAGACTGATTAGTAATGTTTTTTTCATAAGATTCATTTTTTTATTTTAAGAATAATACCTGACTCAAAGCTATGGAAGTTCCATCACAAAAGAATGTACCACTTTGTGAATCACATGTTTCATTTTACGAAGGGAAAAAAAAGCCGTCTCCGAATAATACCGGAGGCGGCTTGTCTTTGGAAAAAAACAAACTTACTTTTTAACGAATTTGTCAGTTATTCCCGATCCGGTTTTCACGACATACAAACCATTTGCAAGGTTTGAAACATCCAATTGATGAAGCATTGAATTTTCAGATTCCATCACAATTTTGCCGGAAAAATCCATGACAAAGATTTTTTCAGCCGTTATAAGCTCAATATTGAGCAAGTGTTCTGCCGGGTTGGGGTAAAATTTAATCGATTTTGAAATATTATCCTCGATTTCTGCGGTGTGGTCATAAATGTTATAAGCAACCCACATTTTTTGGGGAAAGTCGGAATAAGTCCAAACAAGTCCATTGGTGTAAGCAAAATGCGTATTATATAATGTAGGAGTTGTAGCATTAGCAGGAAATGAAATCGTATTGGACCATGCTCCATTCAGTCTGTTGAACAGGTGTATTTCTTTGTTGGCATTGTGAAAAATACCTATTTCAGCCCCTGTACAACCTGTGTAAATCAATGTAACATTGGTAAGTTGCGGTATTTCGGGTAAACCGTTCAGATCTACGGTGTCTATTGCAGCTAAATTTGTTCGATCGAAGGAATAAATTTTTCCTGAATAATAGTAATATAAACGATTCAAAACCGAATCATAAACAGCCGATGCCTGAGGTTCCGGGGGTAGAATTGATCCAATAATTGCCGTATTTCCCATGAAATCACCATTGGCCTGAAGCGAATCCACAATAATATTATTTGACCAGGAGTTTCCCTCAATATTACCTGTGTTCGGATTGTACCACAGCCCTCTCCAATCGGTTGGATAAGAAGTGAATACAACATTTCCGTTCAGGTCAAAAACTTCACTTGCAGTGCCTCCTCCCGCGTTGTTACTATAATAATACTGAAATCCGGGATGGTAGGCTAAGGCTGTTTTATAAACATCCCCACTTAAACCGCGGAGCGTATCACCGGTAGCAACGGCTTCCGGAAGGAAATTACATTGAGCATTGAGGAATGTATGCCCAACCATACATAAAGCAAGAAGAGTAAAGGTTTTTTTCATAAAAATCTGTTTTTTAATTCAATACTAATATTGAAAAGCGGAAAATGCTCAAACCAATTTGTGAATTGCGCTTTCCGATTTGTAAACAGTATTTTTACAGTAGCATCAGATCATTTTAATAACTCCTGGATGATCTGTTTGCGGTCACGCGATACAGGAATTTGAACATTTGTTTTCAGAACAAGATAACCGCCGTCTGATTTGGAATAATCAGTTACATAATTGATGTTCACCAGGTAAGAACGGTGGGGACGAATAAAGTTTGGGCTTTCGGATAAAGCGTTTTCGAAATATTTAAGGTTTTTAGAGAAAAGTCTTTTCTGTCCACTCACCAGAAAAACCTGCGTATATGCTCCTGAAGCCTGGATGTATGAGACATCTTCAATATTGATGACCTCAATGTTATTCAAGGTAGGAACACACAATTTTGTCGGTTTATTATTTTTCAGATGTTCAAACAGACTCTCCAGTTGTCTGGTCTTTGAATCAATGTCGAATTTTTCCGTAAGCTTTTGAACTGTTTCAATAAGCTGATCTTCTTTGATCGGTTTCAAGAGGTAGTCTATGGCCGAATACCGGAATGCCTGAACTGCATATTGATTGAATGCCGTGGTAAACACAATCGAACAATTCAGTTTGTTTGCCAGGATTCTATCCGCCAGCTGTAATCCATTGCCAAGGCTCATTTCAATATCAAGAAAGACGACATCCGGTTTAGAGCTCTGAATCAAATCCCAACCTTTATTTCCCCCGTCAGCCTCTCCCAAAATTCGAAATTCGGGTGCATATTCGGACAGCATCAATCTCAACAAGTTCCGTGCGTGTCTCGAATCATCAATAAGGACTGCTGATAAACTCTGTTTATTCATGGCTCAAACACATCTTTAATTCAACTGTTGTACCGCTCTCTGCAGGATTTCCGAAAAAGTGATCCATATAACGTACGCTCATTTTATATTTGTTATTTTCATTGAGTAATTTAATACGTGTCGCCGATGCCGTGGTTGCAAAAGATAAATGTTGATCACGGTTTACATTGTTCTTTTCGGCCGCTGCTTTTCTTCCGATACCGTTGTCGGAAATATTAATCAGAACGCAATTGCTCTCCGGATCACGGCTTACATGCACGATCAGTATGTTCTTTTTTCCGGTGTTGAAGCGAAAACCGTGTTTGAATGCATTTTCCACAAAGGGCTGAAGCAAGAGTGGTGGTAAAGTCAGGTGTCGCGTATCCAGGGTTTCATCTATCTGCAGATCAATTTCGAACGCGTTGTCCAGCAACATTGCTTCCAACTCGATATACGCTTTTAAGACATCTAATTCATCCTCGAGACTAACTTCGGATTTCGTACTCATCATCAGTACGTTTCTGATTAAATCGGAAAAATTATTGAGATAATGAGATGCATTCTGCCTGTCATTTGCGTAAATGAATCCCTTGATTGAATTCAGTACGTTAAATATAAAATGAGGATTCATTTGTGCCTTAATGGCTTCTTGCTGCGCACTGTTCAACTGACTTTCCAAACTAAGTTTAATTAACTTTTGATGATCCCTTTCACTGAGGTATCTAATTCTGAGCAGGAAAATGACATACGAAAGTCCGACTCCCGCGATGGCGACCAGGACATAAAACCACCAACGTTGATAAAAAACAGGATAATAAACACCTTTAATAATGAGTTGGTTTTCTGAGTCCTGTCCCTTATAATCAATGGCTTTTAATTCAATTTCAAAATCACCGTGATTTATATTTGTGATTCGAATTTCATGTTGGTTTTTTGGTAGAATCTGCCATTCACCGTCTCCACTAACTATCCGATACGCGAATTGGATCTTTGAGCCGGAAGAATAATCCGAAGCCTCCAGTTCTAACACCAATTCCTCGGAATCATAGATTTCAAGGTGTTTTAAACCTGCTTGATTTTTTTCGTTTATGTATAAGGACTTTAGGTAGACCAGTCCTTTTACTTTTTCATCGGGTTCATTCAGAGGAATTCTTTGCACACCTTTTCCTGTCGCCAGCCACAGATGGTCGCCCTGTAAAGAAATGCTCCGGATATCCATTGAACAAATGCCATCATTTTTAATCATTTGCTTCCAGGCCTTCAAATTTTGGGAGTAAATCCACAATCCTTTGTTTGTGGCACAAACAATTTTATCCTTCCAGTTAACAATTTTTCTTCCCTGAATCTCTTCCGGAAGCCGGCTGATCTTTTTTGCGGTAAGTTCTTGTATTTCAAAAATTTCCCCCCTGAAGGTAAGCAGATTGATTGATTCATTTTTATCATTTGAACTTCCGTTAACAGATATGATCTGAGTCCCTTTCAACAAAACACCTTTGTGATGGAAATTAATTCCGTCGAAAGAAAAGACATACAATCCATTGTTTGAAGCAAGGTATAAGTCCTTCCTATGCGCATCGTAAAACAAATCCCTCGACCAGTCTTCTGTGAGCATTAATGGCTCCCCTTCTCCCGATAAATCGGCATACACATAACTCCCCCGCGATGTCGCCACGATGAGTTTGTCTTCTACCATTTTCATCGCCTTCACAGGTGGAAACACCCCGGGAAGCGCAGTAATTTTGTCATTTTCTAATCGGAAAATATTATTCGTTGCACAATAAAAGACGCTTTTCTTTGAAGGGAAATACTGAATCGCGCGAATATCTGACTTTGATTCATTCCTGAATAAATCAGTACTTAGATTGGTGCTGTTGATGCGACCTATTGTGCCATCGTACTGGGAGAAAAATGCGTGATTTTCATCCACTGTGATCCCATTAATTTTATCAGTCTTTAATGCAATCGAATTTTTATTCCAGACTAGGTAGTTCATAGTTGGAATCCGATAAATTCCATCCGTAAGGGTAGACAGCCAGACGTTGTTTTCACGGTCAATGATGCAATCTGAAAATGCCGTTCCTTTAAAATACTCCCATAATTCTCCCGTGTTTTCATTATAAATTATGATTCCGTCGAACGTAACTATCCAGATATTTCCGTCTGAAAGGTACTTGACATTCGTGATTTTCCGATTCTTAATGGAATCCAATAATCTTTGATTTTTCCAATGAACAAAACCGTTTTCGGAATGAACCATGATGCCATTCCCCATGATATCCAGGAGATAACAGTTAGAAGGAGTAGAAACCAGGAGATACTCCATAAGATTGGTATTTTTCATCTCCGAAAAATCAACCCTGTTCTCGTTAATCCGACTGTTTGCGACGTGATAAACGTGTGATCCGTTCAAAAACCAAATTCGGTTTTTGTCATCAAAATTCAAATTCTTCGAAATACCATTGAATCTGAATGAATCAGAGAGTTGGCTCCCCTTTTTCCATGAGCCGCTTTTTTCATTATAAACCTGCACACCAATACCGGTCGTCACCCATATGTTGGACAGATTGTCTGCACAGATACTTGTAATCAACCCTTCAACACCTTTTATTTCGACCAGTTCACTGTTATCAACGTAAAATAGTTGTCCGGAGAAATTATAACAATAAATCTTATCGGTGGAAGAAATAATCAACCCGGTTAATGCCTGAGAACGCTGATCCGGTGACCTGACCCCCTGGAATTCTCTGCCGTTGTATCGGAAAATTCCAGCATCGCAGCCAATCCAAATAATTCCTTTGCTGTCCTGTACTATTGAATAGACTTCGCTTCCCGGAATGCCTTGATCTTCGGAAATAGTATAATACATTGGGTTTTGGCCAATGCACACACTTAATACGGTCATTAAGTAATAAATGGCAATTACAGCTAGCCCTTTCACACGATACTATTTGAACTTTATTCATCTATCAGCATCAATATGTAAAATAAGGAGACTGACATTCGAGTTAGTCAAAAGTACGACAAAAAAAATTCAGATATACACCCTGGCGTTGAACGATGCCATCAGGAATAATAATTCGGGTATCGAGAACGTAAGTCAAAAATGCTTCGGTAAATAACGATCAAAAAAAACGCCCTGCATCCAAAGACACAAGGCGTTTCATTATTATACTAACAAGGATCTGATTACATCATTCCCGGCATTCCGCCCGGCATTCCGCCACCCATTCCTGCGCCTCCGCCTTTTTCCTCTTCAGGAGCATCGACGATTACGCATTCTGTAGTCAACAACATGGATGCGATCGAAGCAGCATTTTCGATAGCGATACGTGTAACCTTGGTAGGATCAAGGACACCTGCTTTCAGTAGGTTCTCAAACTCACCTGTTCTGGCATTGTATCCGAAATCGTCTTTACCTTCAACTACTCGCTGAACGATCACTGCACCTTCTCCGCCGGCATTGCGTACGATCTGACGAAGCGGCTCTTCTACTGATCTTCTGATGATAGCTATACCCGTATTCTGATCTTCGTTATCACCTTTCAGTTTATCCAGTGCTTTGATTGCTCTTAGCAGCGCAACACCACCTCCGGGGATAACCCCTTCTTCAACAGCAGCTCTGGTAGCAGCAAGGGCATCCTCCACTCTGTCTTTTTTCTCTTTCATCTCCACTTCAGAAGCAGCACCTACATATAGCACAGCAACTCCTCCGGCAAGCTTAGCCAAACGCTCCTGCATCTTTTCCTTATCGTAATCCGATGTTGAGGTCTCCATCTGGGCTTTGATCTGAGAAACCCGAGCTTTGATATCAGCCTTCTTACCTGAACCATTAACAATGGTAGTATTATCTTTATCGATTTCCACTTTTTCTGCACGTCCAAGCATTTCAACGGTCGCATTTTCAAGGCTCAGTCCTCTTTCCTCAGAGATCACCTGACCACCTGTCAAAATAGCTATGTCTTCGAGCATCGCCTTTCTTCGGTCTCCAAAACCGGGAGCTTTTACCGCAGCAACTTTCAATGAACCTCTGATGCGGTTAACCACAAGCGTAGTCAATGCTTCTCCATCAACATCCTCAGCGATAATGAGCAGAGGCTTTCCAGCCTGAGCTACCGGCTCAAGAACAGGAAGAAGATCTTTCATGTTGGATATCTTCTTATCTGTAATGAGGATATAAGGACTCTCCAGGTTAGAGATCATTTTCTCTGTGTTAGTCACAAAGTATGGAGAAAGGTATCCGCGATCGAACTGCATTCCTTCCACGGTTTTTACTTCTGTTTCGGTACCTTTTGCTTCCTCAACCGTGATTACACCGTCATTCCCTACCACCTTCATAGCCTGAGCTATTAAAGAACCGATGGTTTCGTCATTGTTTGCGGAAATTGAAGCGATCTGTTTGATTTTATCATTGTCGGAACCAACTTCTTTTGAAAGTTTTTTAAGCTCTTTGACAACGGTATCAACCGCCTTATCGATTCCTCTTTTCAAATCCATCGGATTAGCACCTGCAGCCACGTTTTTCAGTCCGGCAGTGATGATGGCCTGAGCGAGAACTGTCGCTGTAGTTGTTCCATCACCGGCAATATCTGCAGTTTTAGAAGCTACTTCTTTTACCATTTGAGCACCCATGTTCTCAATAGGATCTTTCAGTTCTATTTCTTTCGCTACAGAAACACCGTCCTTAGTAACCTGAGGAGCTCCATAACTTTTTCCAATCACCACGTTTCTACCTTTTGGACCCAGGGTTACCTTCACCGCATTCGATAAAGCGTCAACTCCTTTTTTCAGCTTTTCACGTGCTTCAACGTCAAATAAAATTTCTTTTGCCATTTCTCAATAATTTTTTTGTAAAAATGATTACTTAAATACTCCGTAAATATCCGTCTCCTTCATGATCAAATAATTCTTACCGTCTAATTTGATCTCAGTTCCCGAATATTGTCCGTAAAGAACTGTATCGCCTTTCTTCACCGTCATTGGTTCGTCGGGTTTACCTTTACCCACAGCGATTACTTTTCCTTTCAGAGGTTTTTCCTTCGCTGCATCAGGAATAATAATTCCGCTTGCTGTTTTTTCTTCGGCCGGTACGGGCTCGATGAGCACGCGATCCGCCAATGGTTGTAATGATGACATAATTATTATTATTTGTTATTAGTTAATTATTAGTTTTTCATGCTTGGAACGGACGAATTTTGTGCCAATTAAAAAGGGTGTAACAATTGTCACCTTATGTCTGATAAGGCCATAAAAAAATGTCAGCATGTATGACACACTGACATTTTAAGTGAAATATTTTCTTTGAATTACTGCTCTGCAGGAGCGGGAGATTCTTCTCCACCAACAGGCTGTTCAGTTGACTCATCTCCGGTTGGGGTATCGGGCATCTGAGGCGAAGAATACATCAGGGTCATGAAGATACTCAACACAGCGATTGCACCTGCCAGACTCCACGTAGCCTTTTCGATGAAATCATTCGTTTGCTTCACACCTCCCAGTTGCTGAGCCGAACCGAAATCAGTAGATAATCCGCCTCCTTTAGGATTTTGCATTAAAACCAACAACACGAGCAAAACACTCGCTATAATTACCAGAACTGTTAATAAAATTGCCATATACTTAATTTAATTTTCTTTTCAAGCTTTCAATTTGAAGTGCAAAGAAACTCTTTTTTTCCGGAAATTTCAACATTAATTTTTCATAAGCTTCAATTGCCTTCGGATAATTCCCCTGAGCACTGTAAATTTTTGCAAGTGTTTCACTTACCGGAAGCCTTGATTCATCGAGGCTCTCCTTCGCTTTCTTTATCGGAGAGAAAAACTCTTTATGCTGCCTTTCAACAGGAGAAATTTCCTGAATTTTTCTTTTTATTTCTTCTCTTTTCTTTCTGTCGATCTCTTCCTCATTGGTTTGTCTTTCCGACTGAAGCGTTTCGTTCTCAACATGCTTTCCGTCTTCCTGAATGAAAGGCTTCATCCAGTCTGTAAA
This sequence comes from Brumimicrobium sp., assembly GCA_033722555.1. Taxonomy (GTDB): domain Bacteria; phylum Bacteroidota; class Bacteroidia; order Flavobacteriales_D; family Crocinitomicaceae; genus Brumimicrobium. Next base: position 37,090 of record JAWVYS010000018.1, read on the forward strand.
AGACCGCTTGCCCTCACCTTTTTTAACAGAATCCTTCGGTTTTTCTATCGATTCATTTCCGGGATTATCCCCAAAATCTATTTCTTCTATTTCCTCGGTTGGAATTTCATCGATGGTACTCAGTTTTCTAAAATCAATCTGAAAAGTATTATCCGTTCCAAATTCTTCATCCACTTCGAAAGAAATAGAAGAACTTACTGCGTGGGCAAGAATATCTCTCTCCAGAGGATCTTTTTCTTTCAAACTGCTTTTTCGATCTGTATCGGAAACCTCTTCTTTAACTTCCTGGTCCTGATCTTGAGGTTTAGCGTGATCCTTCTGAAAATCTTCCTTCTCGCCGGTATTCAGATCTTCATCTTCGATCTTTCGGTCCTCCTGTTGTTCCAATACTTCAGAAACAGAGTGATCATCCACAATTTCCTCAGCAATTTGATCGGTTATCACCTCTTCCGGGACTTCGTCGGGTTGCGAAACATTTTTCTTTTCTGCAAAATGGATCAGGCTGTATAACTGTGCTCTGTCGGGTATCCTATAAGCATGCTTTTTGAGTTGTTCCTCAAACAGTATCGGATCGAAAACTGCCAATCCTTTCAAATAGAGCTGCGAAAAAACCGGTGTAAAGGGATATTTATCACTCAGAACTTTAAGATCATCGAGATGCGCTTTTTCGATCATCCCGGGATCTTTAATAAGTTTCGATATGTTTTCTGTATCCAGCATTACCAATTCGAAAGTAACTTATTTAAAACATCCTGCACAATCTGATCATTAATTTCTTGTAATAACTGATCCTGAATTGCACCTACATCCTGATTGGAATCGAAGTCGGCGAAACGCGAAACCCTTAATTCCATGACATCTTCTTCGGGTTCGGAAATAAAAATTTCAAAATCGGCTGAAATAGTCAGTCGGTTTTTGGCTGCTACATCATCGCCCTGCAATGCTAAGGGCGTAACGATATAATTATTCACTTTGCCGGTAATTATTACCTGAGGATCTTCACTTTCATCCGGAACAAGCTTCAAACCTACCCTGTTTTGTACAGCATCTTTTATCTCTTCGGTAAGATTGGGAGCATAACTTATGGGAGCATTCGCTGCATTGCTTTCCAGTGTATTTACCATGAATCGCTTCCATTCAGGAGGGACGCTTCCGTCTCTGAAAGAAACGCTCGTCGGCCAGCAGGATGTGAGCAGAATACTGATCAATAAATAGACACATGCGCGCATAGTTCCCTGATAACGTATCAATTCAAATTATATTCCTTTATTTTTCTGTAAAGTGTGCGCTCCGAGATACCTAGTTCTCTGGCAGCATGTTTACGTTTTCCATTATGCTTTTCGAGGGCTTTTTTTATGAATTCCTTTTCCCTTTCTTCGAGTGATAAAGATTCCTCCACCTCTACATGTTCATGGAAGTCACTGTCAACGATAGCGGTGTGCTGAGTTTCCGTGTAGTCATTATCTACAGGAGGTTCCTGCTCAAGACCTGATTCAAGCAATCTGCGACTGTCTTCATTCGAAATATCCGTATAAACCCTGTTCAGAACATCGCGTTGTTTTCTGGTAAGATCAACCTCTCCGTTCCCATTGAGTAACTCAATGACGAGCTTTTTAAGCTCATTGAGATCCCTTTTCATGTCGAAGAGGAATTTATACATAAGTTCACGGTCGCTTACGGATTGTGAATCGGCCGAACCCGATTTATCTATTACTGAAAGTGCTCTTGTTTCGGTTTCCTCAGGCAAATAGATTTTTAGTTTTTCCGCCGAGATTTCTCTTTCGTTCTCAATCACAGAGATCTGTTCAACAATGTTTTTCAGTTGACGAATGTTTCCCGGCCAGCGATAACTCTCAAGGAGTATAACGGCATTGTCTTCCAACCTGATTGCCGGCATTCTGTATTTTTCTGCAAAATCGGCAGCAAATTTCCGGAAAAGCAAATGAATATCCTCCTTTCTTTCACGCAGCGGAGGTAATTGAATCGGTACCGTGCTTAATCGATAAAGAAGGTCCTCCCTGAATTTACCTTTCTGAATAGCCACAGCCATATTTTCGTTTGTAGCTGCCACCACACGGACGTTCGTTTTAATCACTTTCGAAGAACCAACCCTGATAAACTCGCCGGTTTCAAGAACGCGAAGAAGTCTAACCTGAGTCTGCTGAGGCAATTCAGCCACCTCATCCAGAAAAATTGTTCCACCATCGGCCTCTTCAAAATATCCTTTTCTACTGCCGCTGGCGCCGGTAAACGCTCCTTTTTCGTGACCAAAAAGTTCGGAATCTATTGTCCCTTCTGGAATTGCTCCACAGTTTACGGCAATATATCCGGCATGTTTCCGGGCACTCAGGTGGTGGATTACCTGTGGAATAATTTCTTTACCCGTTCCGCTTTCACCCGTCACCAGCACAGAAATATCCGTTGAAGCAACCTGCATAGCAACCTCCAGGGCCCGATTAAGACGGGGAGCATTACCAATGATACCGAAACGCTGTTTTACCTGCTGAATATTCATTGCTTATTTTCAATTATTTCACCTGAGAGGGAAGCTTTCGTACAGCCTGTAATTTTTACCTTGATATACTGTCCGATTTTGGCGTCTTTTCTGTCGAAAATAACCTTGTGATTCCTATCCGTTCTTCCCAGCATTTGCTTATCAGATCTTTTTGAAACACGTTCAACCAGTACTTCCTCTATCTTACCGATCTGTTGCTGGTTAATTTTCTCACTGTGTGAATGCTGAAGTGCAATCACTTCTTCCAACCTTTTCTGTTTGATTTCCTCAGGGATATCATCTTCAAATTTACGTTCAGCAAGGGTTTTTGGTCTTTCAGAATATTTATACATATAGGCTGTATCGTATTCTACCTCGCGCATCAAAGACAGGGTATCCTGATGTTCCTCTTCAGTTTCTCCGCAGAATCCCGAAATAATATCGGTAGAAATACCGCATCCCGGAATAATCCTTTTGATCGCTTCAATCCTGTTGAGGTACCACTCCCTTGAATATCCGCGATTCATTCTTTTAAGCATTTCGGTATTACCCGATTGAACAGGTAAATGTATATACTTGCAAATATTTTTGTGACGGGCCATCGCATGAAGCACATCGTCGGTCATGTCTTTCGGATGCGACGTAGAAAATCGTATTCTCAATTTCGGATCCACTTCAGCCACCATTTCCAAAAGCTGAGCAAAATTCGTCGTGGGGCTCTCTGCATCTTTGATTTCACCCTTAGAAGTCATATTCCAGCGATAACTGTCTACATTCTGACCCAAAAGAGTTACCTCCCTGTAACCAGCTTCAAAAAGGTCGCGACATTCTTTAACTATGGTATGGGGATCGCGGCTTCTTTCACGTCCACGTGTAAAAGGAACCACGCAGAATGAACACATATTGTCGCATCCACGCGTTATGCTTACAAAACCTGTTACGCCATTTTCGTCCAGCCTCACCGGGTTAATGTCTGCATAGGTTTCATCCCTGGAAAGAAGCACATTTACCGCTTTTTGACCACCCTCCACTTCTTCTATTAAACCGGGAAGATCTCGGTAGGCGTCAGGTCCGGCAACAAGATCAACCAGTTTTTCCTCTTCGAGGAGGTCTTTCTTCAAACGTTCGGCCATACAACCGAGGATACCGATTACCATACCCGGTCGTTCGCGTTTTGCCTTATTGAACTGAGATAAGCGATTGCGAATACGCTGCTCAGCATTCTCTCTTATACTACACGTATTTATAAGTACAACATCGGCCTCGTCTTGATTTTTGGTGGTCGTAAAGCCTTTATCAATCAAAACCGAAGCAACAACTTCGCTGTCGGAAAAATTCATAGCACAACCGTAGCTCTCCAGATATAGTTTTTTGCCGTTCGGTTTCTTAGTATCTAACACCAACGCCTCGCCCTGTCGGCTCTCATCCATCTCTTTAGATATATTATTTAGTTCCATCGAATGATTTAAAATTGAAAATAGGGGCCAAAGATAATCTTTCTAAAGATCGTGTCAAAATGTCAGTTGCTAAAATTTTAAAATTTATCCAAACTCCTTCTTTTGCACCTTCGATTCATTCGCAATTTATTAGTAATCAATAGTTTTAAATCCTCCTGTTTTGTTGCAATAAATACTTCCGTTTTGATACCATTCAGTTCAATTGTTTGGTTTTCGTTTAATTTTAAAGTTATTTTGCACTCAGTTTTTAAAAAACCATTGAATAATTCGAAAAATTTATGGCTAAGAATTTAGTAATTGTTGAGTCACCGGCTAAAGCCAAAACCATTGAGGGATATCTGGGCAAGGACTTCACCGTGAAATCCAGCTATGGTCACGTAAGGGATTTGGCTAAAAAGGGGATTGCGATCGATGTAGAAAATAATTTCGCTCCTGATTATGCCGTAAGCAGTGATAAAAAAGCCATTGTTGCCGAGTTAAAGAAACTGGTTAAAGAAGCTGAAACAGTTTGGCTTGCGACGGATGAAGACCGTGAAGGAGAAGCCATCTCATGGCATCTATACGAAACATTGAACCTAAATAAAAAGGATACAAAAAGAATTACTTTCAATGAGATAACGAAACCAGCCGTACAGCGCGCTATTGAAAATCCACGGGAAATTAATCAGGAACTGGTAAATGCGCAGCAGGCACGCCGTGTTCTAGATCGTTTGGTTGGGTTTGAACTTTCTCCGGTATTGTGGAAGAAGGTTAAACCGAGTCTTTCGGCAGGAAGGGTACAGTCGGTTGCCGTTAGATTGCTCGTAGAGCGCGAAAGAGAGATCATGAACTTCAGCCCCGAAAATTACTTTCGAGTAACGGGGCTTTTTGCCAAAGACAAGGAAACTATCCAAGCCAGCCTCGCACATAATTTGGGGACGGACAAAGAGGTGGAGAATTTCCTCAAAGACTGTTCAGACGCACATTTTAAAGTAACTGAGGTAACCAAAAAACCGGCCACTAAAAATCCGAGTGCCCCTTTCACGACTTCAACATTGCAGCAGGAAGCGAGTTTGAAGCTAGGATTCAGTGTTTCTCGAACCATGCGCGTTGCACAAAGTCTTTACGAAGCCGGTCATATTACATATATGCGTACCGACAGTGTGAATTTTTCCGATACTGCAATAGAGGGAGCAAAAGCGGCAATTATCAAAAATTACGGGGAATCTTACAGCAATCCTCAACGATTTAAAACCAAGAAAGCAGGAGCTCAGGAAGCCCACGAAGCGATCCGACCATCCGAATTCGGCAAACAGCACGTTTCCATGGGATCTGACGAGGAAAAGCTCTATGATTTGATTTGGAAAAGGTCTATCGCCTCGCAAATGAGTCCTGCAAAACTTGAAAGAACGACCATAAAAATAGGCGCCGAAGAGGTCAAAGATATTTTCGTAGCAAAAGGAGAAATCATCAAGTTTGACGGTTTCTTAAAAGTATATCTGGAATCTTCGGTTGAAGATGACGATGAAGAAAAAGAATTGGAGGGATTACTCCCGGATGTTAAGGTCAACGATTTGGTGCAGGCAAAAAGAATTACCGCTACTGAAAAATTCACCAAAGCGCCTCCTCGTTATGTAGAAGCCTCACTGGTTAAGAAGCTTGAAGAGTTAGGAATAGGACGACCTTCTACTTATGCCCCAACAATCTCTACCATTCAGAAAAGAGGTTATGTAGAAAAGAAAGAGCGTGAAGGAACAGAAAGAACATATCAGGTTTTAGAGTTAAAAAACGGCGAAATCCAAAAGAAAACAGCTTCAGAAATTACCGGAAGAGAGAGAAATAAACTGTCTCCAACAGACATAGGAATGGTAGTTACCGATTTCCTCGTTGAGCATTTCGGGCGTATTCTTGATTACAACTTTACTGCAAAGGTAGAGGAGGAATTCGACGAAATTGCAGAGGGTTTGAAAGAATGGACCGAGATGATCAAACGGTTTTATGACCCATTTCATAAAAATGTTGAGGAAACGCTCGAACATTCCGACAGAGCCTCAGGAGAAAGGGTACTTGGCGAACATCCAAAAACAGGCGAAAAAGTTATCGTAAGAATCGGCCGCTATGGACCGATGGCTCAGATCGGTGAATCTGAAGGTGAAGAAAAAGCACAGTTTGCAAGTTTACGGTCAAATCAGTCCATTGAGACAATCACCTTGGAAGAAGCCCTTGATCTTTTTAAACTTCCCAGAACACTCGGTGAATTCGAAGATAAAACGGTAAAGGCAAATATCGGACGATTCGGACCTTACATTCAGCACAACAATAAGTTTGTTTCCCTGAAAGAGGATGATCCGATGAAAATTGATCTGGAACGAGCCATAGAACTCATCAAAGAGAAAAGAATTGAGGACGAGAAGAGGATCATAAAAACCTTCTCCGAAGATGAGGACATGCAGTTACTCATCGGGAGATGGGGACCTTATTTGAAAATCGGAAAGAAAAATTTCAAACTACCCAAAGACGCAGATCCTGAGAAGCTCACTTATAAGGAGTGTCTTCACATTGCAGAAAATCAGCCCAAAAAAGGAGGACGATCAAAAAAGGGCTCCAAGAAATAGACTGACATCCCTGGGGATAAGCGGATCGGGTTTTCGACAATTTCTTTTTAGAAAATTTTTCTTTTTTATCTCAAAAGAAATAGCGCTTCGTGTATATTTGCTTAAAACAGTGTCATGAAGGATATTTCCATTTATTTCCGGCCCGTCACTCCTGAGTTCAAAAATGAGCAACATTCGTTGGGCAAAAAAATATTCGTTCACACGGAGGATAGTTTCCCGGAATTCAAAAAAAAGGGTATTGCCATATTTTATGTCCCTGAAAACAGACAAAGCGACTTTCAAAACCGTCCAAATGATGCATTCAGGAATTCTCTTTATGACCTTTTCCCGGGTTCCAATTGGAAACACACAATATATGATTTGGGAACAATTCACCCTGGAAAAAGTGTTGAAGACACTTATCACGCGGTTACGGCCGTTTGTCAGGAGCTGATCAAAGCCAACATTGTTCCCTTCATAATCGGCGGCACTCAGGATCTTACTTTACCCCTTTACCGCGCTTATGAAAAACTTGAACAGCTGATAAATCTTACTACCGTTGACAATAGACTTGACCTAGGATCAACCGAAGAGGAAGTCAGAATCGATGGCTGGCTTTCACACATTCTACTTCACAAGCCATGTTTCCTTTTTAATTACAGCAATTTAGGCGCTCAATCGCATTATATATCCCCGGCTACAATTGATCTCTTCAACGATCTATACTTCGATGTACTTCGTTTAGGAAGTCTTAACACCAACATTAAACTGTCAGAACCCATTATGAGGAATACAGACATTCTCAGTTTTGATCTGAATTCCATACGGTGTGCGGACCATGGTGATCAAACATATGCTTCTCCCAATGGATTTTTTGCTCAGGAGTCATGCCAATTAATGAGGTATGCAGGAATAAGTGATAAAATAACGAGCATTGGGATATTCAATTATGTATCAGAAAATCCCTCGGCAGCACTGAGCGAACTGATCGCTCAGATGATATGGTATTTTATTGATGGATACGAAAACCGAAAAGGAGACTTTCCTGTGGGAAGCCGGAGAGGATATAAAAAGTACAGGGTAACGCTTGAGGAACTCAACGAGGAAATCGTATTCAGTAAAAGTGACAAGTCATCACGCTGGTGGATGGAAGTACCTTATCCCGGAGTTAAAGGACATAAATTCGAAAGACACCAAATGGTTCCTTGCAGTTATGAAGAATATCAGGAAGCTATGAAAGGTGAAATACCTGATCTTTGGTGGAAGACCTACCAAAAACTCTGCTGATTCATTTTATAGTTTACACATTTGAACAGATTTTTGTTGAAAACAATTAATTCTCAAAAAATAAATTTCTTTTTTTCATTTTTTTAACTATTTTAGTCGCCTGATGGAGTGTTGTTGTGATTCATCTAACAATTTAAACAATTGAAAGACATAGCTTTTATGAAGAAATATCTATTGATTTTCAGCACGTTGATGCTTGGGTCGTCTATGGTCTTCGGTCAACAAGATAAGCTTTTAACCCATTTTATTTTTGATAAAATGAGTATAAACCCCGGGGCAACAGGTGTTGGAATGCCTGCTCAGGTCTGCGGAACATTGATTTACCGTAATCAGTGGGACAAGGTAAACGGAGCTCCTAACTCGGCACTTTTCAACGCAGAAGCTAATCTTTCTCAATATTTCCCAAGCGCAGCGGGAATATCATTTTATCATGACGCAGTAGGATTTGCTCGTCAGAACAACGTTACCCTGAACTATTCTTACCACCTTCCCCTTTACGACGGAACTTTAGGTCTGGGAGTAGCACTAGGTATAGTTAGTTATGGAATGAGTCCGATCTGGATTACTCCCAACGATCCCAACGATGCTTCTTTGCCGCCTTCAACGGGTCAAACCGGTTTAGATGCAAATTTCGGGGCATATTATATGCACAACGATGGTTGGTATGCAGGTATTTCATCTACGCACTTACCTGCTACAGAACTTGACCAACTCAACTTTAATACGAGAAGACATTATTACGTAATGGGTGGTTATACTTTAAAGCAGGCTTTTGATGTTGACGAACTTGACATCGAGGGTAACCTTTTGATGAGAACAGATTTCGTAAAATTCAGTAGCGACATCAATGTGCGTGCTGTATGGGATCAAATGTTTTTCGGAGGTTTAACCTTCAGACCGTCTGATGCAGTTGGAATAATGGCCGGGATGTACTGGAACAGCTTTACATTCGGTTATTCGTATGACTTCACAGTAAACAGACTTTCGAATATATCGGTAGGTTCACACGAGTTAATGTTGCGCTATTGCCATCCATTACCTCCGCTGCCATATACTAAAGCAAGAAATCCAAGATATTTGTAATTATTAAAAAAAATTGTAACCATTTGGGTAGGGTTTCCGTTATAATCATCCCAAGTTAGTTGATCCTGTAGAATGTTAGTGATGATTCGGAAAGTAAAAAAGAGGTAGAATGAAAAATTTAGTGGTAATAAGTTTAATCGGAATAATACTCGTTTCTTGTAGTTCAAGAACCGGGCATTTAACTGGTGTTTTGGGTAGACAACCATACTATCCTGAAATCCCCCTAGGAATGGTATATATACCGTCAGGATCCTATGTCATGGGTCAGAACGACGATGATGTACCATTCATGCACCAAACCATCGCGAAGACAGTTTCTGTCCAGGCATTTTACATGGATCAAACCGAGATCACGAACAACGAATATCGTCAGTTTGTATTTTGGGTACGAGACTCCATTGCTCGCGAAAAAATCTTTGAAGGTCTTGAAGAAGATGAAGAAGCTGAAAGGTACATCAATTATCAGGACGAGTACTTTGACGAAGGTGCATTGGAATGGGTAGAATATGACCCAAGTGATCGATTCAGAAACCGTGAGGTGTTTTCTCTCAACTGGGACAGATCATTTTCTTATGAGGACCCAATGCTGGTACCTATCTTAGCTGATATGTATTATCCGCAACCACAGCGATTCTATAAAAGAAAAGAAATCGATACGCGAAAACTAAAGTTCCGCTACTATTGGATCGATCTAGTAGAAGCTGCACGTCGCGGTGAGGTACATATTAAACCGGATGGTTACGACTATCAGGGGAACAAATTGAATCAGGATCACAGAACCTTAAAAACTCCTGAGCATCCGTTTACTAAAGAACCACAGGGTAATGACTTAGACATGGGTTATTTCAATAAACTGGGTCAGAACAACGCCATTCGTGGACATGAAAACAGACAGCGATTCATCATCGATGAAGTGATCAACGTATATCCGGATACTCTTTGCTGGGTAAGAGACTTTACCTACTCGTTCCACGACCCGATGACAAACATGTATTTCTGGCATCCTGCTTACGATAATTATCCGGTAGTTGGTGTTACCTGGGTTCAGGCCAAAGCTTTCAATGTATGGAGAACACAGTTATTGAATAGCTGGTTATCATCAATGGGAGAAATTTATGTAAACGACTTCCGTTTACCGACTGAATCTGAATGGGAAAGAGCTGCACGTGGTGACCTTGATCTTTCTCAGTACCCTTGGGGAGGTCCGTATATCAGAAATGCTTCCGGATGTTTCCTCGGTAACTTCAAACCAATGCGTGGAAGATACTTTGAGGACGGTGGTTTCCATACGGTTAAAGCCTACTCGTATAACCCGAATGGTTGGGGACTATATTGTATGGCAGGAAACGTATCTGAATGGTGCGAAACAGCCTACGATGAGTCCATGTATGAAATGTCTCACGATTTAAATGCAGAATATAGATATAACGCCATGGACTGGGATCCGCCTTCAATGAAGCGTAAAGTAATCAGAGGAGGTTCATGGAAAGATATTGGTTTCTACCTGCAAACTTCTTCTCGTACATACGAATATCGCGATACAGCAAAATCGTATGTTGGGTTCAGAAGTGTAGCCACTCACCTTGGAAGAGGTGGCAGAGACTTCTCATCAGAAGGTGGTGAAGAGTTAGACCAAGATCTCCAATTGAGATAATCTGACTTTCAAATCAGAAATTAAATTCGTAATCAAAACAAAAACAAAATAAATCGTTAAACCTTAAAAAAGTAGTAAACTATGAAACCAGGAAGTAAAAAGTGGAAAGCCTTTATGGCGAAATTGTATGGATTCGGTGCAGCAATCGTTATCATTGGGGCGATGTTTAAAATCATGCACTGGCCGGGAGCAGGAGCGATGCTCGTAATTGGTCTGAGTACGGAAGCTCTTATCTTTATCTTCTCAGCCTTCGAACCTATACATGAAGATCCAAACTGGGAACTTGTATATCCTGAATTGGCATTAGGCCACGATGAAGATTTCGATCCTGAAAACTTACCGGCTTCTTCAAGAGGCGGAAAGAGCGGAGGAGTAACTGAAGAATTGGACAAAATGCTCGAAGAGGCCAAAATTGACAGTGCATTGCTTGAACGTTTAGGTGAAGGGATGCGTGCTCTTGGAGATAACGCCGCTCAGTTAAAAGGTGTTACTTCAGCTGCCGCAGCAACGGATTCTTATGTTGACAGTCTGCAGGCTGCTTCTGACAAAGTATCTAAATTGTCTGAGTCTTACGAAAGAGCTTCTGAGGCAATTTCAGGTATGACATCTTCTCAGGAAGAAGGTCAGTCTTTCGGAGAGCAAATGCAAAAAGTTTCTAAAAACCTTGCAGCTCTTAACAATGTATACGAACTTCAGTTGAAAGGATCATCTGCTCACCTTGAGGCCACGGAGAAATTCCAGGCTCAAGTTACGGATATGATGAAAAATCTATCTGATTCTGTAGAAGATACAAGACTTTACAAAGAAAATATGTCCATGTTATCTAAGAACTTAACTGATCTTAATAACGTTTATGGAAATATGTTAAAAGCCATGACAATTTCTAAAGGCTAATCAGCAAATAGAATTTGAAGAAAATGTTTTCGAACATTTAATTAAAAACTTAAAAAAATTAATTAATCATGGCAGGAGGAAAAGAAACCCCAAGACAGAAGATGATCGGTATGATGTACCTCGTACTGACTGCTCTCTTGGCACTTAACGTGTCAAAAGAGATTGTTGCGGCTTTCGTTACTATTAATGACAAATTGAAGGCAAGTGGTAAAATCATTGAGAATTCGACTACTCAGACTTACGGTACCTTCGATAGTAAAAGAGCAGCAATTGTTGCCCAGAAAGGTGATCTCTCGATTATCGATATGTGGCAAGACAAAGCGATATCACTTAATAAAAGAACAACACAGATCGTTGGATTCATATTAGGTGAATCCAACGCAATGATCAAGGAAGCTGAAGGTAAAGACTGGATCAAAGAAAAAGATGAGGAGACAGGTGCTATCACCGAACTGAATTCTTTACTGGATATCAGTGCAATGGATAACTACGATATCCCTACAAACAGATTTATCGGAGGTAATCCAATGAAGCCAAAAGAACAAGGATTAGCAATCATTGATTCAGTGCATAGCTACAGAAATTATGTTTCAGAATTGATGGGAACATATAAAGTTGGTGATAAGCAATACACCTTTAAGGCTCCTGAGAAAATAGAAGATTTACCGAACGCCCTTTTAACAGCGAATCCGGATGATACTTCTAAAATTTCCCAGTTCTTTAAGGCAATGACAATACCGGATATGGTAGAAGTGAAAGATGCAGGAACTACCAAAATGGTGCCTTGGCCGTCTGCGATGTTTGACCACGCCCCCATTGTTGCAGCAGCAGCAATGCTTACTGCGGTAAAGGTAGACATCCTGAATGCTGAGAGTCTGGCTGCAGAATTCATGCTATCGAAGGTTGATGCTCCGACGTTCAACTTTAACAAAATTGAACCGTTGGCTTTTGCCAGAACAGGGTATATCAACGCGGGAGATTCTCTTGATCTTCGAGTAATGATCGCAGCATACGATTCTACTGATGTGCCGCCGATAAAATTTGGTATCAATGATTCAAACCCGGATAATTGGAAAGAAACAACAGGTTCAATTCCTTTGGATGGATCTTCTCCTGGTAACTATGTAGTTAAAGGTGCTATCGGTGTGAAAGAAAAAGGTCAGTTAACATGGAAACCCTGGTCATTTACTTATACCGTTGGAAAACCTTCAGGAACCGTTTCTTTACCGGAAATGAACGTTCTTTACAGAGGTTACGCGAACAAAGTTGAAGGTGCGGCGTCAGGTTATACTGACTACAAACTATCATCCGGAGGGAACATTGAAAGTTTATCCAAATCAGGACAATATTACATTGCTAAACCTGGTAGTGGAAGAACTGCGAAAATCAATATTTCAGGAGTTGCTGCAGATGGTTCAAGCGCGAGCTTAGGTTCTTTTGAATTCCGTGTACAAAACATGCCGAGACCTACGGTAAAACTTGGTTCAGTTTGGGATGGTGAAGCCGCTCCTCTAGCATCTTTACGTGCTGCGGGAAGATTATTCGCTATGTATCCACCTGAAATCCCATTGGAGGCAAAGTTTGACGTTATCTCATGGGAGGTGAACGTATCAGGAGCTCCAAGACCGGAAAGCGGAAATGGTGCAACTCTTTCAGCGAAAGCACAGGCTTTGATCGGCCAGGCCAGAAAAGGTTCTACAATAACCTTTATGACCAACGTGAAAGGTCCTGATGGCAAAATCGCCAAAAAGGGAGCCGTTTTCGAGGTGAAATAATAAAAATTCAAGATTATGAAGAATTTAATTGTAAGTGTGATGTTGATTATAGGCCTGAGTGTTACAGCTCAAGGCGATATCAACGGTGGACCTATCAACAGTAGAACTGAGACAGGTGTCATCGATGGAGTGTATCTTTCTACTCACATCCCAACTAAGCGCTTAATTCCTTATGAATACGTGCGCGAGGCGGATGTGATATGGAGTCGACGTGTTTGGCGAACAATTGATCTTCGCGAAAAGATAAATAGACCATTATATTATCCTTTGGATGAATTTACAAATCCACCGGAGTATAATTGGGTTCGAAATGAATCACGATGGAGTTTGTGGACTGTAATACGTCAGCATATCCTTGCAGGTGATCTTACGGTATATTCTGATTACAATCCGGTAGCGTTTACCATTAAAGATGGTGATCAGTTCAAATATCCGATCTTACCTGAACCAGGAAAAGATTATTACACAGATTCTGCCTATCGGGATGAATTGTTCTATTACTTAGGCACATTGGGTGCTGATAGTGATGTACCTCTTTCCAATATATATGGAGAGGATTCACTCGATGCTGCAGGAAACTATGTTTATCCAGACCGTGATACCCTATGGTACACGTCAAAAGACATAGTCCAGTACAAAATCAAAGAGGATTGGTTTTTCGACAAGGAAAGATCCGTTCTTGACGTTCGAATTCTAGGTATCGCACCGGTACGTTATGATAAAGATCAAAACGGAAATATCTCAGGGACGTGGACCATGTTCTGGTTATACTTCCCTACGGATTGTCGATACGTTTTCAATAACTATTTCGTTTATAACGAGGATAACGGTTCACGATGGATGAGCTTCGATGACTTCTTCATGAAGCGCAGATTCGGCTCCTTCATCCACAAAGAAGAGAACGTTTATGACCGAAGTATTGATAAATATCGAACAGGTGTAGATGCTTTGATCGAATCTCAAAAGATTACTGAAGAGATCCGACTCATCGAACATGACGTTTGGAGTTACTAATCCATATTTCAATGGATTGAAAGCCGCTCAGTTTTGAGCGGCTTTTTTTATTCAATCGAACAACCACCTTCCCGCCTAAAACCAAACATCCGATATAATTCTCTATCAGGTTTGTTACTTTTTCAGTTTCCTGCATTCAACAGATGAACCCCAAAAAACAAAAACCATGGCAGGAGGAAAAGAAACCCCAAGACAAAAGATGATCGGTATGATGTATTTAGTGCTTACGGCATTACTTGCGTTAAACGTCTCTAAAGAGATCATTGCAGCGTTTATAACGATCAACGATAAGTTAGATTCGAGCGGACAAATAGCTCAGAAAAAAGGAGAGATAAATAATCTCCTGTTCAGTAAAAAAAGGATGGCACTGAAGGAAAAAAAGGCCGATATGACTAAAATAGACCTGTGGGAATCAAAAGCTACGAAACTGAATGAAATCACGGATGAAACGATTCATTTCATTCTTCAAAACTCAAACGAAATGATCAAAACGGCTGAGGGCAAAGATTGGATCGAAAAAACGAACAAAAAAGGACAGATAACAAGCCTAAAACCACTTTTCGATATATCGAACATGGATAATTATGATATTCCAACGAACCTCTTTATTGGAGGAAATCCCAATACACCGAATGAAAAAGGTCAAGCCATCAGGGAAAAAATCCTGAATTACCGAAACCAGGTAACCGGAATCATGGGAACCTATCAAGAAGGAACGAAACAATGGAAATTCGATCCGAAATTAGCTTCAAGCGATTTAAAGAAGGCGCTGTTGCAGGCCAATCCGAAGGATACCGCTTCGCTCAGACATATATACCAAACACTGAGTATACCTGAAACCGTAAAAGTAAAAGACGGCGGTACAATTCAAACAAAACCTTGGGTATCGGCGATGTTCGATCATGCTCCGATAGTAGCAGCGGCAGCGCTTTTTACCGCTCTTAAAGTAGATGTCTTAAATGCAAGCAGCCTGGCCTCAGATTTTATGCTTGCGAAGGTAGAAGCTCCTCTTTTCAATTTTAATAAGATAGAACCTCTCGCCTTTGCGCACAGCAGCTATATCAATCAAGGTGATTCCCTGAATCTGAACATAATGATCGCCGCCTATGATTCCACGGAAAATCACGTGATCAAATACGGTATCAACGAGGATACACTTCCTGAAAAATGGAAAACGACTTCAGGAAAGATTTCTTTGCCCGGCAATCTGCCCGGAAACTACGCCGTTCGCGGTCAGATAGGTGTAAAAGAAAACAACGAGATAAAATTTCGGAACTGGGCTTATAACTACACCGTTGGAAAACCGTCGAGCAATGTATCATTACCAAATCTAAACATCCTTTACCGAGGAAATGACAATGAAATATCCGGTGGTGTAAGTGGTTTTACGAACTACCGTCTCGTAGCAGTAAACAATGTACGAATTCAGGAAATTAATGGTAAAAAAATAGCCATTCCCGGTCGTGAGAGAACCGCAAGTATTAAAGTTATCGGAATCGCAGCCGATGGTTCAGAAACTCCACTTGGAACGCACGAATTCATCGTAAAAGATATGCCCACACCCTTCCTGAAACTGGGTTCAGTAGAGGAAAATGAAACAGCTTCAATCTCACAAGTGAGAGCAGCACGCAGTATTTTTCCCTATTATGAAGATGGTATTCCCCTACCCTGTAATTTCCGTGTTGATAATTATACAATTACCATAGACGGTTTACCGCGTCCAATTCCGGGACAGGGAAATCAGTTAAGCACAGAAGCAATGCGCAACTTGGCAATGGTAACACCCGGAAAAGAAATAACCATTGAAACATGGGTAGTGAATCTCAAGGATAATTCAAGAAGGAAGAAAAGAACCGTTTACAAGGTAAGATGATACCAATGAACAGCTGTAAAGGGGAGTCAAAATGGCTCCCTCTCGTTCATTGGATGAAAAGATAAATCACTACTTTTGCAAAAAAACATTTCAATGTCCGAAAATAGCATAACGCTTACAATCATTGACAGAGAGGGTGTAGCCCATGAACTTGAAGCACCCACCGACATGAACATGAATATAATGGAGGTTTGTAAATCTTACGATCTACCGGTAGAGGGCACATGCGGCGGAATGGCCATGTGTGCATCTTGTCAATGTTATCTTGAATCGGACCACCAACTTGAAGAACAAAGTGATGCCGAACTCGACATGCTTGATCAGGCTTTCTTTGTGGAAGAAAATAGCCGTTTGGGATGCCAGATACCTATTACTCAAGAAATAAACGGAATCGTGCTGAGACTGGCTCCGGAAGCATAGGAATTATGTCTGTCTAACTTGACAAAAGCCCATGTTTTTCCTATTTTTAGGATATGGGAATTCTTGGTAAAATAATTAAGGCTGCGGCTCAGTTAAATCCTAATATCAGTGCCGATCAGAACGATATGATTGAGGATCAGAAAAAGGTTCTCCTTGATCTATTATCAGACGCCCAAAACACCGCGTTCGGTAAATTCCATGGTTTCCCTGAAATCCTCCGTAAAGAAAATATCTACGAAAACTTCAAGAATGAAGTTCCGATTCATTCGTATGAAGAAATAAAATTTTGGTGGGAAAAACAACAACGGTTTCCTGATATTACCTGGCGTGGAAAACCAAAGTATTTCGCCCTTACCAGCGGAACAACAGGTAGTGAAAGCAAAAAAATCCCTGTAACGAACGACTTTTCATCCTCTATGCGATCTGTAGGGATTGCCCTGACATCGGAACTGGCAAAATTCTCAGTTCCCGAGGAAATATTCGAAAGTGAGGTACTCATGCTTAGTAGCTCAAGTGATTTGAAGAAAACGGAGCAGGGCTTTTTCGAAGGGGAAATAAGCGGTATAAATGTCAGCAATTTCCCCGACTGGTACGATTATTTTTATCGGCCCGGAAAAGAAATAGCTTCATTAAACGATTGGGATTTACGCCTTAAAAAGATCGTTGAAAAGGCACCGGAATGGAATATCGGTTGCGTTGCCGGAATACCTTCCTGGGTGCTACGGATGCTTCAGGCAATAAAAAAAGAATACAACCTGGAATATATTCAGGACATCTGGCCGAATTTCCGCATGTTTGTTTCCGGAGGTGTAGCCTACGAAACCTACCGCAAGGATTTTGATGATATTTCCAAAAATGAATTGATAATCATAGATACCTATCTGGCCTCCGAAGGATTTTTTGCATATACTGCTGATCCAAAAAAAATGTCTATGAAACTGGCTACCAATCATGGATATTTTTTCGAATTCATTCCTTTCGATGAAAGAGGTATTGACAACAATGGTGAAATTCGTAAAGACCCGAAAATATTTACACTGGATCAGGTAAATTTGTCCGATGAATACGTACTTGTTGTATCCACCAATGCAGGTGCCTGGCGCTACGTTATAGGTGATACGATAAAATTTACCTCCCTCGACCCTTTTGAGATCAAAATAACGGGAAGAACTAAATTTTTTCTCAATGTATTTGGTTCTCAGCTTTCTGAAGAAAAACTTGATAATGCAATACTGTCCTGTTCGGAAAAATTAAATGTAAGTATCAACGAATACATGGTATCCGCTCAGAAAAGAGATGAAGATACACACCTTCACAAATGGGTAATCGTAAGTGACGAAAAATTCAATGAAGACAATTGTGCAGAAATAATAGACGATCACCTGAAAAAACAAAACAATAACTATAGAGTAGCCAGAAACAAAACGATCGACCAGGTGGTTGTTATACGAGTCACGAGAAATCAATACGATACGTTCATAGAGGAAAACAGTAAAAAAGGCGGACAGGTAAAAATCCAAAAGTTAATGGAAGACGAAGAAATGGAAGACTTCCTTTCCTTCATCAATGCTTAAAGATCCATGTACGGTTTGAGGATGGTTTTATCTTTGGAACATAAAAGTACATCTTCCTCCGGCAAATAATATTTCAGGATTTTATTTTTGTATTTATCTCCAATGAGATCGTGCTGAATGATATACCTTTTCGTAGCAAGTATCTCCTGATGATATCCAAAGGTAATCGCAATATAATCCGCATCGTGCTCCACTTTCTTCTTAAACTTTTTTGAAAAAAGATATTTAATTCCAAAAATGATCATAGAAAAATTGGAGTGCTGCTTATAATCCACAAGGTGACCAAGTTCGTGCGCAAACCATCCTTTTAATACAATATCCGGAACTTCAGTGATTTTCAACTCTTCGTGATCGCGGATATGGTCGTTAAGCTTGATTCGGTACTTTTTAACCCCGGTAAAAACGGACTTCAGTGAAATAATCGGCTGGGCCTGCATGGTGGAAGATTTAACCCGTCTTTTCATCACAACAATCTCAAAATCGTGCAGATTATCAAAACGTTCCAGCACCTCACTGAAACACTTCTTGATTCTTTGATTTTTGACTCCCTTAAATATTAAATTCATGCGATAATTATCTCTTTATACAAAATTAAGAAGCATACCCTCCGTCGGGAGAATTATATGGTGCCTCTCTTATATTGTTGACAGATTAATCCGTTAATTGTTCTCTTTCCTTTCGAGGAACGACTGAAAGGAGAATTAAACCTATCGCAAAAAAACCGACAATGGACAACACAGAAGCTCTAAGGTTGCCGGTTAATTCCTCCATCAAACCAAAGAAAAACAATCCTACCACAATTCCAATTTTTTCTGTAACATCATAAAATGAAAAGTACGAGGCATGGTCTTTAGTTTCTGGCAGAAATTTAGAGTATGTTGAGCGGGAAAGCGCTTGCACACCTCCCATGACAAGACCTACACCGGCGGCCAGTAAATAAAACTCCATAGGCTTGGTTATATAAAAAGCCACCACACAGAGCAAAACCCAACCCGCTACCACGATCGTAAGCGTTCTTAAATTGCCCCATTTACCGGAAAGCCATGACATGAGGTAAGCACCTACCGCAGCCAATATCTGAATGAGTAAAATGGAAATAATCAGCCCCATATCTCCCCCGTTGCCTTTCCATTCTATCTCCTTTTTGGCAAACACAACGGCCATCAACATGACAGTCTGTACACCCGTATTGTAAAAGAAAAAAGAAAAAAGAAATCTTTTCAATCTGTGCGTTTCTCTGAATTCATGCCAGACCCGGTTAAGTTCTCTGAAACCCTTCCAGATTGATTGCTTTTCTCTACCCTTTCTGTACACATTATTCGGTAACCTGCTGAAAGTAATCTGTGCGAAACCCGCCCACCACAAACCTACCAGAATAAAGGTAAACTTGGTGAGAGAGGGATTATACGTAACAAGAACCAGACTGAGAACCAGTAGAATCATACTTCCGAAATAACCCATGGAGAAGCCGCGCGCAGAAATACGGTCGTGATCTTCGGGGTGAGCGATTTCGGGTAAAAAAGCATTATAAAATACAAAACTGTTCCAAAACCCTATGCTCGCGAAAAATACAGAAAGCATACTCAATTCAATGTAGGCCGGATTGAACCAGAAAAGTGAAATACACGAAACCGCACCGAGGTAACAGAAAAATTGCATGAATCGTTTCTTATTCCCTGTATAATCAGCTATGCCCGACAAAAAGGGAGAGGCGATACTAACGGTCAAAAAAGATGCCGCCAAAACATAGGAAAGTAACACTGAATTTGAAATGGTCAGGCCGAAAAAATCGACCATAACATTCTCGCCTTCTCGCAGAGTCTCTCCGGCCCTTCCAATCGATTCCAAATAGTGATTTTCGGTAACGTTCGCATAAAAAACAGGAAATATCGCGGCAGTAATTACCAGATTATAAACGGAATTCGCCCAATCGTAGAAAATCCAACCTTTTATAATCCGTTTATCACCCTTTATCATCCTAATAATCTAATAATTCAAGAAGTGTTTCTTCAAATCGCTTGTGGGGAAGAAAATTTTGTTCCAACTGATCATGAAAAGGAACAGGTGTATCAAGAGAACCGACTCTCCTAACCGGCGCATCCAAATGCTCAAAGCAATGCTCGTTAATCAGTGCAACGATCTCTCCTCCTATTCCACCTGTTTCACAATCCTCGTGTAAAACTATCACCCTACCCGTTTTATTCACTGAACGGTATATAGCTTCCGTATCCAAGGGAAGTAAAGTTCTCAGGTCTATAAGATCTGCCTCAATATCAGCATTTTTTTTCAGAGCATCCAGTGCCCAGTGAACACCCATACCGTAGGTAACAATAGTAATATCATCCCCCTCGGTAAGCAATCTGGCCTTACCGATTTCTGTGGTGTAATAATCGTCAAAGACCTCTTCTTTTAAACTGCGATATAAAAATTTATGCTCGAAAAAAAGTACCGGATTCGGATCCTCAATTGCGGCGGCGAGTAATCCTTTCGCATCACCCGGAAAAGCAGGATAAACTATTTTAAGTCCCGGTGTATGAAAAAACCACGCTTCATTGCTTTGAGAATGAAAGGGTCCGGCTGCACCTCCTGCTCCTGTTGGCATTCGAACTACCACATCAGCGTTCTGGCCCCATCGCCAATGAATCTTGGCTAAATTATTTACAATCTGATTGAATCCACAGCTAACGAAATCAGCAAACTGCATTTCAACCATTGCCTTCATTCCTGTGATCGATAATCCCAGTCCTGCTCCAACAATTGCTGATTCGCATAAGGGGGTATTCCTGACCCTATCTTTTCCGAACGCATCAACGAAGCCCTCCGTAACTTTAAATACTCCTCCGTAATCTGCAATGTCTTGCCCCATCAGCACAAGTTCCGGATATTTCTCCATACTTTGCTTGAGTCCGTCTGAAATGGCATCAACAAAACGTTTTTCCGATTTCTTATCGCTTTTAGGAGCAATTAACTTTTGGTCGAAATCCCTGTAAATATCTTCAAGTTCCCGCGATGTGTCCGGAGTGATATCGGGTTCAGAAAATGCACTATCAAGTCCTTCTTGAATTTCGGATTTGATCTCCTCAGTAAACTGCTTGATTTTTTCTTCTGTCAATATACCCTGTTCTTTAAGAAAGAGCTCATAATTCAACACAGGATCCTTTTTATTCCATTCATCCTGAATCCCCTCCGGATAATATTTTGTACCCGATGCTTCTTCGTGTCCACGCATCCTGAAAGTCATACACTCAAGCAAAAATGGTCTTGGTCTTTTTCTTATGGATTCGGCTATTTGTCGCACCGATACAATAACTTCTAAAATGTTATTGCCATCAATCTGATAAGCGTCCATGCCATACCCTATGCCCTTGTCAATAAATTGCTTACATCTGAACTGCTCATTGCTTGGCGTGGAAAGTCCCCACTGATTATTTTCAATAGTGAAGATTACGGGCAAATCCCATACAGCAGCAACATTCAGGGATTCATGAAAATCTCCTTCACTGGCACCTCCGTCACCGGTAAAAACAAGTGTCGCTTTATTTTCATTTTTAAGCAATGAAGAAAGAGCTATGCCATCCGCAATACCCAGTTGAGGTCCGAGGTGCGAGATCATTCCGACTATCTTATATTCCTGAGTGCCAAAATGGAAGGATCTGTCACGTCCCTTTGTGAATCCCGACATTTTCCCCTGAAACTGAGCAAATAGCCTGTTCAAAGGGATGCCTCTGGTTGTGAAAACCCCCAGATTTCTGTGCATGGGAAGCATGTATTCCTCATCTTTCATGGCGAGGGTCGTTCCGACACTGA
>JAWVYS010000019.1:0-57646 GCA_033722555.1 Brumimicrobium sp.
AATACACTCTACCGTAATATCTGCAGGAGCTGCTGCAAAAACAGGTGGTGTCGTATCATCAACTGTGATCGTTTGCGTTGCAGTGGCAGTATTACCACATACATCTGTGTACGTCCACGTTCTTGTGATCGTGCCTCCACAACTTCCACCCGTCAAAGCTCCATCTGTTCCCGCTACCGAGCCTGCCCCATCGCAGTTGTCCGTCCAGTTAAGATTCGTCATTGCAGGAACATCGCCAATACACTCTACCGTAATATCTGCAGGAGCTGCTGCAAAAACAGGTGGTGTCGTATCATCAACTGTGATCGTCTGAGTCACATCTATAAAGTTACCACATGCATCAGTAATTCTATATGTTCTGGTGATTATCTCAGGACAGGTAAGTCCGTTTGATGCATCCCCTACATGAGTTACCGTCGGTACTGAGCAGTTGTCTGCCTCATCCGTAATAAGGGCTGGATTTGCTGCCGGAACATCACCTATACACTGCACCGTAAGGTTCGCCGGAGCAGTTCCCGTTGGATTGATGTTGTCGTCAATAGTGATCGTCTGAGTACACGTTTCGATGTTGCCGCAATCATCCTCAATCTGATAAGTTCGTGTGACAGTTTCAGGGCATGAGTTATTGTCAGAAACCTCACTAACCAATGTAAAAGTACCCGGAAGAATATTAGCTCCCGCTGTTGTTGAAGCACTTCCTCCCGCATTTTGAAAATCCGTAAAATTACCATAGGCTGGCTGTTCTGATATATCACAGACAGCTGTAAGCGGACCTGGACAGGTCATTGTAAGAATCGGATTCGTTATGATAATCTGAAGAGTATCTTCATTAGAACAAAACGGAGGATTGGGATCCTCATCGTACACATATAAAGTCATCGATGTAGCAATCACATCGCCCGGATTATACTGTGTACCGGTACCATTTGATCCCGTATAGTAGGCTTGATTTCCTGTAAGGTCTGTTCCTGTTATATTCGGTAAAGTAATAGGATTACAATCTGTTATATCCGCTATAGGATTGATTACCGGTGAAGGATTTACAGTAATACATACCGTAGTATCATACGTACAACCAAAATCATCGGTAACAACATAGGTATAGCAGGCAGCACCCGAAGCGGTAGGTTCAACAGTGATTGGGTTGGTTCCTCCTACAATTGTAGGATCCGCCTGCCACCCGTCCGATACTATAGAGGGAGTAAATGTAATTGCGGGAGGTAAAATTCCCGGATCAAAATTAATGCTCCAATCAAAAATAAAACCGTTATCCGAAGCCAAGTTATCAGTAATAATAAGAGTCCAGTCACCATTCATATCACAACCAACCAGACCACTCAAGGGGTTATCAGATTCATAAGATCCGGCAGGTAAAGTACCTCCGGAATTAGCACCCCATGTACCATTGGTTGCTCCCGGATCCCAACAATACTGATAACCTGTCCCTTGATTATTCGGTTGAGCGTCGTTATCTACAGGAACTCCAAGATAGGTTCCTCCACCACCATTTGGGTAATCAACAAGGATTACCGTTTGACCAGAAGGGCATTCAATTGCGATTTCTAAATCACCCATATAAGAATGCTCCATGTTCACACATATATACTGAAGGTCATTAATATTTGTCAACTGTTGTCCAGGAGCATAGCAGTCTAGATTTACGCTAGTCTGATAGGACACACCCGAACCATCAGGCAAAGCAATGGGTGGAAAACTTGGTTGGTTACACTGCTGTTCGAATGTTACAGGATTAACAACCCCTGTAAAATCAGCCTGCTCTCCAAGACAAATCGGATCCGGTGCACCGGCCGTACCCGCAAAAATTGGCGTGGTAGAAACATACACATATTGATCGATATCATTGGTGTTCGTACATCCTTGAACATCCGTAATTTCAAGCTGAATGATATAGGCTCCCGCTGATGGGAAAGAATAAGAGGTATTTTGCCCATTTAAAACAGTACCATTTACTGACCATTCAAAGGTAGAGGTAGCGTCGGATTGAGTGTACCCCGTATTGTTCTGAGGGTAACTCCCCGATCCGCTCATATTTAATGTCTCTCCCTGACATAAACGAATTACACCATCACCGTCAGGCGCAGGAGAAAAAGTGGCGTTTGCAATCACATCCTGACATGGTTGGGTACAACCTATTGTTGCCGCCCAACCTGCATCCGTTACACTTCCATCTGAATCAAAAACAAAAGTCAGACATCCAGAGGCATTGCTCGCTGTCGCAGCCACAAAACCAGGACCCGTTGTACCGGTATATGTTCCCAAAGAAGGAGCGCCGGTATTATTACCATCGTAGATTGTTAAAAAATCCCAGTTATTCTCAATGTCAAAAAAAGTAAAATTTACAGTGGCAAAAGCCCCGGGTGTACTGGGACAAATGGTAAAAGTAAATAACTGATTATTTCCGTAATTACCTCCATTTCCACCTGAATCATAAAAAGTACCGCTACAGCTACTGATCGAGCCATTGGTCATGTTATAATTTTGTGCAGAAAGAAAAAGTGTCGTGGAAAGGAAGAGAAGCGTTATGAATAAATTTAAACTTTTCATCGGATCGTTTTCAACAGGTTTTAGTAGTACAATTAATTTGAATTAGATGCTTTAAGGTTTACGGCTTTATTCGAAAAAACCGTGAGCAAAATACCGGAGTCCCCCAATAAAAAATGGTTCGTGGATTCTGAGTCCTCTCCCGGAAAATTATAAAGCAAAATATTGAATTCCTCCTGATTTAAGTGTTCAATAAAATCTTCTACAGAAATTTGCTCTTTCTTAAAGAACACGTGATCAATTTTTATATAACTCGATTTCTTTTCTTCTATACTTTCTGAGACTAAATAGCCATCCTCGACGCGAACCACCAAAAATTTGATTAATCCCGGATTCGTATTTTGTAACTCAGCGTATTTCTGTTCACCAAGAAACTCCTCTACTTTCGAAAGAGAGGACGAATTTTGGGAATAAGAAACAAAATTAATTACTCCCCCTAGAAGGAGGACAAGGAATATTCGTAGCATATATTCGATTTGATATGTTTGGCCATTTTAACGAACTTATTTAACGGATCGTTGCCTTTACTGTTAAAAAAAACTTAATAATTATTGTCAAAAAAAGAGACCAAAGCTTTTATTCGCTGTTTTACAGGTGTTTATGTAATAATTATATTACTGAAATTTTCAGATATATTAAACTGGTTGTGATTAATTATTTCACTTACAAAAGATAATAAAAAAACAATAATTTAGTTGTAGTTTTACTTAAAATATTCAAAACTATTATATTATGAAAAGATTAATTTTGACTTCATTTTTTATTCTGGCCGTTGTAGTTAGCACTTTTGCAGCTGTAACCATTCGTTATTACAATAAGGATAGTAAAAAGCACACCTTTAAGGTAAAGATGAGTGGAAGTACTAAAGAGGTTGTATTCGACTCGAGTAGAACAAGCAGCGTAACCATTCAGGGGAATGCTACAGAATGTATAATCATCACCGATTGTGGTGAAGTAAAAGTAAAATCAGGCGACCAGATAGAAATTAAAGACGGCTGTATTACAATTAAATAGACTTAAAAAAATACCCGAAGCACGATGAATGACTTCGGGTGTTTTTTTAGAAAGAAAGAATCCGTGAGGTACTATAAAATAATCAGTTGATGTGTTTCAATTCTTCTATTCGAAGAGATTCTCACAGAATAAGTCCCTTCAGCAAATTTACCGGCATCGATAAAATAATTTTTCTCTCCTTTTGGAAAACTTCCTTCAAAAATTAAAGATACCGTTCTTCCCATTGCATCGATCAATTCAATTTTACCTTTTTCGTCAGCATAAGATTTCACCGGAATCACGGTAATGGCCTTTGCAGGATTTGGATAAATATTTAATGAATAATCTTCATTTACATCAAGCGACGAACTATTGTCATCAAAAACAGTAAACTCCCAATGTCCTGCCGGAGCCGGCATAGGTCTTACACTTGTTTTTCCTGAATTACTTGTGGCTTCAATATAATAGAACACATCTACCTCTCCGTTCTGAGCAGGAATGAGAGCCTGCCAGTCATCATTAGCGACGTTGGTCATAGGCATGCTCTGATAGGATCCCGAAGCTCCAATTTTATAGTACAACGTAGCCGAGGAAATGCCGGATCGATGACTAATATAGGCTGTCACCTGATATGGATTCATATTGTCATAAGTATCTTCTAAACGCTGATGAGAAATAATCAGTGGATCCTGAACACCGATAGAATGTGTAATACAGTGTATCGCTCCACCTGAAGCGATCAGACTTTCTCCCGATTCATAGTCTACATTGACCCCGACAATATTATAACCCGGCATGGCTTCTTCAAGGATACGCTGTGCAATGGTATCATATTCCTCACGGTAAAATGGAACAATCACCGTGTTGTTTACGAAAACCTGATTGGCATAGGTTCGGTAGTAACCATTGTTATCAGGGTATAAACCACCTGTTGAAGGGGGAGCGGGAATACGGATCACTTTAAAAGGAGTACCGAACACTGAAACATGGTTGGATAAAATATACTGTAAGTTTGCCTCAATCTGTGGTCCGTCGGCAACTCCCTGTGGATACTCACTCACAAGCAATGTTTCTTCATCCAAGAGTTTAATCTGCATATCAATGTGGTCAATATCATCGTAAGGAAGTCTTTCAACCTTGATATAATTTGATATCCCCATAAAATCATCGAAAATATTATTCATATCGGACTCTGTCTTGGCTGTAACACCAAAACTATTCCCTGAAGCATTTTCATCCAGAATTAATTTAGACGAAAAACTAGTTCCGAAACCGTCTGACATGTAATTACCTCCGGTGGCAATAACATCTGTTGGGGCCGTGGTCATCTGATAAATAGGTATGTTTAAAAAATTTGCGTAAGCTTCGGGAGCTCCGTTGTCCAGGGGCCTAGGACGATTATAAATCCAGTCTACCAAAATAAGTGAATCATTCCAGTCCTTATAGACGGTATTTGCCGCATAATCTCTCATCCAGATGGAATTATAATTTCGATCCAAATAAATGATACTATCTGTCGGTACGCCTGCATTTTGAAGCGTTGTTTCCACAGAGGCTTCATCGGGCGTTATGATTAAAACTTTGCACTCATTAACCGCTGCTGCAACGATTCCGGTTAAAGTCCCGGAATAATTAGGCACCCATGTCACCAGTAAATATTCAATTTCCTCCCATTCAGCCATGGTACGCAGATTGCCTTGCGGAGGTGTGGTTATGCCCTTTGGTCCGGCAGAACTGCTAAAATCGTACGTCGAAAGCTGATTCCTTTCCTGCTCAGTGAGTCCGCGAGGTAAAGGATCTTGCGCAAAGAAGTTAAAGATGAGAAATTGGGTTAACAGTAATAGCGTATAATTTTTCATGGAATTATATTTTGCTGAAAGATAATTTATTTGATATAATCTTCCAAAGTTTTGTGACGACCGGTCAATGACAGAGATGGAAGTGAATTACTCTAAAAACACCCTAACAATTCTCGAATTTGTTTCTCCAAAAGAAACCTCGGCTAGTACCGCGAGTAAACTTTTACCGTCCGGACTCCAACAATGATCTCCTATGAAATAATGCTTTTTAGTAAGCCCGTCCTCTTGTGAGCGGTCTTCATTGAAGAAAGTAAGTCTCTTTACTTTCCCTTCGTCGTTAATATAAAGTTCCGTTCGCAGGGTAGCCCAACCAAATTTATTGTTCCAATTGAAAAACCTGCTGGAAATAAACGAATATATGCCTGAATCTTCAGGATTTAAATGGTACATTTCTTCCCACGTTGAATTCGATTGAGTTAAATTAACCAGTTCTTTCTTTTGAAGGTCGTAGGAGTAAATATCGTTGGCCTTAAGGTCTGTCGTAAGATTTCCGGAGAAATAGATTTTTGTGTCATCTTTTGAAAAGCCATGACTTTCATACCATTTATTTTTAACAGGTTCAACACATCGAATATTCTCTAATCTGACACTATCCTTTTCAAAATTAATTTCCGCCAGCTTAATTCTCCAAGCTCCAAAAGTTCCGGCTCTTCGGTTATCAGCATATTTTTCTGCCCACATGATCGTGCTGCCATCGTGAGAAAAATGCGGGTGCAAAACAGAAAATCCTTTGGGATTATTTGTGAGTTTCTGCTTACCGGTTCCGTCTGATCGCATAATCCACAGATCATTATTCACTCCCAGGGACAATAACTCAGGTGTCTTAATTTTCGAGGAGGCATGTTCATTCATAACCTGAAAAAGGATATAATTACCTTCCGGATGAAAAGCGGGTTGTCCCCGATGCTGCCATTCCATTACCTTTTGATCACCAAAAGTTTTACCTGTCAAATCCTCTGTAAGATTAATCATCTCTGATTTATCCGGATTACAGATATACGTATCCCACCGTCCATTATTTTCCTGATCGAGGGCTACTTTGTTGGTTTTTGCATTCCAGTCCACCCGACCGCCCTTGTCCGAAAATATTTCGATACGATAAGTCGTGTCTTCAGGCATTTCCTGACTAAATATCATACCGACATATAGAAAAAAACAGGCAAACCCAGATACGATTAACTTCTTAATTTGAAGTAAATAAACCAGCATTTATTATTGCTTATTTTCGATAAAATAATAAATATGCGTCACCCACTTACTCGTGTCAGGTTCTGTTCCCGGATCACTGATATACTCCTCAAGGGCAGGTCCCCGAGTAGTGAGTTTATTATCAATGATATACTTTTCCATCGCTTCGTGTGGTTTGGCTAAGTCCTCATATGACCCCATATGTACAATTTTAAGGGCATCTCCGCCCAACACCCAGGATTCATAACCTTCTAACTTTGCGTCTGTTGATTGTATAGGAATGGCAGCTGCCATATCAGCCTGATTTTTATCGGGTTCCCAGGTAAAATATAAACCAGAGGGAGCGCCTGCAAACGCTATCCCCTTCTCAGTAATCTTTCCATAGAGATCAGAAAAATTGGTGGAATAAAATTTCTCCATTTCCTCAAAAGTGACCACTTCACGCTTTCCCAAAAAAGTTCTTTCCGGTAAGTTAATTCGTTCAATCATTACTTCCTTTGAGGAAACCTCTTCTTTTTCCTTGGGTAAAGATTCTAGCTTAGCTTTGAGTTTATTTAATCCCTTTTCAAAATCTTTACCTACCTGTTCCTCCATACTTATAAACAATGTCATAATGTTCCACGGATAAGGCATTTCTCCTTCCATGGCCCACGTTATTTCAGTGCTGCCATTCGTTCCACTAAGCGCATAATATGTCATACTTTCGGATTCAAAAGGCTCCACAAACTTTAATAATATTTTTATTGTATCCGGCTTAATTTCCGTAATGGTCATACTCCCGCTACCTATATCTTCGTTTCCGGACCAGATGTAAGTACTCCCTACTTCACCTAATTCTCCTTCCATCGTGATCACCGCTGCTGAATCAAGTTCTTTCCATGGACTCCATTCCTCAAAACGGCTGAAATCCCTAAGATATTCGTGAGCTCTATTTTTTTCAATGTTAACTTTTACCGACCGCTCAACCTTGTAGTTTTTATCTAAAAATAAGGGGATAATAAAAAACAGTCCAAGGATAAGGACAAAGAAAATGATGATATATTTCAAGAGCTTTTTCATAATTCGTATAGTTTTAGTTTTCTATAACGAATTTAATTAAACCTTTCATTTATACAAGGTTCAGTAGATAAAAATTTCAGAGTGAATGATGAAATCCAAATTCATTTTTCTTACTTTTGCTCTTAAATGAACAGAAATTATACATATTGGTATCATAACTGCGTGAGCGGAACCGGTATGTAATATAATAAATAACAACTTTAATTTTTTATTCGCCCGGTTCAGTTGAACCGGGCTTTTTTATTTTACCACATGAAAACATACCAGATTATTGAGGGATTAAAGCAAGAATATAGTGCTTATACCGAAGAAGATTTTAAAGTTTGGCAAATCCTTTTCGACAGGCAGTACAGCCAGCTCACTGAATTTGCTGACGACTATTACCTGAAAGGGATAAAGGACATTGGCTTCACAGCTGATAAAATACCGGATTTCAATGAGGTGAATGAAAGGCTTATCCAACTAACCGGTTGGAGTATTAAAGTTGTGCCCGGAATAATCAGCCAATCTGATTTTTTCAGAATGCTTGCCGAAAAAATATTTCCTTCATCAACATGGTTAAGGAGTTACGAAGAATTGGATTACCTCTCAGAGCCGGATATGTTTCACGATGCCTTTGGACATATGCCATTGTTAACCAACCCTGTATTTTGTGATTTCTTTCAGAAAATGGGAAAGTTAGGGTTAAAATATATCGACGAGCCCAAAATAATTGAAAAACTCGGCAGAATATACTGGTTTACGGTTGAATTCGGTTTGATTCAAAGAGAAAATGTTCTGAAGATTTACGGTGCCGGGATCATATCTTCTTACGGTGAATCGAAATACAGTTTAAGCGAAGCTCCCATAAAAAAACCATATGATATTCTAGAAGTGATGAATACTGATTTTGATAATACAGTAATTCAGGAATTATATTTTGTTATCAGCTCTTTTGAAGAACTGAGTGAGTCGGTTCAGTTAGCTCAGGCAGAATTTGAACGATTAGTGAATCACGCTTAATAACTCAGGAAAAATCGAATTTTCAATAAGATTTTTTTACTTCACTTTATTTCATCTAACTTTGCAGCATGGAATTACGTCCGATTACAGATTGGTTGCCTTTAACCATGAAGGAAGTGCAGAAGAGAGGGTGGGAAGAAATCGACGTTGTATTGATTTCCGGAGATGCTTATGTAGATCATCCTTCATTTGGAACAGCGGTAATCGGTCGTATCATCGAAGACGAAGGATTTAAAGTTGCCATAGTTGCTCAGCCCAACTGGAAAGACGATTTAAGAGACTTCAAAAAATTCGGTCGTCCGAAATATTTCTTTGGCGTGACCGCCGGGTGTATGGATTCCATGGTGAACCATTACACGGCTAATCGGCGACTTCGGTCTACAGATGCCTATACTCCGGGAGGTGAGGCCGGATTCAGGCCGGATTACGCCACTGTTACCTACACAAAGATTCTCAAAGAGCTCTATCCTGATGTTCCTGTTCTCATTGGAGGTATTGAGGCATCTTTAAGGCGTGTTACTCATTACGATTACTGGAGTGACTCTTTGAAGCCAAGTATTCTTGTTGAATCGGGCGCTGACATGCTCGTATACGGGATGGGCGACCAACCACTGAGAGAAATGTTGCAATTACTGAAAAAGGGTGTTCCTTTTGAATCCCTTAAGACTCTGAAGCAAACGGCTTTCCTGATTGACAAGAATGAGGAGCTCCCAAAAAACAAAAATTGGGAGACCGTTTCACTTTCCTCGCATGAAGATTGTCTAAAGGATAAACTGAAGTATGCCGCAAACTTCAAAATCGTTGAGGTTGAATCGAATAAATGGCAGGCTAACCGTATCATACAAGAGGTTGAGGGTAATAAATTAATTATCAATCCACCCTATAAAACGATGGAAGAGAATGAGATCGACAGATCTTTCGACCTTCCTTACACTCGCCTACCTCATCCGAAGTATAAAAAAAGGGGTAATATTCCCGCTTTTGAAATGATTCGATTTTCGGTCAATACGCACCGCGGATGTTTTGGAGGATGCAGTTTCTGCACCATTTCAGCGCATCAGGGAAAATTCATTGCTTCAAGAAGTAAGGAATCCATCATGAAAGAAGTGGATCAGGTAACGAATGATGAAAATTTCAGAGGATACATTTCTGATATTGGCGGTCCATCGGCGAATATGTATAAGATGAAAGGCATCGATGAGTCCATTTGCGCCAAATGTTCGAGTCCAAGCTGTATTCATCCCGTAATTTGCAGTAATCTGGATACTAATCACTCGGACATGACGAATTTATACAGGGAAATCGATAGTCATCCGAAAGTAAAAAAGGCTTTTGTTGGTAGTGGAATTCGTTATGATCTTCTGGTAGATGATTTCAATAAAACAAATACTGACGGAAACCACGATGAATATATAGAACAGGTGGTGACCAGACATGTTAGCGGCCGACTGAAAGTTGCACCGGAGCATACCAGTGATGCTACGCTTCGTATCATGCGTAAACCTTCATTCAAGTACTTTCATAAGTTTAAGGAAAAGTATGACAAGATTCAGGAGAAACACGGTTTAAAACAGCAACTGATTCCGTATTTCATTTCTTCCCATCCCGGCTGTGAAGAACAGGATATGGCTAACCTTGCGGCAGAGACCAAAGACATGGGATTTCAGCTTGAACAGGTACAAGATTTTACGCCTACTCCGATGACTGTGGCTACCGTAATTTACTATTCCGGAGTCCATCCATATACACTCAAACCCGTTTACACGGCAAAAACCAGAGACGAAAAACAGAACCAGCATAGATTCTTTTTCTGGTATAAAAGAGAAAATCATAACTGGATAAAAAATCAGTTATTGAAAGCTCAGAGACCTGAGTTAATCGATATATTATTAGGGCAAAAGAGCGAAGGAAGTGATTCAAGGATAAAGGCGAAGAGTCAGAATTCCTCCAAACCTATTCCAAAATGGCTTGCAGAGCGCCGAAAAAAAGATTCTAAAAAGCATTAAAAAAAACAGTCCGAAAATTTCCGGACTGTTCTTTATTTAGTTGGTGGCTGTTCTTAATTTCCATTCACGCCAAAGGTCGTAATAACTTTTAGTTTCCATGATTATTACCCCTCCCGTGGTATCGCCGTATTTTGCCGGAATAGCACTTGTATAGATTGTTACACCTCCTATGGCAACGCTAGGCAGCGGATTTATTTCACCGGTTTTTACCCCATCAACAAAATAGCACATATCGTTTGCACGGGCACCACGGATCATGATGTCCCCGTTCTCAGAAAGTTTAATTTCGGAGTTTCTGCTGGCGATCAACTCTTTTGGGTTTGTTCGCACGGCACTTTGCATGATATCTTCAGCCGAAATTCGTTTCAGACCCGTATCGCCGAAATTGATAAGTGGATCAATGAAATGAGTCACCACAACTTCATCTTCAATCTTAACCCTATCCAGGATATTGATTCTTCCGACATTTGCAATTCCGTCGGTCATTACGTTTGCTACGATCACTTCTGACAATGTATCAGTTAAATAACTTGCTTTAAGGATATAACGCCCTGTCGGAACAGAAACAATTCTGAATCTTCCTTCTGAATCAACTTCAGCTCCAAATTTTGAATTTCCCTGTTGTACCCAGACCTTTGCAAATTCAGCCGGAACTTCTGTTTCTGATCTTTCAAAGATTTTACCGACGATTTCTCCGAAATTGCCTTGAGCTACAGTTGTCAAACTGAATAAAGCTATCATAGCAGTTAACATTTTCTTTTTCATAATTCTTATTTTT
The DNA here is from genome assembly GCA_033722555.1 of Brumimicrobium sp. Classification (GTDB taxonomy): domain Bacteria; phylum Bacteroidota; class Bacteroidia; order Flavobacteriales_D; family Crocinitomicaceae; genus Brumimicrobium. The sequence goes on from JAWVYS010000019.1 coordinate 11,448, forward strand.
TATGTTCACCTTTAAGATGCATCCGAATCAGAAATTCCATAAAAAGATCAAAAGAAAACGAAAAATCTAGGTCTGAAAGGGTGAAAATAAATATTACAGAATCGAACTAAACCCGCTAACAACAAACTTATTTTTCACGACTGATCGTGTATTCGACCAATCCTATCATTGATTTTTTGCTTGGAGATTCCTCCAAAGAATTCAGCAAGTCAAGCGCCTCAGATTTCAGTTCGAGCATTTTCTTATGAGCGTATTCAATGCCGCCATGTGCAATTACGAGTTCAATAGCTCTTTTCACTTTTTTAGGCTTTTCATTATGCCGCCGGACTATGTTGATTAGTTCCTTTCTGGTTTTTTTGTCAACGGTATTCAGGGTGTAGATCAGCGGCAAGGTCATTTTTCTTTCACGGATATCAATACCTGTAGGTTTTCCGATTTTCCCGGGGGTGCCGTAATCAAAAATATCGTCTTTAATCTGGAAGGCCAGTCCAACGAGTTCGCCGAATTTTCGCATCCTTTCGGCCTCATCTTCTCTACCTACGGATACAGCTCCGGCTTCACAGCATGTAGCGATGAGCGATGCGGTTTTCTGTCTGATAACCTCAAAATAAGTTTCTTCATCGATGTCGAGTCGTCGTGCCTTTTCAATCTGAAGTAGTTCCCCTTCACTCATTTCCCGGACGGCGCGTGCCACTATTTCTAAAGATCGATATTTCTTGTTTTCAATACTTAATAAGAGAACCCTTGACAAAAGATAATCTCCGACAAGAACAGCTATCTTGTTTTTCCAAAGCGCATTAATAGAGAAAAAACCTCTTCGCTCGTTGGCATCATCGACAACATCATCGTGCACAAGGGTGGCCGTATGAAGGAGCTCCACGAGAGAAGCCGAATTGAAGGTGTCATCAGTAATCTTTCCAAGCATTTTAGCAGAAAGAAAAACGAAAAGGGGCCTCATCTGTTTGCCCTTCCTTTTAATGATATAATGAGTTATCTTATCAAGCAAGGGTACATTGGAACGCATACTCTCACGAAATCGGCTTTCGAATTCTTCGAGTTCTGCGTAAACAGGTGATTTAATTTCTTTGACTGTCATAATCCCAATGCAAATATAAGCATTAAGGAAGACGAATTATCGAAGAATAAAAGAGCTAATCCAAGACAAGATTATTTTGCAGGAACCGTATAAAGCGGTATCTCGATATGATGCGCCAATTTCTTGGAAACACTTTTCGAGAAAATCTTCTCGAAAAAATTTCTTTTTCTTGGCTGAATTCCTATCAGATCAATTTTTTCATTAACATAAAAATCGGTCAGGGCTTTTTCAAAATCATCGCCGGAAATCACTTCAAATCTTACGTGATTAGCACTGTCTCCTAATTTATTCTTCCATTCTTTCATCTGTTCAGAACTGATGTCCTTGATTTCATTTTCAAAATGGATACAGTACATGGAAGCGTCAAATATCCCTGCAAATTCCTTGATCTCCACAAAGGCTGCTAATTCTTCATCCTTATAATTGGTTAAATAGGCGATCCGATTCAGGTTCTTATGCGGACTGCTGTTCTGAGGTATGCTGATCACCGGACAATGAGCATTATCAATCACACCGGAAGCAACCGATCCTAATAGTACTTCCTTTAGCCCTGTGGCTCCTTTTGTTCCCATTATGATATAATCAACTTGTTCTTTCTCGGCCATTCGGGTGATGGTATGTACTGTCTCGCCCTCAGCCATCAGTTGATTGAAGTTTACTTTTTCATAACCATGCTCGCCGGCAAAGTCGTGCAATTGCTTTACTGATTTCTTGAAGTTTTCAAAAGTTTCCAGTTCCATTAATTCGTATACCTCCTGAGTTGTAGTCTTCATAGACCTTCCTAATTCAGGGAGTTCATAGACATGAAAGACCGTTAACTGTGCGTTAAGTCTTTCCGTGAGTTCCAAAGCGTAGAGGAAGGCTTTTTTTGCAGCTTCAGAAAAATCTGTAGGAAACAATATTTTAGTCATGGTATTCAGAATATTTTAATTACATCAAATTTGGCATTTTATTTTTAAGGATAATAACATTTAGACTAAAAATATTCTTAAAACTGTTTTATATCATGAATTGATATAGTTTAAAATTGACCGCAAGAGGTAATAAATAATGTGATGTATTCCTGCCAGTTAGAAAGTACTCATTTTTTGTTTGTTATAAAGTTAATTGCAATTATATTGCGTAGATAAATGAAAAACCTCACGTCTATACTATTTGTTGTTTTTGCTTTTCTCACGCAAGCCTCGGAAAAAGAATTTCCCGAACTTTATGAGCAAGCAAACAGTAAGTTAAAAAAGGAGGAGATTTTGGTTGAATGGATATCTCATGCCAACCAGAACGACCTGCCTGAGGCTGATTCTCTGATTGACAGTCATAAGAAAAAGTTAAAGGATTACAAGCTTGAGACCAGGTTTCAATTATATATTCATCATCTTATCAACCAAAGGAGATTACAATCCCAAGAATTTATTTCAGTTGAAATTCTTGATCTCGGAAATCATCCCGAAGACAAGTTGCTTTTGGAGTGTTTTTCTGCAGTATTCCGAAAAGAATTTTTGTCTGAAAAAAGGCTAAAAGAATTACTGAGACTTGAAAATCACTTTTCAGATGCCGACCGAAAGGTACTTTTTGCCCTTACTCGCGCATTAAACACCGGAAAAGATGAAGCCACCGGAGAGAAAGAAAAAAATTTACTTGAAGCCCTCAAGCATTCGAAAAAAGCGATTAATAATCAACTTTCGAATTTAGTCCTTCGCGAAATCGGAGATTATTATTTTAGAAATGAAAATTACATCAAAGCCCATAATTATCAACAAAAAGGACTGGAATTAGCGAAAGAAAGATCCTTTGCTTACAGTCAAGCTAATCATGCATACAAACTGGGGCAGATCCAGTTCCAAAACGGAAATTACTCCAAAGCTTATATCTATTATGAGTCGGCTTTAAACAAGGTGCTCGGAATAGAGGCGCTTTCACTTAAAGGTTTAATTCTTGGGGGGATCGCCACTGTCCAGTCTCAGAACAAACAGTTTGCATCCGCTATCGATCATTATCAAAAAGCGCTACTCTGTTTCTATAAGATCAAAAACCTGAAAGGGATCGCTGAAATCCACAAAGATTTGGGAAGGGCTTATTTTCTGTCCGATTTCCCTGAACTGGCTGAAAGCAGTTATGAAGTCAGTGAAAGTTATTTTGATAAGCGGAATGACAGAATCCCTTTGAGCGAGTTATACCATTTTCAGGCAGAACTGGAATTAAAGAGAGGAAATCTTCAAAAGGCCAGAGAAAAAATAAGGCGTGCCATCGAACTCCGAAAAATTGAAGGTCCAAGTATTAAGCTGTACGAATCCTATCATCTCCATTCCCGGATCTCCCGAGCACTCAATAACTTTGAGGAGGCCTATCATTATCTATCAGAATATACGAATTATCAGGACAGTATTTATAAGAGAAAAACCAAAGAGAGAATCGCTGAACTTAGCGAACTATATGAGGCTGAACAGAAAGAGAGGAAAATCCTTGAACAACAAAAAGAGATCGATCAGCAGATCAATCAGCAATTGCTAAAGGACAAGGTGATTGAGAATACCCGCTTAAGAAACAGTCGTATGATCTCGATACTCATTTTATCCGTTCTCATATTTATTGCCATTTTATTCATAATCTATTTTAAATCCAAACAAAATAAGCTTCAGATCAAGCAGCGAGAGACAGAACTGAAACAAACATTGATGAGATCTCAAATGAATCCCCATTTTATATTTAATGCAATGTCTGTTATTCAGAGTTATATTTATGAAAACGACATGAAAAACTCATCGGCGTTTCTTGTTAATTTTTCCAGACTTATGCGGTTGATTCTTGAAAACAGTGACAAGGAATTTATTAAGCTTCATCTCGAAATTGAGATCTTGGAAAGATATCTTGAAATCCAAAAAATGCGCTTTGAAGAACGATTCAATTACGTTATTGAAAAACAGGGCGAGATCGATGAATCAATCGTTATGATACCCCCGTTAATACTTCAGCCCTTTATAGAAAATGCGCTGGAGCACGGTGAACTCTACAGAGTCAGAAACGGTAAAATTCGGATAGCCTACAGAATTGAGAATGAATTACTTATTTTTGTAATTGAAGACAATGGGATAGGTCGTGATGCCGCCATGCGAAAAAAGACCGATTTCCACAATAGTATGGCCACTGAAATTACTCAAAGCCGTATAGATTTGATGAATGACAAATATAAAAAAGCTGGGTTTTTGATCATTCAGGATTTAAATGAAGAAGGTAGAGACGGTACGAAGGTTACCGTCGGGATACCTTATCAAATAAATAATTGAACTGAATAGGTAAATGGCTTATAAAACATTGATCATAGATGATGAAAGTCGCACACGATCCCTTCTTGCCAGCATGATCGGGAACATGGATCTTGAATTAAACATTCACAAGGATGCTAACAGCGTAGAGAGCGCGTTTAATCAAATCAAAGCAATAAAACCGGATATTTTACTTTTGGATATTCAGATGCCGGATGGTTCAGGATTCGATCTGCTTGAAAAGTTGGAAAACCGTGATTTCGAAGTGATCTTCGTTACCGCCCACGAAGAATATGCAATAAGAGCAATTAAAAGTTCTGCCCTCGACTATATTCTGAAACCTGTTGAACCCGGTGAACTGGAAACAGCCTTGAAAAATGCCATTCATTCACTGGATCAAAAGAGAGATCATTCTGCTCAATACGAAACTTTATTGAATAACATACAAAGCGATAAGAAGAAAATAATTCTCAGAACCATAGAGTCACTCTATATCTTTGATCTGACGGACATCGTAAGGTGTCAATCCGAAAGAAATTATACGAAGTTTTTTTTGAGTGACGGACGTAAAATAATTATTTCCAAGACCCTGAAAGAGTATGAAGATGTTCTTCAGTATCCTTTATTTTTAAGATGTCATCGCTCGCATATCATCAATCTAAGTTATCTTGACCGATACGACAAATCGGACGGTGGCACTATCGTCATGAAAAACGGAGACGAAATTCCGATTTCGAGATCAATCAAAGAACGATTTTTTGAAATCCTTGATAATATGTAAAGGCAGAACTTCAAAAATGAGCTGCCAGCACAGCAATAACTCTCTTTATGTCAACAATGAACCTATTTTCAAACATTCTTAGGAGAATTGATGTTCTGGGTAAAAGAAAAATTTAAAAAATATAATCTCATACAAAATGAAAATCGATATATGGAGTGACGTAATGTGTCCGTTTTGTTTCATAGGAAAAAAAAGACTTGAGAAAGCACTTAAGGAAGAGGAAATTGAACAGGCAGAGATTACTTTTCATTCATTTCTTCTTGATCCCGAAGTCAAAACTGACCCTGACAAAAACGTTCTCCACCATCTCGCAGCGAAAAAGGGAATTACGGTGGAAGAAGCAAAGGTAATGTATGATCAAGTCACTGAAATGGCAAAAAACGAAGGGCTGAATTTCAACCTGAATCAAGCTGTGGTAGCCAACTCGATAAACGCTCATAGAATCCTGCATTTTGCAAAAACCGAGAACAAACAGCCGGCCTTTAAAGAGGGGCTTTTACGCGCCTATTTCGAGGAGGGTAAAAACATCGATGATCCTGTTGTCCTTGCGAACATCGCCGAACAATCAGGTTTGAATAAGGAAGACGTTATAGGAATTTTTAATTCCTCCGCATTTAAGGAAGACGTTATCCGTGATATTCAGTCAGCTCAGAAAATGGGAGTAAGGGGTGTACCTTTCTTTGTTTTTAATGATCGCTATTCTATTTCGGGAGCACAACCTACCGAGACGTTCAGGAAAGCATTAAGTCAGATAAAAGACGAGGCAAAGCAATAATTTTTACTGAGGAAGGGGGACGAATTCTGCATCATCTCCGGGGATCTTCGGGAAACGTTGATTCTTCCAATCCTCCCTGGCTTTGTCAATTCGTTCCTTACTTGAGGAAACAAAATTCCAATGAATATGTCTCTCTTCTTCGAAAGGATGGCCTCCAAAAATATATATTGTTGTCCCAGCTGAAACCTCGAATTTACAAAGGGTGTTTTCTCTCGCTACAAGAATTTGTTTAGGTCCGAATGTGTTGCCCTTATGATGTACTTCTCCTTCCAAAATATAAATAGCGGATTCACCATAAAGTTCATGGCCGAGATCCACCTCCTGGTCTTTGTAAGCTTTTACCTCCAAAAAGTAAAGATCACTGTGTACAGGAACAGGTGACTCTTTTCCCAATACTTTCCCGGCAATGAGTTTTATTTTCAAATCATTTTGCTCCCATGAAGGAATATCACCGGCTTCGGTATGAGAAAACCGGGGTTCCATTTCCTCAAGATCTCTCGGTAACGCAACCCAAATCTGAAGTCCATGAACCTTCTTCTTTTTTCCCCTAAGATATTCAGGAGTCCTTTCGGAGTGGACAATGCCCTTACCTGCACTCATCCAATTCACTGCACCCGGACTGATTTCCACCTCAGTTCCTAAACTGTCGCGATGAACTACATTCCCCTCAAAAAGAAAGGTAAGCGTTGAAAGGCCTATATGTGGATGAGGAGGAACATCGAGATTCGTGTTTTCATCAAGTTCAGCCGGACCCATGTGATCGATAAAAACAAAAGGGCCGACGTGTCTTTTCTTGCGAAAAGGAAGTAAACGACCGACCAGAAAATCTCCTATCCGGGCCGGTCTTTCCTCAATTATCAGATCAATATTTGACATTCATCTTAAGCTTTCAAAGCTTATTTGATCACGATCCTTAAATTTTCACTGCTTGTATCATCAGAAATCTCCACAAAATACATCCCCGACTGAAGATTATTTAAAGAAATGTAATTCACGCCATTGGATACTGTTGAAAAATATACCTCCTTCCCATTAAGATCAAGTATTCTCATGTTCAAAGGAGAAAAAGGTGTATTATCGTTGATAGCAACCTCAAACTGACCATCCGATGGATTTGGATACAATGCAACCGCAAAATTCTCATTTTCAAATTTTGCCAGACCATTACTTGGATCTCCAGTTCCGTCACCTGGATTAAAATCAGACCGCGGCTTATTGGATCGCGAGGAATTATAGTCTTGTGCTTTACCGAAGGTAGCAGTACAAAGTCCACCCGGCGGAATTACTTCTACCATGTAGTTTAATCCATTGGTAGAAGGGGGAGTATCAAACTCAAGGGGAAGACTTTGATAAGGCTTGTCGTCAACAATCACTTCCCAACCCGTATCATCCGTATAACGCAACAGGTCGTAAGAGCTGTACTGAAATCCCTGATAGTTGTCCCAGGTAACTCGTTTTTGCGTTCCGGCTAAATCCTTCAGGGTTAAATGAATTGTCTTATGAGGCACCGACAAATTACTTTCCACTCCACAAGTATTTACGGCAGAAATACGATATCTCCACGAACGAACTGCGGGTGAGGCAACCACATCGTTAAACACTGAAATATTGGAGTAATGAACGGTATCAATTACCTGAAACTGACCGATGTTTGCTGTTTCACGATATATCTTATAATACTCAATATCAAAAGGATTGGTAACACCTTTTTCCCAAACCAATAAATTCGTATTTGTAGATGTATCAACAGTTACGATACATATGTCCGGACGTGGCGGTTTTCTTAATTCCACTTTCCATTCGAATTCTGAATTACAACCATTCGTCTGATTGATTACACAACGGTAAACCCCGGCAGGTAAATTATACATGTCTTCAGAATATGACCCGTTGCTCCAAAGAATACTTGTGATCTGTTCACCGAAGGAAGGAGAGGGTGTAATTTCGATAACACCATCACTGTGCCCACAGTTGGTTTTTTTAATTCTATCCACTGACACATAAGGAGAATTCAAATACGTAACATTGAAGGACTTCGATGCGGTACAACCCTTTGCATCCGTTACAACAACATCGTAAAACCCTGCACTTATGTTTATTAAATTCTGAGTTGTAAAGTTATTACTCCACTGATAAGTGAAAGGAGAGGTTCCTCCCTGTGAGGTAAACTGTCCAATTCCTCCATTGGATTGCATGCAATTGGGTTGAGCAATTTGATAGTTAATCTCAAAAGGTGCCGGGTCGACTACGTTGAATGACTTTGTGATCGAACAACCGCTGGCATCAGTAATCACCGCCTGATAATTTCCTGCGCCGATATTGTTTAAATTTGTTGTTGAGGCACCGGTCGACCACAGTACATTGAAATTACCGCTTCCACCAAATACGTTCAGAACAATTTTACCATCGGTGCCGCCGTGACAGGTCGGGGGGGTAATATTTCCGACTGCTGCAAAATCACTCGCAACGATATTGGCATTTGCCACAAACTTACAATCCTTGGAATCAATAATGTTCAAGTAATAGCTTCCCGTTCCCAGATTGGAAATACTGTTAGTGTTTTGATCCCCCGTATTCCAGTAACTTTCATTCGCGCCGTTTGGGCTTATAATATTAGCATTTATTGCACCGTCTGTATTTCCACAAGTAGTGTTTGTCACAGACAATGTAGCAGAGGGTGCATCAAAAACTTCAAGATCGGCATAGGCCATGGAAACACATCCTTCTGCATTCGTGTATTCATAATCAAGGTATTCAAGAATGGGAAGGCTTGGAAAGCTAATTTGATTCAAATGAATAATTCCATCAGAAATATCAACAGGCATTTCTGAGCCAAATATACCTCCCTGAATATCTACATAATCATTAAGATCAACGTAAGGATCATTTGAACAAACAGGTATTTGAGAAACGGTAAATTGCACCGGAGTTTTCGGGTGAATGGTAATCGTTTCGGTAAAGCTATCCGTATTTTGCGCAACGTCAGTAATGGTTAACGTTACGATATAATTTCCCGAAGCCAAATAATTATGGGTGGGATTTTGAGCGGTATCTGTACCACCATCCCCGAAATCCCAGTTCCAGTTGACAATGTTACCCGACGAGGTATCCTGAAAATATACCATTTGGTTTTCACAGGTCACCGAATTGATCTGAAATCCCGCAACGGGAAAAGTCTGGGCAAAAAGCTGCATAGAAAATAGTACTGTAAACAGGATTGTAATCTTTTTCATAATAGTCTCATTATAGGTTTTTTAACTTGCCAACCGTAAAAGATTAGTAAGCAAAATAAATAATTTCAAAATAAATCAGAATACTAAATTAATCTTTGAGTATCTAACTTGCAATAAGATAACGAATAAAAAACTGTTAAGGTTGGTTGATCATCTTAAAAATTTATTAACCGGTCTTCGAAAAACCTTTTATAATCGGGTCAGGTGAGTCTAAAACTTGATAATAAAATGAAGTGATTAAAAAAATGCGCGGATTAATTCTTACATTCGTTGACAAAATGAGTACCTGATGCTTAAGGTTAAATTCATATTTATATTCATATACCTCATTTTTTGTAGCTATCAGACAGTAGCTCAAACACGTCATATTAATGGGTTTTTTCCTGTTAATAATTATACCAATGATGATTTCCATTCTCCGGTTCAAATCTGGTCAGGAGTTCAGACAGATTTAGGGGTTTACCTTTTTGGAAACGATTTAAAAATAATGCGTTTCAACGGAGAGGAGTGGGGTTTTATTGAAAAAAATCCTGAGGACACAATATACACGTCAAAACAGATCAGTGAAAAAAAAGTTTATGCCCTCTTCAGGTCCCGAGATTCTGTAATTTACTGCTCGAGATATCATTCGCTTGGAATCATTCACTATAATAAAAAAGGGGACCACGTTTATACTCCGTTTTACTACGATGAAAATTATGTAGATGGTTGGTCAATTTCAGAAGCTCCTGATGGTAAAATTCTGTTTATCTCTTCCAGCAAGATTATTTCTTACGATCCGGATTCTAGAAAAATCTCATCCGTTCCGCTTCCAAAAAAAATCAGTCTGGGTTTTATTCAGAATGGTATTACAATCAGAAAAGGCGTCTTACTTTCCGTCTCCCACGTAGACAATGATTCTCTTCTCAATATATTCGGCCCAGGTGCTCTTTACTTTCTTGATTATTCTACTCTTTCAGTGAGAGAATTAAATCAATCTGAAAAAATAACGTATTTCGGTTTCCGATCAAGCTTCAATCAGTCAGGAAATGATTATCTCGTTGATTACTACGGCAAAGTTTACCGATTCAAACCTAATACAAATTCGTTAAGCTATGCTTTCGATCTTGAGAGTCCGAATGAAGAGCCGCTTCGAGTCAACTACCTTATAAAACAAGATGGTTTACTTTGGGTAGCTACGGAAAATCATGGTGTAGCGATTTATCAACCCGACGGTAAATTAATCCGACTTTTTGGAGAGTTGGAAGGGCTCCAGGATCTTAACGTTTTCAGTCTTTTTTTTGATAAGGATAAAAACCTTTGGCTCAATCTTGACAATGGAATTTCATGTGTTGAATTTTCTGCGCCGACTGCTTTATGGAGCAGGATAAATAATTTAGAAGGTGCTGTTGAAGCTATTGAGTATAGCGATGACCGGTTTTTAATCTCCTCCCGTTCAGGGGTTTTTCGGTCTGTAATAAGAACAAATCGCATTATGTTCGAGAATACTGATGTAATAAAGGAATCCACCTATGACATAAAACTTTTTAATACGGATTTCGGAAATAAAGTACTTATCGTTGGTTATTCAGGAGTTTATGAAATTCAGGACTTTTCGAAGACAGCTGCTGTCATCAAAAAGGATGTTTACGGTTGGGAACTCTATCAGTCTCCGTTTAACAAAAACCACATCTTTTTGGGCGGGGAGGGTTTTCTCGGTAGGTTCAAACTGGATCAAAATGGCTGGGAGTACGAAGAAATAGCACGTTTCGAAGGCGATATTATTAGCTTTGAATCCATGGATGACCTCGTATATTTTGGTGTTCGCGGGGTCGGGGTTTATTCGATCGATGATCAGAATATCATCATGAAGCTGCCACTGGCAAAAAAATTAGATGTCGATAAATCTCATTTTTTCTTTTCAAGATTTAATAACCAACTGTTTGTAGGTTACAGTAAAGGACTACTTAAAATTCAGAATGATTCCGTAGTTAGAGCTAGTTCCAAAAATCTAACATTCGAGAACAGAGAGCTTAATGTCCACAGACTTTACAGACATCCTGAGAAAAAGGAATTATGGGCCGTGATATTTGACGAAACCAATAAGTCTAAAACAAAAATAGGTTATTTTAAATCCGACAATAGCGGTAATCTATACTGGACCTCTGTGAATAGTAAGAACCTCGAAAACGGTGTAATTTACGACATACAATACCTGAATGGATTGCTTTATTTTGGTTCTACCAAAGGACTTATTTCCTTCGATAAAGACAAGTTAAATAACATTCAGAAAGAATGGGAAGTGTATATCAATGGTATTACCGTAGCCGGTGAGAAAGTCTTAGGAATCCCAGAGTATTCGCCGGAATTGGCCCCCATTGAATACGGAAAGCCTATTCGTTTTGATCTAAGAAATGCTTCTTATTTCAACGGAGGAAAAGTTCTTTACCGATCACGGCTAATTGGCTTAAATGATCAGTGGTCAGACTATGAAAACACGAACTTTAAAGTATTTGATCAGTTACCCTACGGCGATTATGTTTTTGAAATTCAGGGTAAAAACTACTATGATGTAAAAAGTAAAATCTATCGTTATGCCTTTACCGTTTTACCGCCGTGGTATTTAACCTGGTGGGCCTATACTTTGTATATTATACTTTTTATTATGATCATCTTCATTGCTATCCGAATAAGTATTTATCGAGTTAGGGAGCAAAATAAGTTGTTGGAAGAAACGGTAAAAGAAAGAACCAAGGAGATCGCTGAGAAAAATCATGTACTGGAGAAGCAAAAAAATGAGATTGTACAAATAAATGAGGATCTTCTGGACAGTATTAAATACGCGAAAAGGATTCAAAATACTATTCTTCCTTCTCCCGAGATATTATCAACTTATTTTTCAGACTTTTTTGTGTTCTACCTTCCCAAGGACATTGTATCAGGTGATTTTTACTGGGCACGAAGATTCAACAATAAGATTATCTGGTCAGCGGTCGATTGTACCGGCCACGGAGTGCCGGGTGCTTTCGTAAGTATTGTAGGAAACAACGCACTCGTACGATCGACAAATGAGTTCCGATTATCAAAACCTTCAGAGATTTTGAACAAATTACGTGAGTTAGTGATCGAAGCCTTCAAGGCTCAGGGAACCAATGACGTAAAAGACGGAATGGATCTGGCGCTGGTTAGTTTGGATTCGGAAACTCTGGAATTAGACTACGCCGGGGCAAATAATCCACTGCTCGTTATTAGAAACAAAAGCATCATCGAAATTAAGGCAGATAAACAACCTGTGGGTGATTTCGAGATCATTGAACCCTTTACGAACCATACCATTCAATTAGAAAAGGGCGATGCGGTTTATCTTTTCACGGACGGTTTCATCGATCAGTTTGGCGGGCCAAAAGGCAAAAAATTCAAGTCCCATGCTTTCAAGAACCTCCTTGTTGAAATCTCAGACCTACCTATGAAGGAACAAAAAGAGATCATCATCAATACCTTCAAAGAATGGAAAGGAGACCTTGATCAGATTGATGATATCTGTATTTTTGGTGTCCGAGTTTGATTCAGAAAGCTTCTCCAAGCGTAAAATAAAACCCCGTAGTTCGGTCCGACGAAACAGCAAAATCGAGGCGTAAATTAATCTTACGCTCCTCATCGAGTTTGAAGCGGATACCTGTGCCAACTGCTGTTTTAAAACGGCCCAAGGAAAATGATTCTATCCGCTCGGCGACTGTTGCATTTCCTGCGAAGATTACCCATCCAAATCTCCTGTACACAGGTGTCCGGAATTCAGCCTGCCATCCGATCATTTGTTTGTCCCTGTGATAACCCTCGTAATAACCGCGCATTCTTCTGTTCCCTCCCATCTGAGAAAGGTGAAAAAAAGGAACCGTGCCACTCATGAAACGACCGTAAATATTGGCTGCAAGCACCTTGTCCCTGCGAAGATCAAAATATCGGATCAAATTTAACCAGGTCAGATTATAACTGAAATCACTTCCGATGACCTCATCAAATTTTTCAAAACTCCCGACGATATTCCAGCCGCTGGTAGGATAAAAATTATGGTTTCGACTATCGTATTTAACAATCACTCCCGCACCGGAAATCTTGCCTCCTGAAGTTCCGGGATATAATCCCTGATCAAGTCTTCCTCCAGTCTCCTTTTCAGTAATGCTGAAATCATCAAAAGTGAATTTTAAGCCGCCGTATAGCGCATTTTTAATTCTTCTCACCCCCTCGAACCGGATCCTTGGAAAATTAAGTGAATAAACTTCCAGCTGTTTAGGTTCCAGTCCTACACCCCAAAAATTATAGAAATATCGGTAATAACCTAGTTCGCCGGTGCAATTATAATTATTCTCCTTAATCCATAGATCATAGGAAGCATAAGTCAGTAACTGTTTTTCCAGTGTATAAGCTGCCCCTGCATTTATCTGAGATGGTCTTAACAACGAATCACCCCGTTGAAACTTAAACGACAAAAAACCTGCAGCTCCAAAACCAAAACTTGTTTCAGGCCCGTAAAAAACAATAGGAACTCCAACTATTTTCGGAGGATATTCTGTGGTATCCTTTTGAGCAAGAGAAATAAATCCCGAACAAAAAAATGCAAGAATCAAAAAGATTTTCATACGCTTTTATTAGGTTCAGGAATCCCCCCCGCCATTTACGGCAAGTCTTATTTAATCGATTTCGAGGAGCACAGGGCAGTGGTCTGAACCATGTATTTCGTTCAATATATCGGCCTTCTTAATACTCTTCTTCAAAGAGTCACTCACCAAAAAATAATCAATTCTCCAGCCTACATTCCTCTCACGGGCTCCACCACGATAACTCCACCAGGAATATTTGATGGTCTCCGGATTGATAAAACGAAAACTGTCGATCAAACCGTTACCCGTAAAAGCATCCATTCCATCTATCTCTTTCTGGGTGAATCCTGCACTTTTGTTATAATTATCCTTCGGCCTTGCAAGGTCTATTTCTCGATGTGCCACATTAAAATCTCCGCAGACAATAACCGGCTTTTTGGCCTCCAATGATTTTAAATAATCCAAAAAATCTCTGTCCCATGTAGTCCGATAACCGAGCCTTTTTAATTCATTTCCAGAATTCGGAACATAAACAGTAACAACAAAATAATTTGCATATTCAGCGGCAATAACTCTACCCTCCTGATCATGCTCCTCTATTCCCATGTCTTTCTGAACCGAAAGCGGTTTTTCTTTCGTCAGTATAGCTGTGCCGGAATACCCTTTTTTTACGGCAGAATTACTAAAAATATGATACCCACTGAACCCACTAAGGGCTTCGGCTACCTGCTCATCCTGTGCCTTGGTTTCCTGAAGACACAATATATCGGGATCGATACTGCTAATATCTTCGGTAAAGTCTTTTTTAATAATGGCTCTTATGCCATTCACGTTGAAGGAAACTATTCTTGTCATAATACACAAAAATAATATTTTAACCGACAAAAAAAGGCGCTAAACAATTTATAATGGCCAGTATAATTCCGGCCTAATCCAAATCTATGTTAAGAACGATTAAAAGATCAGTAAAACATTTAATTTTGTACTCAACGGTATTTTCATAAACGGAAAGCACACATGAAATTTAAGAAGAAGGCTTTACTGATCTATTTGCTACTGGTATTAATTCCAATTACTGCGAGCGGACAAGGACGGTTAAAAGATTACTTCAGTAAGATAGAGCTTCACATAGACACGAATATTTATTCCCTACAGGAAAACAGTATTTTCCATAAAAACACAATGAAACTGGCCTTCGAGCACGAGACCATGAATCCCGTTGTTCTTGTTAAGCTGTTCCCATCAGAAGAGGCTTTGAGAGTTGGTACAATGGAACTAGTTTCGTCTCCCGATTATACAGTTCTTGACACTCTCGCTTTGATGATAGAAGGGTACTACCAATGTAAAATTCAGTTCAATCATTTACAGGATTCCGAATTTCTGAATATCCGGATTAAAGCGGGAGATAAGATGATAAGTATACCCCTGTTTCCCTATTCACATACTTATGCAACGATCTATCCGGGAGATGAAGAACTCTTTATCGGAGAAGTGAAAAAATATCCCCTTATAACCAATAACGAGGCAAACATTGATATCGATCCTCGATGGATCAAAAAAGATAATTATGAATACCGGATTTTTAGAGAGGACAATAATATAATGATTGCCATCTTACCACTAACTACCGGCGATATCTCATTAGACTTTACCCTTCACCTTCACAGACCGAATTTTGAAAAAGGAAATTTAAACTATCAGTTAGAGTCAGATAAATTCTTCTTCAAGGTAAAAGGATCACGTCTGAGCTTTTTAAATTTTGACAATAAAGAAATTATTTGGAACAGGGAAGACCGTACCGGTGTTGAATTACAAATAGATAATCATCCCAAACTTGAGATCAATAAAACGTACCGAATTGAGGCAACAGATGAGAAAGGCGGTCCGCTTATCGCCGAAATGTATACGGTAAGAAGACTGAGTAACGAACGTGTTTTATGTTCCTTCAGGCCTTATAATTATCATAAAATCTCCAAAGGATATCTGTTTATTAAAGACGGTGATTCACCAAAATTCATCACAAATATCAATATCCTGAGGGAACCGAAAATTACCGGTGTCAGTATTTTAAGAGAAGGAGGAAGTTGGGTAAATTCAAAACAGATCTATCCCGGTGAAACCGTAGAGGTGCGGTTTGAGGGCGAAGGACTGAGCAGGGCCGAATTCAAATTTGAGGATCTCAAAGAATCTGCCTTGGACAGTGTAATCCATACAGATTTTGTTTCTCACCACATTCTTACGGTACCGATTGATATCCATAAAAAATCCGTTCAGGTATACAACGGCAATAAAAAAACAGGAATTACACTTGATATCCAAGAATATCAAAAGCCCCGTGAATTTGATTTCATAGTAATCGAACACGGAACTTCACCAGCTATCGTTAGCAATATTAAAGAACCCATACTTCACAGGGGGACGATAGGCGATGTCAATATTCATTTTGACGGAAGATATATCGATGAACGCAATGAACTGTACGGAAAACAATTTCTTGAAATAGAAATCCGTATCAAGGACAACAATAATAAGCTCGTTGAAAAACAAGTCATTGACAATATAGAAGTGTGCCCAGGATCCAATTCACCAAGAAGTTTTTCCTATACCAGCAAAGACGGTTGTACGAATCCCGATATATCTGTAAACGATTATCTTTCAAACAAGACATACAGCTTAGAGAACTGGTCTACCGTAGAGTTGATCATTAAACACCGGAAAGAATTTTATGAAAGCAGTGGTTATTCGACCCGAATAGAAATAATTAAAGAGAAACTTGTTACATTCGACGTCGATCTTTCCATACCCGCAGGACTCATAATAAAAACCGTAGGAGAAGAAGGTTTTCCGGGCCTCACGGGTATTTCGCTTTCCATGCTTGCTCAGTTTTCCTTTTATCAGAAAGGAGAGGTTCAGCGTTTACGCCCATACAAAGTAGGCGCAGGTTTTCTTGCAAAAAATGCTTTTAATTTCAATCCCGAAGCAGAGCGTGATTTGGGGATTGTTATTCTAGGATCCGTTTATCCGACCCGTAAAAACAGGAAATTCTCCTTTCCCCTATATGCAGGAATGGGTTATTTTTTAAATGAAGAGAAGTTCTTTTATTTAATCGGACCGGGTGTGAGAATTAATTTCTGATCACTCGCGTGGGCGAACGGTAACTTTTTCTATGCGTTTCTCGAATCTCTCTCCCTGAAAAATACGTTGAACAAAGATCCCGGGTGTATGAATTTCATTAGGATCCAGTTCACCGGCCGGAACAAGTTCTTCCACTTCAGCAATAGTAATTTTGCCGGCCATGGCCATTACATGATTAAAATTTCGTGCAGTTGCCTTATAGATCAGATTTCCTTCTGTATCCCCCTTCCAAGCTTTAACGATTGCGAAATCAGCCGTGAGTGCTGTTTCAAGGATATGCGGTTTGCCGTTGAACTCACGAACTTCTTTTCCTTCAGCGACCTCCGTTCCATATCCGGCGGGAGTAAAGAAAGCAGGAATTCCGGCTCCACCGGCGCGGCATCGTTCAGCAAGTGAGCCTTGAGGAATGAGATCCACCTCCAGTTCACCCGACAACATCTGTCGTTCAAATTCCATGTTCTCACCCACATAGGAAGAAACCATTTTTCTGATCTGTTTCTTCTGGAGAAGCAAACCAAGGCCAAAATCGTCCACCCCGGCATTATTGGATATACACGTTAGATTGGTAACACCCATTTTAACAAGCTGTCCAATACAGTTTTCAGGTATTCCGCACAAACCGAATCCTCCCAGCATCAGGGTCATTCCTGATTGTATTCCTTCGCAGGCTTTTTCTACGTTTTCTACCGTTTTATTCATCGTATTTTTCTTTAATCAAAATATGGTAAACGGATCAGGATCTCCATTGATATCACCGTTATTCTGACCGTTACAGTTATAAATAGAATTCACATATCCGTATGGAACCTCAAAATCATCCGTAGAAATATGGATGTTTGGATCCTTATATACATTCTGCATCATATAGCCATAAATGGGAAGCGCTAATCGGGCACCCTGCCCCCACTCCATGGATCTGAACCGGACTGCCATATCCTCAGCCCCCACCCAAACACCTGTTACCAGGTCGGGGGTTAATGCCATAAACCATCCGTCTGAGTTATTCTGAGTAGTTCCTGTTTTTCCGGCGGTTGGTTGTGTTACACCCCCCCAGTCTCCTCGCCAAGTTCCCCGCAAACTGGCAGCCGTTCCGCGCTGAACAACGCCTTTCATCAATTCAAGCGTAGCGTAGGCAAGTTCTTCAGACATTACTTCTCTTGCTTCGGGCTGGTGCTCGTAGATAATATTTCCGTGTCTATCTTCAATGCGGATCAGGGCCGTAGGGTTTGTGTAAATACCCTTATTAACAAATGCCGTCTGAGCTCCGGTCATCTCCCAAAGCGAAAGATCCATTACACCCAAACACATTGCCGGAACAACATCTTGATCTCTGATATCAATATTAAGATCCCGCATTAGTTTAGCCACAGCATTCGGTCCGGCGGTACCTCCCATCCTAGACATTACTGCAACAGTTATATTATTCATCGACTGGGCTAAACCTGTGGCGAAGGTTACTGGCTCTCCATTCATTTTTACACCGGAATTATCCGGGCACCAGGATTTCATATCGTTCATGTCCGCTCCTTGCTGAACATCAACGCAATACTTAATATTAGGGGTTGTTTCACAAGGGGTAATAACTCCGAATCTCATCCCTGCCGAATAAATAAAAGGCTTGATGGTAGATCCCACCTGTCTTTTACCCTGTTTTACGTGATCATAACCAAAATGATTGATATTTGGTCCGCCTACCCAAGCCTTGATAAAGCCGGTCTGCGGTTCAATTGACACCAACCCGGCACGCATGAAATTCTTGTAATATTTGATAGAATCCATGGGTGTCATCACGGTATCGATCTCCCCTTCCCAGGAGAAAACTGACATCTGAACCGGTTTATTCTTAAATTCTTTTTCCAATTGAGCAGGGGTCTTACCCTGGTCAATACCGGATTTATATCTGTCGGAACGCTTCATAGCGCTGGTCAAAATATTCTCAACTACATCCTCTTTTATCGAAGAGGCGAAAGGAAACTGATCCGAACGCTGATTGTTTTTAGTAAATGGTTCCTGCAGGTTTTTCTTAAGGTGTTTGACCAAGGCATCTTCGGCATGTTTTTGAATATTGACGTTGATCGTTGTATAGATCTTAAGACCATCTTCGTAAATGCTGTATGGTTGTCCGTTTGGCTTAGCATACTTGTAAGAACCGTCTTGATTCTTCTCGGATAGAATTGTGGCCAACTCAGAACGTAGCGATTCTCGAAAATAGGGAGCAAGTCCTTCCTTATGATCTACCCGCTGATAATCGGTTACAATAGGAAGCATCTTCAGACTGTCATATTCCTCTCGTGAGATCCTAACGGTAAGGGCCTGATTGTCTTTTTTCGAATTCTCGTACCACTTATAGAGGACAACGTTTCTGCGATTTAACGCTCGGAGTGAGTCTTCCTTCCGTCTTTCATTGACCTCTTCCTGAGGCACATCTTCAGGGTTAATTTTTCTGCTACTCGCAATCAGGTCTCTGTAATTTTTGGTTTTAAAAGAATAAGGATTATACAAACCAGGATTTTTACACATTCCAATCAGCATGGCAGCCTCTTCAGGTTTAAGTTCAGACGGTTCCTTGTTGAAATACACCCGAGACGCCGATGATATACCCACCGCGTTATATAAGAAGTCAAACTGATTAAGATACATGGTGATGATTTCCATCTTGGTGTACCTTTTCTCGAGACGTAACGCAATAATATTCTCCTTCACCTTTTCGTACAGACGTTTTTCGAGAACGCTCATATCTTTTGTGGCCTTTTCTTCACGGGTCATACCATCACCGTCTTCGGATAATCTTGCCGCCTTTCTGTTTTCTCGTTCCGAAAGAGTAAATAAAAGTTTAGCAAGCTGCTGAGTAATTGTTGATGCACCTCCTGCCTCACCTAAATTCACGAGGGCACGACCTACTGCTTTAGCATCAATTCCGGAATGCTCCATATATCTTTCATCCTCCGTTGCAATAAGTGCAGAAACCGCATTGGGAGAGATTTCATTATAATCAACACTTGTACGGTTGACTTTCCAGTATTTTCCCAGTTCAGTGATACCATCGTCAGCGTAGACAGTAGTTGCAAGTAATTCCTCCTGGTTTTCAAGCATTTCAATTGAAGGAAGATTTTCGTCGTCTGTCTGGATATAACGTAGATAAAGGATTCCGAAGAGGGGAGTTAACCCTATTAACCAGACCAATACGATGAGCGTTACAGAAACAGATCTACTGAACTGTGCTTTGTCTTTATTTTCCTTATTTGTCATTGATAGTTGCTATCGAAAGTATAAAAGTAATGAATTCTAATAATGCCGGTTATGCACCTTCAAAAGAAACGCAAATTTTGGGAAAAATTAAGAGCCGGGCGAAAAATAAAAAAGGCCCTGATTCTCACAGGGCCTGAATAAAAGTTATTAAAAATATCTTATTTCTTCTTTTTTTCACTTTTAATATATTGCTCTATAGCCATAGTCATTGAAGGCGCCTGTGGTTGAGGAGCATGAATATCCAGTCGCAGGTTATTATTTATTATGGCATTGGCTGTGGTAGGTCCGAAAGCAGCAATTCTAGTTTCATTCTGCTTGAAATCAGGGAAGTTCTTCAAAAGTGACTCTATTCCGGAGGGCGAGAAAAAAACGAGTAGGTCATAATACACATCTTCAAGATCCGATAGGTCAGAAGCAACTGTTCTGTATAGGACCGCACTCGAAAAATTAATTCCATTCTCCTTTAACGTTTCCGGTATACTGTCTCTGAGTATATCAGAACACGGCAAAAGGAATTTTTCCTTTTTATGTTTTTTAAAGGAATCGATTAGATCATGGATCGTTTGCTTACCATGAAATATCTTTCTTTTTCTGTAAGTAACGTATTTCTGTAAATAGTACGCGACTGTTTCCGAGATACAGAAATACTTCATTGAGATAGGTACTTCGAATCGACACTCTTCTGCAATTCTGAAAAAATGATCTACCGCTGTTTTAGAAGTGAGAATAACTGCAGTATGTTCTGCTAAATCTACGCGCTGAGCACGAAATTCAGCCTTATCCACCCCTTCGACGTGAATAAAAGGACGAAAATCAATCTGCAAATTATATTTCTCCGCCAATGCGGTGTATGGATTTTTATCGTTTTCCGGTTTTGGTTGAGAAACCAACACAGTTTTAATACCCAAAATTCAGTAGTATAAAGATTCGACAATAACAGTTTATCCCTTTAAATTCGCACTTAATAGCTTAAACAAAACAATTAAGGGCCAAATTTCCAGGCTGCAAAGGTATAAAATTATATAATACCACAATACCTTATTACGCAATGCAAAGAAAAAGCCGCGAATAAGCCGAAGGGTAGCAAACAGAACGAAAATGATCAAGGTTATATTGATAAAAAGGACTGAATAATTGACATTCAGCAACCAGGCAATGAGCACAGGGATTAAAAACAAACCGAGATTCTGATACGTAAAGTTGAGAAGTAAAATATTTTCCGTGAGTCGGCGTGTTTCGCCACTGATCCAAACTGCAAAGTAAAGGGCGAAAACCTGATAAAAATAGAACGCGGTGGGAAGAAAAATCAGGTAATACCTGTCTATTTCAAAATGGAGCAACATCATGTAGGTGCATACGGATGATGTGATAAAATAATTTAGGAGAAGCATCCAACTCGCCTTGCCGGAAAGACTCAAATGTTCCTTGGCCTGAGGAATCGTAGAAGGGGGTTTTACATAGGTTGCTGAAAAATGCTGAAAAACGGCCGGACGGAGATATTTAAGTCCCGAAATCAGTAGAACTGCTCCGAGAAGAACAAAGAGTATCCAGTGGGGAAAAAATTCTTCTCGGGGTAAAAGTTCCATTTTATCCATTCAGTTCTTCAGCTATCTAAGATCAATAGTGTAGCTAAGTTACAAAAATAGGGAATGTGGCTGTTTCCCTGAGTTAAATAGTTAAAAAAATAAGATATTTACGTAATTTTGACCCGAATTAAACAAAACAACATGAGTTCAGATCAATATACACATCCTGATTATTATTTAATGGACGAATTACTGTCCGATGAACACAAATTGATTCGCGATACAGCACGCGACTGGGTAAAAAAGGAGGTTTCTCCTATCATTGATGAGCATTATGAAAAAGCTACTTTCCCGATGCATATTTTAGGCGGACTTGGGGAAATTGGTGCATTTGGACCTTACATACCTGAGGAATATGGGGGAGCCGGACTGGACCAGATATCCTACGGTCTAATCATGCAAGAGTTGGAAAGATGTGACAGTGGTTTACGCTCAACGGCTTCGGTGCAAAGCTCTCTTGTAATGTACCCGATCTGGAAATATGGTTCGGAGGAACAAAAAAAGAAATTTCTACCTAAACTTGCATCAGGTGCCATGATGGGTTGTTTTGGTCTCACAGAGCCTGATCACGGTTCTAATCCGGGTGGAATGATCACCAATTTTAAGGACAAAGGAGATCATTATTTGCTGAACGGTGCAAAAATGTGGATTTCAAATGCCCCTTTTGCCGATGTGGCTGTGGTTTGGGCGAAAAATGAATCCGGTCGTATTCACGGACTGTTGGTTGAACGTGGAATGGAAGGGTTCTCAACTCCCGAAATGCATGGAAAACTATCCTTAAGAGCTTCCTCAACCGGTGAATTGATATTTGAAAATGTTAAAGTGCCGAAGGAAAACCTTCTCCCCGGAAGAAGCGGTCTGGGAGCTCCTCTTTCTTGTTTGGACTCTGCCAGATACGGTATTGCCTGGGGAGCGCTTGGTGCCGCAATGGATTGTTACGATCAGGCTTTAAGATACTCCAAAGAAAGAACACAATTCGAGGTGCCTATTGGATCTTTTCAGTTGATTCAGAAAAAACTTGCTGAGATGATCACAGAAATTACCAAAGCTCAGTTACTGACCTTCAGACTGGGTCAGCTTAGAAATGAAGGACGTGCTACATCGGCTCAGATTTCAATGGCAAAAAGAAACAATGTGGAGATCGCTTTGAACATTGCCCGGGAGTCCCGACAAATCCATGGAGCGATGGGTGTCACTTCGGAATATTCAATGATGCGTCATATGGCAAACCTGGAATCTGTTATTACCTACGAAGGAACCCACGATATTCATTTATTAATTACCGGAATGGATATCACCGGAATTCCTGCTTTTACCAGAGAAATGCCTGAAAAATAACCCTATTAATAATAAAAAAACCGCGCCGGAGTTTTCGGCGCGGTTTTTTTGTTTCTATTCGATGAGTATCTATTCTACCGTTACGGATTTAGCAAGATTTCTCGGCTGATCCACATTACACCCCCGCATTACTGCGATATAATAAGACAACAACTGGAATGGAATGGTAGCCAAGAGAGGCACGAGGTGTTCGTCCGTATCAGGAATCTCAATAACATGATCAGCCATTTGCTTCACTTGTTTGTCTCCTTCAGTAACTATTGCGATCACTTTACCTTTTCTCGCTTTAACCTCCTGAATGTTACTAACAACCTTTTCATAAGAAGTACCTTTAGTAGCTATTACAAATACCGGCATTTCTTCATCAATAAGGGCAATAGGACCGTGTTTCATTTCCGCAGCAGGGTATCCTTCAGCATGAATGTAGGATATCTCCTTCAGTTTCAGTGCCCCTTCCAGAGCAACAGGAAATGAATTTCCTCTTCCAAGATACAGTGCGTTTGAAGCATCTTTATATATCTCAGAGATTTTCTCAATCTGAGGAGCCGTTTTCAATACCTTTGCCACCTTATCGGGAATCAGTTCTAATTCTGTTATAATCCTTCTGAATTTTGATTCGTTTAATACTCCTTTTTTTCTTCCAATCGCCAAAGCCATTAATGTAATCACTGTTACCTGTGCTGTAAATGCTTTTGTGGAAGCTACCCCAATTTCAGGTCCTGCATGGGTATAAGATCCGGCATGAGTAATCCTTGAGATAGAAGAACCCACCACGTTACAAATTCCGAGAATAGTGGCGCCTCTTGATTTAGCAAGTTCCAATGCGGCAAGGGTATCAGCTGTTTCGCCAGACTGAGAAATAGCAATTACTATATCTTCTTCACCAATTATCGGATTTCGATACCTGAACTCAGAAGCATACTCTACCTCAACAGGGATTCTTGTTAGGTCTTCAAAAAGATATTCACCCACAAGCGCTGCGTGCCAGGAAGTGCCACAAGCAACGAAAATGATTCTCTTGGCATTTGCCAACTGTTGTTCATAATCCTTGATTCCTCCGAGACCTACCCACCCTTTGTTCACATTGAGACGGCCTCTGAAACAGTCTCTTATCGACCTTGGCTGTTCATGAATTTCTTTCAGCATGAAATGTTCATACCCTCCTTTTTCGAGCGCTTCAAGTTGAAGTTCAAGTTCTTGAATATAAGGTGTTTTCTGCTGGTTTTGAATATTATACAAGCGTAAGCCTTTGTCTTTCTCTACGATAGCAATCTCTTCGTCCTCAAGATAAACAACTTCATTCGTATATTCGACTATCGGCGTTGCATCAGAAGCAAGATAAAAATCTCCTTCCTTACCGATACCAACAACAAGAGGACTACTTTTACGTGCAGCGATTAATTGATTGGGGTTGTCTGAACTAATAACTACAATGGCGTAAGCCCCTATCACATTATTTAAAGCCAATCGCACAGCCTCCGCCGTGCTGACACCTTCGTGGTCCTGAATATCCTGTATGAGGTGAACAAGGACCTCCGTATCCGTTTCACTTTTAAACTTGTGTCCACGGGCAATAAGACCTTCTTTTAAAGTGTCATAATTTTCAATAATCCCGTTATGAATCAGGGCAATTTTCCCGTTTCCGGAAGTATGGGGATGTGCGTTAATATCGTTTGGCAGTCCATGCGTTGCCCATCGTGTATGTCCTATTCCAACCGTTCCGGTAAGATCTTTACCTTCTGTTTTATTCTCGAGTTCGCTTACTTTGCCCTTGTTCTTATAATTGATCAAACCGTTCTGATTGAGAAGGGCAATTCCGGCACTGTCATACCCTCGGTATTCTAGTCTTTTTAAACCTTTTAGGATGATGGGGAACGCTTGTTCCTCACCTATATATGCAACTATTCCACACATATTTCAAAAATTACAATTTAGTATAAACAACATTTAAAACGGGCATTTTCTTATTGGTTGTCTGAGGTCCGTTAAAAATGATTCTTTCAGCCGAGGTGTTGAAAAGTCTCGGAGAGATCAAAATCCCGTCATTCACTATCTCCCCGTTAAGCATATTTTGAACATATGTGCGAAGATTGACTTTATAGGATCTGGTCTGCTGATTGTAGGGAACATTGGGGTTGATAAGATAAATTTTATCATCACCTGCGTAAAGCCTGGAACTGATCGAAACTCCGGAACTCGGATAAAATTCATTTCCGCTAAAATATTCAACCGGAATATCCAAAAATGCCTCGTGGATGATGACATCCTTAGGGAGATTGCTCAGACTCGGGAAATCAATTTTCGCACGGGATTTAAATGCCTGAGCATAAAACTGTGTCTGACCAAATGTTGAATCACTGATTACCTGATCTACCGCTGTTCCGGAATTATCGATTTGGACGTGATTAAAATCCACTTGAGCGTTGCCGATCAGGAAATCGAATTTGAAACTTTCTCCGTTTTTTCTGTAGTAAACTGTCATTTTAGAAGCGGGATTCACAGAAGCCAGATAGAAAATTCCACCCTCTCCCGGATTCTGAACACCATTGTTCACCTTAACATGAAGGCCTTTAAAATCCGCAATAAAATCTTCATTTGTAGCAGAATTAGAGGCTGTAGTCATCAGATCACGGGCAAATACCGTATCCAGGGGAATGCACAATTGCGGGTTAACAGTGTCCGTACCGACTACCGCCTCCGTAAGAGGAGATGGTTCAATAAGCCCCTCGTTATTTGCAGTTGGCACCAGGTTCTGCATATCAACCGTAACCGTTGATGAAGAAAGGTAAGCAGAGTCCTGGGAAAGATCTTCCGTAATTTCGTATACTTCAAAAAGTTGGGGAGAGATTTTACCGTAATACCCTCCATATTCAAATGCCAGAATGAGGGAGTCGATCGCTATTTCATTGTTGGTCAGATCTCCAAAATTCGGAGAGAATCCTGAAAGGGAAAACTGGGTATAAAAACTTGCGTCAAAAGTTCCAAACACCGGATCATGATAGGATCCAATAAGATTGAAAGCAGGATTCGTGGTAACCACGGAATCCTCTTCCACTGTATAGGTATAAAGCTGAAAGGTATCTATTCCCGAAGAGGACATAACAGACTCCTGAGGCAAAGCGTCCTCGCCGAGCGGATTTGTCTTTTTCTTACAGGAAACCACGACAAATGTCAAACAAAAAAAAGCAGCGGAAAGCATAAATGCTCCCCGCCACTTATTAAGGCTATTTTTTTTCAATATCATTGGATCAGTGCTTCTTCTTCTATTACTTTATCGAAGAATTCACTCACCACCTTTGGCTGCACTTCTTCAGATTCATATTCCAGCTTCAAACCATCTGCTTTATCGAATGCTTTCTTGAGTTCATCTTTGAGAACCTCACTACCCATAATAATTCCGTCGGAATACTTGATGGCAGCCTTATTCAGACTCGTAAAGTCTCCATTTTTAATCGATCCGATAATTTCCTGATCAAAGCCTTCGAATTTCAGCTTCTCTCTGAAGCGTTCATCCCAGTTCTTTTCATAAGCGTTATCATACACCGAATAGACCACTTTTGTGTCAGAGAAATGAGGGTCATTGTTGTAAATATCTTTGATATAAAGTGGCATTAAGGAAGTCATCCATCCGTGACAGTGAATAACATCCGGTTTCCAACCGAGTTTCTTTACTGTTTCGAGTACTCCCCGACAGAAAAACATGGATCGCTCGTCGTTGTCCTTAAATTCTTCATTTTTATCGTCTGAAAATACCGCTTTTCTTTTGAAGTATTCTTCATTATCTATAAAATAGACCTGCATTCTTGCCGCAGGTATAGAAGCTACCTTAATAATTAACGGGTGATCTGTGTCATCAATGATCAGGTTCATACCTGATAAACGAATAACTTCATGTAACTGATGTCTTCTTTCGTTTATTATTCCAAAGCGTGGCATAAACACTCTGATCTCTTTGCCATTCTCCTGAACACCCTGTGGAAGCTTTCTGGCAATTGTCGAAACTTCTGATTTAGGTAGAAAGGGTGCTATTTCTTGCGAAACAAAAAGAACTCTCTTTTTTTCCATGAAATTTAATTTGGTAAAACGTTCACAAAAATATAAAAAAATAATCGGAATTTCAACATAAAAAGATAGTTTTGCGACTTTGCATGCTCAAAGAAGACCGTATTTTGCGAAGTTTTGAAAAAATCAGTGCACTTTTAGAAGCGCTCAATCCGTTACAAGATTCAGACAAAAAAATAGGCCTGGTTCCTACGATGGGGGCTTTGCATGCAGGACACATACGTCTGGTGAAAAAGGCCGGAGAGGAATGTGATGTAGTGGTTGTCACAATTTTCGTTAACCCTACACAATTTAACAATCTTGAAGATCTCGAAAAATATCCTAGAACTCCAAAGGCAGATCTTGAGTTGCTGAGTGATTCAGGTTGTGATATCGTTTTTCTTCCTACGGTTCAAGAGGTTTATCCTCCGGATCACAAACCGCTTAGCCTCGACCTCTCTCCGCTTGACGATGTTATGGAAGGGGCACACCGTCCGGGGCATTTCGAAGGCGTAATAAATGTTGTTTCAAGACTTTTCGATATTGTCAGGCCGCATAGAGCATATTTCGGCAGAAAGGATTTTCAGCAAGTGGCTATAATCAAGGAAATGAAAAACCGTCTCTTCCTTCCCATCGAAATCATAACCGTAGAAACAGAGCGCCTGGAAAGCGGGTTGGCAATGAGTAGCAGAAATGTTCGCTTATCAGAAAAAGGTAAAGAGGAAGCAACGATACTTTTCGATACACTGCGGAAAGGAAAGGAACTGGCGAAAGAAATGGGGCCCGGTGAAACAAAGAGAAAAATGCTTGAAATTTTTGAAAAAGGATCGCTTGAGTTAGAATATTTGGAGATTGTAGATCCAGATAGTTTACTGCCCCTTAATCAATATTGGGTGCCGGGTGCCACGGCATGTATTGTTGCTTATTGCGAAAATGTGCGGCTGATAGATAATATGGAGCTTATTCCCTTAAATTAGCACAAAGATATTTCAATTATGTTTACAGGAATCATCGAAAATACCGGAAGGATAACGGACATTAAGGCTGAAGGCGAAAATATACATTTCTCTCTATCCTCTTCTTTTACCAATGAACTCAAAATAGATCAGAGCGTTGCTCATAACGGAATATGTTTAACGGTCGTAAGAATTAAAGATGAAGTTTACACAGTAACCGCTATTCGTGAGACACTGGAGCGAACAAATCTACGAAATTTGAACATTGGGGATGAGGTAAATCTTGAGCGTTGTATGCCCGTGAATTCTCGTTTTGACGGCCACATTGTTCAGGGGCATGTTGACACCACTGCAATCTGTACTGAAATAAATGCTATAAGCGGCAGCTGGGAATTCCGTTTCCGCTATGAAGGCGATTACATTACCGTAGAAAAAGGATCAATCACAGTAAATGGAACCAGCCTAACAGTGGTAGATTCATTGGAAAAAGAATTCAGCGTTCATGTGATTCCCTACACGTATGAAAATACCATCTTCAAATCAATTCAAAAAGGAGATTTGGTTAATCTCGAGTTCGATATCGTTGGGAAATACGTAGAGAAGTTATTGAATAAAAGATTCGGAAAATAGCATCAGGTCCATTCCTTTCGGAGAAGTTTGTCTAATTTCTTCATAAGTTTTTTTAGAACATCCTCTCTGGAACCTGTAGCACCAATTTTAATGAGCTCATTGTGAACCGGCTTCTCATCCCTGTAAAAAGTCACTGAAAAAGTTACCGAAGTAATGTTCTCCCGATACACGGGAAACAAATGTCCTGCCTCAAGCTCGTCTTCCAGACTTTTCAATTGTTCGGAAGGCTTAAATTTTTTATCATAACCCCGAACTGAAATTAGCATATAGGTATCTATGCCTTGTTGTTTTAACGCATTCTGAACTGAATCATTGAGAAGGATTTTCGGGGATCCGCCTTGTTTGATTACATTCAGTGAAGCCATCGTTTTGATGTTATACTGTCTCAGCAGTTCAATCAGACTCACCTCCAGAGAATATCTGTCCTCCATTTTATCCTGCTGAGCAACAACCAAAACATTTTCCAGTTTAAAGCCTTTCTCTTGAGAAAAGGAGAAGGGCAAACTTAGAAGAACAAAAAAGAGAATTATCAAAATATTTTTCATCTTAGAATACTTTTTCAGCGATCGCTTTTACCTCGCTGGAATTTGACATGGTGTAATAGTGGATACAAGGAACACCGGCTTTCTTTAACTCGGCAGACTGAGCTATTCCCCACTCTATTCCGAGCTCCCGAATATCATCATTCGTCTTACATTTTAAAAGTTCAGCAGAAAGATCATCCGGAAAATCTACGTTGAAAAACTTCGGAAGAAAAGAGATGTGTCTCAAATTTGTGATCGGTTTCAAACCGGGGATTATAGGCACTTCAATACCTATGGCCCGACATTTATCCACGAATTCAAAGAATTTTCTGTTATCAAAAAACAACTGTGTTACGATATAGTCAGCTCCTTTATCCACTTTATTCTTGAGATACTGCAAATCTGTTGCCATATTCATTGCTTCGAAATGCTTTTCAGGATAACCTGCGGTACCAATGCAGAAATCCGTTGGTTCAAGTTGAATATCGTTTATCGTATAATTGCCGCGATTCATGTTCTTAATCTGATCAATCAGTTCAACAGCATAGCGATGACCATTTCTATGGGGTGTAAACGAGCTTTCCGTTTTAATGGGGTCTCCTCGTAAAGCGAGTACATTGTCGATACCAAGGAACTGAAGGTCAATCAATGCGTTTTCAGTCTCTTCCCTGCTAAATCCACCGCATATGAGGTGAGGGACTGCATCTACGTGATATCTATTCATGATAGCCGCACAAATCCCAACAGTACCCGGTCTTTTACGAATAGCAACTTTTTCCAGTAATCCCCGATCTCTTTCTTTGTAAACATATTCCTCTCTGTGATATGTTACATTGATGAACTTTGGTTTGAACTCCATCAAAGGATCAATACCGTTAAAGATTGACTGAATACTTTTCCCTTTTAACGGAGGCAGTATTTCAAATGAAAAAAGCGTATCATTTGCTTCTTTAATATGGTCAATAACTTTCATGAAAACGTATAACTAATAAATGAAGGAACAAAAGTAACATGATAATCAAGAAAATGCCACCGTGCTTCTATAAAAATATTATTTGATCAGACTTGTAGCGATTTTAAGATCGAAGGGTGTGGTGATCTTAATGTTCTCCTCATTTCCTTCGGTAAGATGGATAGGAAATCCATTGTTCCCAACGAGCGTGGCATCATCGGTTATGGCCTCGGAATACTTGTCTTCATAGGCCTTTTTTAACCAGTCGGAGCGAAAACACTGTGGGGTTTGAACAAGTCGGAAATTACCTCTCTCCACGGGTCGGTTTCTTTCGCCGGATACCTCACGAAGTGAATCCTTTGGATGAAGAACAGGAACACCACTGCCGTATCTTTTTGCTGATTTAAAGACCTTTTTGATGGTCTCCATACTCACCAGCGGACGAACACCGTCGTGAACAGCTATATATTCCCCCTGAGCGATCTTAACAGCCTTTTGAATGGAATGAAACCTCTCCTTCCCACCCAAAACGGTAATATGAGGAATCTCAAAGGAATACTTGTCACACAATTTTTTCCACGTATCGATCCAATCTTTGGGAAGAGTAAGTATTATCTGCGCCTTGGGATCAAAGTCATGAAAAACCTGAAGGGTATGCATGAGTAAAGGCTTATTTCCAAGTAAAAGGAATTGTTTGGGCAGGTCCGTACCCATGCGTTTACCCGTTCCTCCGGCGGTAATAATAACGGTTCTTTTTACCACGGGAACTTCCATGCGTTAAATCCTCAATTACAGGATGAGCATCGCATCACCGTACGAATAAAATCTGTATTTTTCCTTCACCGCTTCCTTATAGGCCTGCATCATCAGATCATGTCCCATAAAAGCCGAAACCATCATGAGTAGAGTAGACGACGGAGTATGAAAATTAGTCACCAGGGCATCGGCAATACTGAAATCATAAGGTGGAAAAATGAATTTATTCGTCCATCCGTCAAAAGGTTTTAGTAGGCCTTCTGTTGAAACAGAGCTTTCAATGGTTCTCATCGATGTTGTACCTATTGCACAAACCTTTCTTTTATTAACCTTGGCTAGGTTCACTATTTCAGCTGCTTTTTCAGAAATATGGGCCTCTTCAGAATCCATTTTGTGTTTCGTAAGGTCTTCAACCTCCACAGCTCTGAATGTTCCAAGTCCTACGTGAAGCGTAATCTCGGCAAAATTCACTCCCTTCAGCTCCAGTCTCTTCAAAAGTTGTTTTGAGAAATGCATTCCGGCAGTCGGAGCGGCAACTGCTCCCTCAACCTCAGCATAAATTGTCTGATAACGGTATTCATCTTCTTCTTCTACGTCACGTTTGATGTATTTCGGAAGCGGAGTCTCACCGAGTTCAGTGATTTTTTCTTTAAACTCCTCGTATGATCCATCGTAAAGAAAACGTAAGGTTCTACCTCGAGAAGTGGTGTTGTCGATTACCTCTGCAACAAGGGATTCGTCGTCACCAAAATACAACTTATTACCAATACGAATTTTTCTTGCCGGATCAACGAGCACATCCCAGAGCAATGATTCCCTGTTTAGCTCACGCAAAAGGAAAACCTCAATCTTCGCGCCTGTTTTTTCCTTGTTTCCATACATTCTGGCAGGAAATACTTTTGTGTTGTTACGGATCATCACATCGCCGTCATCAAAGTACTCTATGATGTCTTTGAACATGCGGTGCTCGATTTTTCCGGAGTCTCTATGAACAACCATTAAACGAGATTCGTCTCTATTTTCAACAGGATAATATGCGATGAGTTCTTCCGGCAAATCGAAATCGAACTCAGAAAGTTTCATTTTATTCAAACCGTACCGTTTTTAAAAGGGGTACAAAGATAGGAATTAAATCATTTCATTCAACATTCATTCAGAACAGATTGATTAAATTTCGTTAAACCGATTATAAGGAATTATTATCTACCGTTCAAGACGGAATCCAACCTCCAGTATTACATCCTGTCCTACGATTGCCGAAACCTCCTCTTTGATCTTGGCAATCTCTTTTTCGGAAGGTATTTTATTCCCAACAAGATCCACAGACAGCCTGAGGGGTGAAACGTCTGATACCTTTACATTCTTGAGTCGCATGTCCTGGATAGTCTGAGAGTTTAAAGACTGTACAATGCGATTTTCCTTAACCACCCGGAGAAAGCCTATGCTCAATGGAACACTCAATGAGAGTACAACGAAAAAAGAGATTAACAAACCTTTTCTTGCCAAATGAAAAGGGCTGTATCCGTTCAGTAAAAAGACGAATGAACCAGCCAACACCATTCCTGTAAGGTTAGTAATCAACAATAGAAAAGCACCGAAAAATACATCCCAGCTTCCCCAGGCCAAACCTATGCCGGAAACCGCCAAAGGAGGGACAAGCGCTACGGCAATTGCAACTCCTGCAAGTGTTTTGGCTATCTCCTCTTTAGCGTGGGCATAAGCTCCGGCAGCACCTGAAATGATCGCAATACCGAGATCAATTATATTCGGATTGATGCGGGAAGAAATTTCTTCGTTCATCGTGCCGATTGGTGTAATAAAGGTGAATATTATTGAGCAAATATATCCGACCAGAACCCCCACTCCAACCGTAAGCAGACTGTTTTTAATCAGTGATCTGTCTTGTCTTAAAACACCCATAGACAAGGAAATTACCGGAGACATTAGGGGAGCAAGGATCATGGCACCTATTATAACGGGGGAAGAGTCAGCAAAAATACCGAGGGTTGCAAGTATCACCGAGAGCGTCATGAGCACCACGTAATTTTTTCCCGGCTTTGAATTTTCTCTCAAAGTAGTGAACAATTCTTTGTATTCCGAGGTTGAAGCATGCGAAATAAAAGGAATACTTTTACTAACCACTTCCTCCTTCACCTTATCCCTCGGGAGATTTTCAATCCGATAGATCTTTTCTGATGACGGATTCTGATCAAATATGAGGTTTTTTGAAGGAATCAGTTTAAGACCTTTTTCAATTCGGAACGAGAGCTTTTTACCACTTGTCTTAACCCCGTCAATATCGTATTCAAAACTCTGGTTTGACTCGATCGTCAGGGAAGGAACTTTTAGCTGTCCGAGGAATTTAAATGCACTGGAACTCTGTTTTTTGCCAAAAAAAATCTTTAAGAAATAAGCCTGAATAAGTTGCATAAAACTTCTCGGGGCAAAGATAAATACGTGAAAAAGAGAGTTGTTTGTGCATGTTTCCTCTGACAATAATCTCGAAACCATAGAATTCTTTCCATGCTGTACAATGAGGATATCCGTGGCAGCTGTTTCCAAGGGATCCTTGTTTTCGGTCTGAAAAGTGAATAAGCCTGCTTTAACGCTCTTCAATTTTCTCAAAAAGGAGAAAAACCGATTCAGGCGTTGTTTCAAGGGCCTTTTTCGCACCTTTTCGGTTATGAAAGAAACGATTTCTCCGACCGCAAAATAATTCAGAATTGCCGCTTCATTACACATCAGAAGGTCAGTTTTTAAGATTCGCTCTGAACTGAAAATCTCCTCGAGGGCTTGTTCTGGTTTTTCATTGATTAAATATCCCTCTATGGCATGGGTGGCTTTTGGATGAGGGAGAAAACCGACAGCGCAATCCTTCTCTCTCAAGAAAGAAAGACTTAATTTAATTTGATTATCTGAAAGGTATAGAATAATACGCTGATTCCCCCTTAGCGCTCTTATGTTCTCCTCCGAAAAGGGTTCCCGAAATTCACATTTCTCTTCGATGACTTTTCTCGTTTCTTCAGCGAGATTCTCAAAGGCCGGTACATCATAAATCAGCAAGGTGCGTTCAAATTCCATTGTGGGTGCGAGTTTCTGACAACGCTATCTAATTTACAATTAATTCACTGAATTCAAAGAAGAAATTATATCTATCCACTCATCAACTGGCTTTGCATCCTCAATCCTGTATGCACCTGATTGTATCCTTCTCAAAGCAATCAAACACGCTCCGGACCCCAGTTTTTCACCAAAATCGTTTGCAATGCTGCGTATATAAGTCCCTTTGGAACAGCTTATCTGAAAATGTACTTGAGGAAAGTCCGAACAATCAACAGAGAATTCTTTAATGTCAATCAGGTTTTTCCGCATTTCGACCTCTTTACCCTCTCTAGCCGATTCATAGGCTCTTTTACCATCGATTTTCTTCGCTGAAAAAATCGGAGGTACCTGTAATTGCTCTCCCAAAAATCCTTCAGCTGTACTTTCAACGAGTTCCTTTGTGAGGTGATCGGTAGGATAATCCTTATCAAATGGAGTTTCCAGATCAAAACTGGGCGTTGTTTTTCCGAGAAGAAAAGTGCCGGTATAGGTTTTGTCTTCGGAAGTAAGATCTTGACTTATTTTGGTTTTCTGTCCTGTACAGATTATCAAAAGACCGGTAGCAAGCGGATCAAGGGTTCCGGCGTGGCCAACCTTAATTTTTTTAACCTTGTAGAGTTTTTTAAGGTTCCACCGAATCTTATTTACTACATCGAATGAGGTCCAGTGAAGTGGTTTGTCGACGAGAATAATTTCTCCCGATTTAAAATCGAATTCCTTCATATTAAAATGCAGCGGTTTATTAGCATTCGTCCTGTAGAAAGGAGAATGCAAAGTTTAATTATGACAGAGCCATCCAGATTATTACTGATGTTCCCACTAAAAAACAGTAATAAGAAAAATACTTCAATTTACTTTTCTTTACAAGTTTTATCATCCAGGTACATGCAAAAAGCCCGGTGAGAAAGGCTGCGACAAAACCGACACCTAATTCTGTAACATTAATATTTGTTTGAGCGAACTCCATATCAAGCATGTCTTTGGCCATTTTACCCAGAATAAGTGGAACGACCATCAAAAAGGAGAATCGCGCCGCCCTGGCTCTGTCGATACCCAAGAGCACAGAAGTTCCAATTGTTGCACCTGATCTGGAAATACCCGGCAAAATTGCTATTGCCTGAGAAATGCCGATTATGATAGCATGAGAAATGCCCACCTTTTTATCCGTCTGTCTAGCTTTGTCGGCAAGAAACAATAATAGCCCCGTTACCAATAACATAAAACCGACAAGTAAAATTTGTCCTGAAAAGAAATTTTCTATTTCCTTGTCAAACAGCAACCCAACTGCTGCAGCGGGAATCATGGAAAGAACTATTTTCACCGAGAACCAAAACTCCTCATTGTTCTTAAATTTCAGGAGACCCTTAAAAATTTCGCCAACGTCCTTGCGAAAAACGACGATTGTGCTTAGCGCAGTTGCACCATGTAGTACGACAGTTGTGAGCATAGACTCTTTGGCAATTGCATTATTTCCGAAGAGCGCTTTTATGATCTCAAGGTGTCCGCTACTGGAAACCGGTAAAAATTCGGTGAGTCCCTGGACAATGCCAAGCACAATAGCTTCGAGTAGTTCCATTCAGGCTATTCTTGATCTTTTTTAACCGTATTCTTTGGCTTCTTCATAATGCTGTACATGATGATTCCATATCCGATTAAGATCAGGATAGGGGCAACGGTAATTCGTACATGAGAAAAGAGTTCCTTTTCATCAAAGGCATCTCTGGATTCGGCTGCCCCTCCAATCATCAGTATAAACCCTAGAATATTTATAGCCAGGCCAATCAGAAGAACAATGTAATTGGACCGGTTGAATACAAAATGCTTTTCGTTATTAATATCACTCATAAGTTCAAAATTAATATAAATCGTCCAGTTTCTTTCTCAGATATTTGTTAAGGGCAAATAACGTTGAAAAGAAACTAATAATGATTCCGAGAATTATTAAAACCGCCAGTAGGATTAAAAACGTTTTTAAATCATAGGTGCCCGAAATTATCTCCATGTATCTTTTCAGGGAATAAAACACTGCCATTAAAAGCCCCATTCCAATAATCGCTGAAATAAAACCCTGAATAAGTGAATTGATGAGAAAAGGCTTACGGATAAAGCCCGGCTTTGCCCCGACCAATTGCATGGTTTTGATAAGAAAACGCTTAGAATATAAAGCAAGTCTGATCGTATTGTTGATCATCGCGAAAGCGATGATTGTGAGTAGAATTCCAATGGCGATGAACAGATATATCCACTGCAAAAAACCGAGATTTACCTGTTCCACCCGATTCTCATCGTAATGCACCTCATCAATCTTCTCAGGATACGCAGCTAAGATTTCACGTTTTAACTGGGCAAGACCTTCCTTGGTCACAATTTTATTTCTGGGGTGTAATGAAACAGAAGGAGGGAACGGACTCGAATTGTTGAAGATAGCCTTAATTTCAGCGGCTTCTTCCTCATTCTCCTGAAATACTTCAAGCGCTCTTTCCGGAGATACAAACCATGCAGATTTTATATTCTCCCAACCTTTGAGTTCCTGTTCTATCAATTTTATGTCAGATTCATTCAGGTCAGGACTGAAGAAAAGATCTATCTCAATGTCTTCCTTCGCCGAATTCTGCGTGTTCTCCAGGCCGAAATAGGCCCCTATTACCAAGCCAAGCATAAATAGCACCAAAGAAATGCCTATAACCACGGATAAATAACCCGTTTGAAGTCCCCTTCTGCTATATTTTTCTATGTCTTCAGCCATACCGGTTCACGAAGTTAGGAAGAATTTTGAGAATAAAGTAAAAAAATATATTTACCGTGGTATATATTTATTATATTTGCTCATTAAATATTTAAAACTAAACAAGAAAGACATGAAAAAAACGATGTATGCGGCATTTATGTTTGCTGCTTTAATGATGACAGCTTGTAAGAGCGGCGAAGAAACCAAAGAAGAAACCACTGCTGAAGAGCCAAAAGTAGAAGAAACAACTTATTCCCTTGTAAAGGAAGAAAGTAAGCTTGATTGGACAGGTTCTTGGGTGAAGCCAACTGAAGACGGCATGAAAGAAACCACGAAAAACCATAAAGGGTTTGTGGAATTCTCTGATGGAACCGTTACTGTAAAAGAAGACGATGTCATGGGTAATTTCACTGTGGATATGACAACTATTACAGTAACTGATCTTGGTGAAGAGGAAGGGAAACTTAAATTGGAAGGACACCTAAGACAACCTGACTTCTTCAATGTAAAGGACTACTCTACAGTAAAAGTTGACCTGATGGATATTCAGGACGGCAATGCAAATATCGTCATCAAGGTAATGGGTAAAGAAATCACTACAAGTGTACCTGTGACTACAAAAACAGAGGGTGATAAAATGATGCTCAAAGGAGATTTCACGGTAGATTTTTCACCACTGGAAATGCCAATGACTCAGCCAAATCCTGAAAAACCTGAAGAAGGACATGTTAGTCCAAAGGTTGACTTTTCACTGAACGCAGTGCTGAAAAAGAAATAATTGAGAATATTTAGTTTACAGTGTAAAAAGGGAGGGACGTTTAAGTTGCTCCCTTTTTTTATTTTTGTAAAAAAACAAACCAATGGCAATAAAAAACATCATTCTTGATCTAGGAGGAGTACTGTTAAACATCGATTATCACAAAACGATAGACGCATTCAAATCACTTGGCATTGAAAATTTCGATTCCATATTTACTCAGGCTAAACAGGAAAAACTTTTCGATCTCTATGAATCAGGACAGATGCATTCAGACAAATTCATTGAAGAGCTCAAATCGAAATTACCCGGTGACATTACGTCTCAAGAGATTATAGACGCATGGAACGCAATGCTTTTGGACTTCCCGGAAGAGAGGCTTAAATACCTCCTCGAATTAAAAAAGAAGTATAATACTGTATTGCTGAGTAACACCAACCCTATCCATCTGGAGGCTTTTCATAAAATAATCAAAGACAATAATAATTTAGACAGCCTCGACGCCCATTTTAATAAAGTTTACTTCAGTTCTGACATGAAAATGCGAAAACCGTCGCCGAATATTTTCACGCGTGTTTGTGAAGAGCAAGGATTTAAGCCGGAGGAAACGCTTTTTATAGATGACACTCTTCAACACGTCGAAGGAGCAAAAGCAGCCGGTCTGCAGGCACATCACCTGAATCTTCCGGAACAGGATATCATCGGCCTCCTAGGAACGCTCCTGACATAGTTCGACGAGTGTGCCTTCGGAAGATTTCGGATGAAGAAAAGCTATCAGTTTATTATCTGCTCCTTCTTTCGGTGATCTTTGTATGAGTTCAAAGCCATGGCTTTCCAACCTTTCTATTTCAGCTTCAATATCTTCCACATCAAAAGCGATATGGTGCATTCCCATGCCTCTCTTATCGATAAATTTTGCAATGGGACTTTCGGGATTTGTAGCTTCAAGCAATTCTATCTTTGATTCTCCTATTTTGAAAAAGGCTGTTTTTACATTTTCACTTTTCACCTCTTCAATTTTATAGCATTCTGTATTCAGTAGTTTTTCGTACCTCGGGATGGCTTGCTCCATGTTCTTAACAGCAATTCCTATATGTTCAATTTTTCTCATAACGATGTAAAAAAAAATCCCGCTCACCTAGGTAAACGGGACAGAATATGTTTTTACCGGATAACGAATTATCCCTTAATAAATTTCTCGTTTTTGTTATCAAAATTGATGTAATATGCACCTTTTCTAAGGTTTTCAGCATTTACGGTAGAAGAATATCCTTTTTTAACGATATTACCGTAAGCATCGTAAATTTCGTATTTTGTTTCTACCGGTTCACCTTTGGCAGTGAATTTAATCTCGGTTTTAACCTTTTTAGGCGACATCTCAACTTCGTCAACTTCAGAAACGAAGGTTTTTTCCGGAGATTTTTTCTTGGTTCCTGAATGATCAATCTGTACCACACGTACTCTGTTCTCTCCTGAATGAGGTGTAACCTTATACTGGTAGGTATTCGGACCAGCATCTCCTTCTCCATCAACTTCACCGGCATTCACCCACTTATTCCATCTATACTGTTCAACCACAAAAGGAAGTTTCCCTTGCTCATCTGTTGTTGTCCATTTAATCTGACCATCTTTGGTAACCGACATTTCAGTTACTTTAAAGGTACTTCTTGGCAACAATACTTCCGGATTTAAAATTTTTGGCTTACATCCGTCTCCGTGTTCGATAACGATGAAAACATCCTGACCTACTTCTATATTAAACAGGGAGAAATCAATTTCAAATGCACTTCTGCTCACTCCACCCGGCATAACATCACCGTTAACTGTGACTTTCGTGGCACAGAATCCAAATCCATCTTCACTTTCAGGGTTTTGAACATACAGGTTTTTACCCTGATAGCTTCCTTCAATAGAAAGATCTGCTCTCAGATTAAAAACTGTGAATAAAACTAGGAATGATACTAATAGTATTTTCATTTAATTACGTGTGAAATGATTTTACAAGTGCAATATTAAGAGCAATTTATTAAAAAAGCAATTTGTTGAGAACTTTTTTTCTTTTAATGGAAAAATATCACCTATGAATCTAAAAAATTTAAAGATAAAACATCCCATCTTGAAATATTCTTATAATTTAGATGATTCTAAAGAAGAAGCTTAATTATTCTTCAATAAAACAGTTTTGACTATGAAGAACTACGTACTACTTTTTATTTTAGGCATTTTAATAACGTCCTGTTCGGACAGGTCATTCAAACAGTTCGAGCATGCCGGAGGAACTTTTAAGTTCGCCATTGCTCATGAACCAGCTACCCTACAAGCCCGGAAGGTTAGTGACGTGTATTCTTCCACGCTCCTAAATCAGGTTTTGGAGGGGCTCGTATCCCTGGATCCTAAGACGCTTGAACCACAGCCGAGTCTGGCTAAAGAGTGGGTTGTTTCGGAGGACGGAAAAAAAATCACATTCACACTCAGAGACGACGTATATTTCCACCCGCATGAAAAAATCGGTGATAAAAGAAAATTCATACCGGAGGATGTAATCTATTCCGTAGAACTTGCCTGCACCAAAGTGATGGGCGAAGACGCATCTGCCGCTTATTCTGCCATATACAAAAATGTATTGGTCGGTGCACGAGAATTTTATGAAGGGAAAGCGGACCGAATCAGCGGTTTATCAAAGAACGAGAAAGGACAGATAGTAATGGAGCTCATCAACCGCGATGTAAACTTCATAAACAAACTAGCGTCAACAAATGCCTTTATTGTTCTGAAGGAACTTGTGGAAGAGGGACTTGAAAGCGATCTTATTGGAACCGGGCCTTTTGTTTTTGATAAATACATGGATAACGGTGGAAATACAAACATTATCCTGAAAAAAAACCAGAACTATTACGGAACTGACCCAGAAGGTAACCAATTACCATATCTGGATTCCATCGTACTCATCGTCGAAAGCAGAAGTTTACGTCAACTTGAAATGTTCGAAGAAGGAGAAACCATGATGATTGAAGGTTTACCTCCAAGCAGAATCTCCAGTATGTTGGAAGGAAGAATGGAAGACTTCAACTCCACTCCACCGAAACTCTTCCTTATCCGTAAACCAATACTTTCTACACAGTATTATCAGCTGAATTTACTCAAGGAAGAATTCAAAGACCTTCGTGTTCGCCAGGCACTGAATTATGCCGTTAACAGAAGTGAAATAGTAAGGAATATTCTGAACAATCAAGCTTATGGCATAGGAGATGCGGGTATTGTTCCC
The DNA here is from genome assembly GCA_033722555.1 of Brumimicrobium sp. Classification (GTDB taxonomy): domain Bacteria; phylum Bacteroidota; class Bacteroidia; order Flavobacteriales_D; family Crocinitomicaceae; genus Brumimicrobium. Next base: position 52,189 of record JAWVYS010000019.1, read on the forward strand.
CCGGCAGCTTTTGACGGTTACGACTCCAAATCCGTGAAGGAAGTTAGTTATACATACAATCCAATAAAAGCGAGGGAACTGCTTACGGAGGCCGGATATCCGAACGGTGAAGGCTTTCCCGCAATCAATCTGAAATTCAATGTGGGAACCATACACTCTGCAGTTGCAGACGAATTCGCTAAACAGATGAAGAAAACGCTAAACATAAATGTGAATCTTGACGGAATTCCCTTTGAAGAAAAGCTTAACGATCAGCGTAATGCGAACGGGGATATCTTCAGAACTTCTTGGATAGCAGATTATTACAGTCCCGAAACATTTCTTATGAATGCCTATGGAGCGAGCGTTCCGGATTCGGAAGACGAGCCATCTCCTATGAATCATGCCCGTTATAAAAATCCTGAATTCGACAGAGCTTTTGAGAAAGGTCAAAGTTCAACGGATATTATGGAGAGATATAAATGGTTTACCGAGGCCGAAAAGATCATGATGAAGGATTCTCCGTATATCATATTGTGGTATGAAGAAACTATCAAAATTGCCCGATCGGAGGTTCGTAATCTGGAACTTAATGAAATGAATTATTATTCTTTCAAAAACGTTTATTTTAAAGAATGGACGAAGGAAGAATATGAAGCTACGCTCAAAAAGTAATTCACTCGTTCAGATTTTTCCCGGAAAAATGAAAATTTCATCAATCATCATTACGTTACTGGTACTGATATATCTGCCGGTAAATGCACAGATTGTTCAGAATGTTAAAGGTACGGTGGTCGATTCTGAATCCAAATACCCGCTGATCGGTGCAAAGCTCACTCTTACGAGCCTTGATTCGGCTACGGTTAAAAGGGAAATGACCGACATAGATGGTCGGTTCAACTTCAAGGATGTTCCTATCGGAAAATATATTCTATCCGTTAATTATTCGATGTATCTAGAAAGGACGGTTCCTGTTGTAGTAAATTCGGGAAAGGAAAGCATCGTTAATCTTGAGCTCCAGGAGGAGATAATGACCACTGAAGAAATTGAAATTATAGGGAGCAGAGTTGGCGATGTATCCAATGAAATGGCAACCGTTTCGGCACAGCAGTTCAGCGTGGAGGAAACTGACCGTTATCCGGGCTCACGAGGAGATCCTGCTCGAATGGCGAGCAACTTTGCGGGTGTTCAGGGGGCGGATGATTCCCGTAATGACATTGTAATACGCGGAAATTCACCAATCGGACTTTTATGGAAAGTTGAAGGCATCGATATTCCTAACCCTAATCACTTCGCGGTTTCAGGTTCCACGGGTGGGCCTGTTTCTATTCTCAACAACAAAATTCTCGCTAATTCAGATTTCTTCATGTCAGCCTTTCCGGCGGATTACGGAAATTCCATTTCAGGTGTTTTTGACCTGAAACTCAGAAATGGTAATTCATCGAAACACGAAATCACCGGTCAGTTTGGATTTCTGGGAACCGAAATAATGGCCGAGGGCCCTTTAAGTAAAGATGACCGAGCAAGCTATCTGGTTATGGGTAGATATAGTACGTTGAGTATTTTTCAGGCCATGGGAATCAGTATAGGGACAAACGCAGTCCCTATATACGGAGACGGAGCATTCAAACTCTCATTCCCCCTCAAAAAAGGCGGCCAACTTGCTTTCTTCGGAATGGGTGGTGCTTCATCCATCGATATTATCATCTCTGATCAGAATACATTTACAGAAGAAGCCTTTGGAGAAGGCGACCGGGATCAATATTTCAGAACCGCTATGTATGTGGGAGGAATGACTTACAAAAAACCTGTGAATGAAAAGACTTATTTCAAGGCAACTTTAGCAACTACCTTTGACCGTCAGAAATCAAACCATGACTTCTTGATACGCAGCCTTGATACCACAATTGTGGATGGGAAGCAGGAAGTCTTTATCCGTACAGATTCCATTTATGCCCTGATGGGATATGAGTTTAAGACACATAAGGTTGCTCTTTTTTCGAGCCTGAACCACAAATTCAATGCACAACACATTCTTCGATTCGGGATAAATGTTGACGGCTACTTTATAAACAATATTGACTCTGCACTGAATATTTCTCACGATGCCTTTGTCCGACGTCATGATTTCCAAGGTTATGCAGCACTGATTCAACCCTTTGTCCAGTATAAGTGGAAAGCAACAAAAGATATGGACATTACCGCCGGTCTCCATAGTCAATATTTCTCCTTAAGCAACAGCCTTAGTGTTGTAGAACCTCGTCTGGGATGGCAATATCGATTAAAAAACAAGCAGGTATTAAGCGCCGGTGCCGGACTACACTCCCAGACACAGCCTCTTTATCAGTACACCTACCAGATTTATAATTCGAGTGGTGAACCGCGAAGAATTAACAAAACCATGGACTTTACAAGGAGTATCCATTCTGCCCTAGGCTATGAAAAAGGATTTAGTAAATCATTAAATCTGAAGACGGAAATATATTACCAGTACCTTTTTGACATTCCTGTTGATCAATTTCCCTCCTCCTTCAGTCTCATCAACCAGGGAGCAGGATTCCAGCGCTTTTTTCCTTCCGATCTGGTCAATGAAGGGACAGCCCGCAATTATGGTCTCGAAATAACTGTGCAGAAATATTTTGATCGAACTTTCTTTTTCCTTGTTTCGGGATCTTTGTTTGAATCGAAATATAAAGGAAGTGATGGTATAGAAAGAGACACAGACTTTAACGGTAATTATGCCGTGAACTTTCTGGCCGGGAAGGAGTTCAAACTGAACGAGAAAAACACCCTATCAGCAGGTTTTAAGATAACTGCGGCAGGGGGAAGAAGATACGGTTATGTTGATATAGATGCCACGCAGGCCAGTAGCGAACTCGTATTCCTGGATTCGCTTTTCAATACGAGACAGTTCAAAGACTATTTCAGGCTTGATTTCAAGGTAACTTATAAGTTAAATACTGCTTTTCTGACACATGAAATTGGATTGGACCTTGTCAATATCCTAAATACACAAAACATTCTGGCTCTGAGCTATGCGCCGAATCTCGCTGACCCGAATGCAGAGCCTATCGCGGAACGATATCAACTGGGCTTTCTACCCATATTTTATTACAGGGCAGATTTCAGCATCAGTAAGAAGAGAAAGGAAAATAAGTGATAATCAGCAATTTCTGAGTAAGGACTGAAAGAATGCTTTTCCGTCAAGATTCCCTAAATAATCATCAGCCGCACGTTCAGGATGAGGCATCATCCCCATCACGTTTCCTGCTCCATTTGAGATACCAGCGATGTTTTTAACCGATCCGTTCGGATTCATTTCATCTTTAACCTCACCGTCCGCATCACAGTAACGGAAAAGCACCTGACCTGAATCCTCAAGTTTGGCAATCACTTGCTCTGATGCGTAAAAACGACCTTCACCGTGAGCAATTGGAATTTTGTATGCCCTATTTGTATCCAGGTCCTTATTTATCACCGAATTATTGTTTTCGGGTTTCAGAAATACGTTTTTACAAATAAACTTCTGGTTGTCATTGTGTAAAAGTGCTCCGTCGAGCAAACCCGTTTCAGTCAGAATCTGAAAGCCATTACAAATCCCTAAAACATATCCACCTCTCTCGGCGTGCTTAATAACCTCTCCCATGATTGGTGAAAGCTTGGCAATTGCCCCTGAACGCAAATAATCACCATAAGAAAAACCGCCGGGCAGAACAATAAAATCAGCGCCTTTCAAATCTGTATCTTTGTGCCACAATCGTTCAACTTTCTGAGATAAAACATCCTGTAAGACATATACCATATCCTCATCGCAATTGGACCCGGGAAAAGTAACAACACCAAACTTCATACTGATTCTTCTATTACACCGGCGAATTACTGAGCCGATAATTTATAATTATCCGGCAAAAATAGTTAATATTCTGCGATGGCTTTTTAACTAATAAAGAAATTTAACCACGTTGATTACTAGTAAGAGGTAGATTAGTATCGCAGATGCCCATTTCGGGCGAATATCAAGATAAGCGTATGGCAGGATATAGCTTAAAATAACAGAAGAGATCCCAAAATAATATAAAGAACCGGAGATAACCAGAGCGGCGTTTCCTATTATTAAAGAAAATAAAAATACGTAATTGGTTAGTCCCGAGATTCTTTTGAATCTGATGGAGCTTTTTGCATAACGGTCAAAAATATTCTTGTATCCGATAATAATCAACAAAAGAAGTACTACAATCAGTGACCATCTGAACATTAGATCAAAGTCGGAATAATTGATACTTGAATCAAATTTCAGAAATGTTTCATAAAAATCCGGATTTACGAGAAATACCCACGCCAGAACAATCAGGATTCCAAGCAATGGAAGAACATACTCTCTGATCACAAAAGGTCTAATACTTATGGTGCATAACCAAAGAAATGGGGTAAAATAAATAAATGCGGGCTGAAAAGTGATTGCCATCCCAAGAAATAAACCCGCAAGGAAGGTACTTGCACGAGCGTCATCATTCTGTTTTATATCGTATATTTTAGAAATACAAAGAATAAAAAATGTATGGCTGATCAAAAAATTAGTGAGTTCCAGGCTGGAAGGAAAAAGAAAAACAAGGAGCAGATAAATCAGACTAGGGAGATAGGTGTTTTTTTCATAAAATTCATGTGAATTGAAGGTACGATTTAGAATGAAGGCGTTCAAGCTTAAAACCATCAGTCCTCCTAATCTTAAAAACCACCTATCGATATGTTCGAAACTGAAATCCCATAGATTATTTGCGAGGCTAGCGGTAGCCCGAAAATCCGGAAAGAAAATATCCAAAGCCATGTGACCAATGATGAGAAGAGGTATCAAAGCTGTAACAAAGGGCTGATTACTCGCAAAAATTTTAATCATGACTTTCGAAAGAATTAGCTAAGTATACAAAAATATGCGCTTCTCAATATATTCTCGAAGGAAATTTATGCTTAAATCATAAAAATATTATCTTTGCTTCAAATTGATATACTATGAGTTCTAAAGTTGTTTTCGAAAGTATCGGTGATTTCATAATGGATATTACGGCGTTTGTATTTGAAAATGTTGGCAATGTATTCAATGATGCAATGCTTGTTCTTGGTTTCATCGGCCTGTTCTACTGGTTGAACTATCAGAGAAAATTAAATACCAAAGCGAAAAACAACCCTGATCAGTTGATTTAATATTGTTTCAATATATAATTGAAAAAGCACCGAATATTTCGGTGCTTTTTTTGTTTTTATTAGAAATAAAAAGAGGAGCAAAATTGACTTCTCTTTTGTTCTTTAATTTTACACCTCCTACTTCAACACATTGACATGCCCTACATGCACCTGTCTTTCATCGGTGTATTTGGTCTTAAACTCTATCTTCCATACGTAAGTTCCATCTTTTACAAGCTCGTTGCTTTCCACCCCGTAGGTTCCGTCCCAGCCTATGGCTGCATTGTTGGATTCAAATATA
>JAWVYS010000020.1:0-56475 GCA_033722555.1 Brumimicrobium sp.
CCTGTTTTTAGTCATGAGAGTGACCTTTTGAAATTCCTGGAAATGGCCTATCCGAGAACCTTGGATAAAGATGAGTTCTATACGCTCAATGAGATTCTTACATTTTCCTCAAGCAAGGAAAAACTGAATGAAATTATTAATCAGTAATCATTTGCCGGGTTGTGGGAAATAATGATTTACCAGTTCGCCACCGGAACGACTTAATTCCGTGAGGCTATCCATTTCGGGGAACTGTATTTCCACAAATCCGCAGCTCGGCAAATCAATGTTTTGATCTGTAAAATACGTGATCAATTGCGATAGCCCGTTATTATGGCCGACGACCAGAACATTGGGATCATCAACCTTTCTTTTCCAGATAAAATGAAGCAGTTGTTGTAGGTTGGCCAGGTATAATTCATTGTGATAACTCTCATCGATGACGCTGAGTGACTTTTGAACCACATTGTATGTTGTTTTCGTTCTGAGTGCTTCAGAACAGAATACACGAAAAGATCTGTCATCATAATGCTGACGAAAAAAATCACTCATTTTCTCAGCTTGATCAAATCCGTCGGGATGAAGTGCTATATCGAAATCTTTACCTGATTCAGAAACTGATTTCTTTTTTCCATGACGCAACAGACAAAGATTCATACAAAAAGTTATACGCGAATTTACTTCTTAAATCGATTGATCAGGTATGGCAGAAAAGTACTGATAAGCGAGGCAATCGTTGTTCCTTTCCCCGAACCCTTATCAGAAAAAATGTTTTTTATAAGTCCAACGGGACTAATATTATCTTTCATCCTTTCCACATTGAGAAGGATTTTCTGATAATGAATATCTCTTTCCAGTTTGAGGATCTGAAGATCTTTGTCTATTTCTGAATATGTTGAATATCTTTTATTTTGCATTGTTATTCTTCCTTAAAAAATATATCCGAGAACTTTCTCAGCAAGGGTCCCTCTACCACCTTGTAATTCAAGATAAGAAGAATGATACCGATAAACAGGTAGATTCCCGCAATGATTAAAAATCCAAGAACATTACTGTCAAGTGCCTCCCCTATTGCCAGCCCCGCGGCTATTGATCCAAAGATCAAAACAAGTGCGAAGCTCAGCAAGATAAGGGTATATTTCACGAACATAACGGTAGTTTTGGTAACTACCTTAAATCCGAGTAATTTGTAGTAGGCGATATTTTTATCAATATAAGATTTAACTTCCTCTTGAATATCATCTACATTGTCGCGTAATTCATCAAAGGCCATACGAATTTATTTAGCGACTTTTTTCAAAGATTCCAGCTTTTTCTCGAGCAACGCGATCATTTCCTTTTTATCGGCTCCGGTTTCTTCAAGCGCTTCATCAATAGCATCGCTGATTTCCGAGGAGTAATTCCCCGTTTTCCTTCTGACCATTGAAGCAAGTTCTTCAAACTTTTCCATTACATCTTCTTTCGAACTATCGAATTTATTCTTGATTTTCTTACGGGTGTTTGATCCTTTGTCAGGGGCCATTAAAATTCCAATTCCGGCACCTACGGCCGCTCCGGCTAAAACCCCGAGCAATATATCTCCTGTATTTCTAGACATAAAATTAATTTTTTGGTTCACGCTTAAATTAGTCATTTATAAGACTTAAATCAAGCTATTTTGCATTTTTTATGAAATTAAGCCCTCATACAACCGACTTTATCAATCGCCATGTAGAACATTGTTTTTACTGGCATGAATAAAAAAATGTTTTTTTCACCAACGTTTACATGACGAGCTGCGTTTTATAGAATGTTGAGAAGGATATTTAATTAATTTTCATTAATTTGCATGAGAATCACAACATAAGAACAATAAGAAACTACATGCATGTAGATGCGGATCTTATTAAAGCTTGTATCAAAAACAAGCGAAAGGCACAGGAGCAACTTTATCACGCTTGCTTCAATTTCCTGATGCCCTTATGTATGCGCTATCACAAAAATGAAGAAGACGCACGTGCTATTTACAACGTGGGTTATATGAAAATCTTAAACAATCTCGAAAACACTGATTTCAAGGAAATACCCTTTGCTGCATGGGCGAAAAGGATTATGACGAATACCCTTATCGATGAGTACAGAAAAAACAAAAGGTATCACCAAAAAATCAGTAAGCGAGATAATGAACGTGAACTTGAATATCACTCGGAAGGAATACGGAATAAAGCAGAAAGTAATTTCGGAGAATCTGAAATCATGAAATTACTGGACTTATTAAAGCCGGCAACAAAGCAGGTTTTCATGCTATATGTGATCGAAGGATACAGTCATAAGGAAATTGGTGAAATTCTTGATATGTCGGAAGGCACCTCTAAATGGCATCTTTCCACGGCACGAAAAGATTTAAGAGATATGTTGAATAAAGAACAAAAAATTGCATTAGCCAATATCGCTATATGAAATTGACGGATAAAAATATTGATCAGTTGTTTCGGGATGCCGCCCAGAATGAAAAAGCTCCCGGCTATAGTTCGTCCTACTGGAACGAAATGAACAGTATGCTGAATGAGCGAGACAAATCCCGACGCATCTATGCTTACAGAGTTGCCGCAGGAACTCTTCTGTTCGCATTTTTGGTAGGAATACTGTTTATGATAAATAATGGCTATGACATGCCGAATAAAAACTTGAAAATTGCCGGCGCGGAAGACAGCGTGAAATCACTTGCTGCAAAATCCGGTAATTCTGCCGATAGGATAAACCAAAAATCAAATAATATACCTGTTGAAGCGGAAAAGAATTTTACAGAATTTGAAAATGAACATATTTCCGAGAGAAGATTAAGTTTTGATCGTAAAAGCGGATTAAAAACGGAAAATAAGGAATTAGCAGGCTCATCAGAAAAAGAATATGCTCAATTCAGTAATCGTAAATCCATCGCACCCTCAAAAACTGAAAATCTGAATACTCAGGTGATCATGCCTGAAAAGAAAGAAAGGATTTTGAACAGTGAAATTAATCCTTCGAGCGGAAGTGATCTCAAATCCTCTGACAATCTGCTTACAAGTGAGCAGAAAAAGGAAATTTCCGACCTGAACATTTCTGAAGTTACCGATTTCAGTCTTCAACCTTTACTTCTGAATTTCAACACGCTGGACACTGAGGGTCTAGTGGACTTCAAGGAAGTGGTGAAGGAGAAAAACCTGCTCCTATATGCGAAATTCAGCGCAGGACTGATGGAAAATTATGAAACAAGTCGACCGTTTCAGTCAGGACTTTTCGACCTCTCGGCCAGCGTCGAATGGAAGAAAAATCAGTTATCCCTCCGTTCCGGACTGGGCTTTCAAATGTCCACCAATGCTGACTTGGTAGTAAGCCAGAGAGCGAAAGTTTACGGTTTCGGAGTAACCAATTACCAGACAAACCTCTCCTATCAGACCTTGTACGATCTGTACATACCTGCAGAATTCGGTTATATCCATGGAACAACATCCTTTGGTGTTGGTGCTCAGATCAACTATCTCCTTGGGACAAAAATGAATTATGAGACCTATGAAAATAAAGAACTAACACAAACTTCCACTTACAACGGTCACAAGGAAGGCCTGAATCCATTTACCACACAGGGATATGTATGGGCGGAAGAAAAGATCACTCCCCGTATCAGCGCAGGAATTAAGATCGGAACGCATCTTTCAAGTAGAATAAAAGAAGGTAAGTATTTCAATGAATCTTCAACAACAAACCCATTATTCGGTCAGTTATCTTTGAGATATAATTTTTAAAATGAAAAGAAGAATTTTCCATATTATTTTGCCTGTCCTCGGATTAATGCTTTTTTCCTGTAAAAAGGATGAACTTCCTGTTACGCCAACCGAGAACAATCCTGTTTTCAGTGTATCGGGGAAAATAGGTAATAACCAGCTTGATTTATCCGCAGGAGAGAATGACTTTTTCATGCATACAGGAACTTTTTCTTGGAACGGTGTTCGTCAGTTTCAAGGCAATCTGACCAGCGGAAGTAATAACATTGAAATGCAGATTTCGGACGGATTACTGGATGTTCCGGGTATTGAACTTGATCCGGATGATTTTCAGTCATTCAGTATTGCGCCTAATTTACCCGGCGATCCTTTGGCTGTATATTCCCTGCAAGATTTTTATTACTCACAGAATATTACCTCCCTTTCCTGGGAAATAAATGGTGAACCTTACAGCGGTCAGCAATTAAAAATTTTTGAACCCGGTAGATATCAACTGTGTGCGACTGTCGAATTTTTGAATGGAAATGTTGCAACCACGTGCAATGAAGTCATCATAGGTTATCAAAAAAATGCCTTCGGAGTACTGAAACATCTCGTTACAGATAATAATAAAATTTTCGCTTTTATTGACAGCCCGAATAACCCAATCGAATCCGTGGAGTGGTTAGTCAACGACAGTCTCATTGGTACAGGTGTTGATTTCAAATTCACCCCTGTTCTTTCTGCCTTTGTATTAGAAGCCAAAATACATTATGAAAACGGCGTATATCGTGAAAAAGAGGTTTTTATTGATGTGATCAACAATAATTTCATCGAGGATTTTACTGTTCTCGAAAATCAGGCCAACCTATTTTGGGATCACAAGGCAATGCTCAAGATCAATTACGGCGGACGATCGTATATAGCCTTACCGAACTCTACAGGCAATGATATAATTATAGATGATGTAATACCCTTCCAGAATAATAATTCCGGACAAAATGTCTCTATCCTGAAAGGGAAATTCAGCGGTTTTTTCATGGATGTGTTAAATCAGGAGATCGTCGAAGGTGATTTGAATTTTTCCTTTGGTATTGCTCATTAGAATTATTTATATTTGCCTGACAAGAAATTACTTCTATGAGAACAACAATTACTTTTACGTTCCTTTTCTGCTTATATTTTTCAACCCTTGGACAGATAACCATTGAAAAAACGGATATGATGGATAGCGGCGACACGGCTAGAGTTTCATTAGCCACGGATCCAGGTATAGATTTCACAACGACCGGTGCGATGAGCGTTTGGGACTTCTCTAACCTCATACCTGAAAGTCAGCGACTTGAGGAAGCTTTTGATATTTCAACAGCCGGCCAAATCGTATCTTTCCAGTTCGGCTCCCTGGCTCCGCCTAGATATAATTCCAATTATTATCAACCCTTCGACGGACTTCCTTTTGATCAGGTAGGCCAGTTTTTGCCCGTGAATATTGAAGATATTAATCGTATTGTAAAGATTGATAACGATTCCATGACTTATCCGGGATACAGCATTACCGCTGACGGCCAGCAGTTAGGATTTAGGAGCGATACCATAGAAAAAGCTTATGAATTTCCTATGAATTTTCAGGATAGCCTATATTCCCGAGGTTATACCTACATCGATTTCAACCCAATTTTCAATGGGATTTTTATTCAATACCGCCAACGTGAATCGGTAGTTGACGGATACGGTACCCTCATTACTCCTTATTCGTATTTCAACGTGATCAGAGTGCATCACAGAATTGCAGAACAGGATTCATTTTATACGGAAATTTTTGGTGCCGGTATGTGGATTCCTATCAACCGAACAACACACACTTATGAGTGGTGGGCAAAAAATCAAAAAAGACCGGTGATGAGAATTAATACTGAAGAGGTAGGTGGAAATGAAGTGGTTTCCGAAATCTCTTACACCGATGAATACCTTGGACTGGATGCAGGCCTGAATGAGGAGGAGATGATAACTGTTAGACTTTTCCCCAATCCGGCACATGATAAGATAGTTATAAGCGCTTCCTACCCGATCAGAAACGTAGTAATCCGCTCGTTGTCCGGTCAGGAAGTCATGCATCAGAAAGATATCAATTCCAACGAAACGATTCTTAATCTGAAAGGTCTTTCAGCCGGAACCTATCTCGTGATTACCGAAAGTCAGGAAGGTAAAAATACATCTAAACTAGTAATCGAATAATTCAGTACCTTTGCACAAAGGCAAGTCAGTCTGTCGCTGATCGTGTCAAACGATGAGAGGAAAGTCCGGGCAGTACAGAGCACCGTACTTCCTAACAGGAAGGGTTTCGATTTATCGAAATACAGATAGTGCCACAGAAAACAGGTAGCCCTGATGCTTTTGGATCAGGGTCATAGTGAAAAGGCGAGGTAAGAGCTCACCGCTTCGATGGTGACATCGTTGGCAGGGTAAACCTTACGGACTGAAAGACCATGTAAACCGGGGTTTGAGGGCTGCTCGCTCAACCCGGAGGGTAGGTCGATTGACCCTGTGGGTGACTGCAGGGCTAGATAAATGACAGACAACCGTTTCGACGGTTACAGAACCCGGCTTATGACTTGCCTTTTTTATTTCATTGTTGAACAGACGGATGAACTAACTTATTAGATATGGAATTTATAGACAGTGAACTTGAAGATTACGCATTAGCTCACACGACCAAAGAACCCGATGTGCTTTATGCACTAAACAGAGAAACGAACCTTAAGGTTCTTCAGCCCAGAATGCTCTCAGGGCATCTGCAGGGGCGTGTTCTTAGCATGCTTAGCAGAATGGTACGACCAAAACGCATCCTCGAAATTGGAACTTATACGGGCTATGCCGCAATATGTCTGGCCGAAGGTTTAACTGATCAGGGAAAGCTGATAACTATAGATATCAACTATGAACTTGAAGATATGGTTCGCTCCTATTTTAAGAAGGCGGGGATTGAAAATAAGGTTGAATTCAAAATAGGGAATGCTTTGGACATTCTCCCCTCTCTTGATAAAAATTTTGATCTCGTCTTCATAGATGCTGACAAGGACAATTACAGCAATTATTACGATTTGCTCATTGATGATTTACCCTCAAACAGTTATTTGATTGCTGACAATGTGTTATGGTCCGGTAAAGTGTTACTTCCCGAAGACGAAATGGACAACGATACGCTGGCACTCAAACGATTCAACGAAAAAATACAGAGTGATAAGCGTGTTGAAAACGTTTTAATGCCGATTCGTGACGGATTGATGATCATTAGAAAAATATAATATGGAACCTGTAGATTTAAGATCGGATACCGTTACAAGGCCTTCGAATGAAATGAAGGAATTCATGTTTAGTGCCCCTGTCGGTGATGACGTTTTTGAAGAAGATCCTACGATTCAGGCGCTGGAAAAATACGCTGCGGATTTATTCGGTAAGGAAGCCGGATTGTACTGTGTTTCAGGAACGCAAACCAACCAGATTGCTATCAATGTTTATTGTAAGCCCGGTGATGAAGTCATCTGCTCAAAAGAAGCACATATTTACAAATACGAAGGTGGCGGTATCGCCAAGAACAGTGGTTCATCTGTAAAATTGCTCGACGGAGACCGGGGACGAATAAACGTTGAGTCTGTTCAGGAAGCCTACAATGATCCTGAAAATGTACATTTTCCTATCACCGCACTGGTAGCCCTTGAAGATACAATGAACAGAGGAGGCGGATCAATTTACAACCCCGATGAAATTAAAAAGATAAAATCCTGGTGTGAGGCACAAAAGCTTCCTTTACACTTAGACGGAGCCCGAGTCTTTAACGCCCTTGTTGAAACCGGAATTGATTATCAGATTTATGGAAAAATGTTCGACTCGATATCCATCTGTCTTTCAAAAGGTCTTGGAGCTCCCGTTGGTTCGGTTCTGGTAGGTACTTCGGATTTTATAAAAAAAGCCCGGCGGGTGAGAAAAGTACTTGGAGGAGGAATGCGACAGGGCGGAATCATCGCAGCCGGCGGCCTCTTCGCCCTGAAGAATAACATTAGTCGATTAAAAGATGATCATCAACGTGCAAAACAACTTGAAAAAGCCTTGAAACAATGTTCGTGGATAGATTTCACACTTGAAACACAAACCAATATAGTAGTAGCCTCAGTTACAAAAGATCGAAAAGTTGATGAAATAATCCGCTCACTGGAAAACAATAAAATCCTGGCAATGCCGTTTGGGGGAAATATGATCAGGATGGTAACGCATTTGGACAATTCCGACGAGCAAATCGATCATGTTGTGAAAACACTGAAAAAAATATAACATGGACGGGAAACATCTTCTTATTGCAGGATTAATCTTAACGACTGTAATTTTTTCCTCGTGCCGCAGTAAATCACACGAACCTGAATCCGTAAAACTGGAAGATATTTTACCTCAAGCCAAACGGACCTATGATTTTGAAGAAGATTCCCTGAAGAAACCTGAGGTTGAAAAACCTGATTCAGTAGTGCTTGCTGTTTTGACTTCTTTTCCCGAAATGGAAGTTATTCAAACGAATGAGGAAACCGTTAATAGCAACAACTTTTTTCCGGACAGATTGAATTATTTAACAAGATCTAAGGCATTTTTCAAATCTCCCAATGGCATTTTCAGGGTAAATATGTGGGAATTCAAAGATAGCCTACAAACCATAAGCGCCTTTTTTAACTGGCTGGATCGTTTTGGTCCACGGAATAAATCTGTACGGGTTGGTGAAGAAATTGCGCTTCAGAAACAGGGATTTTATCTATTAACGGATAATTCGAGGATCATTTATATAGAAAGTGAGTCAAAAATTGATACCGAGCGATGGACAAATCTTTTTGATTCCGAAAAGAAAGATACTTGGAATTACCGTTTGATCCAACAGACCGGAAAAAAAGTAAAATGGATTGACCTGCGTGTAGAGCAGCCCGTTACCGCTCCTGAATAAAAATATTCTTCGCATCAGAAAGTCGGAGACTTACCGCAAAATCTTTCAAACGAATAGCAATTGGATCTCCAAAGGGGGAAATCGACCGGATTTCAAAACGGGTTCCGGGCACAAGTCCCATTTCCATTAATCTCTGTGAAACAGCGCTCTGTTCAATACGCGCAATTACACCTCTTTGGCCTTTACGCAGATTAATCAAGCTTCTTTCCTCCGTATTCATGAGACAAATATAAACCGCGGTGCAATAAATCACAATACCCTAAAAAAGGTATTTTTTGAATCTGAATCCGGAAAAATTGATTCAATAACCAACCTCAGTCAATCTTGGCTCGTTATTTATCTAAACGATACGCCATGAAATCAAACAATATTAAATCTTTAAACTCTGCTGTTTATGTGATGCGTCACTTCGTAGAGTTGAGTGCTAAATTATTGCCCCATTATGAGCGAATCACACGCAGCGAACCTCACAGTTTGGAAAAACTGGAAGAAAAAAAGAAAATAGAGGCTGTTTTTCAGATGTATGAGCTTAATCCCAAAACAAGTGAGTTTCTGCTTGGATCAAACATCATCGATCTTATCACAAAAGCCTACGAAAATCTCAAGAATCGTTCCTCGATCAACGAGAAAAAAGCGCTCCAATACCTCAATGAATTTAAAAGCGAATATCAGAAATTAAGGAATGACTGGTATATCACTCTGATGAACTGAACATTCTATGCGCCGGACATAAAGCTGTAATTCACAGACCGTATCTTTCCACTGATTTATTCTTAAGAATCGCATTTCCTCACTCCTTTTCGCTAATTTTGCGGTCATGGAACTGACCAGAAAAGAGAGACGTGTTACCTGGCCTGTCATGGAGTATTTCTACACCGTTCAGGGTGAAGGATTTTATTCAGGTCGTGCAGCATTTTTCATTCGGCTCGGAGGTTGTGATGTAGGCTGCGTCTGGTGCGATGTGAAAGAAAGCTGGAATGCTGAGGATCATCCCGAAAAAACGCTTGAAGAACTGATAGAAGCAGTTGGAAAAACCCCTGCTGAGCTCGTAGTTATTACAGGCGGTGAACCTGCAATGTATGATCTTTCTGAACTCGTTGATGCGCTCAAAAAAGGAGGTAAGGAGGTAGCAATAGAGACATCCGGTTGCTACGAACTTTCGGGAAATGTCGACTGGTACTGTTTTTCTCCGAAGAAATTTAAAGATCCCGTGGAAGAAGCTTATGACAAAGCCGATGAACTAAAAATTGTCATTTATCATAAAAGCGATTTTCAATGGGCTGAAGGCCATGCTGCTAAAGTGAATAAGGGAGCAGAACTTTTTCTTCAACCCGAATGGTCTAAACAGGCACAGATTTTGCCTCAAATTATTAACTTCGTAAAGGAACATCCGAAATGGAGGATTTCTTTACAGACTCATAAATTCATGAATATTCCGTAAATTATGTTGAAACATCTTTTTCTTTTACCCCTTTTAATTCTAACTATATTCTCCGGATGTGCTATTGCACAGTCAGGCTATTCAACCAGTAACAAGAAAGCAATCAAATTGTATGAAGAAGCCAGACGAGCACCTAGTGAACAAATAAATATTAAAACAGGACAACCGAATTATCAGGCAGGTATCGATTTACTCGACAAAGCTCTTGAAAAAGATAATAAATTTCTTGAGGCGCATCAGCTGATTGGGGAATTTTACAGACTTCAGGGCAACAGTAAAAAAGCCGTATACCACTTCAAGGAATCTCTCTCAATAAATCCCAGAGCAAACTTAAACGGTCTGCTTTACTTCGATATTGGAGAATTACAAATGAAAAATGGAAATTATGCAGATGCCGTCCAATATTTTGACATCCTGTTGAATGGAAGACACCCTGCCATGTCTGACGAACTTTTATGGGCCGCTGAAAAACTCAAAGAAAATGCTCTTTTCGCAATGGAATCTATGAAGAATCCTATGAAAATAGATCCTAAAAACATTGGGCCGGGAATTAATACCAAACATCCTGAATACTTTCCAACGATTACCGTGGATGGGCGAACCTTACTTTTTACCCGACTTGTTCCTACAAACAATCCAACCCTAATAGGACAGGAGGATTTCTTTGTTTCACAACTAAGCGATAAGAATATTTGGCAAGAGGCAGTACCCATGCCAACCAATATCAACACCTCTAACAACGAGGGCGCGCCTACTCTATCGGCTGACGGAAGAACGCTCATTTTTGTTGCCTGCGCCGATATTACAGGGTATGATTTTGGTCCGGGAAGGGAAGGAAAAGGACGCTGTGACCTCTTTATTACAAAAAGGCTTGGAAGCCAGTGGATGAACCCAAGGAACTTACCCGGAGGTGTAAATACTGCACAGTGGGAATCCCAACCATCGCTTTCGGCTGACGGTAAGACACTCTATTTTGTACGAAGAGTTGGAAGACAGGGAACAGAAAGAAGCGACATCTTTGTCAGTGTGAAAAATGAGGACGGAACCTGGGGAACGGCGGAACCCATAAAGGGAAATATCAATACCCAATTTATGGAAACTTCCGTTCAGATACATCCTGATGGACAGACTTTATATTTTTCTTCGAACGGACATACCGGTATGGGGGGATATGATATTTTCATGTCAAGAAAAGACCCGCTGGGCAACTGGGGTGATCCTATCAATCTTGGCTATCCTATCAACACGGAAAATGATGAGAACTCATTGCTAGTCGGACCGGACGGTGAGGTGGCATTCTTTGCTTCTAACCGACCCGGTGGCTTCGGCGATCTCGATATTTATTACTTCGAAATGCCCGAGGAACTTCGTCCTGTCAAAACTACTTATTTTGAAGGACTCGTTTACGACGGAACAACGCGAAAACCTGTCGGTGGTAAATTTGAGCTTATTGATCTTTCAACGGGCAAACAGGTTATACAGTCTGAAGCAGACAAAATCACAGGAGAATTTCTTGTTGCCTTACCTACGGGAAGAAAATATGCTCTCAATGTTTCTTATCCCGGATATGCTTTTTTCTCCAAAAACTTTGACATGATAGACCAGCCCGAGGAGGCGATTCATATGGATGTCCCTCTTGTGCCGATGGAAAGCGAATCTGCGATTACCCTTGCCAATGTTTTCTTCGATGTTGATAAAGCTACGCTGAGAAAAGAGTCTTATGCTGAACTCAATAAACTGGTCGAATTTTTAAATGAAAATAAATCGGTGAAGATAGAAATTGGTGGACATACCGACACCCGCGGTGATGCAAAAGCGAATCAGATTCTTTCTGAAAACAGAGCAAAAGCCGTGTATGAGTACCTTATCGAAAAAGGCATCAGGGCTGATCGTCTCACCTACAAAGGATATGGTGAAACGAAACCTATTTACAGCGACGAGGCTATTGAAGCCATGGAAACAGAAGCCGCACGCGAAAAAGCTCATCAGGCGAACAGAAGAACAGAATATCGTATTGTGAAATGAAACACTTTATAAGGTTAATACGTCCGAATAATCTGCTGATCATAGCGGCCACGATGTACAGTCTGGCCTGGTATTTTGATACTATTTTTCTGCAGTCGGGCAAAGATACCTTGATCCAGAGTTTTGATTTTTTTCTCCTTGTCCTTTCAACCGTATTCATTGCCGCAGCCGGTAATATTATCAACGATTATTTCGATATTAAAGCCGATAGAATAAACAGGCCGGATAAAATAATCATCACCAAACATATCAAACGCAGATGGGCTATCTTTCTGCATTGGACAATCAATTTCATCGCCTTCGTTATCGCAGGTTATCTTAGTTATCGCAACGAAACATTTTGGTATCTGTTCATTCATCTTCTCTCAATCAATCTGCTCTGGTATTATTCAATGCAACTGAAGAGAACCCTGGTCACAGGTAACATCATTATCGGCATATTAACAGGTCTGGTTCCTCTGCTTGTTGGAATTTTCTACAACCAGCACACAGAATATGGTGAACTTATTTTAACCTTCCCATTCGATCTTGCTGAGAACGATCAGTTCCCGGTGTATGTAAGTGCAGGACTCGGACTTTTCGCTTTTCTACTGAACTGGACAAGAGAAATTATCAAGGACATCGAAGATATCGAAGGAGATAAAATTTTGAAAGCACGGACAATCCCAATTGTCTGGGGAGTAAAAAAAGCTAAAAACATCGCTGTAATACTCATGATAACTACCGTGGTCTTATCCCTACTTCTCCTTGTTTTTAGAAACCTGATAGTCGACCTTGCCGCTCTTCTTCCACTTGTTCTCAGCGCTTTTTCGATTCTCGTATCCTTATTTCTACTTATCAGAGCACAGGAGAAAAAACATTTCCGTGCGAGCCACAGCTGGGTAAAAATCACCATGGTTTTCGGACTGATTTTACCCATTTATTGGGCCATAATGCTGAACTATTTATAGCATGTTTAATAAAAAGATCATTTTAGGAACCTCGTCTCCGCGCAGAATTGAATTAATACAAAACCTTGGATTCGATTGTGAAGTGAGAAAGAAAGAGGTAGCCGAAAATTACCCTGAAACCCTTCCTTCCAAAGAAGTTGCTGAATTTCTTTCCAGACTTAAAGCCGAACCGTTGAAAACCGAAATAAAACCCGGGGAGATACTCCTAACCTCCGATACGGTGGTCTTACTAAACAATGAAATTCTGGGAAAACCGACAAATGCTTCCGAAGCCGAAGTTATGCTCAGACGGCTTTCGGACAATTTTCACGAGGTAATTACCGGAGTATTTATGTTTAGCACTGACACTGAAATAAGTTTTTCGGTAAGCACGAAGGTGTTTTTTAAAAAACTGACCCCTGAAGAGATACGCTATTACATCGATACGTATAAACCTTTCGACAAAGCAGGAGCCTACGGTATCCAGGAATGGATTGGTCAGATCGCGGTTCAACGAATAGAAGGATGTTTCTATAATGTCATGGGACTCCCCGTTAATAAGGTTTGGGAAGTCCTGCATCAAGAATTTCAGTAGAAGACTGCAATCTCCTCAAGAGATTTTCGCTTCAATTCAGGAACATAGGTAGGATCCTGAGGATAGCCTACAGGTAAAAGAAGGAAAGCTCGTTCGTTTTGGGGCCGTTCAAGCAGTTCTGTTAAAAAGTTCATCGGACTCGGTGTGTGCGTCAAAGTCACTAAACCTGCATTATGAATGGCTGTGATCAGCATACCTGCGGCTATACCAACCGATTCGTTTACATAATAATTATTGACCTTATTTCCGTTTTCATCATAATCGTATGCCCTTTTACAAAGAACTATCAGAAATGGAGCATCTTCGAGAAAAGGTTTATGCGCATCAGTTGCAAGGGGCTTTAGATCCTCTTTCCAGCGTTCGCTCATCCTGCTTTCATAAGATTCTCTTTCTTCGGCCTCGGCAGCTTCTTTGATTTTCTTCTTTAATTCCGGATTCGATACTACACAAAAGGTCCAGGGTTGTTTATGCGCTCCTGATGGTGCGGTTGACGCGGTTTTTATTATATTTTCGATGACTTCCTGCGGAATTGTTTCCTCTGAGAATGTTCTTACCGAACGTCGTTTATCCATCAAAGAATAAAATTCTTTGCTTCGTTTTATTAATTCTTCAGCACCCGGTTTATTGTGCTCGTAAAGAATATGCGTATGACCGTTAATGGATTTGGACTGTTTCATAGTGATTGTTTCGTCCTATAAATATAATCAGGATTGGATATATCACAATGATTAGAGATATCTTAATGGGGCAATGCAATGGAATAAGATCGTAATCTGTTCGGTTTATCCCTATCCGAAGAGGCTTAGCTAATAGAATCAAAAGTTTTACCCGAGTGAAGTTTCGCATCGGACGAATTCATTGAGGAATTATTTCGCTTCAACAAGGATTCATGAATCCGGTAATAGGCAAAGGCCGTTTCCATAAGGTTTTTATGACCTGAGAACAAAGCATTGCGCATCTTCAGTTGAGCATAGCACCTCTTCAAACGGGCATGGTATATCTGAAATAAGGCATAGCGCTTTGAAAACCCGGCATAGCTAATCTCAAACAAGGCATCGTGCGTTGAAAAGAAAGCATTGTGAATCTAAAACAAGGCATCGTGAATCTCAGATCAGGTTTGCCGCATGTTTAAGAAAACCTTTTACACAATAACTTATACATTTTAAATCTCCAGAAGCACCATTCAATAATTCAATACGCTGATTAACAAAGTTTAACCACCAGTTTGGCACGCGGGTTGAAACGTGTGAAGTGAAATGTTTTTTTATTAACCGACCGCGGCTTTTTTAGCTCGAGACTTAAAAGTTAGGTCATAAACTTAGAAATTATGGATAATTCAAGGAAGAACAAACGCAACATGTACACAGTTGTGTTGGAAACGTGTAAAGAGAACACTTCGATATGGCAGAATATTCCCGCATTCGTTAGCGCGGTGAATGATTTGGAAGCAAAATTACAAACCTTTTCAGCAACAGCGGAAGATCGTTTGATGGACACAAAGCACATCACAAAAAAAAAGATCGCATTGATCCATGAATTGCACAATAAAGTATACATCATGGTAAAGTTGATAAGAGCTTATGCGGCTTCAACCGGTAACGAATCACTGGCATTTGAGTATTCTCTCACGAAGAAAAGTTTACTCGTTGGTGGTGCTAAAGCAACGATAAATCGATTTAACAATGTAGTAAAAAAGGCTAATGAATTAGCTCCAGATTTGGAAGATTTTGGTTTGACTCAACAATTCCTGCAAGAATTAACTCAAAAAGTGGAAGAAGCAAAAATTGTCATTTGGGAACCGCGACTGAAAATTATACAGCGCAAAGCCCTAACGAGAAAATTGCATGAATTAACGGATGAACTGGATAACATTGTCTATGTACGATTAACGGGGATGGTGGATTTACTCCACTATGATCATCCGGTGTTCCATGCAAAATTCATGGATGCCAGAAATATCATTGATCATAAACGTCGAAGAAGCGCCAATACACCAGATACTTCGCCGGATTCTGAATCACCGCCAGCATCGGGCATAGATAATTCTACCTAGGGCTGCTGATAACATGAGAAAGCGGGTTATGAAAGTTCCTGGTGATATAGTTTAATTTAGGAGATAGGATTCAGAAGGGATTTTTTATTTTGGAAATCCATTTCGTTTGGAGGTTTGGAGGAATTCCGTCGGGACACACGGCCGTGCGTCCCGACGTATTTCTCAATAAGATTTTCCTTTTATTCTTTACGTATTCCTTCTATACTGTCCGCCAACGTCAAACAGCGCTGTGGTAATCCTCTCTACCCACACAATTGTCGGAAAAGGCGTGAACTTTTGCGATTCTCGGAGTTCCCTGTGCCATGACTTACCATTATTTAAAGAAAATAATAAAACCTCTCTCATTATATGAAAACATTGTAATTCAGTTGTTTGCATTTATTATGAATAAGAGTTAATTTTAGCGCGATATATTAACTATAACACTATGCTTAGATTCTCTTATTTAACTCCTTTGGTATGTTTATTCTTTTTTAAACTGCACAGTCATACTCAAGAAGAAATTATCGTAAAGTTCAATTACAGTTATCTTGATTATGAATTCATTGATGATAAAAATAAGAAGGAAGCCTCGTTGAATGAAATATTTAACGAAGAAGCAGAACGACAACTTCACCTTCTCGAGTTTAAATTTCCTGAATTGTTAGAAAGTAATGTTACAAAGATTTTTGATTTTCTTTCTACGGAAGATTCGGTTTCAATTTCACGACACGGTCACAAGGTAACTATCCCTCCGTTTTGGGCAGTTTTTAATTTAGAAATTCCTGCTCACTACAAATCTGAAGAAATTATTGAGTTTCTTGACAAATTTCACCCTCTTGTTGAATATGCTCATCGCAATTTTGAGGTGATTCCTTTAAACGTACCTAATGATAGTTTGTATTACAGACAGGAAGGGCTTTTCGATCCGGCAGGATTGGCAGATATTAATGTAGAACAAGCATGGGAAACAGAAACAGGTAAGAAATTCATCAAAGTCGGGGTTCATGATAACGGAGTTGACAGTTTACATCCTGACATAGAACTTTTAACTGGAGGTGACTATTTTCAAAACGATACTCTACCGGGTTAGGGAGTGGAAGATACCGGTATACCTCACGGTACTCAAATTGCGGGTATTATTGGCGCTAAGAGAAATAATCAAATCGGTATTGCAGGAATAGCCGGAGGAGATGGCAGCGATACAGCAGGTTGTTCTTTAATTGATTTTAAAAGTCCGTTTTTGTCTCCTGCAGTTATATCATATAGATTAGCAAGTGTCGTTGATGCTGCTCGTTCCGCCGGATCATATTTTGATTACGGTGATAACTACCATAACGGCGGAGGAAATGATTTTTACTTTAACAGTGCCAAAGGGTTTGGTGTTCATATTGGAAATCACTCCTATACAATCCGAACCGTTCTTCCTTTGGCCGATGAAGAAAAAACGCCTAGTGCTGATAGCTCTAGTGTTATTGAGGTGACAGAATGCGATCTATGCAGAGAAGCATATTTGTTTTCGCTTCAAAACGGTGTCATTAATGTAGTTGGTCGAGGAAATAATGGTTTTGATAATGGTGACCCAACATACGTTGAAGACCTTACACCTCAGAACCTTCCTGATGGTTGGATTATTTCTGTTGGAGCATCTGGTTATGATGGGAACACAGTGGAAGAAGGTGTAAATCAATCTATTTCTGAACAAAGCTCTGGTTTTTACTCTTTATATGGAGGAAATATGGATCTCGTTGCTCCTGGGTCTGACTCAATCGTTTATTCTACCCTTACCACAAATGTTTCAGGTTTGTATAGAAAATTCAATGGCACTTCAGCAGCTGCACCTCACGTAGCAGGAGTGGCAGCGCTGTTATTAAGCCACTACAATAGGCCGTGTTATTCAAACCAAAACCTAACTATTGAAGATGTGGAGTATTTACTAGAAAAATCTGCTACTGATATTTTCGATTCTGGACCTGACCTAAAGTCTGGAGCAGGAAGATTAAACGCTGGCGCAGCACTTGAAATGATTAAAGACCCAACAAAACAAATTATCCATCCCGATAGTTTGATCAGTTCTATTTTTCTTGCAGAAGACACTATATTGTTAGCCTATCACCGCGCATTTGTTGGCGATGGTTGGGGACCAATTTCACAAGCCATTCCTCTTGAGCGAGAACGACAGTATAAAGTAGTTTAGGGTGCTTGTTGAAAACACTTATTCTATTGATGAATATTTTACTGACTCAACTACTTTATTAGATAGTTGGGCGTGTCCGAGCATTAGTAATTCTACAGAATTTTATAGAGATACCATTCATCAATTGGTACAAGTTGGAAATACAGGAAACCAAACAACAGGTTACAATTTCAAAATATTTAACCAAACGCCTTTTGATTCTATTACTGAAGTTAATTTGATGGATATGACGATTAAGTTGGTGGGTTATTATTATAAGTTTATTGGGATATATTTTGAATCAGATTATAATGTTTCGGGTGAAAATGCGATAAGTATTGAAGAACCTATTATTAATAATGCTGAGCAACTTGATGTGTGGTACCCAGCTAATCCACTAAATAACAATGCTAGACTTACCGCTTCTATTTACATCAAAGATACCACACTCCTTACTTACTTCAATTCTCCCTGTGATTCGTCTAACATTTTGTATGACGATACCATCATATCGAATCCATTGAGTTTAAATGAAAAGAATTTATTTTCAGTTGAGGCTTTTCCTAATCCGGCTTCTCAGTCTATTACATTTAGAGTTCACCATTCTGGCAAACAGTATTCAATACATGTTGCTGATTTAACAGGGAGAACGGTATTTAATGCTTCTGATTTACCAGATCAGTTTGAAATTGACATATCACAATGGAATGCGGGTATGTATATTGTCACCTTTGATTTTGTTGAAACAAAAAAAACGCTTAAATTTATAAAACAATGAAACAATTAATTACCATATTATCTTTATTCTTTGCAGGGGTATCCTTTGGACAAGATTGGCAAACAATCTCTATGTCGCAAGGACATGGTTTTCCGCCAATCAATCAGTTTGCTGTTAATCCTTATACCAATCAATTGTGGTTTGCACATCCGCTGATAGCAGCTGTGATAGAACCCAATGGAGAGGTTGTAAAATTTGGAGAAGACGAGTTAGGTACATTATGGCAATCCGATGAATTACGTTTTGGTTTTACGCCTGATCATATCTTTTTTTCAAACGCTTAACAGGATTGCATCTTTTTGATGGATATACGAAGCAATTAGCGTATTTTGATGAAGAAATTACTACACTGAGAAGTGACGGAGATACCCTTTTTATGAGGAGGTTTGGTGCTCCAAAATTAAAATACGTATATAATACGTTCGTTAACGAACAATCATTTGCAGGCTCTGATTGGATTTCAAAGAATGGTTATTCGTATGCTGATATTGGCGCATTTACCTATGTAGTAAATGGAACAAATGAAAATATGCAAAGCCAAAATTATCATCTCTTAGCCCCAACAACCACATTTCGTTTTCAAAACTTTACAAACACCATCTATTTAGGCTTTACAATGGGTATTTCAAAGGCTCACGCTGGAGAGTGTTTTGATACCATAACACCGTTTAACACCATCAACATGCCTTCTGGCAATGTGTTGGAGATAGAATTTGATAAAAATGATGATTTGTGGGTAGCTTTTGGGGATGAAGACGATAATCATTTTGCATTGGGAAAACTAACAGGCAATGAGTGGTCAGAAATTTATGATGTGAATAATAGTCCAATCAACTTTTCCAGTTTTCAGGGTTTTGAATTTGATACCTTAGGAAACCTTTGGGTAGCTTCTGGAAATGAATTACATACACTCCTTACGCCAGATAGTCCAAGTTGGTTGAGTACAAAAGAATGGAGTAAAGATGGAGCAAGTATAGTGGTTTATCCAAATCCAGCACGAGATTTTATAACCGTTAATCTTACCGCTCATAAAGCAGAAGAGGTAAGAATAGTAGACTTACAAGGTAGAGAGGTTATATATGTGGCAGAACTAACAAGCGGAGAACAAATTTCTATCGAAAAGCTTCCAAAGGGAACTTATATTATAGCGTTATTACAAAATAATCAGATGATTCGTAGTCGGTTTATCAAACAATAATGTAAGGTTGTCTTTCTAATTAATCTGAAGGTTATATTTGATATTGACAAGAAGTTTATTTTGTGATGAACTAGGAATTATGAGTAATAAAAACCACATCACTAAAAGATAGAATGGTCACATCCCTCTATATTTCTGATTCCACGCTTACTGAACAATACCTCTTTCCATGTGATTCTACAAATATTTTAGTGGATGACACGACCATTACTGATCCTGCGAGTACGAATGAATTTGAATTGAACGACTTTACCGCTAAAATATTTCCAAACCCCGGTAGTGAAGCATTTACAATAACTTTTAGCGATCCGAAAAGAGTAAATCAAATCATAGCCTATTCATCCGAAGGAAAAAAGATTACACAAATCCCAACGAAAGGACATACTTTACACGTTAATGTGAGTAGTTGGGCGAAAGGCGTTTATTATATCAAAGTAAACGGCGATTCATTTTCAACAACATTAAAATATTTAAAACGATGAAAAACATTTTCTACATAGTACTAATGAGCATTTCCTTTCCTTTGTTTTCTCAACAATGGGTCACGGTAAATGGGGAATATATCCACAACTATCTGCCTTTTAATCAGTTTACTATTAATCCATATACAAACAATATGTGGTTGGTAAATCCATTTAATGCTACAGTTATAGAACCTGACGGATCACTTACTACTTTTGGAGAGAATGAACTGGGTACACTTTGGCAATCTGATAAACTTAATTTTGGATTTACTCCTGATCATATATTTTTTACCAAAGAACTGACTGGGTTGTATCTCTTTGACAATTATGAAAAACAGTTGCTCTATGCGGATAATGATTTTCAAAAAATATATTTTGATGAAGACACCTTGTTTTTGACTCGATTTAATGGCTATTTATTAAAATACACTTATGGTGTTGGAGCTGAAAACACGAGTTTAAGTGCTTTACGGTGCACATCTAAAAATGGATTTTTGTATATCGATAGAGGATCGTATTATTTTGTTGAGAATGGTGTAGATAGCCCGCTATGGACTGACCCTTATTATCTAGGAGGACCATCAGATGTGATGGAATTTGACAATGAATCTGACACTGTCTATCTCGGTTTTATTAATGGAATTACAAAATGCTATGATGGAGTATGTTATGATACGATAACTCCTTACAACACTACTGGTATGCCTTCACCAAACATCCTAGAAATAGAATTTGATGCAGATAACAACCTATGGGTAGCATTTGGAGATACCAATGATGAACATATAGCCCTTGGAAAATTAGAAGGCTCAACCTGGACAGAGGTATATACATCTGCCAATAGCCCTATTAATTTTGATCGATTTTATGGGTTTGAGTTTGATACACTTGGTAATATTTGGGTAGCTTCAGACAAAAACCTTCATACTATTGAGAATATCAATTCCCCGGCATGGTTGAGCACCAAGGAATTTGTGATGGATGCACCAAGGTTGAGTATTTATCCAAATCCGGCAAGTGATGTTGTTCATGTTCAGTTACCACAGTCGGTTACAAGAGCAGTGCTCTCAATTAGAGATATGAATGGGAAAGTTGTTCAAGAGCAAACATTGGACAGTAGCGAAATGATTCAGTTTGATCTTAGTAGATTAGAACGAGGAATTTATATTTTAAATGTTGTTTCAGATGAGAATCAATGGCAGGAACGGTTGGTGAAACAGTAGGTCGGGAGGCACGACCGTGCGTCCCGACGTATTTCTCAATAAGATTTTCCTTTTATTCTTTACATATTCCTTCTATACTGTCCGCCAACGTCAAAAAGTGCATTAGTAATCTGGCCTAAAGAACAGTACTTACAAGCCTCCATGAGTTTTTCAAACATGTTCTCGTTTTGAATAGCAGCCTGCTGTACTTCCTTGAGCCATTTTTCTGACTCTTCTTTTCGGGTTTCATGCAGGTCTTTCAACATGCTGATCTGATATTCCTTCTCTTCCGGAGTGGCACGAATAACCTCTTTCGGTAAAACAGTCGGCGAACCTTTTGAACTCTTGAAGGTATTCACTCCAATGATTGGAAATTCTCCGGTGTGCTTCAAGGTTTCATAATACAGTGATTCCTCCTGAATCTTAGATCGCTGATACATAGTTTCCATCGCTCCGAGCACTCCTCCCCTTTCAGTGATTCTGTCGAATTCAGCGAGAACGGCTTCTTCCACCAACTCGGTTAACTCTTCGATGATAAATGATCCCTGAATCGGGTTTTCGTTCTTCGCCAAACCGAATTCTTTGTTTATGATCAACTGAATCGCCATCGCACGACGAACAGATTCCTCCGTTGGGGTAGTAATAGCTTCATCGTAAGCGTTTGTATGCAGTGAATTACAGTTATCATAAATCGCATATAAAGCCTGCAGTGTTGTTCTGATATCGTTGAAATCAATCTCCTGTGCATGCAGCGAACGACCCGAGGTCTGGATATGATACTTCAACATTTGAGCGCGTTTATTCGCACCGTATTTATTTTTTAAAGCTTTCGACCATATTCTTCTCGCCACACGACCGATCACCGCGTATTCCGGATCAATTCCGTTGGAGAAGAAGAAAGAAAGATTTGGCCCGAAATCGTTGATATCCATTCCACGGCTTAAGTAGTACTCAACATACGTAAATCCGTTGGAAAGTGTCAGTGCAAGCTGTGTGATCGGATTCGCTCCCGCTTCTGAAATGTGATATCCTGAGATCGAAACGGAATAGAAGTTTCGCACTTTCTTTTCGATAAAGTATTCCTGTACGTCTCCCATCAAGCGTAAGGCAAATTCCGTAGAAAATATACAGGTATTCTGTGCCTGATCCTCCTTCAAAATATCCGCCTGAACCGTTCCGCGGACAACAGACAGCGTCTCAGCTTTGATCTTTGCGTAAACGTCGGCAGGCAGCACCTGATCACCGGTAACGCCCAGCAACATTAATCCCAGTCCATCATTGCCTTCCGGAAGCTCTCCCTGATATCTTGGACGTTCGGTTCCTTTCTTCTTATAAATTTCTTTGATCTTGGCCTCAACCTCCTTTTCAAGTCCGTTTGCTTTGATATATTTTTCACACGCCTGATCAATAGCGGCATTCATGAAATATCCTAAAAGCATTGGAGCAGGACCATTTATGGTCATCGAAACAGAAGTCTTCGGATCGCTTAAGTCAAATCCTGAATACAGTTTTTTAGCATCATCCAGACAGCAGATAGAAACACCTGAGTTACCGATCTTTCCATAAATATCCGGTCGCTTATCAGGATCGTTTCCGTAAAGCGTAACAGAATCGAAAGCAGTTGAAAGTCGCTTAGCGGGCATTCCTAAACTTACGTAGTGAAAACGTTTATTGGTACGTTCCGGTCCTCCTTCACCGGCGAACATTCGTGTCGGATCTTCTCCTTCACGCTTGAAAGGGAAAAGACCGGCTGTATAGGGAAATTCTCCGGGAACATTCTCCTGTAAAATCCATCTCAGGGTGTCTCCCCAGGAAGTATATTTCGGTAAGGAAATTTTTGGAATCTGAAGATGAGAAAGCGATTCGGTATGCGTCTGAATTTTCAGTTCTTTATCCCGAACCTTGAATTTAAACACCGGATTCTTATACTTCTCTACAGTTTCACCCCAGCTTTCTATTGCTTCCCAGTTGTGAGGGTTCAGATTTAATTTTTCTTTCTCAAATGCCTCGGTCAATGCTTTGATAAGTCTGTCTTTGTCCTCAATATCACTCGATGCTAAATTATCTATGGATTTTTGATAACCGTAGAGCTTATCCGCAACTTCTACCTGCTGTTCAACCCATTTGTCGTAAGCCCTGTTATTCTCGGCTATTTCAGAAAGGTAACGTGTTCTTTCCGGAGGAATAACAAAGACCTTTTCTGACATTTCACGTGAAATTTCAAACGTAGACTTCAGATTTGCACTGGTATTTTTATTCAGGATATCAATGATCACTTTATAGAGGGTATTCATTCCCGGATCATTGAATTGAGAAGCAATCGTTCCGTAGACAGGCATATCATCGACATTCGCGTCCCATAAATTATGGTTACGCTGATACTGCTTTCTTACATCCCTAAGGGCATCCAGAGCTCCGCGTTTATCGAATTTATTCAAGGCAATAACATCCGCGAAATCAAGCATGTCAATTTTCTCCAGCTGGGTCGCTGCACCGTATTCAGGAGTCATCACATACAGACTCACATCCGAATGATCCAGAATTTCCGTATCAGACTGGCCAATACCCGATGTTTCCAGGATGATAAGATCGTATTCTGCCGCTTTCAATACCATCACGGCTTCGGCAACATGCTTGGAAAGAGCAAGGTTCGACTGTCGTGTAGCCAAAGAACGCATATAAACGCGATTGTTTGAAATTGAATTCATGCGTATTCGGTCACCGAGCAATGCTCCTCCGGTTTTTCTTTTCGATGGATCTACCGAAATCACCGCGATGTTTTTATCGCTGAAATCGATTAGAAAACGCCGTACAAGTTCATCCACCAAAGATGATTTTCCTGCTCCTCCGGTTCCGGTGATTCCGAGCACGGGTGTCGTTACCTGATCAGCAAGCAAATGAATTTCCTCCAGTAATTTCTTCGATTCTTCAGGGAAATTCTCAGCGGCTGAAATTACTCTGGCCAGATCAGCATCTTTTTTCTTTTTGAGTTGAGTAGCCTTAATATTCACGTCATTTCCAACGGGAAAATCCGATTTCATCACAAGATCATTGATCATTCCCTGCAAGCCCATTTCTCTCCCATCGTCGGGGTGATAAATACGCGTAATCCCGTATTCATGAAGTTCTTTGATCTCATCGGGCAAAATTGTGCCTCCACCTCCTGCAAAGATCTTGATCTGAGGAGCTCCCTTCTCCTGCAAAAGATCATACATATATTTCAAATACTCCGTATGTCCTCCCTGATAAGAAGTCATTGCTATAGCCTGAGCGTCTTCCTGAATAGCACAATTCACCACTTCCTCAACACTTCGGTCGTGGCCAAGGTGAATAACCTCACAACCCGTAGCCTGAATTATTCTTCGCATAATATTGATTGCCGCATCGTGGCCATCAAACAAAGAAGCAGCAGTAACGATTCTTACTTTATTTTTTGGTATATAGGGAGCTGTTTTTTCCATAATTCAATTCTAAGAACGGTCGCAAATATAAGGAGAATTCACTGATTTTTGACCGAAAATCATCAATAATAGACCGCATTCACAAGAGACCCTATGACAAATCGAAACAACCCTGATCAGGGAAAGTATGATCCACATTCAAGATTCTGATTGTTAAAAAAATAAAGACCAGGATTGGATTGTTTTAAAAATTTTAAATCTACTTTTGAAATGTAAATTAACACGCTTATGTCAGCACTTGATAACAACATTAATCTTGATAACGCACCACAGGAAAAAGTTCCTAATAATGTCGGGATTCTCGTATTAGGAATATGCTCTATTTTCCCCGGATGTTTTTGTTACGGGTTACCGGGAATTGTATGCGGGATCATTGCGCTCGTGATGAGCCAGAAGGCTAACCGACTCATTAATGATAATCCTAACAGGTACGATGAACAGTCGAAACAACTTGTTCGAGCAGGTAAAATTTGTGCCATAATCGGATTATGTTTATCGATTTTGTTCTTTTTATTCATCGTATTATATTTCTTATTCGTGGGCGCTTTATTTTTCAGCGCACTTGGAGCCGCCGGTTCTTATTAATCGAATAAACGAGGGTTTGGAGGAATATTATTTACAATGCTCAATCAAGGAAACACTCGGTGTTGAATGCCCGGGATGCGGTACGCAACGATCGTTTTATGCGTTAATTCACGGTGATTTCATAGAATCTTTCCTCTACAATCCGGGAGTAATTCTTTTCATTATCACCGTTATAGCAGGATGCTGGGTGTATTTTTACAAAACAAAACTGTTTTCCAAGGTTGTGATCACCGGTTTTTCACTAACGGCTGTCGCTATGTTCACGCATTTTGTAATCAAACTGATTCATCACTGACATCTATTTACTGATAAGATCCGGATTCATCACTTTTGTTTGATGACGAATGGATTCCTGATGTATTGCATCCATAACCGAACGTATGAAATTCCGAGTAAGATGAAGATCATCGGCCTGACCGAGGCGTTTTTCTATTATGTTCTTCCAGTGCTCCTGTTGTAAGATGGTAATATCATTTTCTCGCTTGTAAATACCAACTTCTTCAGAGAGTTTCATCCTTTCAGAAAGAATAGAGAAAATTTCGTCATCGAGATGAGCAATTTTTTCACGCATCAATCCGATATAACTCATTTCTTCGCTCGAAAGTTTTTCTTTACGAAGCTTTAATTTACTGATCAGTTCAGTAAGCCGTCCGGGAGTTATTTGCTGTTGTGCGTCCGACCAAGCCTCGTCCGGATTATTGTGTGTTTCCAGCATCAGACCCGTAAAATTCAAATCCATGGCTTTTTGGGCTACTTCCATCAAACCATCCCTTTTACCCGATATATGACTCGGGTCGCAGATCAAAGGTAGTTCAGGCATTTTCTCCACAAGCGCTATCGGAATCTCCCAGTTTGGTACATTTCTGTATTTCGGATGATTATACACCGAAAAACCGCGATGAATGGCAATCAGATCATCGATGCCGGCCTTTTGAAAACGCTCAAATGCACCAATCCATAACATCAGGTCAGGATTCACCGGGTTTTTAACCATCACTGTGATCTTAACCCCGCTCAGCGCGTCCGCAATTTCCTGCACAGCAAAAGGATTTACTGTAGTTCTGGCTCCAATCCACAAAATATCGACTCCGGCTTTCAATGCAAGTTCAACATGCTTGCTATTGGCAACTTCGGTGGTCGTTGGTAATCCATTTTCCTTGCCGGCATCCACCAGCCATTTCAACCCTTCCTCACCAATTCCTTCGAAAGAATTCGGCCTCGTCCTCGGCTTCCAGATCCCGGCTCTGAGTACCGCTGTTGTGGAATTTCGAGCGAGATCCCCGGCAATTTTGTGAACCTGACTCTCGGTTTCTGCGCTACACGGACCCGCTATAAGAAAAGGCCTTTTGTGTTTTTTGGCCGTGTTTTTTAAGTTTAATATCATAGTACCATTCTAAAAACGTAACAATTCATTCAAAAAAAAAGTCCCATTTACCGTAGCAAATGGGACTCATATAATTTCATGACTTTCCTATTCGCTAAGAGCGATAAGAAAACACCATGCAGGACTGTATTGTTTAAACATGATTCAAATCTAAACAATATTTTTTGAATTGTTGCAATTAGATACACGCTGAAAAAAATATTCTGCCTACAAATCGAACGAGGAATTCTCCCGAATCATTTCTTTTATCTCACTTTCAAGTTTTCGAGCTACATCAATATTCCTGCTCACAGAAGTATCCGTCTTCTTTACTTTTTTATCTGCGTAATATTCGCCTGATTTCAACTTATCGGCAGGAGTTTTTACGAGATAAACGAGAGTTTCTGCACCTTTTTCAAGAGACTTTCCGAAGAGTTTAAAAAATAGTCTGGCAAACCAATTTCCTCCTCTAGCGAGTCCGGTACTGACGAGTCCCGGATGTTGCGTCACATACACAATATCATCTTCTCTCTCACCCAGTAAGCGGGTGAGTAAAATAACGCCCAATTTGGATTGCCTGTACGCTTTGTATCCGCTGTATTTGTTCCTGTATTCAATATCATCAAATTGAATTGTACCCTGATGAAGTCCGGAAGCTGTTGTAATTACTTTCGAGGCATCTTTGTCCTTAAACAATAAGTCCTTTAAGTATTGCATAATGATATAGGGAGCCAGCACATTCACCTGAAAGGTTTTTTCTATACCGTCGGCAGTTTCACTGAAGTCAAAAGACCATACACCCGCGTTATTAATGATAATATCAAGCTGATCATAACTCTTTCTGACCTCATCAAGAGCCATCTTAAGCGAAGAAAAAGAACTCAGATCGCAGTGTAAACCTACTATCTCTCCAATACTTCCATTTTCTTTTTCAAGTTGCAGGAATTTGTCCTTGTTTCTATACAAGACAATAAGGGTTGCATCATTTTCCAATAATTCAAGAGCGGCTGCCTTACCTAGACCGGAGGTTGCTCCTGTCATTAGAATAACTTTATTACTCAGTTGTTTTTCCATGTAAATAATATAACAAAACTTAGGAAAAGAAACTGTAAATACGATGATTATCTGAAACAAAAAAAGCATCCTCTCGGATGCCTTCTGTATTTTGATTTATTTTATGTCTGATCAAACGTAAAGCTCCTCCTGCTGCTGAGAGATCTTTGCATCTTTCAAATATTCGTCATACGGCATCATTTTATCGATCATGCCTTTTGGTGTAAGTTCTATGATTCTCGTAGCTACGGTCTGTACAAGCTCATGGTCATGAGAAGTGAAGAGGATTACACCGGGAAAATCAGACATCCCGTTGTTCAAAGCGGTGATAGATTCCAAATCAAGGTGATTCGTCGGTTCATCCATCATTAACAGATTGGCTTTCACCATCATCATTCGGGAAAGCATACATCTCACCTTTTCACCTCCGGAAAGTACTGTTGCACTTTTTGTGGCTTCTTCGCCTGAGAAAAGCATACGCCCAAGAAATCCGCGCAAATAAACTTCCTCACGTTCCTCTTCAGTTTTTGCATAGGTTCTCAACCAATCTACCAAGGACTCATCTTTCTGGAAAAAAGCGTGATTATCGTTTGGCAAATAAGAGGTAGTAATCGTCGTACCAAATTTAAATTCACCTGTTTTCGGTGTTTTATTTCCGTTCAGAATCTCAAAAAATGCCGTTAATGCCTTGGAGTTCTTCGAAATGAATGCGATCTTATCCCCTTTATTTACATTGATATTTACGTTGGTGAATAAAACCTCACCGTCCTGCTCATAAGAAAGATTTGTTACATGAAGTACCTGGTCTCCAACCTCGCGATCTTTTTCGAAAATTATACCCGGATACCGTCGCGAAGAGGGTTGTATTTCATCCAAATCCAGTTTTTCCAACAATTTCC
Source organism: Brumimicrobium sp. (assembly GCA_033722555.1). GTDB lineage: Bacteria > Bacteroidota > Bacteroidia > Flavobacteriales_D > Crocinitomicaceae > Brumimicrobium. Next base: position 28,884 of record JAWVYS010000020.1, read on the forward strand.
TTCTACTCGTCGCCTGTTTAGACTTCGAAGCATTTGCGGAGAATCTGGAAATAAAATCCTGTAATTCCTTTTTCTTTTCTTCCGCTTTCTTGTTTTTATCCGCTCTCTGTCTTGCAGCTAACTGAGAAGACTTGTACCAGAAGGTATAGTTACCTGTAAATAAATTAATCTTCGAATAATCGATGTCACAAATGTGTGTACAAACTGTATCCAGAAAGTGCCTGTCGTGAGACACAACAATCACTGTATTTTTGAAATCAAGGAGAAAATCCTCCAACCATTCAATCGTCTTTAGGTCCAGGTCGTTTGTGGGCTCATCCAGAATGAGTACATCCGGATTTCCGAACAAGGCCTGGGCAAGAAGTACGCGAACCTTGATATCGTTAGGCACATCGCGCATGAGCTGATAATGATACGCTTCCTCAATACCAAGGTTGGAAAGTAAAGTTGCGGCATCGGTTTCAGCGTTCCATCCTTCCATATCCGCAAATTCAGCCTCAAGTTCTGACGCTTTCATTCCGTCCTCCTCGGAGAAATCAGGTTTTGCGTATAAAGCATCTTTCTCCTGCATGATCTCAAAGAGGCGTTTATGTCCCCTGATTACTGTTTGAAGAACTTCAAAATCATTGAATTCGAAGTGATCCTGTTTTAAAACGGCCATTCGTTTTCCCGGCTCAAGAGAAATATGTCCTTTGGTTGGATCTTGATCCCCTGTAAGTATTTTAAGGAATGTAGATTTACCTGCGCCATTGGCACCGATGACTCCGTAACAGTTTCCGTGTAAAAATTTAAGATTTACATCATCAAACAGTACACGTTTTCCAAACTGAAGAGTTAAATTATTAACTGTGATCATACATTAATGCTAAAATTCGTGCAAAGATAGTTTATTCTTGCCGGTTAACAAAAACATTAATTTATCGATCGAAATTTCATTTTACTGAAGAAGGAACTGTAAGGATTTTTGTTGATCAAAATAAGTGTTCTAAAATTGAGACGCTCTATATCGAAGACTTCAAAATTATAATTCTGGTTACTCTTCCAGTCTAAAACCAATGATTTCCCATCTTCACTGATACTATAAACACCTTCAATCATTTCATTCTTCGCAAAGTCGTAGGCCGAAAAGTCACAAAAATCATCCTTTCTGGTCTTACACCAATCAAAATTAAAAACCATTTCGGGTTCCACTTCACCGAAACCATATATGTTTGCACTGATCACATTCCATTTTCCATCAATTCTGTTTTTAACTCGTTGGTCTTTGCGGCATGCAAAAAGCAGAATAACTGAAAGAAAAAGCAAAAAAGAAGATTTCATATTTTTTTTGAGCGTGACTCCAATTATTATACCAGGTTCAAAATAAGATATCTAAATTACAAAATATTTTAAGTTCTAAAACCTCTTAATCAGCAAGTCTACTCGTCATCCAAAACAGCACGTAATTTTTGTCTGAGCTGACGATTATAAGTTTCCATCAGATACTTGAAATAGTTCTTGGTGCTTTTGGCAATGCATTTCGTGTATTGCTTGAGACGATGTTCTATATGCTCCTGCAATGCTTCCATCAGTTCGAGTCCCTCATAGAAATCCGCGGCCTTATTCCGAATGGCTTCAAAATGATTTTCGAGCGAAAGATCAACTGCAATTTTACCCTTCTCCCCTTTATCGATACAGTCTTCGTACACTTTTTTCATGGCAAACTGATCCAAGACTTCGGTGTCTATTCTTTCACGTATGTGCTTAGGCAGTTTGTACTCAGCCTCAAAAGCGAGATCATCCTGTTCGCTCAATCGAGATTCAAGGAATCTGTCCGGATAAAGAAAAGCATCTCTCCAGTTAATGTAATCCTGCCAAAGACCAAATCGGCGAACATTATTACCTAAATCTATTACCTGAAACATATCTTTCTTGGGCAATCGTCTCGATCCCCTTCCGATCATCTGATGGTACAAGGTAAGTGAGCGCGTTGCTCTGTTCAAAATAATTGTTTCCACGGTTGGTTCATCAAATCCGGTTGTCAAAATACCTACCGATGTAAGAATAGCGTCTGGGGTTTCTTTGAACCATAAGAGGATGTCTTTTCTGTCCTTGTCTGAAAAGGTACTGTCCAGGTGTCGAATTTTATATCCACGCTTATCAAATGTTTCCTGAACACGGATGCTGGTTTCTATACCTGAGTTAAATATGAGTGTTTTTGTTCCCACGGCAACTTCTTCATAGGCAAAAAGAAGTTTTTCCTGCATAAAGTAATTGCCATAAACTTGTTCCGAACTGCTGACCGTAAAATCTCCGTTTGAACCTATTTTCAGTCCGTGAAGATTTACATCATAGGTGAATGTTTCTGCATTTGCGAGATAGCCACTTTCAATCAAACTGGATATACTTTCCCCTACCTTTAATTCGTCGTAATGATCATTCAGGGGAAGTGCTTTATTTGAACTTAGCGGGGTTGCCGTTACACCCAGTATGTTCGCCTGCTCATAGTACTGAAAAATCTTCCTGAAACTATTGTAGTGAGCTTCATCAACGATGACCAATCCAATTTGTTTTATAAAATTCTCATCCTCCTGCAATCGATTGTTGAGGGTTTCCACCATCGCTATAAAACAATTGTATTCATTCTGATCATCAAGGGTTTTTACCTCACTGTTGATAATCTTGTTGGAGACGCCTATGGCGGAAAGCTGTTTCGATGTTTGAACAGATAATTCGATTCTGTGAGTAAGTATGAGTACTTTCTTATTCCAGGACTCGATATATTGCTTCGCAATTTCGGAAAATATGACTGTTTTGCCTCCACCCGTTGGTAATTGAAACAGGAGATTATAATCCCTGCCGTTGGCTTTCAATTCACCAATTATCTGTTCAACGGTCTTTTTTTGAAAGGGATATAAGGTTTTCGGTTCAAATAAGGCTTCGTCTATCATATTTCTTTATTCTCGAAAATTGGGCTACAAAAGTACGCTCTTTTTCCTGAACAAAAAAATTATAGCGGTTTTAACTTCACTCACAAAAAAAGAGGGTAGAATAAACCCTCTTCAATGCATTGATATCCAATTTGGATTTGCCAAACATAATTTACAAACTTTCAGGCTCTTCGGCCATTTTTAAATTGACACGTAGCTTGGCACCGTCCGGATAGTTTTCACGTGCAGCTTCGTTTTTAGGTTTGAGCTTTATCATACCTTTGATTCTACGAACCATGTTTTCATTTTTTTCCATGGCAAGATCATCCGGGCCTGCTTCTTCTGAGGCGGTGAATCGAAGTAATTCACCATTTTTTTTCAGTCGCATAACAATTGTCGGAACGGTATCGAATTTAAAGGTATTATTTGGCGCCGTCCGTGCCCAGCGAAAACTTATATCTGATTCACGTGATTTGTCACCTGCCCAAATAAACGTATACTCGCCTCCTTCCGAAATACCATTCTCTATTTCAGTGAAATTAAGCTTTTCATCATTCAGTTCCACCTTTATTTTTGCAGGATAAGGTTCGTCCTCCAGGGAGATATCCCTCAATCGCTTTCTATCCTCGTTATCTTTTACAGGGGTTTCTTCTTCCGCCTGATTGCATCCGGTAAAAACACCGAGTAGCAATATCAAAATAAAACGCATATAAATTTTCATACTTCTAATAACTTTTTTGGTTCCAGATAAATCTAAAAAAAATTCGAACCAATGTCAAGTTAAAGATTTATAAATGGAAGACACCGAATTGATTTATCCTTCTTTCAAATTTTATTCTATCGGTCTTTTTCAATATATAATTGTTAATTTTGGCGCTCAATTTATTGATCAGAAATACATGAGTAAGGTAGAAAAAACAGAATGTCTGATAATAGGTTCAGGTCCTGCGGGATACACGGCAGCCATCTATGCTGCACGAGCGGATATGAAACCAATAATGTATGAGGGCTTACAACCGGGTGGTCAATTAACCACTACCAATGAGGTTGAAAATTTCCCCGGTTATCCGGAAGGAGTCACGGGCCCGGAGATGATGATGCAACTGAAAAAACAGGCTGAACGTTTCGAAACAGATGTAAGGCCGGGCTTTATCGATAAAGTAGATTTCACCGGCCCTGAGCATAAATGCTGGGCAGACGACGGGACAGAAATTCATGCCAAAACCGTAATTATTGCAACAGGAGCATCTGCAAAATACCTCGGTTTACCCTCCGAACAAAAATACCTTCAGATGGGAGGCGGCGTTTCAGCTTGTGCTGTCTGCGACGGTTTTTTCTATAAAGGACAGGAAACGGTAATCGTCGGTGCGGGAGATTCCGCCTGCGAAGAAGCGCATTATCTTTCAAAACTTTGTACTAAAGTTACTATGCTCGTTCGAAGCGATGCTTTCCGTGCTTCAAAAATCATGGAAGACAGGGTTAGGAACACTAAAAACATAGAAATTCTGTTCAACACCGAAACGGAGGAAGTATTAGGGAATGATATGGGAGTTACCGGAGTACGTGTTATCAATAACATAACAAAAGAAACCTTCGAAATTCCATGTACAGGATTCTTTCTGGCAATCGGACATGTACCGAATACCAAAATTTTCCAGGATTTTATCAAGACCGATGAAACAGGCTACATTAAATATGAAAAACCGGGTACCTCATGGACGAATGTTCCGGGAGTTTTCGTTGCTGGTGATGCTGCCGACCGCGTTTATCGACAGGCCATTACCGCAGCAGGAACCGGCTGTATGGCAGCGCTGGATGCGGAAAGATATTTATCCGGACTGGAAGGATAAACACAGCTGATAGTATAACAATAAAGCTTCTTCTTGATGGAGAAGCTTTTTTTTTTGAACCTTTTAGATACCATACTGTACAAATCGGACAAATCAGAAAATCACTGTTATGATCCAAAGAAAACTTTTGTACGGTTCAATCATTCTTCTTTTATCCACAACCACCCTGAATGCACAGACAAAATTAATTGCTCATAAGAGTCACAGCGGGAGAAAATCGGACTTTGCCAAAGCATACAAAGGCAACATGTTTGATCTCGGCGCTTCGAACTTCGGTATGGCTCCGGAAATCCATGTCCGAAAAGCTCAACTGGACAGTCTGATCTTTGTGAACGACTCTGTAACCATTATGGTAACCTCAGAGCACTGCTATAACCCTTACGATCCCAGGGACAGAAAGAAAAGGAATTTCAAAATACATAACGCAGAGCACGAGAGAGCATTTCGGGAAAGAGATACAGATACAACTACTATCTGGCAGGCCGGTCGCACAACTGTTATTAACCATCCCGTCTTCAACAAATCCAATCCTCCGGAAAAAATAAGAAAGACGGTAGACCAAGAATATTATTTTATCAATCCTGCTGACAAGATTGTTATCACAGACTATAATTCTACAGCAATCTCAGAATCCGAAAAAACTCAGCCAACAACAAAGGAAGAAAAAATTAAAAATGATTCAGGTCCTTCAAACTTTTTCAAAGGTCTCTGGATCACTGTCTGCATTCTGGTAATTGGTACACTTAGTTATGGAACAACCTTAAGATAATGTTACGCCCTCAGCAATCAAATACGGCTTTGAGTTTTTTCTTTCACTCATTCAGCCTTCTGAGCATTATTTTTGTTCCGATTACTTTCAGAAGTCTACCGTTTGAAAACCGCTTGGGCGAAATATTTTTCGGGAGTATCATAGAAGGTCTGAATCTCGTATTCTTCCAAGAACACATTCTTTTTCCCATAAGTTCTGATTCAAGAGGTTTATACTGGCTCATTTTAATTTTACTATTTATCGCTCTGGTTTGCACCTTATCGTTGAGACACTTTAAAAGTTCTTTTATCCAATCTTTTATTATGATCTCCAGGCGAATTATGATACTCTATTTGTCTCTCGTTCTGTTTAAATATGGTTGCGACAAGATCTTCGGAACACAATTTTATACACCGGAACCAAACATTCTTTTCACCCGTTTTGGAAACCTAGAGAAGGACATTCTCTACTGGTCTCTGATAGGATCAACTCCCACATATTCTTTATTCCTTGGGATTACTGAAGTTATAATCGCTACAGGAATATTGTTCCGAAAAACCAGGGTATTCTTTTTATTTCTCTCGGTTCTAATGTTACTATACATCGTAGGCATCAATTTTATTTTTGATATTTCTGTAAAAATCTTTTCTACACTCCTTCTCTTGACCGCCATTACATTGCTGAGCACGAGCCTACTAAAAATAATCCGTTTTTTCTCCGGAGCAAATTGTACCCCGTTACAACCGGATAACTTAATTCCCCGGCACTTCCCCACTCGACTAAAGCTAATTTTAACGTTTCTCATAGGAACAATGATATTTTTGGAGTGCGTTACCATGCAATTATACCCCTCTAAAATTCAGCAACAAAATCAGAGACCTTTAGAGTTACATGGTGCCTTTAACGTACTGAATAAGTCTCAAGAAATTACTGATGGTAAAAATATTGAGCACGTTTATTTTCATTCCAAAAATTACCTCATCTTTCATTTCAGGAACGAAGAAATGCTTGATTTTCATTATTCCAAAGGTGGGTTTAGCAATGAAATTATCCTGACCGATTATGACCTGAACCAACACGTACTGTCAGTCGTTAAAAAAGATAAAATTACATTGTTGGCCATGAATGGATTGTTCGGATACGACACCCTTCAATTAACTGAAATTGATTTACAGTCACTCCCTGTCTTTCAGGATCAGTTTCACTGGACTGTGGAGGCCATACACTAGAAATATCAACCTCTCAGCTAGATATTAGTCATCCGGTCAATTCGTAAAAATCAGGTACTTCTCGCCTGTAGTTTACGCTTTTATTTTCATGATCAATTTTAGCAACAACTGTTTCCATGCCGTTGGTTAATATAAGCCAGTCTACCCGTAATTTGAAATTATACTGTGCGATCTGGTGCAAGGTTTTTTCCGAAAGCCCTATTTCCGGAGCTTTGCATTCTATGATGGCAACAGGCTTGGATTCACGGTTAAAAATCACCCCGTCGCAGCGCCGTTTTAATTTATTCACCTCGATATTAAATTCGGAGGCAATCAGTCCAAGAGGAACTTGTTTTTCACTCACCAGAAAATGTAAGAAATGCTGACGCACCCATTCTTCGGGTGTAAGTTTGATTTTTTTATTGCGAAATACATCCCACACATAAACAGTTCCACCTGACCTAAAAAGTTCAAGAGACGCCTTGGGTAGATTTAACGCAGTAAACATGGAGGTAAAAATACATTCATTTACGATGAAAGACCCGGGTCAATCATTAAAATTACTTAATTTCCAAGCCATACTCCGACAAAATCACCTTCCATTCATAACTTTCCGTGCTTTTGAGTAAAGCAGTATTTATTTTCTTTCTAAGAGTATCCGACACCCTCCTATTCATTCCTATCGCATAATACTGCGGATTATATTTAATATCAAGTATTTCAAATTTGTTCAATTCGTTTTTCTTGAGCATTTCTTTCAGCATAGGAAGATCATAAGCCGCTGCCTCTATTTCCTTATTCTTCAATCCTTCAATCAGCTCCTCTTTTGAGGGATACAAAACCTTGTTTTTGTAGAAATTATCCTTCAACCATTTAGCCGTTGCTGAATTTTCAACAGTTCCGATTTTCTTTTCTTTGTAATATTCTATGCTGTCGCGTTCTGTCCCTAGTTCAGTAACCGTTAAGCTGGATGCTATACTCGCTGTAAAGCTTGAAATTATTACCACTGCAGTAAACATCCACACAAGTGCAACCGCCCGTCCGCCTGTCGTTTTCGGAGACTTGTCACCGTAACCCACCGTGGTCATTGTTACCGCCGACCACCAGAATCCGCTCCACAGCCCTTTTATTCCGCCACCGAATTCTTCTTGATTTCGCTTCCTTTCAAACACCCAGGTAAGAAAACCAAAGATTAATATAACTAATGCAAGAGTTCCAAGAACACGAAAAAAATTCAGTGAAAAGAAGGAATTCATAAAAATTACCGCCTTATCCCATGAAGTTAATTCATCTGTCATAATTCCCGAATGAGCCAGATAGAAAGGCGTAGAGAAATTCAAGAATTCAGCTCGCTCGCTGGTAATGGAAAGAGGGTATAAGCATAAATCCATTTCCCCTTGAGAAAGGCTGTCAAGTACATTTTCTGCTGCTATTTTCTGTTTGTGTACCACAAAATCATTCTTTTCCAGGATCTGCTCCCACAACCAGTGAAGGGCGCCTTGTGTTTGACCCTTATCCTCATAAATAAAAGGTGCGGAGTTTGCGTAACCTACAACTAATGTGTCGACTCTTTTAGTCCTTCCAAATGCTAAAAATCCGATCAAACAACAGAAAACGAATAACAGTAACCTCATAATTATTTATGTTGGTAAAATTTTTCTTTTACTAAATTAGCAGAAAATAATAACCTCGGGGAAAAGGCGGTCAGAATCTCACTACTTCTTTAAATGCAAACTTACAGAGAATCTCAAACCTTTTAAAGCCGTAAAATGCCTTCATTAATACAAAATAACCTTTGATAAAATGGAGGTCCTCATTTAAAAAAAGTTTCTTTTCTTTACAGTTCAAATTAAAAGAATACACATGAAGAAATATTTTTCTGCACTTATTGCCTCGGCATTTTTGATACCAGCGAATGCTCAGGAGAAAAAAATAGATTTCGTCGAATACGATCTCGAGAATGGCATGCATGTCATTTTACATCAGGATAAGAGTACTCCGATCGTAGCCGTTTCGGTTATGTATCATGTAGGATCAAAGAATGAAAATCCAAACAGAACAGGGTTCGCACACTTTTTCGAACACCTTTTATTTGAAGGTAGTCAGAACATAGATCGTGGAGAATACGATAAATACGTAGAGCGTAACGGTGGAACTCTGAATGCTAATACCTCTCAGGACAGAACCTATTATTATGAAATATTCCCTTCCAACAACCTGGAGTTAGGTTTATGGCTTGAATCAGAGCGATTGCTTCATGCCAAGGTAGAGAAGATAGGTATTGAAACTCAACGTGAAGTTGTAAAAGAAGAAAAAAGACAACGTATGGATAACCAGCCTTACGGTTCTTTCATGGCAGAAGCCTTTGACAGACTCTTCGACAAACATCCTTACCAATGGACACCTATAGGCTCAATGGAACATTTGGATGCAGCTCAGGAAGAAGACTACGTTACTTTTTATCAAACTTTCTACGTTCCTTCTAATGCAACACTTTCAATAGCAGGAGACATCGATATTGAAGAAGCAAAAAAAATGATCAATAAGTATTTCGGTAGCATTCCAAAAGGACAGGCTATAAATCTTTATAGAGATTTCCTGTTCCTTAACGATGCTGATTTCGCAGCGAAACACAAGATGGAAAAATCTGTTTTCAACAAAGAAGATTTCTTTAACAGTCCCTCTCCAAAAGCAAAAGAAGCGATTGCCAGATACAAGAAAATCCCAACAAAAGTTCCAAGACCTGAAGTTATTGAACCGCGTCTGAAAGAAAAAATTGTGGACACCATTTATGATAACATTCAATTACCGGGAGTATTCTTAGCTTACCGTTCACCTGCTCAAAACACGGAGGACTCTTACGCTCTTGAAATGCTCAACACCGTACTTGCAGGAGGAACAAGCTCCAGACTAAACAAGATCATTGTTGAAGACAAACAACTTGCCGTTTCAGCATTTTCTTTCACCTTCCCCCTTGAAGATCCGGGAATGGCATTGGTTGCAGGAATCGCAGCCAAAGACGTTGATCCGGTACAACTGCAACAAGCATTGGATGAACAAATTAAAAGAGTGCAGGAAGAACTCGTTACGGAAGAGGAATTTCAGAAAGTGAAAAATCAGTTCGAAAATCAGTTTTATTCTTCAAACAGTTCAGTAGCAGGAAAGGCCGAGAGTCTGGCCAATTACTATGTTTATTATGGCAACACAAACCTCATCAATGATGAGCTCAGCGTGTATGATAACATAACAAGAGAGGACCTGATGGCAGTAGCAAAAAAATATTTAACGGAGGACGCCCGTGTGATTCTCTATTATCTGCCAAAAAAATAACATTCAAGACATTTTTAGTAATTAAGAAAATAGAAGATAATGAAAAAGATAATTTTTAGCATAGCAGCGGTAATGATCGGGACGAGCTCCTTCGCTCAGCTTGATCGTTCAAAAGCACCGACACCCGGTCCTGCACCTGAAATAAACATAAGTGACCCGGATGTTTTTACGCTGGATAACGGAATGAAGGTCATTGTATCATCCAATGATCAAATACCTAAAGTTTCTTTCAACCTAGTAATGACATCGGATCCAAGACTTGAAGGTGATAAAGCCGGACTTTCCGAACTTGCAGGAGATCTTATGCTTTCGGGAACAACGAATCGTTCCAAGGATGAACTCGATAAAGAAAAGGACTTCATTGGAGCATCGCTGTTTGCGAGTAGTTCAAGCATCTATTTGAGTTGTTTGACAAAGCATATGGATAAAGGCCTTACCTTGATGACGGATGTTATGAAGAACGCGTCATTTCCTCAAAGTGAATTCGACAGGATCAAAAAACAGTATGAATCCAATCTTCTCTCAGTAAAAACAGATCCTAATTCAATGGCGTCAAATGCTATGTACAGCGTACTTTTTCCGAAGGGACATCCCTATGGAGAGGTAATGACAGAAGAATCACTCGAAAATATTACACGCAAAGATGTGACTGAATTTTATAAAAATCAGTTCACTCCATCGGGAAGCTACCTGGTGATTGTTGGAGATATTTCTACAGTAGAAGCGCGATTGGTAGCAGAGAAATATTTTGGTGACTGGGAAGGCGGAGTACCTTATGAAGCTAAATATGGAAACGGTTATTTCCCTCAGGCAACCAGAGTTATTTTTGTTGAAAAACCGGGCGCTGTTCAATCCGTAATAAACGTTTGTTTCCCGGTAAAAATGAAACCCGGTGACGACGACCAGATCAAACTTACGACACTGAATAAACTCTTCGGAGGTGGTGGTTTCGGTACTCGACTTATGCAGAATTTACGTGAAGACAAGGCTTATACTTACGGTGCTTATTCCAGTCTTGAGGTTAACCGAGAAGGAAGCTGGCTACAGGCGCAAGGAAGTTTCAGAAACGAAGTTACGGATTCAGCCATTGTTCAGTTTTTGTATGAATTCAACCGAATAACAGAAGATAAGGTTACTGAAGAAGAACTGGAGTTGAATAAAGCTTCAATGGCAGGAAGTTTTGCCCGAAGTTTAGAGTCACCGCGTACGATCGCTAATTTCGCACTCAATATATTCCGCAACGATCTTGAGGAAGATTATTATAAAACTTATCTTAAAAAGTTAAGTGAGGTGAATCGTGAGGATATCCTCAACGTTGCTCAGAAATATTTCACACCCAACCAGCTGAACATTATCGTTGTAGGAAACACGGATGTAATGGACAAATTGCTTCAGTTCGATGGAGACGGGGTGATTGAAGTCTTTGATGCGTTCGGAAGACCGGCAAAGAAAAAGGAATATATGCCTGCAGAAATCTCAAAAGACAAAGTGATCGAGAATTATATTACTGCAGTTACTCAGACTTCTAAACTGAAAAAAGCAAAAAAGAAGCTCAGTAAGATCAAAACGATGGAGCAGATTATATCCATCAAGCCTGATGAAATGCCCGTTGAGCTCACGATGAAATCTTATTTCATGGCTCCAAATAAAAGAATGCAGATGATGGAATTCAGTGGAATGGTTGTTCAGAAAGAGGTTTTTAATGGTGAGGAAGGAGTAACCAAACAAATGAATCAATCAGGAGGTATGGACGAGAAGAAAATGACCCAGGAAGAAATAGAAACAGAAAAGAAAATGTCTCAACTTCTTCCTGAAATGGCACTTCTCGAAAACGAAGTTGATTTTGAATTACTCGGTATAGATGAACTGAAAGGTGAGAAATTCTATGTCATTGAATACAGAACAGGAAACACTACCACTAAAGCATATAATTCAGAGGATTCCTTTATGAAAAAACACTCTGAAACACTCACCATTACGGAAGAAGGACCTCAGTCTGTTTCGGCAGCATTCAGCGATTTCAAGGAGCACAACGGAATATTGTTTCCACACCAGACCATTCAGGTGGTTGACGCTGCAACGATGACGGCCACTGTGAAGGAAATTAATCTGAACGCGAAAATAGACGAAAGCAAGTTCAAGCTTTAACGAATAAAAACTTACAGATGAAAGGCGGTGTCGTTTAGATGCCGCTTTTTTTTATCCCCTTATGAAATTCTCTATGATTTTTTTACCGAGAGGTGTAAGTATAGATTCGGGATGGAACTGAACACCAAACCAGGGACGTTCTTTATGCGCAATTGCCATGAGAATTCCTTCGGAGGAAATCGCAAGTTCTTCCCAAACGTCCGGGAGAGGTTGACCCACTGCCCAACTGTGATAACACCCCACTGAAAATTCGTTGGGCAAATTTCTGAGTAATGAATGAGCATTCTTTTGAAATACTTGTGTCTCTACACCGTGTCTCACTTCTTTAAGGTTATAAAGAAAGGCCCCCGTATATTCAGCGAGAGCCTGCATTCCCAAACAAACCCCGAGAACAGGCATTTCCTTAGGTACGTCCGCTATGATCTCCATTAATCCTTTTGACTCCGAAGGAAGTCCGGGTCCGGGGGAAAGGATAATTTTGTCGTAATCTAAAACATCGATTCGCCGATATTCATCGTTTCGTATGACCTCTGAATCCGCTCCGCAACCCTCTACATAATGCAACAGGTTATAGGTAAAGGAATCATAATTATCTATTATTAGTATCTTCAACCTGCTTTTTAACTCAAAATTATTAAACTTGTACAAAGCTAAATGAAAAATGAAAAAAATCATTAAAATTCCGAATGCTCCTGCCCCAATTGGTCCCTACAGTCAGGCAGTGCTAAAGAATAACACGCTTTACGTCAGCGGGCAAATTCCTCTGGATCCTTTCGATGGTGAATTAAAATGTTCTTCGGTAGAGTTAGCCACCGAGCAGGTCATGAAGAATATCTCTGCCCTCATCGAAACGGCAGGCTTCACGATGGAAGACGTGGTAAAATGCTCCATCTTTCTCAAGTCCATGGAAGATTTCAAAACGGTTAATGCCGTCTACGAAAAATATTTCCAACAGGATCCCCCTGCCCGAGAAACCGTGCAAGTAAGCAAACTACCGCTTGACGTACCTGTTGAAATATCTTGTATTGCTCAGCGTTAATTCATCGACATGAAATATATTCTGATTCTATTTATTCCTTTGCTGTTTTTTTCGTGTAAAAAGAAATTTACACAGTTTTACATCGATTATAATCATGAAACTACTATTCCTGCAACGGTACCTGTAAATTCTCCTGTTACACTAAGTACTCCCGAGAAACAAACGAATTCAACCTACCGCTTTGAGTCCAACGATACCCGAAAAGACAAAATCGAGAAGATCATCTTGAAGGATCTTGTCCTTACCATCACCGCTCCTCAGAGTGAAACATTCTCTTTTCTGAACAGCATAGAGGTATATATTGATTCGGATAATCACCCCGAAACAAAAGTCGCCTATAAAAATAACATCAGTGAAGGAATCGGAAATCAACTCGTTTGTGAAGTGATTAACACGGACCTTCAAAAATATATTAAGGAAGATGCATTTACCGTGAAACTGGTTACCGTTACGGATGAAGTTATCACCCAGGATATCGAAGTTAATATTTACTCCAATTTCTTTGTGGACGCCAAATTAGTAAAGTGAATCAGCAAGGAAAAAACAGCCCGGTCAAACTTTCAGTGATCATTGTAAATTACAATGTAGAATATTTCCTTGAGCAGTGTCTGAACTCGGTAATTAAGGCTTTAGAAAATCTGAAAGGCGAAGTTTTCGTTGTGGATAATAATTCCATCGACGGCTCAGTAGAGATGGTAAGAGAAAAATTTCCGGGTGTCCGCCTTATCGCCAATAAAAAGAACCTCGGTTTTTCAAAGGCAAATAATCTCGCCATGCATCAGAGTAACGGAGAGTATGTGCTTCTACTTAATCCGGATACGGTGGTGGAAGAAGATACTTTTGAAAAATGCGTGGAATTTATGGATAATCATCCCGAAGCAGGAGGTCTTGGGATACGAATGATTGATGGAAAAGGTAAATTTCTGCCCGAAAGTAAACGTGGACTCCCTACCCCATCCGTAGCTTTTTATAAGATATTTGGCCTATCCCGTCTCTTTCCGAAAAGTAAAAAGTTCGGGAAATACCACCTCGGTTATCTCGACGAATTTGAAACCAACGAGATTGAAATTTTAAGCGGCGCCTACATGTTTCTGCGCAAAGCTGCACTCGACAAGGTAGGCCTTCTGGATGAAGCCTTTTTCATGTATGGCGAGGACATCGATCTTTCCTTCCGCATTTTAAAAGGGGGTTATAAAAATTATTACTTTCCCAAAGCGCAAATTATCCATTACAAAGGTGAAAGCACTAAAAAAAGCAGCATTAACTACGTATTCGTTTTCTACCGTGCCATGGTAATCTTCGCCAAAAAGCATTTCAGTCAGAAAAATGCGAAGCTTTTTTCTTTCTTCATTAATATGGCGATATACTTCAGGGCAGGACTTGCCTTATTCAGTAGGTTTATCAAGCGAATTGCCTTGCCGGCAATAGATATAGCCATTATTGTCACCGGTTTGTTATTTCTTACCGATATCTGGAAACACGAACATATCGAATTTCCTTCGGAGGTACTTAAATATGCTATTCCCGGTTATGCCGTTACCTGGTTTTTATCCATTTTGTTCTCAGGAGGGTATGATTTGCCTATACGTCTCAAGTCCTATTTGAAAGGAGGCTTGATTGGTACGGCATTATTACTTATCATTTATGCTCTTCTACCGAAAGAAGTACAATTTTCGCGTCTTTTTATTCTTCTGGGTGCCGCCTGGGTTATGATCTATTATCTATTTTCAAGAATATTACTTCACTTTATTCTTCGTCGAAAGTATGACCTGAATGGAATAAAAAGTAAGACCTTTGCTATCGTAGGTGAAGAGGATGAAGTGATCCGCGTAAAACAGATCTTATCAAACACGGCAAACAAGATAGATTTCATACATACCGTTTCTCCCACAACCGAGCGCAACGACGAACAGACAGGAACCATTGAACAACTTGATCAGATCATCCATATACATGGTATAGACGAGGTAATTTTCTGTGCTAAAAACAACAGTGCCGAAACAATAATACATTGGATGTCATACATTTCATCCAAAGACATAGAGTTCAAAATAGCCCAGCCTGACAGTCTGTATCTGATAGGAAGCAATTCAGTAGATACAGCCGGAGATCTCTATGTAATGGAAATAGACAAAATCACAAAGCCTTCAAGTAAAAGAAACAAGCGCGCTGTTGATTTTATTTTCAGCTCGCTGTTGCTGATATTTTCTCCGCTAATCATCTGGTTTTTTAGTAACAAAAAGAGATTTATGAAGAATATTTGGGGGGTATTTTTGGGTAGTAAATCGTTGGTAGGTTATTCTGTTGAACCAAAAGGACATCCCTTCAAACTACCGAGAATCAAAAATGGTATTTTGACGCCGACGGAAGAAAGAAATTCCGATGGTGGTGATTCATTGAAGGCAAAGTTAAACCTGATTTATGCCCGGGATTATAATGCTCTTACAGATCTTCAGATATTATGGCGAAACTGGCGTAAATTAGACCGATAAACAAGAATAAAAGACTTGCAAAAACCGAATTTTACGTTATTTTTGTGCAACCTTAATTCGAACAAAATTCTATATAATATATTATGTCACAAGTAGAAATTCGTCTGCCCAAAATGGGAGAAAGTGTTACTGAAGCAACTATTACCAACTGGTTAAAAGGAATTGGAGACAAAGTTGAAATGGATGAACCTTTGGTTGAAGTTGCCACGGACAAAGTAGACAATGAGCTTCCGTCGGAAGTTGCAGGAACACTTACTAAAATACTTTTTGACACGAATGAAGTAGCTCAGGTTGGTGATGTTATAGCAATTATCTCAACAGAAGGCGGAGCCGGATCCAACGGATCAGAGAAAAAATCTGAAGAAAAACCCGCTGAGAATCTTGAAGGAGTTGAAAAAATGGTGAAGGTTGCAGAGGAGACTGTTTCTTCATCCTCTTCACCTAATTCAACGGTTGATCTGGATAAAACCGGCCCAAGTGGAAAATTTTATTCCCCACTTGTAAGAAGCATTGCTTCCAAGGAGAATATTTCCATGAAGGAGCTCGAATCTATTGAAGGTTCAGGTCAGAGTGGTCGGGTAACGAAAAAAGATGTTCTGAATTATCTTGAAAACAGATCAACGAATGGAACCGTAACACCTCAGCCGACAGCTCAGGCAGCTAAAACTCCTGAAATTGCAGCGAATGACAGACCTCAGACCCCAACCCCTCCAAAGGCCAAAAGCGTACCTTCGATGCCCGGAGATGAGATCGTTGAGATGGACAGAATGAGAAAGATGATCGCCGAACACATGGTGATGTCAAAACACACTTCACCTCACGTTACCTCTTTTGTGGAGGCTGATGTTACAAACATTTGGAACTGGAGAAACAAGATCAAAGATGAGTTTAAAAAGCGTGAAGGCGAAAACTTTACATTTACTCCTGTTTTTGTTCAGGCCGTTGCAAAAGCGATCAAAGATTTCCCCAACATCAATGTTTGTGTTGATGGCGATAAAATCATAAAGAGAAAAGACATTAATATAGGTATGGCAGCTGCCCTGCCCTCCGGAAATCTTATTGTACCGGTGATTAAACAGGCTGACAGACTCAACCTGTATGGTCTTGCGAAAAAAGTAAATGAACTGGCAAACAATGCTCGTGATAACAAACTGAGTTCAGACGACATTCAGGGAGGAACCTATACCCTTACGAACGTAGGTACCTTCGGAAATGTTATGGGAACGCCCATCATTAATCAGCCTCAGGTTGCCATTTTGGCTACAGGTGCTATACGAAAAGTGCCGGCAGTGATAGAAACTCCGGACGGTGACTTTATCGGTATTCGATACAAAATGTTCCTGTCTCACTCCTATGACCACAGGGTTGTAGATGGTGCACTTGGCGGTATGTTTGTGAAACGCGTTGCCGAATATCTTGAGGATTTTGATCCCGAAACCACGTTTTAAAAGCCAATTTACAAGAAAATGATAAACTTAATAATCTCGTTCAATGAATTTTAAACGAGATTATTTATTTTTACAGCTATGAAAAAAATATTACTGCTTTTAATAATACTAATTACTGCTGCTTCAACAGTCCATGGACAAATGACCGATCAGCAGTTGGAGGACTTTGTCGGAAATGCTTCAAAAAAAGAACTCGTAGAAAAAAACACGCTCCTTCTGATGGATGGAATGCATAGTCAGTCCATCATAGTAGCCAACAAATTATTGGAAATGGAACCGGAAAATTCCAATTTCAATTATCGCAAAGGATTTGCCCTGTTTAATATAGAAACGGATTTTCGAAAAGCAATACCATATTTGGAAAAAGCCGTAAAAAACACTTCTAAAAATTATGACATGTTCTCACCGAATGAGACCGATGCTTCGGTGGATAGTTATTTTTATCTGGGAAGATGCTATCACCTGGCCTCTGATATAACCAAAGCCCGTCAGCACTATCAAGAATTCAAGAATAAAGTCGGAACCCAGTCTGAACTGATTCCAAAAGCAGACCTGAAATTAATTCAGTTAAATGTGGCTGAAGAATTTATAAAATATCCGAAGAACTACCAAATGATTAATTTAGGGGAGGTTATAAATACCAGTGCGCCGGAATACGCGCCGGTCATATCCCTTGATGGTCGTGCCCTCTATTTCACTTCCAGAAGATTACGATCAGACAGCTCAAATACCGACATCGTTGAACCTAGTACGCGCATGTATCTGGAGGACATTTATGTTTCTTACCGTGAGAAAATGGGAAATTGGGAACAGCCTCAATTGCTTGATTTCTGTTTGCCGGAAAGAAACGAGGCAACAGTTGCTGTAAGTACAGACGAAAGATTTATTTATGTTTATAAGGATGATGCCGGAAACGGAGATATTTTCTATTCTGAATTTGAAGACAGCAGATTTAAAGATCTTCAATCGCTTGATATTCCGGAGGTAAACACCGATGCCTGGGAACCTCACTTAACGGTTAGTCCTGACGGTCGAATAAAATTTTTCTCTTCGGATCGTGAAGGAGGCTATGGTGGACGTGACATTTACCGTGTGATCAAACTTCCCAATGGTAATTGGAGTGAACCACAGAACCTCGGACCAACGATTAACACACCTTATGATGAAGACTCTCCATTCATCTCAGTAGATAATAAAACCCTCTATTTTTCGCATAACGGTGAAAAAAGTATGGGCGGATTTGATGTTTTCGTATCTGTTATGAATGAGGAAATGGTCTGGAGCGATCCAATAAACCTTGGAGTTCCTTTGAATTCGATGGGGGATGATATTTATTACACCACTACCGCAGACGGATTGACCGGGTATTTAAGTTCTTTTCGCCCGGATGGTAGAGGTGAGAAAGATATTTATGAGATCAAAAACGATTATTTAGGTCTCGAGAATGTCGCTATACTCACTGGAAAAATAGAAACAACCACCGGAGAACCTGTACCTGATGATGTGGCATTCACACTTACCTGTCTTAACTGTGGAGATAACTCTCAACGTATCATTTATCCGAGAGTAGGTGACGGTGGTTTTTTCGCAACGTTGCAGCCATGTCGTTCGTACGAAATGATTTTCCATCATAACAATGGTGAGACAGAATTTCACAGAGAGACCTTCGAAACAGGTTGCGAATTAGGGTTTGAAGAAGTTGTTAAAACGATTCTCCTTGATCTGCCTACTATGTCTGTGATCGATAAAGACACCATTGATACTGAAGAGTACGTTTACAATCCCATGGTCCTTAAACATATCTTTGCTTATAACAATGCGAAACTGAGCACAGAAAAAGGATCATTAAGAGAACTACTCGATGAAATGATCGCTCAGGCTAAAAATGGTAGAGAGAGTTTTACAATAACTGTGAACGCATCGGCCTCTAAAGTTCCGACGAAAACTTTCAAAAACAACATGTCTCTGGCAGAGGCGCGTGCTGAAAATCTCGTGGCTCAGTTGAAAGCTTTCATAGACAGCAATGAAACGCTGAAAGGAAAGGTAAACGTACAAACAGACAAAATCGGTGTCAACGGTCCTGCTTATCAGTCCGGTACCTACACGAATATAGATAAATATGCTCCTTATCAGTACGTTGAAG
Source organism: Brumimicrobium sp. (assembly GCA_033722555.1). Taxonomy (GTDB): domain Bacteria; phylum Bacteroidota; class Bacteroidia; order Flavobacteriales_D; family Crocinitomicaceae; genus Brumimicrobium. Next base: position 48,199 of record JAWVYS010000020.1, read on the forward strand.
TAAAAGTAAACGGTGACAATGGAGAAAATATTGATACCAAAAAAATCGAATCAAAAGATGCTGAGCTAAAGAAATAGTAAAAAACATCGTGGTTTTTGTAACCAAATTGTCGATAAATTGGTAGAAAGAGGATATCATTAATACGCTATTTTATGAAAATAAGCTTCATACTACTTATTGTTATTTCTTTAATTCATTTTTCCGGATTATCCCAGCAGTTCACTGATGAGCAGATCAAACAAATGATCAATACCGGCACAGAAGGAGAACTTGTTGAAATCAACACCGTTTTAAACATCGAAGGCAGCTATTATCAGGCTGGAATGGTAGCAGATAAACTGCTGCAGTTCAAACCCGAAAGTGCTAATTACAATTACAGAAAAGCTTACGCTTTAATCAAGTCAGGAAAAGGTTTTAATGAAGCAAAACCGCTGCTTCAGAAGGCGGTGACGAATATTTCCAAGAATTACGATATGGTTTCAACCTCGGAGAAGGGTGCACCGGTCGATGCTCTCTTTTATATGGGACGGTCTTATCATTTAGCGAACGAGATTGATAAAGCAAAGGAGTATTACACCAACTTTCTTGATCGTTGCGATAAGAAATCAGAACTAAAGCCACAGGCAGAATTAAAACTGAAGCAGTGCGAGGTAGCAACGATCCAGTTGAAGGAAGCTCTGGATTTTACCGTTGAAAATGTCGGCTCGCGTGTTAATAGTTCTGAGGCCGATTTCAGTCCCGTTATCTCCCTGGACGGTTATGCTATTTATTTCACCTCGAGAAGGCTCAGACCTGATTCCTCAAATTTAGGTATATACGAACCCGGAACCAAACTTTATCTGGAGGACGTATATGTATCCCGAAAAAACGAAAATGGGGAATGGATGGAACCCCAGATGATGAACTTCTGTCTACCGGATAAAAATGAGGCAACGGTAGCGGTAAGTACGGATGAAAGAAGAATTTACTGTTATAAAGATGAACAAGGAAATGGAGATATTTACTATTCGGATTTTGAAGGAAGTAAATTCAGAGAGTTACAACATGATAAAACTGAAGGAGTGAATACGGATGCATGGGAGACACACATTACAGTTACTCCTGACGGAACTCAAAAATATTTCGTGTCAGATCGTGAAGGCGGATACGGCGGACGTGATATTTATCGTATAATTAAAATGCCTAACGGACAATGGAGTAAACCACAGAATTTAGGACCCGGTATAAATACTCCCTATGATGAGGATGCTCCCTTTCTCGCTGTGGATAATAAAACCATGTATTTTGCGTCGAACGGACCAAATAGTATGGGTGGATTCGACATTTTTAAAACAGTAAGGGACGAAAATGACATATGGAGTCCGCCCGTGAACCTCGGTTATCCGCTGAACACCACTAGTGACGATATATATTATACAACTACCGTTGATGGTTTTACCGGTTATCTTACCTCTTACCGTGAGAACGGATACGGAGAAAAAGATATATATGAGATAAAGAACGATTTCCTTGGAATAGACAATATTTCCGTGCTTCAAGGAGAGGTTGAAACAGTTAACAACGATCCGCTACCTGAAGACATTGCCTTTACGCTTAAATGTCTAGATTGCGAAAACTGGTTTGATATAGAGTTCTTCCCAAGAATTTCTGACGGAACCTTTGTAGCATCTCTTCAGCAGTGTCACGAATATGTACTTATTATGCACCGTGGTCGTGAAAAGGAAGAAATTTATCGAGACAAGATAACCACTACCTGTGACTTTTCTTACGAAGAGATTTACAGACATATCATACTTGATGTTCCGAACATGAAAGTGATCGAACCACAGGATCACATCTCCTCTTTCAAACCATTATCAATGAAGCACTTATTTGGATACAACAAGAATAAACTCGATCCTCAAAAAGGTGCATTGAGTCTGTTTTTAGATTCTCTTGAGCAGCAAATCGTTCAGGGAAGACGAGAGATTGTTTTAACCATCAATTCATCTGCTTCAAAAGTTACAACTCGTACCTTCAAGAACAACCAGGAACTTGCGCAAAAAAGAGCGAGTGAATTAAAATCCTTACTTCTTGACTATTTTTCGGAAAGAAAATTCGGTGATTCGATCAGCGTCGAAATCAAGGAGGTTGTTGTACAAGGCCCAGAATACGAACGTGATTACAGAAACATTGAAAAATACGCTCCTTATCAGTACGTGAGTTTACATCTCGATGGTATTAACAGTGTTTCGGACGATATGCTCACCTTTAAATCCAAGGATGAGATCCTGGAGGATCAGTTGCAAGGTAAACCGCTGAACAATGGTACAACCTCCACGGATACAAACGGTGACACTTTCACGTCAGGACAGATGATAGAAAGTGATTATAAATTCCACGTAATAGTAGGAGTTTTCCAGAAATTGGATAACGCCGAGGGAATGGTAAGAAGCATAAGTAAGAAAGGATTTAAAGGAGAAATCATTGGCAAACGAAATGGACTCCATGTTGTATCTGCCGGATCTTCAAATTCTTTCAACGCGACCAAAGAAATTCTGGATAGAGCGCGTCAAGAAGTTGTACAATCCGCTTGGATTTTAAACTCAAAGAAGTGATATTTGTATTAACCTAATAGAAGCGGGTAACAGCCCGCTTTTTTTATTTTATAGTATGGAATTAAACATTGAAAAGCCCTTAGTTGTATTTGATTTGGAGACCACCGGATTGGACGTTTCAACGGATCGAATTGTGGAGATCGCACTTTTAAAAATAACCCCCGAAGGAAAGGAATTCCGATTTAAGAAAGTTCTTAATCCCGAAATTCCTATTTCAGAAGAAAGCGTGTCAATCCACGGTATCACAAACGAGGAGGTAAAAGACAAACCCACTTTTTCTGAATTAGCTGATGAAATAGCAGATTTCATTGGTGACGCTGATCTTGCCGGTTTCAATTCCAACAAATTTGACATTCCTCTCCTTGCCGAGGAATTTCTTCGCATAGATCATCCGTTCACCATGGAGGGAAGAAAATTTATCGACGTACAGAATATTTTTCACCGCATGGAACAGCGTACTTTAGTTGCGGCATATAAATTTTACTGTGATAAAGACCTGAATGATGCCCATTCTGCAGATGCAGACGTCACGGCTACCTACGAAGTTCTGAAAGCTCAGCTCAAAAAATACGATGAACTCGAGAATAATACAGATTTTCTTGCCGAGTTTTCAGCGATGAACAAAAACAAAATTCTGGATTTTGCGGGAAGGATCGCTCAGAACGAAAAAGGAGAGGTTATCTATAATTTCGGAAAGCATAAAGGTAAAACGGTAGCTGAGGTAGCAACAGAAGAACCGGGTTACTATGGCTGGATGTTGAACGGGAAATTTCCTCGCTACACCAAGGCCATCTTGAAAAAGGAAATGGATAGAATTAAGGAGGATCGTCAACAAGAAAAGAAAGTCAAGGCAGAGAAAGAAGCCGAACGTATGGAAAATAAATTGGAAGCATTGAAGAACAAATTTGGAAAATAATAGTTTTGTTCAACCGAAGTTAAAGATGTTTTTATGAAAATAATATGTATCGGGCGTAATTATATGGATCACGCCAAAGAGATGAATGCTGATGCACCCGAGGAACCTATGTTCTTTATGAAACCCGACACGGCTATATTGCCGAGAAAAAATCCTTTCTTTTATCCCGATTTCACCAAAGACCTTCATTACGAATGCGAACTTGTTGTGCGCATCAATAAGGTTGGGAAAAACATATCAGAGAAGTATGCGCGTGAATATTATGACGAAATTGGACTGGGTATAGATTTTACAGCTCGTGACCTTCAGCAAAAATGTAAAGAAAAGGGTCATCCGTGGGAGATTGCTAAATCCTTTGAACACAGTGCCCCGCTTGGGGATAAATTTCTATCTATTGAAGAACTTGATATGAATAACATACCTTTTTCGCTGAAAAAAAATGGAGAAATCGTTCAAGAAGGCAATTCCAAAGACATGATTTTCAAAATTGATGAATTAATTGCTTATGTCTCACGGTTCATGACGCTCAAGATCGGTGACCTTCTCTTTACAGGAACCCCTAAAGGTGTTGGACCTGTTAAAATCGGCGATCATCTCGAAGCCTTTATCGGCGATACCAAACTTCTCTCACTGAAAATAAAGTAATAAAAATAGGATTGAATGATCTGAAAAGTCCTATAGTTCTCTCATGAAATCGTAACTTCTAAGTATTGTCGATTTCCTAGGATAGGATTTATCCGGACTGTAAATAAAAAAGCAGGAACCCTCTTTAATCGTATGTATGATTTTTGGAGCTTCATCCATCGGTAAAGCCGGACAACCGTAACTTCTACCGAGAACATTATTATTTTTGTCAAGAAAAGACTTGGTGGCATAATTCGCTCCATGAACAACGATTCCTCGTTCTCTGGCTTTTGAATTACAGTATTCCAGTCCATCCAACCGCATCGCAAGATCAAATTTACCGGTATACGTTTCATTCGCTATGAAAAAACCATAACTACTTTGAAGGCTTCCGACCTTGTTTGAGAATTCATTTGCTTCAGCTCCTCCTGTATTTCTCCCATGAGAACAAAGTGACTTGTAAACCACCGAAAAATTCTTTGTTTCAATCACATAAAGCCTTTCTCTGGAAGAATGCTGACTAAAATCAACGATGGTCAGATAATCTGAATTGGAAAGTTTTCCCTGAGATTTAAGGGTATAAAATCCATGAAGTCCCTGTTTGAAAGCCTCAAAATTCAAAGAAGTATCTTGAAGACAATGATAATTGGAATAAGCAACCTGTTCCCATTTTTGAATGAGCGGTTTATTCCCTTCTCCATTTTTGGAAGTGGAATTTTTGAATGCCGAAGCCATAATGGCAATCAAAAGTATCAACAGTAATTTTAATCTGAATTTTGGGAGCATGCCCTGCAAAACTAACAAAATGTCTGTATCTTTGCAACGATTTTCGAGTAAGGCGGAGATTTTCACGTTAAAAATCAATCATTTCGGGATGAATAAGAATGAGATAGAGAAAAGGCGGACATTTGGAATTATTTCTCACCCGGATGCGGGAAAAACAACACTCACTGAGAAGCTTCTTCTTTTCGGTGGGGCTATCCAGACTGCCGGAGCTGTAAAGAATAATAAAATAAAGAAAACAGCTACCTCCGATTTCATGGAAATAGAAAAGCAACGCGGTATATCCGTTGCTACTTCCGTTATGGCCTTTGAATATCTTAACAAGCAAATCAATATTCTCGATACACCGGGTCACAAAGATTTTGCGGAGGACACATACCGTACCCTTACCGCAGTCGACAGTGTAATCCTTGTTATAGACAATGCAAACGGAGTTGAAAGTCAGACCGAAAAGCTGATGGAAGTGTGTCGAATGCGTAATACGCCGGTAATCGTGTTTATTAACAAAATGGATCGCTTCGGTAAAGACCCTTTCGACCTTCTTGACGAAATAGAGAACAAACTCGGAATCAAAGTCCGCCCCCTCACCTGGCCTATCGGTGACGGAGACGATTTCAAAGGGGTATATAACCTTTATACCAAGGAACTGAATTTATTTCAGGCAAATAAAACCAAAATCTCGGATGTTCTGATAAAAATAAAGGACCTCTCCGATCCTAAACTTGACGAAATTGTCGGTGAAAAATTTGCCGATGAACTCCGTGAAGAAGTTGAACTGATTAATGGAGTTTATGATGATTTCGATCAGAAAACTTATCTCTCGGGAGAGGTCGCACCTGTATTCTTCGGTAGTGCCGTAAATAATTTCGGTGTTAAAGAACTGCTTGATACATTTGTAGAAATCTCTCCTTCACCGCGGGGAAGAGACACAGATATTGAATTCGTTAAACCAGACGACGAAAAATTTTCGGGATTCGTTTTTAAAATACATGCCAACCTTGATCCCAATCACAGAGACAGAATTGCTTTTCTGCGCATAGTATCAGGAAAATTTGAAAGGAACACTTTTTATAAACACGTTCGGAATGGTAAAAAACTCAAATTCCCCAACCCGACCTCTTTCATGGCAAAGGATAAAAGCATTGTTGATGAAGCTTATCCAGGCGATGTCGTTGGATTATATGATACCGGGAACTTTAAGATTGGAGATACCTTAACTGAGGGAAAGGAAATCAATTTTGTGGGTATCCCCTCTTTTTCACCGGAAATATTTCAGGAACTTCGAAATGACGATCCTATGAAATCCAAGCAGCTAGATAAAGGAATACGGCAGCTCATGGATGAAGGAGTAGCTCAATTGTTCATCCAGGAGCCGGGAAGTAGGAAAATTGTTGGAACAGTGGGACAACTTCAGTTTGATGTAATTCTTTATCGACTTACACATGAATACGGGGCTAAATGTTCATTTACCCCACTAAATTATCATAAGGCATGTTGGATTACCACGAAAAATCAGGATCAGTTGGAAAAGTTTCTAAAAGCAAAAACCGGGAATATTGTTCGGGATAAAGACGATAACCTGGTATTTTTAGCTGAAACACCTTTTCTTTTACAGATGGCGGAGAGGGATTATCCTGAAATTACTTTTCATAAGACTTCTGAGTTCAAAGTAAAATAAGATCAATATTTTACGGAAATAATTGATATATTCGTTTACTGAAACACAAATCGATCATGTCATTTAATTTTCACAGAGCGATTATACTTCTCTTTGTTTTCTTTTCTTTTTGCGATTATTCGCGCTCTCAGAATAAACAAAAGATCGATTCACTTTATCAGGCTCTCGCCCAATTAACCGATTCAAGGACCTACATAAACGACACCACCCGGATTGATCTATACCTTCAGTTGGGAAAACAATTTTCAAGAAACAAGCTTGCCCTCGATTCAGCCCTTAATTTTCTGGACACGGCCATAGGTCTTAGTGATCAGGCTCTAAAAAAATGGAAAGCAAAACTGGATGAAGAACAAAAGCTTTATCTTCAAGTATTCAAAGCAAAAGGATATGCTTCCAAGGGGAAGATCTTTTATAAAGAAAGGATGTATGACCGATCAGATTCTTTGGGATTGCTTGCCATTGATATCCTTAAACCGCTTGAAAAGAAAAAGTATTCCGAACTCAAAAAGAGGGTGTTAAAACTCTATGCGAACACAATGTTGTGGTTTGGAAATTCTCTTTATTTCAGAGGAAAATATGATGAAGCGCTTGGTTATTATAGTGAGGTAGACAGAGCATCGGAAATGCTGGATGATTACACCAATCAATCGAGGGCAATAGGTGCAGCTGCCATTATTTACAAAAACCAAGGTAAATTCGAAAATGCACTGGAATATAATTTTCGAGCCCTTTCCCTCGCTGAAAAAAGCAAAGACCCTCAAAGTATAGCGATGATACTAAGCAATATTGGGATTCTCTATAAAAACATGGGAGATTATGACAAAGCGATAGATTATTACAGTAAATGCATTGAGATCTATGAACAGTTGGGTGATAAAGGTGAGCTCGGTCGTATGTACAATAACATGGGAGTGGCTCTTAAAAATCAGGACAAATATCAGGAGGCGTTGGATTATTATAAACAGGCTCTTAAAATAGCCAGAGAAACCAAGAGGGAAATAAATATAATTTCGGCCAATACCAATGTTGCAAACGTATTGAATAAGCTTGGGAAATTTCGCGAAGCACAGGAGTATCTGTTGGAAGCCATAGAACTTGGTGAGAAAAATAATTTAAAGAACGAACTCATCACCGCCTATTCTTCACTGGGAACAACCTACTCCGAACTTGGTCAGGTGCACAAGTGCCTTCCTCTGTATCAAAAAATGATGAAGCTCGCCGATGAGCTTGATTCTGATAAATACAAAATGGCAGCTCATCACAAGTTTTATGAGTACTATACCAAGGTCAATAATTACGAAAAGGCGCTCGAACACTATAAAGATTATATCGATCTGCGCGACAGCCTGAATAATATGGATTTGAAAAAAGCGGCCATCGAAAAGGAAACGGCTTACAAATACCAGATGAAGAAAATAGCGGATAGCGTGGCATTCGCAGAACAAAACAGGATGAATGAAAAGCTTGTTAAAGAGAAGGAAAAACAACTTAAAGCTACCAAGAATCAGCAGATCATGCTCGGTGTAGTTGCCGTACTCATACTGGTCTTTGCCTTTTTCATGTATAACAGGTTTAAGGTCACTCAAAAACAGCACAACATCATAGACAAGCAGAAACAGATCGTTGAGCATAAAAACAAAGAGATTTCAGACTCCATCGATTATGCAAAACGCATTCAG
>JAWVYS010000021.1:0-54224 GCA_033722555.1 Brumimicrobium sp.
GATCAGAATCCAACCTATACTTTTAGTGCTCCCGGGCTGCAGCAAGTAACTCTCACCGTGGTATCCGACCTTGGCTGTGTGGATGATACAACCGTTCAGTTAAATGTGAGTCCGGCACCCACTGCTGATTTTAATTTTGCTCCTAACCCTGCCTTGGTTTCAGAAGGTGTGAACTTTTCAGATAACTCAACAGGAAACGGTATTAACCAGTGGTTCTGGAATTTTGGAGACGGTGAAGGAAATAATCTGCAGAATCCAACACATACCTACGATGAAGGAGGAGATTATACTATCTTCCTGGTGGTAACAGATGCAAACGGATGTATAGACACCACCTTTAAAGATATCACCATTGCTTTACCCCCTGTGGTTCCTAGTGGCTTCACACCTAATGGAGACGGAGAAAACGATGTGTTCCTCATTCGGGGTGGACCATTTAAAGATGTGGACTTCCGTGTTTATAATAACTGGGGAGAACTTATCTTTCAGTCCTTGGATGCAGCTGTAGGATGGGATGGAACATTCAATAATCAACCTGCTCCTCTTGGTGTTTATACCTGGACATTCAGTGTAAAAATGACCAATGATGTAACAATTAATAAATCGGGAGACGTCACCCTCATTCGATAGTTATGAAAAAACAATTAATCATATTCATAATCATTATTTTTCCGGTTTTCCGTTCTCAATCCCAGGACGCGCATCTTTCGCTTTATGATGCTGCTCCTATTTTCTTAAACCCGGCTATGACCGGTGTGTTTGATGGGGATTGGCGTATTCACGGTCAGTTCCGTACGCAGTGGAAAGCTATTAACTTCAAGCCCTACACCTCAGCTTTGATTAGCTTCGACAAACCGTATAAAAAATGGGGATTTGGAGGACAGATTTCAAATTTCCGTGCAGGTATCGGAAATTATGGTGTTTTGCAGGGAGTGCTTTCTGCAGCATACACTACATCATTAGATAAAAGCAAAAATCATAACATATCTTTTGGTATACAAGGCGGCATCAATCAGAAATCGGTGGAGTATCAGTTATTAACCTTTAATAATCAGTACACGACAAATAACGGAGGAGAGTTTAATACCTCCATTAATGCGAATGAAGATTTCTCGGGACAGTCTTTAATTACACCTGTAGTGAACGCAGGATTCTTGTACTTTTTTGCCAAGCAGGAAAGTCGATTCAATCCTTTCCTGGGAATATCGGCGTTCAACCTAACTCAGCCACAGGAATCTTTCCTGAATTTTGATAACCGCCTTCCTATACGTTATTACGCCCATACTGGAGTGAGAATCAATGTGACGGAGACTTTTTATGTATTGCCAAAAGTCCTCTATATGCGTCAGCAGGAATTCCAGGAACTGACTTTAGCAGCCGACATTGGATATTTTCTTAAAGGCAGTGAAATTTACCTGTTGGCCGGAGGGATTTATCGAAACCGTGATGCGGCTATTCTATCTGTTGGTGCAAGAATGGATAATTATATCGCACGAATCGGATACGATATCAATGTTTCCAGCTTAACCACAGTATCAAACGGTCGGGGTGGTTTTGAAATTTCATTCACATATATGGGATTAAAAAACAGAAAGTTAACGGATAAAATTTGTCCAAGATTATAATCAGGTACGATGAAAAAAATACTTTTACTTCTATTCATTCTTTCTCCCCTGCTCAACTTTGGACAATCGAGGAAAGTTTGGTTGTATAAAGCTGATAAGTTTTACGAATTAGAGGATTATTACAACGCCCTTTTGAATTATCAGAAAGCACTGAGTGATACAGTAGGCTTAAAAGAATTAACTGTACCTTATGAAGTGACTTTGGGTAAGTTATCGCTGAAACAAAAAGAAAAATTAAAGATCGATTCGTCTAGAACCGTTCCTTTACGTGATTACTTAGAGCATCAGATTGCCTCGTGTTACTTGAAAACTTATGACTATAAAAAAGCTGCAGAACATTTTGCGGTCACATCATCCTATGAATCTTACCCGGAGGATGTCTATTACTATGGGATAAGTCAAATGCATCTGGAAAATTATAATGAGGCAATTCAGCTTTTTGAATCGTACATTAATTCGGGGAACGCATATGATTCTCTTGCCAACAAGGCTCAAAATCTAATCACCGGTTGCTATTACGCCATTGAAGACATCAAACTGTATGAAAAAATGTCGGTGACGCTCGCAGATACAACTGTTTTTAACAAAGGAACCTCCGCTTTTGCCAGCGCTTATTTCGGTAATGATGATCGCGTATTATTTACCAGTGCGCGTGAGGGGGGAGTTGTTCTAGACCCGGGAAAACAGGATTCCCGTTTTCTTTGTGACCTGTACTGGACAGAACGAGGACCCGACGGAAACTGGCAGGAGGCTAAGAATTTTGGACGACCATTGAACTCCTCACGCCACGATGGTGCCGGAACATTCAACAGTTTACAGGAGAATGAACAGCAAAGTTTGATTTATTTCACAAAATGGAGTGAGGAGACCCCCAAGGACCAATCGATTTATTATGGACGTATGGTTAATCTCCTGTTTTTTGAATCGTTTAAACTACCGGAGTCAGTAAATGTGCCGGGATATAAAAGCATCAATCCGTGCGTTTCTCTGGACGAGACTAAACTGTTCTTCTCCAGTGATCGACCCGGCGGATTCGGTGGAATGGATTTATGGGTTATAGATCTCGACGAGAGCGGACAAGTCGTTGGAGAGGCTATGAATCTGGGTAATACCATTAATACGAGTTTTGACGAAGTTGCCCCGTTTTTTCATGAGGCATCCTCAACACTTTTTTATAGCTCGAACGGTCTTACATCCATCGGTGGATTAGACATTTTCAAATCGCGTTATAATAAACAAACCGGCGTGTTTTTTCAACCGCTCAATCTCGGAAAACCGATCAATTCTTCCAAGGATGATTCCTATATTGTTTGGGACAGTAAGTTAGAAAAAGGCTTTTTCTCCAGTGACAGAGCGGATTGTGAAAATGGTCATTGTTATCAAATATACGAAATTATTAACGCGCCATTTTCGATCACGCTGGAAGGTATAACTTACGATTACGACTCAAATGAGATCTTACCGGATGTAAAAGTTTCCATCAAAAATGTTGAAGGAAAATACGAGGATGTGATCATTAATTCAGATGAAAACGGCTATTATTCCACTGAACTTCATGTAAACGAAGAGTATTTTTTGAAAGCGAGTAAGAAAAATTATTTTGCTGACGCAGGTGTTGAGAATACCCTGGGAATCATCGAAACAACTGTTTTAAAACATGATTTCTATCTTACCTTTATCCCAACCGGAGAGATTGAAATAAAAGGGATTGAATATGATTTTGACGCAGCTACCTTGCGTCCGCAATCAAAGGTGGAATTAGATAAGCTGGTTAAATTCCTTGAACTGAATTCCAATTTAAAAATTGAAATACGTTCTCATACAGATGAACGTGGTTCCGACAGGTACAACCAAAAATTGTCACAGCGACGCGCACAAAGTGTGGTTGATTATCTGATAGAACATGGAGTTTCAAAGGATCGTTTGATTGCTAAAGGTTTGGGAGAATCCGAACCCGCCATAATCCAGTTGGACGGAAAAGAGGTGGAACTGACACCAAAGTATATTTATTCTGTTGAGGACGAAGAAAAAAGAGAGGAATTCCACCAAAGAAACAGAAGAACAGCCTTTAAAGTGCATGCGCAATGATCCTTATTAGAATCGATTTTGATTAGGATGCACAACTGTACATCCTAACCAAAATTCCTTACTAATTATATTATTTATTTTTTGAAATTCGCTGCTACAACAAGGTCTTTCGCTCCCTTGCTCCAGTCGTAGAAGCCTTCACCGGATTTTGCTCCCTTTTTGCCTGCGGTCACCATATTGACCAAAAGAGGGCAGGGGGCGTATTTTTGGTTACCAAGTCCTTCATAAAGAACTTCAAGTATGGCCAAACAAACATCAAGGCCAATGAAATCAGCAAGTTGAAGCGGACCCATCGGATGCGCCATCCCTAGTTTCATCACGGTGTCTATTTCTTCAACCCCTGCAACGCCTTCATGCAGTGTAATAATTGCCTCGTTGATCATAGGCATCAATATACGGTTGGCTACAAATCCGGGGTAATCATTTACTTCAACAGGCACCTTTTTTAGAGATCGTGATATTTCCATGATCTGATCGGTCACCTCGTCTGAAGTGGAATACCCACGAATTATCTCTACAAGTTTCATAACTGGAACAGGATTCATGAAATGCATTCCAATCACCTTGTCCGGCCGTTTAGTTACCGCCGCAATCTTTGTTATTGAAATCGAAGAGGTGTTAGTTGCCAGTATTACATGATCTTCGGTGTTTTGATCCAGTTCTTTAAAAATATTCAGTTTCAGATCGGTATTTTCAGTGGCTGCTTCAACAACCAAATCCACACCTTTTACTCCCTTTGAGGTATCAGTGAAAGTTTTGATCCTTTCAAGTGTTTGTTTTTTGTCTTGTTCAGAAATCTTTTCTTTAGCAACCATTCTTTCCAAATTCTTCTCAATGGTTTTCATACCGTTGTTAATTGAATCCTGAGAACGATCTATCAGAGAAACGTTATAACCAAACTGAGCAAAAACATGAGCAATTCCGTTACCCATTGTTCCTGCACCTATTACTGCAACATTCTTAATCATACCTAATTTTTTAAGGTCCTAAATGTACAATTTACTGCTCAATTCGGGAAGTTTTTGGCTGTTTTATTCTGTTTAATTAGCGTAATATGACAATGCGTACCCTTATTCAGCATACATCTTCACAACAGCTCCTCCTTTTTTCGTGATCCAGCCTCTGTACATGCCTGGCGTGTTGAAAGGGGTGGAGATATTTCCCTGGTGATCAAGACAAATTACGCCTCCTGCACCTCCTATTTTTTTAAGATTTTCAACGATAGTATGAGAAGCTGTTTCGAGACTTTCACCTTTATATTTCATTCGTGCTGCAATATCATAGGCTACAACGTTACGGATGAAATATTCACCGTGTCCAGTGGCAGAGACTCCACATGTAGAGTTGTTCGCATAGGTTCCTGCACCGATAATTGGAGAATCTCCAATACGGCCGTATCGTTTATTTGTCATTCCTCCGGTAGATGTTCCTGCAGAAATATTTCCGTTTTTATCCAGTGCAACGGCTCCCACTGTTCCGTATTTATAGTCTGATTCATAAGGTATATACGATTTGTCCTTATTTTTCTCTTTTATCTTTTCGTCTTGCATTTTTTTCAACTGTTCACGCCTTTCAGGACTATAAAAATATTCCGGTTCCACCATTTCAAGGCCCTGGTCGCGGGAAAAGGACTCAGCTCCTTCACCTGCCATCATTACATGGGGAGACTTTTTCATCACAGTATATGCTGCCATTATAGGACTTTTGATTCTCTTAACACCAGCCACTGCGCCTGCTTTTCCCGTTTGTCCATCCATGAATGAGGCATCCAGCTCGTTTGTACCTTCGTAGGTAAATACCGCTCCTACTCCGGCGTTGAACAAGGGAGATTCCTCCATGATCTGTATAGCGGCAATGACGGCTTCATTGCTCGTACCACCGGAATGCAAAATGGAATAACCGGCGTTAAGAGCCGCCGTCAGTTTTGCTGTGTAAGCCGCTTCTAGTTCGGGTGTCATATTCTCCTTGAGGATAGTTCCTGCACCACCATGAATTACAAGGGTAGGGGTTATTTCCGTTTGATTTTCAACAGCGTCAGAACCCTCGTTTAGTTCAATACGAACCGATTTTTCAGGATCGGAAGAACATGCTGCCAAAAGAAAAGGAAAAAAAAGGAAAAATAAGTATTGAAATTTCATAAACCGATCGTGTTTGTATGATTCAAATATACTCAGGATCCGTTAGATATACAATTAAACTCGATAAATACGCCCAGTTAATCAATGAGATATGCGATCGGAAATGTTTTTCAAAACAGAAGAGTCGATGTCGTGTCCACCGTCAAAATGAATTATTTCAAAAAGAGAACTTATATGTGCGTCTACTTCTTTAAACGGGTTTTTCTGGTTTTCGAAATAAGGATCTTGCTTGCCTAGAACGAATATGTTTTTGGAATTTGACAGTCCTGAACGATCCGGGTCGAATTTCAGATCCGGAGGAAAAACACCTGCCCATAAAATAAGAATGTCGGCATTGTAATCGCTGCTGTCCTGCCAGCGGGAAGCTGTAGCCGCTCCTTGAGAAAAACCTAAAAGAATTTTCTGTTTAAAAGTATAACCTGAAGTTAATTCGCGTGAAATTGTGGATAGGAACCGATGGTTGTCTTCAATGTCATCCAACCTTGATTCTTTGGTCATCCATGAAGCTCCCACGCGACCACTACTTCCTTTGATATAGAATCTATGTAGACCCTCAGGAGCTACCACAAAGTGTTTATCCGGATCCAGTGAATTAAATTTTTTAAGGAAATAAAAGGCAAGCTGACCATATCCATGAAGAACTATCCACAGGTTTGTGGCCGTTTCCGGGTTACCATACGTGAAATACCTGTATGTCTTTTTCAGTTTAATTTTGTGCTCCATTTCCAAATTGCCTCAATTACTTCTTCCGTATGCTCTAAATGTGGGGCGTGTCCACAATTTTCAATGTATAATGGTCGTGCGTTCACCAATGCCTTATCGATTAATTCTACTTGTTTTTCGGTGCCGTACTGATCATTTTTTCCCTGAATGATTAATGCCGGAACTTTATTATGAATTATATCGTCTGTAATATTCCAGTTGGCGAAATATTCTGCGAGCCAGGTGTTTGCCCATTTATAAAAAAGTTGGTCAGTTTTATTGCCATGAAAGATTTCGAGTCCTTTCATCTTACCGGATTCATAGGCCAGGATTGCAGGTTGAATTCCTTGTTTTGTTTCCTTTTTATTGATCACATGAGCAGCCATGGTAACAATACCTTTTATGTTTTCAGGAAAACGCGAAGAATAAAGAAGTGCGTTTGTTCCTCCGTCTGAATGGCCAACGAGAATATAACGGGACTTCAGCGAAAGAGACTCTAAAAATGCAGGAAATTCATTTAAAGCAAGTTCGTGTAAATAATTTGCATCTCGGCTGCCGGCATTGTTTTCCGAGAAACCATACCCGGAAAATTCAAATACGATACCCGGCAAATTCAGTTTTGAGCACAGCCGTTCCGGGAAATCCTGCCACTGCGCAATTGAACCTGTAGCTTCATGTATAAAAATCAGTGTCGTCTCTGCTTTTTCGGGAGTTCCTATGCGCTTAAATGCTATTCCTGTCTGTTCTGATTTCGTCCATTCATAGCTCATAGATTGGATTTGAACGTCGATCATTCTCGCAACAAATTTGGGTTTAAGAAAACCGACCGGATGAATGAAAGAAGGGATCTCAAAGTAATGACAGTTGTCAATGGCTTCGCAGATTGTCCTGGTTTCTTGTTCAGTAACCATCTTGTCTTTGCCTCCACGAACCATTCTTACCGGAATTTTCAGTACTCCTGCGTTATCGGGCCGAACGGAAGGACTTTCTCCCAAGTCCATCATCAGCGCAACTGTTTTTTTTAATAATTCAGGTAGGTAGGGGCCATGTAGTTCCTGCAAATAATCGAAAAAGGGACCTGTTTTATTTTTGAGGAAATCGATATTCAGCGTGGCAGTTTCTTTCTTTGCTTCCTGGTCGTTCCAAAGGAGTTTTGTACCGTGAGTAATAATCCCCTTGATGTTTTTATCGCTTTTAAGTGCGGCACTGAGTGCGAGGTATCCCCCGAGACTGAAGCCGTAGATATAAGAAGGACCGATATTTTCAAGGAATTCAAGCAAATCATCTTTCAGGGTTGATACAACGCATTCAATTTCCGATTTGGACTTTGAGCCGTGGTGCGGAATTTCGTATATATGCACTGCATATTTATGCGATAGAAGCGGAGCGATCTGTTCCATTTCTTTACCGGAACCTAATGCGCCATGAATCAATACCAGTTTTTCCATCCTTGTTTAGGTCAAAAAAAAAGCCCAAACTTAAGTTGGGCCTTTTATTATTCGTTTCAAATTATTTCACTCGCTCAATATAGGTACCTGTACGGGTATCGACCTTGATCTTTTCACCGTTATCTATGAATAGTGGCACACGGATTTCGGCACCGGTATCAATGGTAGCAGGTTTTAGCGTATTTGTTGCTGTATCTCCTTTGATTCCGGGTTCTGTATAAGTTACTTCTGCTTCAATGTGCATGGGAAGATCCACAACAAGCGGTGTTTCTTCTTCTGCATGGAAAGTAATCTCACAGACCATGCCTTCGCGCAGGAATTCAGGTTGCTCGATCAGCTTTTTGTTAATCAGCACCTGTTCAAAAGATTCAGTATTCATAAAATGAAATCCGATGCCTTCTTCCTGATAAAGAAATTGATAAGGTCTTCTTTCAATTCGAACGACATCAATTTTATGTCCAGCTGAAAGGGTATTATCAAGAACTTTTCCCGATTCAATTTCTCTCATTTTAGTGCGCACGAAAGCCGGTCCTTTTCCGGGCTTAACATGCTGAAATTCTATGATCGTAACCAACTTTCCGTTGTAGTTAAGACATAGACCGTTTTTTATATCCGACGTAGTTGCCATATCACAGTTTTAATCGACGGCAAATATACGAAGTTTGTCTGAAATGTAAGTATTTTGATTCGCGGTTGGTTTAATATTTATCCTTCCATCGTTTTTTCATGTTTTCCTCGATCTCTTTTTCCTTGGAGGAGCTACCTGCTTTGAAGAATCCGGTTCCTTTAATTTCTTCAGGCATGAATTCCTGGGCAGCAAAATTACCCGGATAGTCGTGGGAATATTTATAACCTTTACCGTAATCAAGCTCTTTCATGAGTTTGGTAGGTGCGTTCCGAAGGGAGAGAGGAACAGGCAAATTACCTGTTTTATCTACCAGATCGAGAGCCTGATTGATGGCCATGTAGGATGCATTTCCTTTTGGAGAATTAGCGAGATAGATGGTGCACTGAGACAGAATGATTCGTGCTTCGGGAAATCCTACTGTATTTACGGCATCGAAGGTGTTGTTTGCGAGAATCAGGGCGGTAGGATTAGCAAGTCCTATGTCTTCGCTGGCGGAAATGATTAGTCTGCGGGCAATAAACTTTGGATCTTCACCTCCTGTGATCATTCTGGCAAGCCAGTAGACCGCTGCGTTTGGATCACTTCCCCTGATTGATTTTATGAATGCCGAAATGATATCGTAATGCTGTTCGCCGTTTTTATCATAGAGTGCAATGTTCTGCTGAGCGATAGATACGACGTCATTGTTGGTTATTACTATCCTTGAGTTGGCAGGGAAGGTATTCACTACAATTTCAAAAAGAGTCAGTAACTTTCTGGCATCCCCTCCTGAAATCCGCAGAAGAGCGTCTGTTTCCTTCAGTTCAATATTGAGTCCGGAGAGCCAGGGGTCTTTTTTCATTGCATTTTTCAGCAAAGAAATGAGTTGATCCTTGTCTAAAGATTTAAGCGTGTATACCTGACTTCTAGAGAGTAGGGCAGAAATAACCTCAAACGATGGGTTTTCAGTTGTAGCACCAATGAGAGTTACGACTCCTTTTTCTACAGCTCCGAGCAAAGAATCCTGTTGTGCCTTGGAGAAACGATGGATTTCGTCGATGAACAGAAGTGCGCCGCCCCGGTCAAACATGCCGGTATTTTCGGCTTTTTTAATAATTTCTCTCACGTCCTTCACTCCTGAGCTTATGGCAGAAAGTGTGTAGAAGGGGCGATTCAGTTTTTGAGCAAGCAACAGGGCCAAAGTTGTTTTCCCCACACCGGGCGGACCCCAAAGAATCATGGAGGGTAATACACCTGCATCGAGTGATTTTCTGAGACTGGCTCCTTTTGCAAGCAAATGCTCCTGTCCGACGTAGTCATCCAGGTTCCTGGGGCGCATTCTCTCTGCTAAAGGTGTTGTGGGGGCTTTTTCCATGTGTCTGATTCCGGTATAAAATTAGGAAATTAGTATCACAGGCACAAGTTCTTTCCCTGTTGCGGGGTTCCTCTTTTGTTTTCGGCAGTGCGTCTGATTAATCCTGAATCGTTGGAAAGGGTTTATTTTATTTCTTTAGCCTCCTTGGATTTGGTTTGATTTGTTGTTTTTTGATGATGGTAATATACTATCTATAGCTTATCCATGGAGTATCCATGGAGTATCAAGGGATGCGGACGGTGGTTTATTAAACTTAAACATCTTTTTTTTTGACATTTCTGAGGCGCCTAGGTCCTGAATTTATCAAATCTCGTCAAATTTTATGGGTTTCGTTTGTGCGCTACTTTTGACCTTTTAGGTTGTAAAAAGTATTTGCAAATGAATGAAATATCTGTTTAATGATGGTTTAAAGGGAAATTTATTTTCTTCTTTATTGTTTAACTTTTTTTATGTAATACCTGAACAAAATAACGCTTAGAATGTTTCTTAAGTGACGATTTGATATTTATATAATAGGAATTACGTAGGTTTTCTAAGTAAAAACACTTAGTTTTAGAAACCTCAGGTTAGCCTTAGAGAACTTAAATTTTGCTTATGATACTTAAATTGAATTTTTTAGCGGTAATGATTCTTGTTTTTTCCGGCCTTAGAGCGCAAGGTAACGGCAACAGTTGTCCTGATAATATCAATAATAGTCCGGGAAATTCTCCAAATATTGTCACAGCGAATGTTTATGACAGTGACGGTAATTTCATTCAGTCTATTACCTGTGAAGCGACGGGTAACAGTAATCAGATAGACTGTGATCTGGAAAGCTATAATTTTCCCGCAGGATCCTTTACGGCTATTGAAATTACGCAGGGCGGGACGACGATGACCTGTGTATACGATGACAATGGTGATCTGACCACGGACATTATAGGTTTACCGATTGAGTTATCTGACTTTGATGTTGTTTCGGTGGACGGTGAGAATCGGATTTTATGGTCAACTTATTCAGAGATTAACAACAGCCATTTTATCATTGAGCATTCATTGGATGGATTAAACTGGGAAGAAGTAGGGCAGGTGAGCGGAGCAGGGAATTCCTCGGAAGTATTGTTTTATGAGTTTACTCATCGAAGTGCTCAGCCGGAGGTGGAATATTACCGTTTATCCCAGGTTGACTTTGATGGTGCGAGAAACTATGTTGGTGTTCGGTCTGTTAATAGAGAAGGAGAACTTGATGCGGAGATACTTGACGGACAGATCCATGTTACTTCCGACAATGAAATAGCTGCATTGAACTGTTTTTCTTTGGGAGGCCGTGAAGTCCTTTCGGATGTTTATTTTAATTCAGATAAATATGCAGTAATTACTCCTGCAGGGTCTTTATCCGGTATTCTTATCGTTCAGGTACTTTTTGAAAATGGATCCGTGGAGCGCAAAAAGCTTGTTCTTTTCTGATTTTAGTTCTATCTCCTTCTGTTAGCCAATAAAACCGGAGGTTCACCATTGAATGGGTTTGTTCTTCCAATGCTTTTTGCTTCCATTCCTGCAGCACGCATGATGCTTCGGTCGCCGAAACGGTTACGGATTTTGTCCATTGCAGCATACAGATTCACCTGTTTGAGGTCGTCCTGAAAGAGATCAATCTGATGGCTGCCGTTTACCAACTGACTTAGTTTTACACCAATCAGACGGATACGTACACGTCGATTATAGGCCTTTTCGAACAATGAAAGTACGAGCGGAATGATCTCATGATCCGCCGCAGTGTAGGGAATGTGTTTTTGCAGCGAGGTGGTTTGGAAATCAGAATAACGCACTTTCACGGCTACACAGGCACAGACTTTTTGCGCTCTTCTCAACTGAAAGGCCAGATTTTCTGCCATAGCTGTCAGAATGGCTCTGATGCGTATCATATCGATCGTATCGCGGTCGAAGGTACGCTCGGTGGAGATGGATTTTCTTTCGTTGTATTGTATTACCGGGGAAGGGTCTATTCCATGGGCTTTTTTCCAGATAGCCCTTCCGTGCTTACCGAACACATGCTCCAGTAAATCTAATGGCATCTCCTGCAGCGTTTTGATTTTTTTCACACCTAATCCACAGAATGTATGATAGGTTTTAAGTCCCACAGAGGGGATTTTTCTTATGGAGAGCGGAGCCAGAAAGTCTCTTTCCGTGCCATAATCGATATTCATGGCATTATTCGGTTTGGCTTCGCCCGTAGCGATCTTTGAAACGGTTTTGTTTTCTGAGAGTCCGAATGAAATTGGTAAACCGGACTCTTTGATGATGCGTTGTCTTAATTCATGGGCGTATTTTTTACAGCCGAAGAAACGATCCATACCGGAGAGGTCGATGTAGAATTCATCGATGGAGCTTTTCTCATAGACAGGAGCAGATTCTTTGATGATTTCAGTAACTATACGCGAGTATTTTGTATAGATGGATGAGTTTCCTTTGATAACGATAGCTTCCGGACATCTTTCTTTAGCCATTTTCATAGGCATTGCCGAATGGATTCCGAATTTACGAGCTTCGTAACTGCATGAGGCGACCACACCCCGGTCGCTCGTTCCTCCGATTAAAATAGGTTTTCCATTCAGTCGACTGTCTAATAAGCGTTCACAGGAAACAAAAAATGTATCTAAATCCATGTGCACAATTGCGCGTTCCTTCTTCATCTCTGCGTTTATTAAATAAAACTATTTCATACCTGCCTCTGCACATCGTTCATGTGATTTTATCGTGGAACAAAACTACGTGATTATTATAATATAATCAAAATAATGATTAAAAAATAATCAAAAATTAAATTAAAACGACATTTATGCCTTTAATAAACTAAAAAACAGTGCATTAAGTTTTTAAGAGAATGAAAAAGCTTTTTCCTATAAAGTTGCTTTTTCCATGTGTACATCCATTTGCGGGAAAGGAATGCTTAACCCTTCGATCTCGGTAAATTTCTCATACACATTTTCATTGATGTAATAGAAAATATCCCAATAGTCTTCCTTCATTGCCCATACACGAACGGTAAGATTTACTGAAGAATCAGCCAGTTCAATCAACCTTATCATAGGTTCGGGATCCGTCAATACCTTGTCGTGACTCTTAATGATCTCGAGCACCGTATTTTTAGCTAACTGAAAATCTTCACCGTAAGAGAATCCAAATTTGAAATCCACCCTTCTTTTATCCTGACGCGTGTAATTCGTAATATTATTGTTCGAAAGTGGTCCATTGGGTATGATTACGGTCTTATTATCAGGTGTTAAAAGAATGGTGTGAAAGATCTGAATTTCGGAAACTGTGCCGCTTTCTCCCTGAGCCTCTACGAATTCACCTACTTTCAAGGGTTTAAAGAGAAGTAGCATAACACCCCCGGCCAGGTTGGACAGGGTACCTGAAAAAGCCATGCCGATTGCTAAACCGGCTGCTCCCAGAATTGCTATAAAAGAGGTCATTTCAACACCCAGTTCTGCAAAAACAGTAATGATTGTCAGTATTTTAACTAATCCCGAGACAAGTCCTCTGAGAAAGGTGATCAGTCCTTCATCTGCATCCCTCTTTTTCAGTATTCTCGCGGTCAATTTTCCAAAAAAGGAAGCGAGTCTAAAACCGATGAAAAATATTACAATGGCGATAAGCAGACTGATACCTATATCTACTCCCAGGTCGATAAGTTCACTTTGAGAGTATCCGAAAAATTCCTGTGTTTTGTTTGCTGTTTCTTCGTTCATAATCTGAAAACTATTAAAATATTAATTTATGGTTCTTTGCTAATATAAGGTCTTAAGTTTTTAATTTCGTCCTAAAATCATAGAATGTTTTTTATTCTCTCCAAAATAGCTTATTTCTTCATAGCGCCCTTTACATGGCTTATGCTTGCTGTGTTTTTATGGTTTTTTGCTAAAAAAAGCAAGTGGAACCGTATCGGTAAATGGGCTACTGTTATCATTATCATTTTCTTTAGTAATACATTTATTTTCAAGGAATGCATGCGTCAATGGGAAATTCATGCTATTCCCATCGAAAATATTGAACACCACGAAGTCGGAATTGTTCTCGGGGGTATGGCTGATTACGATAACGACGCGGGAAGAATAACATTGGGGAATGGTGGAGACAGAATATGGCAGGCCATTGATTTGTATAAACAGCGGAAGATAGACAAAATACTTATTTCAGGGGACGACGGATATGTAACTGACCGTGGACTCAATGAAGCATTACAGTTGAAGGAAGTACTCGTAAGGTGGGGGATTCCGGAAAGAGATTTGATCGCTGAAACCGTTTCAAAGAATACCCATGAAAATGCACAGGAGACAGCAAAACTTCTTCAGCAGTCTTATCCTCAGTTTTCCTCGTTTCTTCTTATTACCTCAACCAAACACATGAGAAGGGCAAAGGCATGTTTCGAGAAAGAGGGGCTGAAAGTTACTCCTTTCTCAACAGATCCGTTTACAAGCGCGAAAAGATCTTATTACTGGGACGAGTTCATCGTTCCGAATGCCGATAATTTCTCATACTGGTTTGAGCTAAATAAGGAAATTATCGGTTTTCTTGTGTACGATATCGTAGGTTATATCTGATGATCAGGCAAACAGTACAAAACGGCTGGTATATCTATTGTCCGGATTTTTTTTCTCAATCCGAAGGTGAAAGCTTTCTCAGGTATTTTCTGAGGGAACTAGACTGGCAGCAAGAAGATATTCGATTATTCGGAAAACAGGTGAAAATCCCGCGTAAAGAAGTCATGTTCGGTGAGGAAGGTGTCAGTTACGGTTATTCCGGGAAACGTCTAGCAACGTATTCTTTTGACCCCAAGGTAGCACAAATTAAGTCACTTATTTCGCAGCGCTTCGGATTTTCATTTAATGCATGTTTAGCGAATCTTTACCGCGACGGGCAGGACAGTAATGGCTGGCATTCAGACGACGAGAAGGAATTAGGTAAGAATCCGGTGATTGCTTCGGTTAGTTTTGGAGCGACAAGAAAATTTCAGTTGAAACATAAGGAAACCAATGAAAGAATAGATCTTTTGCTTTCATCAGGAAGTGTTTTAATCATGGGAGGTGAGATGCAGCATTTCTGGAAGCATCAGGTTCCTAAAACCCTTAAACCGGTTGAAGCACGCGTGAATTTGACTTTTAGGAGGGTAGAGGGAGGGAATGGAAAGTTGGAAAGTTAGAAAGTTGGAAAGTTGGAAAGTTTGAAAGTTAGAAAGTTGACTATTGGTGGTTGGCCGATGTTCTAGGGTTCATCAGGTGGTTGAATCATTTGTTGCCAAGAGCGGGGACGAAGGTGTTCGTTCCATTTAAAGTCGTCGACAATTTTTTCTGATTCTTTGATCTGATCCATGGGGTAGAGTGCTCCGTCCGGCCTTTCACGGTAAACAGCCCGTGTAATATCTCCATTTTCAAAGTAGAGGCTGATGTTCGAAGCATAAATTCTGTTCATTCCTTTTCTATTCACGACAACAACGGTGTCCTCTTCTGTTTCTTCCTCCAGATAATAGACGGTTTTTGCATTACCCACAATGTCAACCCTTGAAACCTTGCTACTGTCAAAATAGGCGGTCATGTAAGTCCCGTTCACCTGGTTATAATAATCCGAAGAATCTAAATGGGTTATTACCAGGCCTTTTTTTCGGATGAGTGCCCGATCTATTTTACCCTCTTTTTCAAAAACGGTAATCGTATCTCCTGACAACTGGGCGTCTTTTGCCCATAAAACGGGAGATTGATACATGTTTAATTCACCACGCTCTACATCAAAACTTAGAGAATCGCATTTACCCTGCGTGTCTTCCCTGTATATATTTACTTTATTATAGGCGAGTAAGCGTTTACTTTGCCCTATGCTGTCGAGGTGATTGTAAAGCGTATCTCCGTGAATGAAGAGGGTATCCTCATTTTCATATCTTTTTGCAAGTGCTCTTCCCGTGATAAAAGCATATTTCTTTTTTTCTTCACTTTTAGCGAAATCACCGTTGAACTCCAGTCTGTTCACACTGTCCTTGATTACTACAGAACCCGAAGCAATGTAAATACTATCGAGTGAGGAATAAAAGAGGCTGTCACTCCCTATGAACGTATTTTCCTGTTTTAGCCAGGCATTTTTCTGCAGGACACCCTTTTCTCCGGGAATATCGTACCATCCGTTTTCACAGTACATTTTAGAAGCATCGGAATAGATATGGGTAGGACCAAAGAAGTAGGCTTTTTTTGATTGACCGTTGAACTGTAGGGTATCCGTTTCTACTTTGTATTCTAAATTGGTATAGCGTACCTGACCCCTAAAGAAAAAATTCTTCTGTTCGGGGAAGAAATAGCCTATTTTACTCGTTAGTTTGTCGGGACTGAGAATGCTCGTGATTACCCCACCATTTTTATAGACCCCTTTGTTTATTTTGAGGTCATAATCCAATGAGTCGGTTTCGAGTTTATATTCGAGATCCCTTATGCTTACATTCCCCCAAAGCTTGGCAAATTGTTTTTTTGTATCAACAAATAAAGAATCACAGAACATATTTAAAGTATCCTGTTTGTTGAGGTGGACATTCCCGAATGCTCTGATCTTTTGCTGTTTAATATTGTAATAAGCCGAATCACAAAATAAGGTTGTTCCTTCTTTTTTGAAAACAACATTTCCCTTGATAATCATATTCCCCTTAGTATCCAAGCGGATATCTTCGGCTCCCTCCATTAACTCCAGGACGTCGCTCTGAGCCAGCGAATGATTCAGGCATAAAAAAATTGCGCTTCCGAATAAAAGCGCAATATTCTTTATGAAATAAACAGTTTTCAATTTTTCTTATTGTTCAATGTTTGAGATCGATCAGGTCCTACCGATATTGTTGTGATCGGCACTTCCAACTGGTTTTCCAGGTAACTGATATACTCCTTAAGTTCTTTTGGTGCGTTTTCCATCGTGTTCAACTCCGTGAGGTCTCTGTTCCATCCCTTTAAAGTTTCATAAACCGGTTCTATTTGTACATCCGTTATATCAAACGGCAAATAATCAATTTTCTTGCCATTGAGCATATAATGCGTACAAACTTTTATTTCTTCAAAAGAATCCAAGACGTCTGATTTCATCATTGAAAGTTCAGTCGCTCCGTTAATCATGATGGCATATTTGAGTGCCGGAAGATCTATCCATCCACATCTTCTTGGTCTGCCCGTTGTTGCACCAAATTCAGCACCTTCTTTTCTGATCTTTTCTCCTATTTCATCATCGAGTTCAGTAGGGAAGGGGCCTGAGCCTACGCGTGTACAATAAGCCTTAAAGATTCCGATAACCTTTCCTATGCGAGTCGGTGCCACACCTAGTCCTGTACAGGTGCCGGCGGTAATCGTATTTGATGAGGTTACAAAAGGATAGCTACCAAAGTCGATATCCAAAAGGGTACCTTGAGCCCCTTCAGCGAGCACTTTTTTACCTTCTTTCAAGGCATTGTTGATATAATGTTCGCTATCAACTGTATTCAGTGAACGGAGTAATTCGATACCTTCGAAAAATGCAGGTTCGAATTCTGAAAGGTCATAACTGAAACCTTCATATCTGTTCAGGATTCCAACATGCTTTTCAACCAGTTCGTTGTATTTCTTTCTAAACGAGTTGGAGAATATATCACCTACTCTTAGACCGTTTCTCCCAGTTTTATCCATATAGGTTGGTCCGATTCCCTTGAGCGTTGAGCCTATTTTTTTATTTCCTTTGGATTGTTCGGAAGCTGCATCCAGTAATCTGTGGGTTGGTAGGATCAGATGAGCCTTATTAGAAATAAGCAGGGAGTTTTTGATATCCAGGTTAAATTTCGCAAGTGCTTCAATTTCCTTTTGAAAAATTACGGGATCGATTACCACCCCATTGCCTATCAGGTTTACTGTATTTTTTCGAAAAATACCTGAAGGAATCGTATGAAGAACATGTTTGATCCCTTCAAATTTCAGTGTATGTCCGGCGTTAGGACCTCCCTGGAAACGAGCAATGATATCATATTCAGGAGTTAGAACGTCTACGATTTTTCCTTTACCTTCGTCCCCCCATTGTAGTCCCAAAAGAACATCTACTTTATTCATATTTATATTGTTTGAGTCGTTTTATCGATTATTCGTTTCTTTATTACCCTTTTTCAAAGCTTTAATAGTTGTAACGCTTCTTTTTCGGTTTTGGCCATCTTAAATACCGTGTTTAATTTTGAGATAGTCAGGAGCTTACTGACTGTCCGCGAAGGATTAATGAGTACCATTTCTCCGGCTTTATTTCTTATACGGGTAAAAATCCTAAGTAAAACATTGAGTCCGCTGCTATTGATATGAGACACTTCTTTCAAATCAATTAAAAAGCTTTTTTCACCGGTCTGAATTTTAGTCTCAATCACTTCGATCAATTCATCAAAAGGCTGATCGGAAATGATTTTTCCTTTTAAAGACAAAACAACCACCCCTTCAGGGTGTATCGATATATTGAAAGACAGGCTCACGATTTCGTTGTATCAGGTTTTTCGTTTCTAACACCGTAGAAATAAAGCGAGTGATGATGAATTTTAACACCAAATACTTCTTCAATCGTTGATTTGATGTTTTGAATGCGTGGGTCACAGAATTCAATCAATTCACCTGTATCGGTACAAATCATGTGATCGTGTTGTTTGAAACCGTGTGCTTTTTCGAATTGTGCAATGTTTTTTCCGAACTGGTGTTTCCGAACCAGGTTACAAGCTAATAAAAGATCTATCGTATTGTATAAGGTAGCACGAGACACCCGATAGTTTTGCGTTTTCATTTTCAAGTACAGTGATTCGATATCGAAGTGTCCTTTGTAATTATATATTTCTTCAAGAATAGCAAATCGTTCAGGAGTTTTCCTGTGTCCGTTTTTTTCAAGGTAAGCCGAGAAAATATTCCTAACTGTTTCCTGTACGTTTTCCATACGTTGAATCTTCTAGTTACAAAAATAATCAAATTGAGAGAATAGGTTCCAGATTGTGATGGATTTTGGCTATTGGCTGTTGGTTGTTAGCTATTAGCTTCCCGACGCTCCACTTTGTTTCGGTCGGGATAAATCACTGACGAGCCCTGACGCTTCACGTTGTTTCGGTCAGGATTCCTTCGATTAGGTTCATTAGAACTGAACAGTCTCAGGAACTTCGAGGTCAGGATAAATTCGACTAAGTCACGATAAATCGTGACTGTCTCAGGAAGTTGGCTTTTGGCCTTAAGTTCATGGCCGTGTACTGAATGTTGAGGACAGTCCTTTGTTAAAAGGGCATAGGGGGTGTTTTCTCTAATAGTTAAATAGCTAATAGGATTGGTTTAAGACAATCAATAGATTCAAGAATGAGCGAGGATAAATAAAACTTTACAGGGTATTGCCCTTCCATTTGTAATCCTTGAACAACCATTTGTACTTCTTCTTACTGAAGTCATCATTCCAGGGCATTGCTTCCAGAATATAAACTACCCCAAAATGGTGATGAAGATAATTGGAATGGTGCGTAAAAAACTCGGGTACTACACTAATTTTAGCCGCGGTGCGCAGCTGAATGGCGAGATCCGGGCGTAGAAAGAAATTGAAACCAACTCCAATATTAGGAGAAAGCATGTGGCGCCAGATATTTGGTGGGCGCAGCGTATAGCTCAATCCACCGAAAACGAAGGGGTCCCAAAACGGCTGTTTCATTAAACCGCCAAAAGAATATTTCGCATTTACATCAATATTGAAAAAGAATCTCTTATCAAAAACGCCTCGGTTTACATGATTTGCCGGATTGTATCGGTTAAAGTTTAGCAATGCTTCGGCGCTAAAACCTTTTTCAATATGATAATCAAAGCTGGCAGAGCAGGGAAGGAAGAACATGTTCCATACCGGTCGAAATTTGAGTAAATCCTTAAATGGTCTACCGTCGTCATCCACAGCGTTCCAATATAGACCAACCATATATCTGTATGGTTTATCCGCAATATACTCCTGGCTTCTACCTTGGAGAGAAATCAGCGTAATACACAATATGGCTACAAATTTAAAGTCTAATTTCATAAATAGCGATCAAAGCTGTACTTAGAACTTTCAAAATAACGTAAAAAAAACAGAAATTCAAAAAATAAATCAATATTTTGAGAGTCATGACAAATAAAGAAGATGAAATTTTGATGGACGGGTATAGAATTCGTTTTTTTTTAATTATTTCATAATAAGATGTTTGAATGTTCTTTTTTGAACCTATTTGAAACTTTTTTATGCATGTACCGTAGACTGATGGTGGTTTCAACGGTTAAAAAAAAAACTTATGAAAATAGGATACGAAAAAAAATATCCTATATTTGAAAAACCAACAATACCGACTAAATGATTTTAAAAAATTAATTTTATCAATATGAAACACTCTACTTTGAAGATTTTTGTATGTAGTTTACTGTTTTCCCTAACATCACTGACTTATTCAGTTTTCGGACAGAATTTTGAATGGGCTGGTGCCTTTCAGGGTCTGGATAATGATTACGGGCAAGGGATTGATATAGATCCATCCGGGAATGTTTATTCTGCAGGATATTATTTTAATAATATTGATCTTGATCCAGGTGTAGGAGCCGTTACGTATACCAGTGCCGGCCAACAGGATATATATGTTTCCAAACTTGATCCGACAGGTGCCTTTGTCTGGGGTTATTCTATTGGTAGTACCTTAAGAGATCGATGCAATGACATTGAGGTTGATGCTTCCGGTAATGTATATTTAACGGGCTATTTTGAAGGTACGGTGGATTTTGATCCCGGACCGGGAACTCAACTTAGAACCGCTTTATCGGTTCGAGATATTTTTATTTTAAAATTAGATACTGACGGAAACTTTCTTTGGGTTAGCCAGTTAG
Organism: Brumimicrobium sp.; assembly: GCA_033722555.1. GTDB lineage: Bacteria > Bacteroidota > Bacteroidia > Flavobacteriales_D > Crocinitomicaceae > Brumimicrobium. Next base: position 20,855 of record JAWVYS010000021.1, read on the forward strand.
AAGGAACCATGGATGGGGAAGGTGTGTCAGTTACGGTGGACGCTAATCAAAATGTTTATGTTACCGGACTATTTATGGGTACGTATGATTTTGATCCGACTGCGGGTACCTATTCCATTGTTTCTGCAGGGAATCGCGATGCATTTGTCATGAAGCTCAATTCAAACGGTAGTTTGGATTGGGTTGTTCAGCAGTCCGGAACTGATAATGTTTACGGAATTTCAATAAACCTTGATAATAACGGCGACATAGGGATTGCCGGTTTTTTTGCTGGAACCGTTGATTTTGTTGCCGGTCCAGGAATTTCCAACTTAACTTCAGCGGGTAGCTTTGATATTTATGTATTAAAGTTAGATAATTCAGGGAATTTTTTATGGGTTCGCGGATATGGTTCTGCCGGTCAGGAGAGGGGTGAAGGAATTATTACGGACAGTAATAATGATGTATATGTCACCGGTAGGTTTCAGAATACGGTTAATTTCGATCCCGGTTTTACGAATACGAGTTTGATATCCGGTGGAGCTCTTGATGCTTTTATCTTAAAGCTTACTTCGAACGGTGATTTTGTTTGGGTAAACCAGGTTCGAAGTGCAGGTAACAATATAGGTGTAGAACTTGAAAAAGACCCTCTGGGTAATTTATATGCCACGGGATATTATACAGGAACTGCAGACTTTATTTTTCAAAATGTTACCACGACTTTAACCGCTGCGAGTGGATCGAGCAGTTTTGTTCAAAAATTTAACCCTGCGGGTGAGGAGATCTGGATTCACTCTATTGAAGGAGCAGGAAGTAGTATTGCTGCAGATATTTCAGTTGCTGATAACTGGGACATTCATACTACGGGATATTTTAATTCTACGGCAAATTTTGACCCCGGAATTTCAGATTTTTCTATAACCAGTGTCAATTTAACTGATGTATATGTGCATAAAATGAGTCAAACCTGTGCCGCACCGGTTATCACAACTGTCGGAACATTGTCTTCTATGCTTTGTCCGGGAGTTGTCGATTCAACACGGGTTTACGTGGATGGAATGCTGAATGATGCTGTAGAATGGTCTTGGTATTCAGGTTCTTGTGGGGGAACTTTTTTAGGGACAGGAGATTCTTTGACTGTAAGACCTTCTGTTACGACCACTTATTTTGTACGTGGAACAGGAGCTTGTGGTGCCCCTCAGCCTTGTGGGTCGGTAACAGTAAATGTTGATAATACACCACCTGTAATTACTTTAACGACTCCTATTACGGTGAATACAGATCCCGGAACATGTTATTACCCCTCATCAAATCTTACCCCACCAACGGTAACTGATGCAGATTGTGCTGTGGATACAGTTTATAATGACGCAGCCGTTTTATTATTACCGGGAACGACTAATGTTACCTGGACGGCTATAGATGTTAACGGAAATATGTCAACAGAGGTTCAGGCGGTTACAGTTGTGGATGCTGAAAATCCAAGCATCGACGCCCCTGCGGACATGACTGTTTCTGCTGATGTAAACTGTCAGGCGACGGGTGTCGCTTTGGGAACACCGTTAACGGTTGATAACTGTTCGGTTATATCTGTTACGAATGATGCACCTGGAACTTTTCCTTTAGGACTAACGGTTGTTACCTGGACGGCAACAGATGCAGCAGGAAATATAGGTACAGATACTCAGAACGTGACGGTTGTGGATGATACTGATCCTACTATTGTTGGTTTACCGGCGAATATAAATGTTAATAATACCCCGGGTGTTTGTTCTCGGGTTGTTTCATGGGTCGCCCCAACGGTAAACGATAACTGTCCCGGAGCTACCATTTCACAAACTTCAGGGGGAGCGAGTGGAAGCAGTTTTCCAGTGGGTGTTACAACTATTCAATATACAGCAACTGATGGAGCAGGAAACTCCGTTACAGGTTCTTTTACAATTACGGTAAATGATAACCAAGTTCCTACAATTACCGCACCTGCGGATATTACAGTTTCTGCGGATAATTTCTGTTCAGCAAATCCTGCTCTTGGAAATGCGGTTACGGGTGATAACTGTGGGGTGGCCGGAGTGAGTAACAATGCACCTGCGAGTTTCCCCCTAGGTAATACCAACGTAACCTGGACTGTGACCGATATTAACGGAAATATAAATACAGACATACAAGTTGTAACAGTTGTTGATGATCAGGATCCTGTTATCGTGAATTTACCTTCGAACATTAATGTTAATACAGATCCGGGAAGTTGTTCGGCGGTTGTTAACTGGATTGCTCCGACGGTTACAGATAACTGTGCAGCTCCATCCATTAGCCAGACAGGAGGACTGGCAAGCGGATCTATCTTTCCGCTGGGAACAACCATTATAGAATATACAGCTACCGATGGATCAGGTAATACAAGTGTAGGGACATTTACCGTAACAGTTACGGATAATGAGAACCCTACAATTACGGCTCCTTCGAATGTAACGGTTTCTACGGATAATAACTGTACTGCAACGGGTGTAGCTTTGGGTGCTCCAACTACGAATGACAACTGTGGTGTAGCAAGTGTTACCAATGATGCTCCGGCGATATTCCCGCTTGGTGTAACAACGGTTACCTGGACTGTAACGGATAACTCCGGGAACACTTCCAATGCTACTCAAACGGTAACTGTGGTAGATGATGTGAATCCTCAAATCAATGCTCCTGCTGACTTAACAGTTTCAGCGGATATAAACTGTCAGGCGACCGGGGTTGCTTTAGGTTCTGCCTTTACTTCGGACAATTGTTCTGTGAGTAGTGTTACCAATGATGCTCCGGCAGTATTCCCAATCGGTGCTACTGTTGTAACATGGACTGTGACAGATGGAGCAGGAAATACCGGTACTGATACGCAAGTAGTAACAGTTGTGGATGATACAGATCCAACAATTTCAGGTATGCCTTCAAACATAAGCGTTAACAATGACCCTGGTGTATGTGAAGCAGTGGTAAGCTGGACGGCTCCAACCGTAAGTGACAACTGTCCGGGTTCTGTGATTAACCAAACTATGGGTGCGACAAGCGGAAGTACTTTCCCTGTTGGTGTAACGACTATCCAATATACGGCTACGGATAACGCCGGAAATACAACTGTTGCTGCATTCACAATTACAGTTACCGACAACGAATTACCTTCAATTACTGCACCTGCAGATATCCTTGTATCAGCAGATAATTTCTGTTCTGCAAATCCGGCAATAGGGAATGCAACAGTAAGTGATAACTGTGGTATTGCTTCGATAAGTAATGATGCACCTTCAAGTTTTAGTGTGGGTATTACGACCGTAACATGGACAGTTACTGATGTGAACGGAAATGTTAATACCGATACTCAGGATGTTGAGGTTGTTGACGATACCAATCCGGTGATTGTGAATTTACCGGCTAATATTGTTGCGAATGTTGATCCAGGATTGTGTGAAGCGGTAGTGAGTTGGACAGCACCAACAGCAACGGACAATTGTCCATCTCCTGTAATTGCTCAAACATCAGGCCTTGCTAATGGTTCTTCATTCCCTCTAGGAACATCAACCATTGAATATACAGCAACGGATGCTTCAGGAAATACTACAACGGCTACCTTTACAATTACTGTCGTAGATAATGAAAACCCTGTAATTACGGCTCCTTCAGATGTAACTGTTTATGCGGATGACAACTGTATGGCAAATAACGTTCCGCTTGGCACGCCTGTGACTACGGATAACTGCAGTGTTGCGACGGTTACAAACAATGCTCCTTTGATCTACCCGCTGGGGGTTACACCAATTACCTGGACAGTGACCGATAATTCGGGTAACTCTTCTACGGCTATTCAATTGGTAACTGTTGCGGATACTACAAGACCAAGTATCTCAGCTCCGCTGCCGGTTGTTGCCTATGTAGATACGAATTGTCAGGTTTCGGGTGTAAACCTGGGTAACCCTCTTGCGTTTGATAATTGTACGGTTGACACTGTTTACAATGATGCTCCTGCATCTTATACGACGGGTATATTTACTATTACCTGGACTGCGGAGGATGCTTTCGGGAACACAAATACAGCGGTTCAACAGGTTACAATTCTAGATACCATATTGCCAACAGCTGTGTTGAAGGATACCACGATCACACTTTCCGTAAGTGGTCCTATCTCACTGATCGGTTCGGATATTGACACCGGCTCATTTGACAATTGTGGATTATTCGAGGTAGTGCTCGGACAGGAAATTTACGACTGTAATGATCTTGGTGTAAATCAGGTACCGGTTCAGGTAATTGATGTAAACGGAAACATTAAAGATACCTTCATCGTGGTTACGGTGGTTGAGAGCGGTATTGATCTTGATTTTGATATGATTGATGATGCTTGTGATGATAATGTTAATACTACGGTAGTAACAGTTCCTTCAGGTTTCACTCCTAACGGAGACGGCATCAATGATCTCTTTATCATTCCGGGAATGAGTAATTATTCCTCTATAAAACTCACTATTTTCAATAGATACGGAAGTCTCGTATATGAAAGTGAACCGTATGAGAATAACTGGGACGGAACTTCTAGTAAGAATGGAATGGAGCTGCCTGACGGAACTTATTTCTACGTCCTTGAATTAGACGGTGAAATATTTAACGGTTACGTTCAGATAAACAGATCCATGTAATTACAACAAGAATTTAGAGAAGACATTAAAAAAGAATTGCGATGAAAAAACTAATAATAATTACAACTTTACTCGTCTCGGCCACCTCCTTTGGTCAGTTTGATCCTAATTTCAGACAGAACAAGTTTAACGCATTGATTTTGAATCCTGCACAAGCGGGAGCCAATCAATACAACGAAGTGACCCTTCTCGGAACTCAGTCCTGGGTAGGGTTTGAAGGGGCACCACGTTCACTTACGGCGAGTGGTAATTTCAACCTCAAAAATAATTTGGGATTCGGGGTAACCGGGCACATCGATCAGTTGGGACCAACGCGATCAACCAGGCTTTCGGCTGATCTTGCTTATCACCTGAAGCTGAACAGTGAATGGACAGCCTCTTTAGGACTTCGTTCTATGATCTCTTCAATTTACGTAGATCTTCCGTCGCTAACAACAACCGTGGCGAATGATCCATATATGCAGCAAGCTCTGGTATCCGGCACCATGTTCGATGTAGGTTTCGGAGGACTGGTTTATTCCGAGAAATATTATTTCGGTGCGAGTATGCCGCGTCTTGCGAGAGTTTCTTTCATGAATGTTGATATGGAGCAGTATGTAGACCGAAGAGGGTTTTTAGCCTATGGAGGAGCCTCCTTTGATCTCAGTTCGCAGATGGAGATACGTCCAAGCTTAGTTGCACGGTATGTTACATCTTATCCGCTGCTGCTTGATATTAATGCCATGTTTACCTATCAGGATACCTACGATTTCGGACTGAATTATCAGTTGCTTAATTCTTTGGGTGTTGTTCTGGGATATAGCCTTGATCAGCTAACGGTAGGTTACGCATATTCTTTCCCTACATCGGCACTGAACAGAATTTCATTTCAGTCTCATGAGATCGTGATAAAGATACGTCTGATGAATTCCGGAGGTGCAGGATTTAAAAATTCTCAGAGTCCCAGATTCTTTAACTAATTTAATAATCACTGATGAATTTACGCTTAATTATTCTCCTCTTACTGGCGCATGCAGGAACCCTTTTTGGTCAGCGTGAAGAGGTAGAGATATTTCTACATAAGCCGTGTTTCAATGATTCGATCAGCGTTTTTAGTGCGGAGAAATTAGGACTGGATCTTATATTATCTGTACACGATCTTCCTTCTATGGACAGTATTCCGGGACGTGCCACCCGATCCGTATTAGTAAGGTATTCGGATTCCTGTGTTTTACAGGACGCTATGTTGTATCAAAAAGAAAGACAGGAATATATGACCCTGAACGTAGCCACTAACACAGGTCCCGTTTCTTTGTCCAAGGATGAAACACTTTTGTTTTTATCCAATACTTACGTCGGTGTTTCCAAGGATAAAATGGGAATCTATGTTCTTTATAACGACGGAAACGGTTGGCTTATTCAACAAGAATTCCCCTTCAATTCCGATCAGTACAGCGTTATGCATCCGGCGTATGACCAGGATAAGGGTAGGTTATATTTTTCTTCCGATAAAGGCAGCGATTTTTTTAATCTTTGGTATGCTGAATTTGACGGACAGCAGTTTGGAGATTCCATTTATCGATTAGATGCTTTAAACGCTCCAAATGCCAATGATGTTTTTCCTTCGGTGAATAAAGGCAAACTTAATTTTTCTTCAGACAGAAAAAAGATCAATTTCCTAGGCATTTATGAAGCCGAATTAATGGGAGATAAATGGCGTTACCGCGAAAGTCCTGATTCAACATTTATATCTATTTACGATGATTTTGCTTTAAATATGGTTTCTGATCGGACGGGTGTATTTGCGTCAACTAGGGATACTGATGGCAAAAAGGATGAGCTATTTATGTTCCGCAAGGGAGTCGATTGTGCCTTGTTTCCCAAACTTGCGCATCAGCGGTTTGTTGACGACACCGATACGGAACTGAAAGAAGCGCTCGCGGTTATTGACGAATTTAAAAATGTATTCGGAACTGAAAGTGAATTAACTTATAATCTCAATGTAGATTATATCCGTGAGGAAATGAATAAGAACCGGATGACAGTGGCTGATTTTTACTGTAATCTATTCAATTACATTGATAGTACTTCCCTGTACGTTATGGATCAGTCCATGGAAAGTTCGATAAAAACAGAGAAACTCGTCGATTCAATTTTTTCCGTTGTTCGGAATGATCTGAAACAGGAAATTATCGTGGATTCATTGATTAAAATAATTGAAAAGCGGTATGCGGAAGTGGGAGTTGATCTGGAGATAGCTGAACAGAAGGAAATTTTGATGGAAACATACGCTCCGTTAAAAGCCCTTGCGGACTCTCTTGTTGAATTTTCAGACACACTTCGTAAGGCACTTATCCAAAGATTGGAAGGTTTGCGCATCGAAAAAGATAAGCTTCCTGATTTTGCGCAGCAGCCGAACGGGTTATTTTTTGCTGTCCAACTTGGTGCTTATAGCAATAAGGCCGGACCGGATTATTTTTCAAATATTGATGAAGTTATCGAAGTAAGCGGACCTACAGGTCTTTATCATTACATCACCGGTTACTGTAATTCAATTGACGCCGCTTTAAAAGCGCAGGCACAGGTCAGGGGAGTGGGGTATCCGGATGCTTTTATTGTGGCCTACTGTGATGGAGAGAGAATCCCATTGTTTAAGGCTAAGGAATTACTGGCATCCGGGGAATGTGAACCCCTTTCAGAATCTCGTGAGCCAAACATTGATTACTCGGTGGTAGTAAACAGGCCAGGTACCGACAAACCATTTACGGTTAAGGTAGATCCTAATTACAACAAAGCTGCAGGTGCTGCTGTGGCGATAGCTTCTGAGACAAGAGAAGGACTTTTTTATACTGTTCAGGTAGGTGTTTTTGATAAACCTGTCAGCAGCGGAGAGATTCAAAATTTGCCGAACCTGATCACAACCCTTCTTCCCAACGGACAGATTCGTTACAGCACAGGGCACTATCAGAGTGAGAGTGAAGCTCAAGATGCTATTTCTGAAGCTGTTTCCAAAGGTTTTTCAGATGCGTTTGTTACCGCCTATTACAAAGGAGAACGAATTCCTCTGTATCAAGCTAAAGAATTACTTGACAAAAAAGGGAAGGGAGTACTGGAGAAGTTTTGATGGTTGTTAGCTGTTGGCTGTTGGCTGTTGGCTGTTGGCTTCCTGACGCTTCACGTTGTTTCGGTCGGGATCCATCACTGACGCTCTTCGAGGTCAGGATAAATTCGACTACGTCCTGTCGGACTGTCTTATGGAATTGGCCGTTGGCTTCCTGACGCTACGCTTTGGTTCGTTGGGAATGTTTCTTTATAAACTGTGTAATCGGAACTGATTTAGTAAGTTACCCGTTTTTATGATGCGGTTCTTTGGAATATAACGTAGAGAATACTTCCTATGAGAACTCCGAAGATATTCGACATCAGGTCCTCGAGGGTGAAGGCACGATAACTGAGAGGAATATGAATGGTTTCAAATATTGTGGCAATCAGAAGTGAAATAAAAATGATCTTAAGTATTCTATAATAGGTATGCTTCTGAAATATCGGCGCCATTATAAAGGGGGTAGGTATAAAAATCAGGGCATGTATAATATGATCCATTCTGAATCCTTGAGCAGAATATTGATTGAGGTTTAACTTCCCATCTAGGGGCACTACGTATAGAAGAATTAGGCCGAGGTAATAAATTAAGGATATCCAAAGGAATAACCGAATTTTTTCGGGTTTTGGTTTTTCCTTGTTCTCCGACAGGTTGTCATTTTTTCTTTCGTATATATCCATTAAATACTCGTGATAATTATCCACGGTATGCTTTTCCAAGACTATTTTCCTTGCATTCATTCCCAGTTTTTCTAAATCCTTTGATAATATTTCCTTCAATGCATTTCGGACATTTAATGCATCCCTCTTAATAAGAATTCCATTTTCGTAATTTACTAATTTACTCGTTTCACCTACATCCGTAGCAATTATCGCATTACCGCATGCCATGGCCTCGAGTAAAGATTGGGAAGGATAATTATCGTTTTCCTGAAAACTGAAAAATACCTTGCTTTTACGGAAATAGTCCTTAGGAATCTCCGTATAGGTAATCATTACTTGATCTTTCAGCGCGAACTTTTCTATTTTTTCGATTAATTTATTTTTTAAAAATCCCTGACCTAATATTATGAGCTTAAACTCAACGAAGGAATCTTTTAAATAAGGCAAAAACTCCAAAAGCAACAGGGTTCCTTTTTGTTCATTCAAGGTGCCGTCCCATGTGATTATGTTTTCTTTTTCTTTCATGTCAAACTCGGTATTCCGGAGGTTAATAAAACTCCCAGGAGCGAGATGAGCCTGTTCTTCTTTAATGCCAAGGTATTTCATACATTGTGTTTGGGTTTTTTCACTCAGACAATCGTAATGAAATAAATATTTTATGGTTTTCCGGATCACTGTCAAATTCAGTATCTCTTCAATATGACCGGTACTGTATAATGAAGTTACTTTAAAATCTACTCTCTTAAAGAGAAAGGTAAAATTTAATGAAGAAGTTGTGATAAAATGAACAATATTCACCCTTGTACTTATTCTTATCCAACAAAGCGTTAGAAACAGAAGTATTAAGTGAATTTTTTTATCGGACTTACTGTGATAGCAATGGTTTTCTCTTCCATAATAATATTTTTTTATTCTTTTATCCTGGTCAAGGATTTCTTTTTCGTCTTCACGAATTACTGATCGATTAATAACGAGAATATAGTTGTAGTAAAGTTCCTTTTGACTGCATATGAAAAGGAAATAGTTAATGAAGCGTTTCTCCACCCCCCCTCTGTTTCTTGATCCTAAAATATAAAGCAGGTTTTCAGCCATGTTTTATATTTATGAAATTTATCACTCTTTTATGTAATTGTATAGTGGCTATCAAGGTCGATAATCCTAATGCAAGAATTGTATATCTGGGATCCAGAATTTTCAAGGTTATAACTATCAAGACAACTGAAATAATGAAGTGGAATACGGATATTTTTGAATAATTATTATCCAAACCAAGGTTATTTATAAAGGACGTTGTAACAATATAAATTGCCCACACAGGTATAAGGAGAGCGAAAAAAGGTATGTAATTTATGGCCTGCTGAAAAATAGGTTCGAATAAAAGTTCGATAACACGTACTCCGATTAGATAGAAAGCGACTCCAATTAATAAAGCAACTAATCCAGCAGCCCAGAGAGTTTTTCTGTACATTTTTATTTGCTGATTTTTATCAAATTTTAGATATTCAATGATTTGAGGAGCGAGAACTACGCTGAACACGCTGAACACAGTAATGACCAGCAGAAACAGCTTATGAGCTACTGAGTAAATGCCTAGAATAGCTTCAGAAAAATAAAAAGGAATCAGTATTAGAGGCAGTGACAGCGTGATTAATCCCATTTTTGATCCCAAACCAAGATGAAAATTAGACCAAAGTATTAATAGGCTTTTTTTGAATTTTATGTTTGGAACAGTTCTGGTGTTTGATCTTAATTTAAAAATGCCGAAAAACAATAAGCCTTCAAATAATCTAATGAATATCAGTATGATAAATAAAGTGAGCAGTGAATTGTCGTTCATGAAAAATATGTAAATCAACATAAGAAACAGTAACTGTGAAATGAATCTTAAGAGACCAGGTATAAATGTGTTCTTTCTGCCCAAAAAATAGAAATCTACGATGAATACAGTACCAAGATTAGATAACTGTGCGAGTATAATCAGATAACTAATTTCCGAATTCTTCCATATTAAGAATCCTATTCCAGTACCGATAATGGTTCCAATTAACCATAAAGCCAGTCTTGTTGATACGATATCATCAACCGTATTCACACTTTGATTACTTGCAACTTCTCGTATCCCCTTGGCCAGAAAACCCCAGTTGGCGAGGAGGAAACTGTACATTCCAAACGAAAGTACAAAATTGTATATACCATATTTTTCCGGCCCGAGCCCAGAGGCTATGATCGGTATGGTTAAAAAGGTAACCAATTTTGTAAGTGCAATAAATGCTAACCTAACGGTAATGTTGTATGATGCTTTTTGTTTAATAAATTAGGGTTTTATATCTCTGAGTCACCTATATCTTGTAATGTACTTGTTTGTATATGTTTAATATTTTTTTCGCGGTAGTATCTTCGTCTAAATTGAGTTCTAATATTCGTTTTCGTCCTTCAGGTGTTTTCTTTTCATTCAAAAACGTAATTGCCAGTTTAAGTTTCAAAATGACGTCTTTAACAGAATGTTTCGAAATATAATAACCAGGACTTTTATCAAACAGTTCGTTGGCATCTCCAACGTCGGTGGAAACGACTGCGGTATTGCAAGCCATAGCTTCTTTGGTAACGTTGGATGAACCTTCCCATCTGCTTGTGAGCAAAACAATATCTGCTGCGTTAAGGTATACCGGAACCCTATCGGGATCAATGTTCTCCAATAGATGAAGTTCAATGGGAAAAATCTTTCCTAGTTCGGTGACTGCTTTTATAGCAAGGTTGAAATTCTTTTCATACCTATTTTTGCCGGCGGGGAATATAATATGGATTCGGTTCGACTGCCATCCCAGTTGTGTCTTTGCTTCGTTTTTATCAATGGGATGGAAGAGGTCTGTGTTCACTCCATTCGGAACGACTGATAGATTTTTCTTCGTCTTCAACTGATTGCGGAGCCTTTCAGATTTTACTATTATATAATCTGCTTTTTTAAGAATTAACCATCGGGCAAGCTTGAAAATAATTCCTTTTAAATAGACATCTGACCCCATGAAAGAGACTACAGTCCTTTCTTTTTTTTGTGCAAGTACCACCAATGCTCCTATGAGTGAATAATGGGCATGAATCACGTCGAAGTTTGAATTTGAAAGGTGTTTTCTGAGTCTTTGTAAAGCCAAAACATACCCTATTATTCCGTTGCTTTCGATCCCGTAGGTGGTAACCGAAATTTCATTTGGAGAAGTACGTTTTAAGGCTTCTGACTGGCGATGAGTGAGCACTGAAAGACGCTTGTCTTTTTTTTGTTTACCAACAATTAGGATATTCAAAAGATGTTTTTTTTAGACTAATTTTATTAAATGATTTCTAGTACGACCCATTGTTTTCTACCATGGATATGAATTCCGGATAACCTAAAAGTTCCTCGACTTCAAACGCGGATAAGATATTCCCGGATTATTTAGTGTTTTTGAGGCTCTGGGAATATCAGTGGTAAGTTTTTTGAATTTGTTTGTTGTATCGGATTTTTTATAAATCCGTTTTCGTTCGAATTATTTCGTGATAATACGTTTTACAACATTTTTCGTGTTTTGTAACAGTAATTCTTTTGTCCACTGAATTTTGTTGTTTGTCCATCTCTGAGGGTGAAACGTAAACATAATCTGATCAGGAAGCGTTTGTTTTAGTGCGGCAGAAATGATCTCATCTGTGCTATGAAATCGTAGATCAAACCCCGAATTTACCTTATCCCTAACGCTCACCTTATCTCCGTCCCATTTTCGACCGGTGTCAGTCAGATAAAAAACTTTTTTAAAGTTAACATCAAAATAAGGCTCACCGATGATTCCAAAATCTCGGTAATCGTATTTTTTCCATAGGTCTTTACTGTCGAAACGGGACATTGGGCTGCCATGCATGCAGATCGTTGAAACAGGGGCTATTTTCCTTAATTTCCTTAAATTCTTTTCGAAATCTTGAATCCCTTTTTCTAAATTGCCTTTTGTGGTAGTTAAACATTCGTAGTGATATCCTATTTCGTGTCCCAATCCGTGTATCTTGGCAATAACGTCTTCATCCCAGCTTTGAGTTACAGCACGGAAGTAATATGTTCCACGTATACCGTTTGCTGCCTGTATCTGGGCAAATAACAGTGAATTCAAGGGTAAGCGATCTACATCATGGCGTAAAATAATGGTGCGGGGATCCGAATTAGACAAGAATTCATCCAGGGGTTTAAAATTATAATTACTGTTTTTTAGAACTTCCAGTAAGCTTTGAAATTTTTCAAGAGTAAAGTCCATAGTTTCTTAATTTATTCACTTTGGGAGATAAACCGAAGCTGATAATCAGGATTTTTTAGCATAATAGCATTACTTTCCGGATAAAGTTCTAAAAACCAGTTTAAAAATGCTGTAACATTAATTTTTTCCTCTAACATTTTATTTCTTCTTGTCAAGTACAGATCAGGGGAGGATTCTTCGTTTAAAATAATGTCTAGCAGTTCGAATATTTTATTTTTTTCATCTATTTGAACACCAAATGTCAATTTATACTTATGCTCTAATTCCTCCAGAACAGAAATTCTTCCCACGAAGCTACTATAACGAATGGATGGCACCCCCAATATAGAAGCTTCTACGCTCATGCTTTGGGAGTCTGAAATCAATAATTGAGCGAAACAAAGGATGTGATGCATATCAGCCGGATGAATTTTGAGCATGAAATTCTCAAAACCTTCATTAATCATAAGGTTTTCACTGGATATCAGTACATTAATACCCTTTTGTTCGATTGTTTCAATTATTTCTTTCAGAATTTCATTATTAAGTCCTTCAATATTTTTATCATGATAAGCATTTAACTGAGAAAGCCTAATCAACGCATATTTTTCCGGAAGTTTATATTTTGTCAAAATAGTTTTATCCGGACGAAATACTTCCGGGTGAAGATGACCCAACTTCATATAACCTTCATAGCCGACTTTTTTAAAATCATATTTTCCTACATTACAAACTACCGGACAAAGGATGGTATCAACCACGGGATAGGTAATATTCGAAAGTGGTTTCAAAACTTCAAAATCGTCTTCAGTAATGCAGATTGTTTTTTTAAATAGTATTTTACCTACAAATGCTGTGGAAGCATCCTGACTTATTAACATTGATGGTTTTTGAATTAATGTTATACCACCGATTTTGAATATTCTGATTATTAAGCTTAAAAAAATTGAGAACCTTGAGTTGCGTCTTCTTTTTTTTAAAATGTTCTTATAAGGAATACCGTCTTTTTTTATCAAATCTTCCAAAACATCCTTTGTTTTTATGAGGATAATGAGGTCATTATTTTTTTGTAAGGTTAAGATGGTATTTCTTAAAAACAGATACTGGGCAGGATGTCCGAAATAGAATAAAATTTTTTTCTTTTTCATACTCCTTAAAATCTTTTGGAAAGGGCTAACCTAGCGTTTGAAAAGGTAATTATTTTTTTATTTTTTTTCCGAAATTCAACTCCCTGTTCCTTTGTAGGAGCGCGGTGATAACTTTCTTCGTATATGGATTGAATAATAGTTTCGTTATCGTGACGAATGTCTTTGAGAACTTCTATTAACCCGAGCGCAATAAGTTTTTTTGTTTGAAAGGCTATGCTATATTGTGTTGCATTATCAGGTGTTTCTACCGACTTTTGCCATAAGATTTCCCCTGCATCCAATCTTTCCTCCATCGTATGAATGGTGGCACCAATCTCTTTATCCTCCTCAAAAAGCATCCACCAACTACCGAAAACACCCCTGTGTCTAGGTAATAATGTACCATGTGCGTTGAGGCAATATTTATTCGGTACTTTTAATAGTTCCTTCTTAAATAATTGAGGTGGGGATATGGATATTATAACATCTATATCAAGTTTATTAAGTTCGTTCAGGAATTTCGGAGAGTTAATATCATCGGTACTTACCTGAGGAATACTGTAATCCTTATATAATGCTTTAACGGAAAAATAATTTATTCTTGAGAATAGATTAGTTGTCTTTATGTACGTCATAAAGCAAAGGGTTATGAATAATTCATAATAAGAATAAACTTTCACTCTTTCCATGAACCAGTCTTTCATCGTTTTATTCTTACGATGGGGTTTCAGGCAAGTGGCTCCAACTATTTCATAATCACCGGCATTTTTCTCAATAAGGTGTCTTATTACTTTAGGAACGTAAAATGGTTCTTCTTGTGAAATAATAAATATTCTTAGTTTTTTCATACTTCAGAAAAATTGGTCTAAAGTTAGAGAGATTTTAACATAGGACTTTATTCGCATATTTTATTTAATAATTATCAGCCCTTGTTTGGTGCCTTTTGAGGGATAAGTATCGCACTTTTTCATATTCTATTCAACCTCCAATATTTTTATCATTTGTTGGACATTCTCTTTTAAGGAATACTGTTGTACTTTTTTTTTCATTGCAATCTCGTTTTTTTTCAGGTCGTAATCCTTTCGATATACCATTTCTATTTTATTTCCTAGATCATAAATGTTTTCAGGTTCATACAAGAAACCGGCTCCGTTATTAGTGACTTCACGAATTCCACCGACATCTGCACCTATAACAGGTAAACCGCATGCCATTGCTTCGATCGCTGCTAATCCGAGGGGTTCTTCTCTAGAAGGAAATACAAATACGTCAGCTGTATTATAGATTTCTACAAGTTTCTGTTGTTCCACAAAAGGATTAATCGTTACTCTATCTGTGAGGTTATTAGTATCTATATATTCCTTATATTTCGATAATTCCGGGCCTTCAGTTACAAGAATTAAGTGAATAGGAATTTCTTTTTGTTTTTCATTGAGGGATTTGATACAACGGAGTAACTGATCATGGCCTTTCCTGTGAATAGCGTTTCCTACACACAGTAGTACAAACTTATTGTAGAGCCCTAAACGCGATTTGAGTTCGGTTTTTTTATTGAGTTCGGTCATGAGAGTCAGGTTCACACCGGGCGGTACGGTAAATAATTTATTATCCGCTATTCCCAGCTTCCTTATTTTATCGTTAATGTCTCTGCTGTTAGCGATCACTTTGTCAGCCTTTTTCAATGAAAAAACCATTAGTCTTTTAAGAATTCCTTTTTTATTAATAAATAGATTTAAATCACCACCATGCACGTAGCAAACAACACGTTTTTTGTGGATCGGTTTTAAACAGACAGCATAAAATGTAGGAAATAAAATTGCATGTGAGAAAATGACATCGGACTTAAAGCATTTTCTGATATTAAAAATGATTGAAAAAATCAGCCCTAATGCTTTTACTGCTTTTACAGCAATGTTTTTTCGTGAAGTAAATCTTTGGGAGGATTTAAATAAATTGTTGAAAATAAGATCTGTTGTATGTCCCTGAAACTCCATTTCATTCCGAATGTTTTTCACGAAAACCTGCCTTGTGGGATGGGTTAGCGTTGGATAACTATTTGTTATAAAAAGAATTTTCAATGGATTGGTTTTTTTATAAAATCAATTATTTTTTTCGTGTTTCTTATATGATCCAAATTTTCTCTTGCCCATAAATATCCGTTTAAGCCAATTTCTTTGGCTTCCTTGTGATGCTGATCCAATGCGAATAAAAGGGAAGAAGCCAGTGATTCAGGATTATTCGGCAAGGCGAATATGACCTCCTTTTTATCCTTGAAATAATTCGTTAAATCGCCAACCATGGTTGTAACTACGGGTGTTTTTGTCGCGAAATATTCACCTATTTTGGTAGGGAATCCTGCATCTGCCCAGTCGCTTTCTCTTCTTGGATTAACAAGAACTGTACTTATGTTCATTTCGTCTTCTACTTCTGTTTTAGACAGAAAACCTGTAAAAATGATTTGCGACTGATCCATTCCTTCCTTTTGCAGAAAGTTATCTACGTCGAAAGACCTTTCTCCAACAATTCTTAATTCAACATTCGGGTATGATTTTATCACATTTTGGAAAGCACTTATCAGATCGGTTATTCCGTTGGGAACAGATACTGTTCCACAATAACATATGACCTTTTTTTCCTTAGATTTAGTTGGCTGAGCAATCAAGGATTCAAAAACGATAAAGTGAGGAATCAACAGGACTTTTTCCGGATGAACTTTATTTTTAATGGCCTGCAATCTTAAGAAATTACTTAATACAACGATTCCGTCAAAGTATCTGTCCAGAAATTTTCTTTGAAAAAGATAGCTGAAATATTTTGGTTTTTTCCACCAGATCGGAACAATCTTTTCAGAGGTATAGTGATCAGCGATAACCTGATAAATTGGTATTCTACATATTCTGCAGCTTAAAAGAAAGGGGAGTAGTTCGTAGGAATATTTCAGAGCAAAAATTATGAAAACCTGATCCTTTCCGGAAATCTTTTTGGATAATACAAAGAAAGGGGTGTATAAGACATTCAGTAAAATCTGAAACCCTTTAAGCAAACTGTTTTTGGGTTGTCGCCTGAATAAATAATTCTGACAGGGAATACTTAGGTCGTTTTTAAAATTAAACATTCTACCACGATATCGGACTACCTGCACCTCAGCATTATTTTCAGAGAGGCCTAAAGCGATATTTCTCGTAAAATTTTCACCGGATTTTCCATAGGGAAAGTCCGCATTAGTTATAAACGTTATTTTTGATTTATTCCCCACCATTTATTACTCAGTTTCGTATTTCCAAGTATCAGTTTTACCACCCTGTTACTGGTGTCCGTCACGGTATAATCAGCAGGAACCGGATGGTTTCCCTCGTACATAGTGAATTCTTGTGTTACGTATTCAACACAAGGGATGACGGTTTCCTTATGCAGACCGGAAAGAATCATTGAACCGGTATCCTGAGCTTCCGGTCTCTCCATACTTTGTCTTAGACTGATAGCGGGAAAACCCAAAATAGAAGATTCTTCGCTGATCGTGCCTGAATCTGAAATTACACATTGTGCGTTCATTTGAAGGTTGATATAATCAAAAAAACCGAAGGGTTTCATGAACTGAATGAGCGGATTCAGTTCCAGAGCCTCTTGGTCACGAATATTCTCAATCCTCTTCCTGGTTCTGGGATGTGTAGAGACGATTAAGGGCAAGTTATATTTTTCGACCATTGCGTTCATGGTGCTAAGAATAGTTCTGAGATTATCTGCATTATCAACGTTTTCTTCTCTGTGTACTGAGACTAGAAAATATCCCTTTCTCACTAAATCCAGTTCAGATAGCGCCTTCGAACTTTGAATTTTATTTTTGTAATAATCCAGGACTTCTTTCATAGGGCTTCCTGTCAGATAAATCCGTCGATGGGAGAGGCCTTCCGCCAGAAGGTGTCTCCGTGCGTGTTCCGTGTAAACTAAATTGAAATCAGCCAAATGGTCAATAATTTTACGATTCGTTTCTTCAGGAACATTCATGTCGAAACTCCTGTTTCCGGCTTCCATGTGAAATACAGGAATGTGCATACGTTTCGCGATATAGGCTGACAGGCATGAATTAGTGTCTCCAAGGACCAGTAAAGCGTCCGGTTTTGCCTCTTTAAGCACCTTTTCCGTCTTATTTAATATATCACCTAAGGTAGCACCCAAAGAAGAAGTATCGGCGTTTAAAAAGTGGTCCGGCTTGCGTAATTCAAGGTCATTCCAAAATATTTCATTTAACTCATAATCATAATTTTGTCCTGTATGTACAATGATCTGTTCGGTAAATTCGTCCAGTTTGTTCATTACTCGTGAAAGTCTGATAATTTCAGGCCTTGTACCGACTATTGTAATCACCTTAAGTCTTTGCATAGTTATTGATCTTTCAATATTTTATTAAAACAGGTTTAACTTAGAAGGTTAATTGCACTCATCTTATTTATTTTATACAGTTTCAAAATAAGTGTCTGGGTCTTTCTCATTGTAGGGTTCGTTGATCCAGAAAATCGTATAAAGTGTATCTTCCCCTACATTTTTAATGTTGTGTGTGTACCATATCGGCATATCTACGTAAGCCGGTTCTTCACCGTCGAGGTAAAACTCATAAACCTCATTGCTTTCGAAACGTCTCAACTGAATCAGTGCTTTTCCCTTAATCACGGCGAACCTTTCGATCTTACGGGTATGGAAATGATTTCCTCTGGTAATCCCGGGAACGGTTGTTGAAAAGGACGTCTGGCCACCCATGCCTAATCGTGCAATTTCAACAAAAGCTCCTCTTTCATCAGTATGTTGCACAAGCTTTCTGGGGAAATAATTAGGGATATCCATGTAACACCTATACGTGTTAAATAATTTTTTTTCAAAGGAATTTTTTAATTCCGGAATTTCACCGTTGTCCTGATATACATTCTTGAAATAGCTGAGTACAGACAATAATTCAGATACTTTAATCTCAGCAGTGTGAGGAACTTTGAGTTCGTGAGAATTATTCTCTGTTCGTATACTGTCAATGATCAGGTCGACGAGTTCTTCCACATATATGAGTTTGAGCATTCCATCCGTTTTAATAACGGGCGTTTCATGACAAGCCAGCTGATGACAGAATGTGGCTACTACAGAGTTATAAAATGGCCGTCCGAAGGGACCGTAAACGTTAGGAATGATCAAACCGGTGAATTTTGCTCCAGCACGTTTCGACCATTCTGAAAAAATACGTCTTCCTTCTTTCTTCGATCGTCCATAAGGATTTTCCTGTTCTTCCTGTGTAGATGATGAAATAAGGATATGCGGTTTTTTACCGGTTCTTTCAAGCGAATTAAGAAGTGATTTTGCAAGCGTAATATTGGTTTCGTATAAAGTTGTGGGATCGTCGTTTCGGTTTATTGCTGCCAAATGAATGATCACATCGCATTGTGAAACAAATTCATCAAGAAGAGTAGGAGCATCGAATAATGAACGGTCGAACTTAACCATTTCGAAATCCTCTTTTAACAATTTTAATTTATTATTCAGATGGTTTCCTATAAAACCGTTCAGCCCTGTTATGCCTATTTTTTTCATCTTAAAATTTTGTTTATCCGCTGTAGGGTCTGTTATTAACAACTAATATATTGAATCTGGTTTTAATAAGGTTAAAATAAGGCCTTAAATCCAGGGAATATTATTTAGTTCCTCTCGGTAGTCATCTTTTACTGACTGTTCTAAACTGAAATCTGAAAAAATCATTAGGACACTTCTCGGTTGTAGTGCTTGAAAACCATTGAAATAACCTCCGGGAATTTTGATTATTTTGCTTTCGCTCTCCGACAGGGTGTATTCGAACCTAATATTTTTGTTATCCATGTTGACGATCTTTACAAGGAAGCTTCCCTTTGCTGCAAAAAACCATTTGTTCTCCTTCCTGTGACCTTGCCAGGCTCGAATGGTGTCGCTTAGAGGTTCGATTGAATACATTCGCACGATCTCTGACATTTCAAACTGATTTACATAGCGTACTTTTCCCCTATGATCTGTATGTTCGCTACCTATAATTTCTAAAGGATCCAATATTCTAAAAAATTCTTATTTATTTGCTAAATCCTCTCGGATATCAGGTAGTTCGAGGAGTAGGTTTCTCAGCGCATCTATATCCAGTTGTTCGGTGTTGTCAGAGGTGTAGTCCTCTAGTTCAGCTATTTTAGGTTCTCCCTTCGTAAAAAAACTACCGTAATTTAAGTCCCTGTTATCTGCAGGGATTCTGAAATACCGTCCCATATCCTGGACTTTCGCCATTTCTTCTCGACTTACGAGTGTCTCAAAACGTTTTTCGCCGTGTCGCGTTCCGATTATTTCGATGGGATTGTTTGCTTTATATATATCCTTAAGAGCCAACGCCAATGTTTTTACAGTAGCTGCAGGGGCCTTTTGTACAAAGATGTCGCCGTTATTTGCGTTATTGAAAGCGAACCACACCAGTTCAACCGCATCATCCAGCGTCATCATAAATCTGGTCATGTTTGGATCTGTAATCGTCAAGGGCTTGCCTTGTTTTATCTGGTCAATGAATAAGGGAATTACCGATCCTCTAGAA
Organism: Brumimicrobium sp.; assembly: GCA_033722555.1. Taxonomy (GTDB): domain Bacteria; phylum Bacteroidota; class Bacteroidia; order Flavobacteriales_D; family Crocinitomicaceae; genus Brumimicrobium. The sequence goes on from JAWVYS010000021.1 coordinate 41,208, forward strand.
CCCATTACATTTCCATAACGTGTTCCACTCAGTACTGTGTTTCCTGTACCCGTTCGACTTTGAGCAACCATTACTTTTTCACTGAGAGCTTTACTCATTCCCATTGCATTGATGGGATAAACAGCTTTATCCGTACTAAGTAATACAGCCGATTTTACATTATTTTCTCCTGCGCTACGGAGTACATTTTCGGAACCTTCAACGTTGGTTCGAACAGCTTCCATCGGGAAAAATTCGCAAGACGGAACCTGTTTAAGTGCTGCGGCATGGAAGACATAATCTACCCCGTTCATTGCATTGTCAACGCTTGACTTGTTTCTCGTATCCCCGATATAGAACTTAATTTTCGCATCTCCATAGAGTGCGCGCATATCATGTTGTTTTTTTTCGTCTCTGGAGAAAATGCGGATTTCCTGAAAGAAATCGTCTTTCAGAAATTTATTGAGCACAGCATTTCCAAAGGACCCTGTTCCCCCAGTAATTAGAAGTGTTTTCTTGTTCATTAATTCTTCATTAATTTTTTAAAAAAAGCAGGATTATTTCTTCTTAATAAGTAATAGGTTCCCGGTACAATGATAAATAAAATAATAAAAGGTTCCCGCCCGGCAATATTCTTCGTTAAACCGTACATTATGAAAGCTAATACAGACAGAAAATAGTAGTATTTAAAACGGTTATCCAAAAAATTGCGAATACGTAGGATAGGACTGAAAAGCACGTATAAAAAAAATAAGAAAACAGGAATCCCCCAGATAGCCAAGCGATTCATGAAATAGAGATGTGCCCCTTCTTCCTGATAAGATGTCTTGTATGAAGCAAGTGTTCCCAACAAGGGGTTTTCTGCCAAGCTGGAGAGTAACATTGGGTAACGACTAGCCCTGTGACTGGCTGCAAGGTCTTCATTATCTGTTTCAGGATCTACAATAAAGTTGGCAAAATCATTCAGTTTTAAATAGGTTTCCGATCTGGCGTCAAAAAAGGTACTTGCTTCACGGAGCAAATTGCTGTATACTTCAACCGGTATAACAAAGATCAAGAAGACAATTACTCCTATCAATGTATAGGTGAAGGATTTATTTTTTGTTCCAATGAGGGAGAGGATGATTATTATACTGCCTACGAGTAGGTTAGAGAATACCTGAGATCTAATGGTCAGGAAAAGAAAGAGCAGAAAAATAATTAAGGTAAAGCCGACTGACCAGATTAGTTTCAATTTATACTTTATGGCAAAAATGAAAACAGGGAAAAGGAAAGTTATTCCCTGAGCATAACCGTAACCTATTGCTCCAGTCCTTTCGGCGAGGTTCAGTCTTGTCTCGTTTTCATCGAATACAGCTGCGGAATCACGGATGATAGTTGGATCTACAAAAAGCACCAAATGAGTGATAAAAACGGAAATCAGCATGAACACCAGGCTGTATTTCGCAACTAAAGACAGACCGATCGGATCTTTTTTTTTGAGATAGAATGCGATAACGATGAAAACGAAAAGAAGAGAAATAAACTCTTCCAGAAGACTTCTTCTGTTCCATTCGTCCATCTGATGCCAAATCAGGTTTGGGAGAAGAAAGATCACAATTAAACCATATATGAGAAGATTTTTTAACCATGGTGTGAATATTATGGTCGGTTTGATCATTAGAAGCAGCAAGGCTGTGCCTGGTCCCCAGATAAAACGGAAACTACCGAGTATGGGAATATTATTCATAACAAGGCCGAAAAGAGCAGCGGCCAAGGCAATTATTACAATTATGGTCGGTGCATTTTTTTTAGTCACCTGAGTAAATGCTTTTGATTATTCGTTTCAATTTCTTCAGTGTTCTTATAGATAAGGGTCTCTTCAGGGAAATATAGTTGTCGAAATGAAATTGGTCAAACTCACGGAAATAAGCTACCTCTGAAGGATGTTTGGTTGCTTTGAAATTCTCATCATAAGGCCTGAAATGGTGTTGCGTTTTACCCCGGGCATGTAATCCATAGATGCCAATATTCGATGTTAGGTTCACTCTCGGAATAATTGAGAGTTTATTATTCACCCTAAGGAAATAATTTGCTGTATAGTCCCAGGTTGAATTGCCCGGTCCTTTGTGCATTAATTTCAGGAACTGTTTTTTAAGGAATTTTGCCTCTCTCTCATTCACAGTAACTGTACGGAGAAAGTCCATTCTCAGGTGTTCCGGTTTAACCGACAGGTTGAGGTCAAAATCTTTCCATGCTCTTCTCCAGGTTGCCCATCCCCAGCTATGGCCGTATCTGGCAAAACAGTAGTCCTCATTATTCGGAAAGGGAATAGGCGTGAAGTTAGATCCCGTAACCGTAGCTATTTGCTCATTGTCCTGATATTTGATCAACATTTCCTCCGCGAATTTGAGAAAACCCCAAGGAGCTATAATATCGTCCTCGAGAATGATCACATTTTCTTCCCTTTCCAGTACCCAGGAAATTGCCGATGAAACGGTAATCTCTGCACCTCGGTTGGATTCATTAAATTTATATTGAACACTGCATTTCCAAGTAATATCCGATAAAATATTTTTTACTTCTTCGACCTTTTCTTTTTCTCCAGGTACATTTTCCCTATGACCGTCCACCGCAATATAAATCTTTTCCGGTTTTGCCTTTTTAATGAACTCAAATGTGTCTCGTGTTACCTCCGGCCGGTTAAAGGCAATAATTAATATAGGTACCTTAATACTTTTCACTCTTGTTTTATAAAGCGTTCTTTGTAAAATTCATTTGAGATATAAATGCAATTAGTGATGGTTTTAGCAATGAAATGATAATCGTATTTTTTCAAGTACTCTGTGATCTCGTTGTTCAAACAATCTCTGACTAAATAATCGAAGGATTCGATCACAATTGCCCGAGGTCTAAATTCTTTTAAGTCTAACGATTGCAGCACTTTGAGATCATATCCTTCTATGTCAATAGAGAGAAAATCTATCTGTTCAGTAATTAGAAACTCCGTGCGAATCTGCTTAACAGTCTTGCTTTTGATCTTCTCTTTTTTTAACAACGGGGAAGGAATTTCAAGCTCGTTTTCAGCACCGTTGTAGAGAGAATTTTCATAATAATTATAAGTTACCTCGTGGTTTTCATCGCTGATGAAAGCTAAAATATTTTTATCCCGTTTGCGTCCTTTGTTTAAGCGCTTAACAGATTCCGGATTAGCGTCGATATTGTATCCAGACCATCCTTTTTTGTAAAAAAAAGCAGTATTCGACTGTTCAAAGGGAGAATTTGCGCCAATGTCGATGTATTTACCCTTTCTAATTCCTGCGAATAGAGTATTAAGTATCATGTCTTCGCCTCCCTGAGCATAAGCGGATTTATGCAGTGGTTTGAGGATCTTATTTAACACCCTTTTCATGCAACAGATTTTAATTTTTCACGGATTTGCCCGGCAATTTCCTTTATTTTCATTTTTTCTTCTTTCGTCATACTGAATACCCAAAACAAAAATACAAATAACAAGGGTGTCAATATAAATGAAACAGACAATCGAATTAATTCATTATTGTTAATGAAATTTACTAATACATTTAAAACGATTATAACTGATAGGGGAAATATCACCGGTAAGATCGCTCTGAAAAAAAAGATCTTTATTTTCATATCAAGAATTTTTTTGGCGTAATAGAACCGGTTGAAGGCCGCGAGCAGCGTAGAAATGATATAAATAATGAAGATCCAGTATGGTTTATATCCTAATTGAAAAATGAATATTGCTGCAGGAATGGTAATCACCGCGATGACGGATTCCATAATAGTCATAGCTCTGATGTTTCCGTTAGCTCTGATTGCATTGGTTATTTCAAAAGTGAACTTTTCCAACAGTAAACCGATGAGAATTAAGCGTGTGAAAGCTATGGCGAAATCAGGAACATTCTTTAACCAAATATCGATCAAAAAAGGCATTTCAATGATGGCCGGTATTGCAAATATGGCAAACAGGAAACCAGAGAATTTTGTAGAGATTTCCGTAAGCATCAACATCCGTCTACGGTTTCCGCTCCCTTCGCTTTTAACCAGTTGCGGATTAAGGGCCCGGGTCATACTCGAGGAGACAGTATTCAGTTGATTACTTGCTGTTTTCGAAACCCCTTCAGCAGCGTTGATGTCCACCCCAAAAAACACATTAAGTATTAAGCTTCTAATCTGTGTAACCGACATGGATGCTATTGATCCGAATAAGTTCCAACCACTAAAACTGAGAATTTCATTTCTCAGTTTTTTATTCTTATAGTTAGAGAAATCCACTTTGCATTCATCGTATTTTCTACGACTATATATCTGTTTTATTAATCTCTGAATGATATGAATCGCCAGGAGAATGGTTGCATAGGTTATTAACAGGTCATAAGGGGCATAGAATAAATAGATCGCTAAACCCAGTTTCAATATATATCCAAGAACGTCCACGACCGAAAGAAATAATAAGTTCTCGTGAGCATTTATCACAGCGTCGTAGGGGACAGAAACGATTGTTACGAAAGTCGTTAAAACCATCGAATGAAATACGAACTGCGCTGCAAAAAATCGGCCCTCCGGGATATTAATAATGTATCTAAACATAAAATATCCTCCTATTTCCATTATCAGTATCAGGAGTAACCCTATAATTATGTGGAGATGAAGCGTTGTATTGAAAGTGAGTCTGATTTTCTCCGGATCACCTGACCCTAAACTATGTGCCATGAATCGCATGGAGCCATTACTCATAGAACTATTAAGAATAGCGAGCATTCCAATCATACCCCCAACGAGAATAAAGACACCATAATCTGTTTCCCCTAAAGCTTCAAGAACCAGACGAGTGGTAAAGAGCCCCAAGGCTATGCCGATCAGCAACTTGATGTAAACCACAGCTGTATTAACCACTACTCGAGTACTAGCATTCATCGGCTTTTCTTTCTTGATTTATTACATCGTTATAAATAGTCAAGATCTTCGTTCTGATCTCTTCGTCTGATTCTCCAAACATCTCCATTACACGCTCAAATCCTTTTTCAGCCCGTTCCTCAATAAGGTCCTTGTCTGACGTAAGTTTTTGAATAGCTATGGCTAAACCTTTTATATCGAATTTTTCAACAAGTTCTATTATTGGTTCCTTTTCATTTACTTCATGAATACTACCTGTGTTATAGGCGACCACGGGGATTTTTAGGAAAAGACTTTCAATGATCGTACCTGAAATGATGTCATGATAGGTAGGTAGTACTGAGATCTTCGCTTTGGATGCCATGTTATATACGTCTTGCTGTGTGGGTAAAAAACCTTTCCAACTGATGTTTCCGCCGATACCAAGTTCTTCAGCTAAATTCTTGAATACTGTTATGTTTCCCCCTCCCAGGATACATAGTTTTATATCCGGATTTAACTCATCTACGATGATCTTTACCGCTCTTAGAAGGTCTTCAATTCCTTTATCTTTGGTGAGACGTGCAAAATATACAATGTCATATATTTTTTCGGCAGGTTCAGCGCAAGGTATTTTCATCGGGTATTGATGCCAATGTGTTACAGCGGAAGGGTTTATTGCGAGAATGTCTTTTTCCATTGTTTTAGTTCTCACACCAAAATGCCTGAATTCTTTAATTATCCTGAGTTCGTTCAGCTTTCTTTTGTCTATTGATTTGCTCTGAGCAAGGGACTGATGAACAAAACCTTGTACGGTAATGAAAACAGGGTAGTGCTCTCTAAACTGAAAAATTGTGCTGCAAAATTCATTTTCGAACCCATGCATGTGAATTATGTCGGGATCAATCCGATCGATGATCTTTTTTGATCTTCTTTTCCAAAATATAAAATCTGTCCAGCGATCCCACTTCAAGAAACGGGGCCAGTGTCTTCCGACTATCGGTAAACCTTTTCGTACAATATGGTAGTGTATACCCTTATTGCTGAAATTTTGTGAAAAAGAAAGATATTCATGCTGGGATACAATATGTAGGTCGATCGAACTATCATTTTCAAACATTTTTATCATGCTTCTTATCCACGGGGCATATTCCGGAACTTTTTTGCTCGGTTTGATCCACTCCTGAAGTTCAGCATTCGAATAGTGACAAAGCCAAACGACTTTAATTTTATTATTGTTCTTTTTCGTCACTGATTGGTGTTTTTGACGACTTTTAAGTATTCTTCCCAATTACCTATATCGGTCCATGACTTTTCTGACACCGGAAAAACACCAATTTTCCCTTGTCTTTCCTTTATTAACTTTATAAGATCGGTTATATGGAAAAACTGATTATCCGGAATATCATTCAGGAGATGAGGTTCGAGAATATATAAACCACTGTTTATCTTAAAAGTCATTTCGGGTTTTTCCGATAAACTGATCAACTCACCGTTTTCACCTGTTTCGATGGTTCCATATGCTATGGGAAAATGTTTCAGTGCTGCTACTATTGTAATCTCGTTTTTATTGTGATTGTGATAATCGAGGATCTCTGAATAATCATTATCAATTATGATGTCACAGTTGTGCACGAAAAAGGTCGTATTTATCTTTTTCTTAAGTAACTGAAGGCTTCCGGCCGTGCCCAGAGGCTTATCTTCCTCAAAATAATTTACCTGATAAGGGAGGTTCAGTTTATCTACGAAATCCTTAATAAAATCTGCTTTATAGTTCACCGATGTATAAAATTCTGTACAGCCATACTTATAAAAACTGTCAAAAATTTCCTGTAATATAGTTTTCTCACCAACCGGAATAAGCGGTTTAGGCAAAATATAGGTTAGGGGTCTCATTCTTGTTCCAAAACCTCCGGCCATCAAAACCACGGGAACTTTAAAATTTGCTCTTATCTGAGGAGTTTGCATGGGAAAGATATCTTCCCAGAAGTAAACTTCTTTGATCCATTGGTTGTTTTCAATTACAGGACACAGTTCCATACGGTAATGAATCATCATGGATTTGATGTCATCGAACGAATCATTTTCACGTGCATATTTTGTATTGGATCTGAGTATCTCACTAACAGAGATATCAAGAGAAAGCCCCTTTATTATTGCTCTCTGGATATCACCTATACTTAAAATTCCCTTGAAAATATTTTTTTCATCTACAACTATCAGGGATTTAACCCCAAGAGAATCCATTTTTTTCAAAGAATGTATGATAGACACATTCTCTTCAATCTTTCGTGCTTCTATCTTTTCAGACATTGATATTCCTGTATTTCAGCAGTTGATTATCCCGTAATTGCTCTTTTGTAGCAAATTTTCCCTCCCATTGTTTTATTACTTCTTCATAAACAACAGGGTTATGTATTTTTTTTCCAATATAAAAATCATTCTTGTTTTGAGAGAAATGAAGTTTATAATTCAGTAATTTATCGTCTATTTTATTAGAAGTACCTCCACCCACGTGTAAATATTCCGCGTTATTTTCTGTACCGAAACGGATCATTTCATCATAGAGGAGACTGAAGGGTGAGAGTGTAAGGAATTCGTTGAGTGTACCACCTAAAAAGCCGTGTAATTTATCAGCGAAATGAAGGAATGTGATGAAGGAAACAGACCGTCCCCTGAGTTTAAAAATTATTAAGTGAGCACTTTCCATATTGAGCATGTCACGGAAAAAATCCAGGCTGAAGATGAGGTCTATTTTTGCCCCAAGCCTTTCCATGGATTCCAAGTATATTGCATAAACCTCTTCGACCTGCGATAAGTTGCAGTTTGAAGTATATTCAATCTTTATCTCCGGATTACGTTGCATCCGGGCAATCTGTTTCCGAGTACTACGCTGATAATCCCTTTTAATGAGGCTATAATCTTTTTTCAGATCGACGCTCACGGTATGTCTGTCAAAAAAACAGTTCATATATTTTTCAGAGAACTTATGATTTTTCTTGATGGGACAAAACCTTGTAAATTCAGCTATAATATTTTCATTCTCACAGTAATTCAGGAATGCTTCATGAAAGGAATTGATAAATGACGGATTCATCGAAGAAGAAACAACTCCGTTGTATCCGTAAGCCCCCTGAATATCAAAGTATAATGCATCCAAGTCATATCCCAGATCATTGACCGAATTCAATAAAAATGGATATAGAGCCAGGTCATTTTGATCACTTTCGAATACAAAACAGTGAGCCCTCCCGGCTCGTAAAGTTTCAAACAGGCGATAATACTGAGGGGTGAAATAAATATCCTGCTGCGCTGGTGGTAAACGTTTGATTAAAGCATTCCACTCATCTTGCCGGTCAGTGTTCAGTATTCTAAATTTCATTCGAGCACTCACTTTTCAGCAGGGAATACTGATATTCATTTAGATAGCAGTCGTTTTTGAATACACTCTGTCTAAGTTCTCCCTCTTTTTTAAATCCTAATTTTTCATAAAGGTTAATAGCAATGTGGTTATTTTCCAGTACCTTGAGGTATATCCTGTTCAGGTTTAAATTGCGAAAACCAAATAGTAGGGTTTTCTCTGCTGCGATCTTTGAATAACCTTTTCCCTTGAAATCTTCATTCCCTATATACATGGCAAATTCGGCAGACCTGTTGATGAGATTGATATTCTTCAGAACTGTTAAACCGATCAGTAAATTATGCTCTTCATTTTCTATACCAAATACGGATGTTGGAATGTTTGAGGTAAGAATACTGTCGTACCACTTTTCTTCCATTTCAGGGCTTACGGGGAAAGGATGGCCGAGGTATGACTCAGAAATATTCTGACTATTATGCCATTCCAAGGTTTTATCGAGATCTTTTCTACTCAATGCTCTTAATCTTATCATACACTATAATTTGTCACCATACTCGGTAAATTTACAATTCTTTCTTCCAAAAATTCAGCATTTATCTGATCATCCCGATAACAATTGGTGAACATGGGTAACCGATACATCAGCTGCCAAACGGGGCGAGTCATAATACCGTGATCATTGGTTTCTTTCAAAAACTTGTCTCTTTCCGTTTTATTTTCCAGTTCAACGGCCATTAACCAGTAATTGGATTTTGAATTGGCGGGCTCTTTGCAGAATTTGACACCCATTTGATCAAAAAACAGGGCATAATCATTTGCAAGTTTTCTTTTATCTTTTAGATATTTATCCAGCATTTCCAGTTGAGCACAGGCCAGAGCTGCGTTTATATTGGGCATCCTGAAATTGAATCCGATCTCATCGTGATAAAACTCATAAGGATGGGGTTTTTTTGCGGTGGTGGTAATATGTTTCGCTCTAATTCCAAGTTCTACATCATTGGTAATGATGGCACCTCCGCCTCCGCTAGTCACTATTTTATTTCCGTTGAATGAAAATCCGCTTATCGCTCCGAAGGTGCCAGTGTGTTTGCCTTTGTAATAACTACCGATTGCTTCGGCGGCATCTTCTACTACAGGAATGTCCCACCCGGAACAGACTTCTATAAGTTCGTCGATTCTAACCGGGAAACCAAACGTATGAACAGGCATGCATGCGGCGATTCTGCGGCCCGTTCGTTTGTTATAGCATCCATTAGATCTTCGTTCCGCATGTTCTTCCAGAAATCGTTTAACCGAGGAAGGAGAAAGTCCCAATGTATATTTATCAACATCCAAAAAAACTGGATCAGCACCGTTATATACAATAGCATTGGCTGTTGCCACAAATGTAAGGGCCTGGGTGATGACTTCTTCCCCCGGGCGTACTCCCACCAATCGAAGAGCGATTTGCAAGGATGCTGTACCATTTACTACGGCAACAGCTTTGGAGGCCCCTGTGATTTCCTGCATTTGGTTTTCAAACTGATCCACAAATTTACCCACCGATGAAACAAAGGTAGAATCGATACATTCGTTCAGGTATTTTTTCTCGTTCCCTTGGAAAACCGGGGCGTGGAGAGGTATGAAATCATTTGTCCCGTAGACTTCACGGATGAAGTTTATTGTTTTGGTAGTGTCCATTGAATGGGTTTATTCAGTTTATAGGGTTTATAGGGTTTATAGGGTTTATAGGGTTTGTGGGTTTTATTTTTTTAATCGTTTTAGGGATGCGGCTCTCAGCGCATTTAGTTTATAAGCTGTACTTGATATCTTTTCTCGATGAACTAATAACTCATCTTCTTTTATATAGTCGAGTTCAACTGAAATTAATAACTGGCTCAGTACTTCCATTAAACTGCTGTAAGCGATTTGATAAAAATGAGCCTGATCCTTAGCTGAATTTCTAGCGGAACCTTCCGCTATGTTGGATGATACTGAAACTGTAGCTCTTCTAATCTGCGAGACTAATCCAAATTTCTCACTATCGGGGAAATTATTAGTTAAAAGATAAATCTCTTTTGTTAACGACTTTACATCCTTCCAAACCTCAAGCCCTTCAAAACTAAACACTTTCATAACACAAACGATTTAACCCTAAACCCCAAAACAGTAATGCGATAAACCCTATAAACCCCATAAATTACATCTTCCCATCCAAATACTTCCCTTTATCTTCATATTCAAAATTAGGAATAAGCTCAAAGAACAACTTCACAATCTCTTCCTTACTCCAGGATAATCCTGATTTCATTCGATTGATTTCTTTCGAGAATTTTTTCAGTAAATGATCATCATAGATCGGATGATTTTTAATGATACCTAAATTCTCAAAGCGGTTCATGTCCAAGGTTTCCTGATCGGTGAAGAATTCTTCAAAGTCTTTTTCTCCTGTTGTATCCGAGGATGTAAAGTAACAGGGCCACACTTCGACTCCGCTCAACGTGCCACGAGTCTTTTTTTCTTTGTCAAAAAAATGTCGGGCTTCTTCTTCTGTTTCGCAGATATGAGGTTCGTATCCGCGTTCTCTGAGGTATTTTACCGCGATGTCGGCAAACGAGATCAAATGTAGGTCCTCACTGAGTTTTGGGAAAAAGATGTCCCTGTTTTCTCCGAAGATGCATGACATCAAGCAAAGTTCTCCCGATTCTTGTGGCGTAACGAAATAGCGTTTTACATCATTGGGTGCAACGATGGGTTGTTTTTTCAAAATTCGCTGGTTAAAACCGTGGAGCAGGGAGCCGTCTGAAAAAGCGACATTGGCAAACCGAGCTGTAGAGATTTCCATTTCTTTGCTTTCTCTCATCAGAAACATTTCCATGATGCGTTTGGAAGCGCCCATCATATTTACGGGATTTGCTGCTTTATCGGTAGAAACGCAGAAATATTTTCTGGCACCCTTATGACGCGCCTGGCGTATTGTTTTCAAGGTATTGAAAACGTTCACTTCTATCATTCTCATCAGGGTGAATGGATCTTTTTCACTACGCACATGTTTAAGAGCTGAAAGATTGAGTATATAATCGTAATCCCCGTCTTCATTGAAAAAGGCATCGTACTGAACGGAACCGATGTCAAGTGCAAAAGTTTTGAATTCACCATCTATGTATCCGAGCGACGAACGAAGGTCTCGAACAAGTTCAACAAGGTTGTTCTCGGAGATGTCGACCACATGAAGTTTAAGCGGATTTCTTTTGAAGATTTCTTTTGTTACCGCCTGACCGATGGATCCTGCGCCGCCTAGTACGAGGAATTTACTTTCGGAGATGATCTCACGTAGATCTTTCTCCAAAGAGAGAATGTCATCAGCGAATAGTTCCTTCTTTCTTCCAATAAGTGAGAGCATTTTTTCTTTTTTTTATTAAAGAAGATGTCAGTGATAGGATTTTAAAATATCCATATCGGTACTCTTAATCGTTTGCTTTTTTCCAGAACTGCCACCATTTTTTTACAGGTTTAACCCCGTATCCGTATCCGTATCCATACCCATACCCGTATCCATATCCGTAACCGTATCCGTAATTTCTTGAATGACCGCGAATTATACCGTTCAGTACGATAGCCATATTCTTCAGTTTCTTTTCGTGGTAAAGTTCCTTTGGATTTTCGAGCATACGTTTATCGAGGTATTCAGCTTTAACTACGTATAGAAAAGCATCACCGTAATCCTTGAGCAGAAGAGTATCTGTAACAACACCGATAGGAGCCGTATCCACAATGATATAATCGTATTCTTTTCTTATTTCTCCGAAAAGTTCAGACACCTGTGTTTGCAAAAGCAGTTCAGCAGGGTTTGGAGGAACAGATCCGGATGGAAGAACATCTAACTGATCATGGATTCTACTTTTAAAAATATAATGTGCCAAAGGTTTCGAACCGTCAACCAAGTAATCCGTTATACCCGGTTTGTCGTCTTCGTTCATGTACTGAAGTAATTTGGGAGCCCTTAGATCCAATCCGACAAGAAGTGTTTTTTTACCCGTTAAAGCGAAGGAATTCGCCAAATTTATGGCCACAAAGGTTTTACCCTCTTTTGCTATTGTTGAGGTAATAAATAAAACGCTACCTGTTGACTGATTTTTAGAAGGTTTTAATAAAAAATGAGCATTTGTTCTTAAAGATCTAAAGGCCTCGGCTATTTCAGTTTTTGCCTCCTTTGAAATAACTATACTGTCAGTCTTTGATGGAGCTTTTGGAATTGAACCTAGAAATGGTATATTGAGGTGCTCGATATCTTTTGCTGAATGCACTTTAGTATCTAACAATAACTTAATAAATACGAATCCTACGGCAACCAGTAAACCGAATATAAAAGACACCAAATAGATGAATTTTTTCGCCGGTGAAACCGGACCATAGGCATAACCAAAATCAATTATCTTGGCATTTGCCACATTTGCTGCCAAGGTAATTGCCGCTTCCTCTCTTTTTTCCAACAGATAGATATAGAGGGATTCTTTGATTTGTTGCTGACGCATTATATCTCGGTAGATTCTTTCGAATTCCGGTATTTTCGCTATTCTAGAGCTTATTGTTCTTTCTTTTTCTTTTAACGAATTCAGTTTTATTGTATTTACCTCAACGGATTTCTTAAGACTCTTCTCTAAGGAGTGCCGAATCTCTTTTATTTGTTCCGTTAAATTGAGTGTTTTTGGATGCTCCTGACTAGAAAAGTTCATTATTCTTCCTCGCTCCAGTACCATACTGTTGTATCTCTCTATCAAACGGTTTATGGAATGGTCGGCCAAACCTAGATTGGA